>NZ_JAHLNC010000004.1:0-251667 GCF_018916625.1 Clostridium senegalense
TATATATTAAATTATATATATTAAATTAGCCAACTTAATATATTTTTCATAATTATCAATAAGCTTCTATAATTTAACCTAAATTTAATTACATATAGAACCTAGTCATAGGATTGCAAAAAAAATTATTTTGTGTTCCTAAAATACTAATTTTTTATATGTGTGTTGCATATTATTAGTTATATTCTTAAATTAAACATATTTATTCACTTTTTTATTCATAGGGGGTATAGTTATGAATTTTAAAGATAATTTTGAAAAAAAAACAAAAGAAAGAATAATTTCTACAGTATTAGAACTCTTAGATAAAAATCCAGAATCTAATGTTGAAAGAATATTTTCACTACTTAGAAAATCAATTAAAGATGAGTATAGCCTCAAAATAGTAGAAGATGTTTATGTTCAATATTCGAATTCTCCAAATATCCAAGAATACGTTAAAAATATACTAAAAAATACAGACAAAAATTGTTTAAAAAAATTCTTTAAAAATATGCTTGGAAATGCCTTATGGTATGGAGTTAGTAAAAGAGAAAAAATAGGAATGGATAATGATATAAAAATTCCATTTACCTTACTTATAAGTCCATCTATGAGATGTAACCTTCATTGTACTGGTTGTTATGCTGCAAATTATTGTAAAAAAGATGATATTCCTTATGAGGAAGTAGACAGATTGGTTAAAGAAGCACGTGATTTAGGAATTTATTATATTATAGTTTTAGGCGGAGAACCTTTTTTCAATGAATACATGTTAGATATATATAAAAAATATAATGACATATACTTTATGCCTTTTACTAACGGTACATTATTTGATGAATCTTTAGTAGATAAACTACAATCCTTAGGTAATGTAATGCCTATGCTTTCTATAGAAGGCTTTAAAAAGGAAACTGATACAAGGCGCGGTGATGGCATTTTTAACTCTGTTATGAAAGGAATGGACTTATTAAATAAAAAAGGTGTTCCCTTTGGCGCTTCAGTAGCTACAGGAAATAACAACATTAATACAGTTATTTCAAATCAATTTATTGATATGTTATATGAAAAAGGTGCTAGAATGCTTTGGTATTTTATGTTTATGCCTGTAGGAGATAATCCTATTCAAGATATTAATTACATGCTTTCTCCAACAGAGAGATTAACATTAGGAAAAAGAACTCGTGAAATAAGAAAAGAAATGAAACTTTTCCCTATAGACTTTTTTAATGATGCTCCTTATGTTGGTGGTTGCATAGCTGGAAAATATTATTGTCATATTAATTCTAAAGAGGATCTTGAACCATGTATATTCTCTCACTTTGCCACAGAAAATGTAAAAAATAAACCTTTACTTGAAGCATTAAAATGTGATTACTTTAAGGAGCTTAGAAGAAGGCATCCTTATAATAAAAATTTACTACTTCCTTGCCCTATGGTAGATAATCCAACTCAAATAAGAGAAATAGTAAAATTTACCGGAGCAAAACCTACACATCCTAGTGCTGAAATTATGATTAAGGATAAAGAATTTATTGATAAAATTGATAAATTAGCCGCTAACTTTAAACCTTATGCAGATGAAGCTTTTGAAAAAGAATTTAATAATAAAGGTAATTATGATATGTCTAAAGGCTAAAAAACAAAAGGGGAATCCCCCTTTTGCTTTTTTATTTAACAATAGCTTATGGCTAAGAAACCACATCCTTCTACGCATCTCCCACAGCTTATGCACTTTTCTTCATCATAAATCATTCTTTTTCCTTCTCTTTTGATTGCATTTACATTGCATACTGCTGCACATTTTCCACATAAAACACATTTTTTATCTTCTATATGTATTTTTTTTTCATAACTCCCCCCATTAAACTAAAATCTAGTATTTCTATAGAGAAACAAAGCCCTATTAAAACTATACATAAAATCTTTGTTATCAATTAAAAAATAAATATATATATAAGTTTTAAATTAACTTAGAACTCTATATATTCATATTACATCCCATTTATTAAATTTGTCCATATTGGATATTGTATTATTATTTATTTATGTTATAATTCATATTATATAATAATTATTATCATTTGGAGGTGTTAAAATGGATATTTTAGATAAGGTTTTGGAAACATTAAAAGAAAACGGTGCTATGAAATCTGGAGAAATTGCAGAAAAACTAAATGTAGATAAAAAAGATATAGATAAAGCAATTAAAAAATTAAAAGCAGATGAAAAAATTGAATCTCCTAAAAGATGTTATTATTCTGCTAAATAATAATTAAATTTAATATTATATTAAATTTAACTAAAAAACACTCTCTATATTAAGAGAGTGTTGTTTGCATAAAACCAAATATAACTATACTTCTATAAATATTATTTTTTCATTATATAATATATACATACAAAGATAACATATTTTTAAGTTATATAAATATTATATATTTATATTCTATAATTGTAAATATATTACCTTAAACATATATATCAAAAGAACTTAAATTCTGAATTTGTTTACAAATTTTCACTATTTAAATTAATATCCACAACTAAAAGTTGAACATTCAGTTTCTACATCATTATATGCAGATTGTCCTGCTATATGTATACTTTCAGCATAACATTTTTTATCACTATTATGGATACAATTTTCAGCTTTACATGCTATATTAACACTTGGATTAGGTTCTGTAGTACAGTTAGTAAATGTATCATTTTTTTCTCTAAAACTACTACAACAAGTTTCCTCTGAATTTACTGCACTATTTCCTGTAACATCTATTGAACTTATACAGCAATAATTTTTATTATTATTTGCGCAATTTGAAGCTGAACAACTTAATTTAGTCATAAAAATCCCTCCTAATAATATTTTTTCTAAGTTTTAATAAATAATTAATAGCTATTTGTACCTTCTCATCTAACCACTAATTATTATAAATATTATAAGTTAACAGGTTAATTTTTATACACTTACTTAAAATGATTTTTAATTTATTAATATATATTTTAATTCATCATAAATATCAATATTTACATTTATAAATTCTTTTTTAACTGTTGTTGGTTTATCTGAAAGTACATATATTTTATCAGATAATTCAATAGCTTCTTCTATATCATGGGTTACAAATATTACTGTATTTTTATTTTTATTTCTTAAAGTTTTAAAATCCTCTATTAAAACTCTTTTATTTTTTATATCTAAAGATTTAAATGGTTCATCCATAATTAAAAGCCCTCCTCCATAAAAGAAAGCTCGTATTATACTAATTCTTTGTCTCATCCCTCCACTTAATTCTTTAGGATAAAATTCTTTATATTTTTCCATTCCTACACTATTTAATGATTCCAAAATTTTATTTTTTAATTCTATGCCCTTATATTTTGATTTAAATACTAATTTTAGATTATCATATATATTTAGCCATTCTAATAGCCTATCCTCTTGAAAAACAAAAGAAACGTCATCTTTTTTATATCCAATTACCTCTCCTTCATAATCTTTTATATTTTTAGTTATTATATTTAATAAAGTACTTTTCCCACATCCTGATGGCCCTAATATACACGTAACTTTTTCTTTTTCACAATTCATTGATATATCTTTTAAAATTTTCAGTTTTCCAAAACTCTTATTAACTTTTTTAACTAAAATTTCATCCATAATTTTTCTCCCCTAAACTCCCCAATAAAGTTTATTATATAGTCTATAATTATAGTTAAAATAACAATAATTATTATCCACGCAAATACACCAGCAGTATTTAAATACACTTTTTGTAACTGTATTTCACTCCCAATGGAGTTGTTTGGTGCTGCTAGGATTTCTCCACCTACAACAATTTTAAAAGTTAATCCTAAAGTTGATGAAAATATCTTACCTAACCCTTCAAAAATTTTAGGTATATATACATACCTAACAACATCTATTTTTTGTACGTTATATACATCTAACATATGTATTATCTTTTCATCAGTACTAATAATATTCTTTAATAGTCCTTCATATAGTATTGGAAAAACTGATAAAATCCCCATAAGAATTGGAGCTTTATCATTGTTTAACCATACCAAAGCTAAAATTACTATTGTCATTGTAGGTATAGTTTTCAAAAGTTCTATAAATGGTATCAAAAAATTATATATAACATGGTTTAAAATTGAAAAAATAGATAAAACAATAGCAAAACTTAATGCTATAAAAAATGCCCAAACTGACCTGTTTAAGGTCCCAAAAATTATATTTGCAAAAGTTTTCTCTGTTATTATATACTTTACTTCTATAAGTACTTCAATTGGAGAAGGTAATAATATTTTGTTGTTTATAACTTTATATAATAAGAACCATAGCATTAGAAATAATATTGTTCCTAATGCTACTAATTTTTTATTCTTCATAATATATTTTTTCATCTGGAATTTTACCACCAATAACTTTACTGTTAGACTCCATTAGTATCTCATAATATTTCTCATAATCTTTTTTAGAATCTTTAGCTTTTACAAATTTTAAATTTGATCTTTCTATAGCATCTTTTAAAATGTTTTTATCTACTGATATTCCAAGTTCTTCACAGTAGTTTCCTAATTTATCAGTATTGTTATTTGCAAATTCTATACTATCTTTATATCCTTTTATAAATTTATTAACAAAGTTATCCCTATCACTTATAAGGTTTTCTTTAATTATTAAACTACTTTGTGGATAACCATTCTCTGTTTTAAATGTTGTTTTCCACTCTTCGTTTAAATCTATAATTATATTAGAAGTTGTCTTTTGAGATAAAACTTTTGTTAACATTGGTTCTGGTATTTGAGCTATTTCACATTTTCCACTTAAAAATGTAGGTGCTAATTCTGTAGCTCCCCCTAAATAATTTAAAGTTATATCCTTTTCTATATCTATGCCTTTTTCCTTTAATATAGCTTTTAAAACTATATCCGGTGTCATCCCTTTTCCTATAGTAGTTACAGTTTTACCTTTTAAATCTTCAACAGTTTTTATATCTTCATTTCCAATTAAAGAAAAAGAACCAAATCCACCTGTTGCAGCAAGTTTATATCCTAATCCCTTATTATATGCCTGTGCCGCTAAATTTGATGGAACAATAGCAATATCTGCTTCTCCAGATAAAACTTTAGATGTTAACCCATCTGTTCCTTTTTCTATTGAATACTTTATATCAACAGTTTCATCAAAGTTAGGATTTTCTTTCATTATTTTTGCCATAGTAATTGAAGGTAATCCATCTGGTACAACTACATTAACTACCTTTTTCTCCTTTGTTTCTATAGTCGATCCTTTATTTGATGAATTTCCGCATCCAATTAATAAGATGCTTCCTACCAAAGCCATGGCTATAGCTATTTTTTTCAATCTCATTTCTTATGTTCCTTTCTTAATAAATTTTTATGTATTAAAATAAATTTAAAATTTATTCCACAATTAAAGGTTAAGGTAAGAAAAGAAATTATTTACTAACAATTTACATTCCATACCTTAACCATATTTTTTAATTATAAGACAACTTTAAATTAATTTTAGTTATGGATAGTTATAGTTTTTATTATAACTTTTGTTAAAAGTTCAATATCACTAACACTTATTGTTTCATTAAGTGTGTTCTTATAATTTACAGGTACTGATATTGCACCTGTTTTAATTCCACATAGTTCCTTGTGTATCATTCCACCATCTGTTCCTACTTTACTAAAAACATATTGACTTTTAATTTCATCATCTTTACAAACATCTTCTAATAGTTCTTTTATTTCATGATGAACTATTAAATTCCTATCAACTACATGTATGCCGACGCCTTGTCCACTTTTAAAGTTATCTGATGCTTTTTCACTATCAATTGCCAAACAATAATTTGGTTCTAGTTTAAATGCTGCTGCTCTTGCACCTCTTCCACCTAATTGTTTTTGAGTAGAAAATACAAAATGTATTTTTTTATCTAAATTATTTAATTCCAAGTTATGTTTACATATATATTGTAACGCTTTTATCATAGAATAGCATCCTATTTTATTATTTAAATTATGCCCTATTATATTCCCTTCCACTTCATTTATGTCCCCATATAATACAGCAACATCACCTTCTTTTACTTTTTTTAAAGCTTCTTCCTTTTTATCTACAAACAAATCTATATAAACATATTCTATTTTAACCTCATCTTTTTTACAACACACTCTACCAATTATACCATTTTCAAAAACCACTAAATTATTCACAAAGTCCTTTACTTGAAAATTGCCTATTTGATCAACTAATAAATGTCCTTTTTCATCTATAAAGTTTATTATAAGACCTACTGAATCCATATGAGAAACTATCATCATATCTTTATCACTATTTTTTTTACCAATAGTAACTATTACATTATCCATTTTATCTACTTCATATTTTACTGGTAATTTTTCTAATTCTTCTATTATTGCTAACCTGATATTTTTTTCATGTCCACTAGTTCCAAAAGCTTTTGCCAATTTATTTAATAACATATCCATACCAATACACTCCATTTCATATATTTTTATTATATCGAACTAAACCTTTACCTTAATATTTAAATGCAAATTAGCATATATTAAAACTTCTTTAAATAACAATTTAACAATTTTACTGTATTTAAATAGTCTTTCTGTGATGCAACTGATATTGAAGAATGAATATATCTACAAGGTACTGAAATTGCAGCTATTTTTGAAGTTCCATTTCCTACTGTGTGAATTACACCTGCATCATTTCCACCTGCTATTGAATTTCTTCTTTGATATGGAATTTTATTTTCATCACAGCATTTAATTATTTCCTCTACCATCTCATTACTAAAGATACTTTTTTTATCCATTATTGAAATTGCAGGTCCCTTATTAACTTCAGTTGCTTTTTTATTATCTGGTATGTTAGGCATATCTGCACATATAGTTCCTTCTAGAACAATAGCAAAATCTGGTTGAACATTAAATGCAGATATATTTGCTCCTCTAGATCCTACTTCCTCTTGTACATTAAAAACCCCATATAAATCACAATCATATTTTTCTTTTAATATTTCTATAATAACTAAACATCCTATTCTATCATCAAAAGCTTTACCTTTTATAAGATTTTCTCCAAAACTATCATATTCTGTATCAAAAACCACATATTCTCCATATTCAACTTGCTGCATTGCTTTATCTTTTGATTTTGCCCCTATATCTATACAACAATTTGAATAGTTAAATGGCTTTTTTCTCTCTTCAGAGCTTTGTAGATGTATAGCTTTTACTCCTATAACACCTTTTAATTTTTTTTCACCTATTAGAACTGGTTTAGATGGAATAGCTAACTGATTCACTCCCCCTAAACCTCTAAATTTCAAAGTACCATCCTTATTATATCCTGTAATTATAAATCCGACTTCATCCATATGTGCTGCAATCATAACTTTAGGACCGTTACCTTTTTTATGTGCAACTATATTCCCCATTTTATCGACTTTTATATCATCTACATAATTTTCTATTTCTTTCTTTATTATATTTCTTACTTCACCTTCATAACCTGTAGGACCATGAGCAGAAGTTAGTTTATCTAATAAACCACCTTTTTCAAGTTCCTTTGCTAGAAACATAAAATCCCCTCCAAATCTTCATATTTTGTTTTTTCTATAATTTTAGCTAATAATCTTCCTGCATTCTTAATATCATTTATATTTACAACTTCAACTGAAGTATGCATGTATCTCTGTGCCAATGAAAACAGTAACGTTGGTACTCCATCTGCTGAAATTTGTATATCCCAAGCATCTGTACCTGTAGCTCCAGGACACACTTCTACTCCATAAGGTATGTTATATTCTTTAGCTATATCAATAGTATACTTTCTAAGTTTCGGGTGAATATTAGGTCCTACAGATATCATTGGCCCATCGCCTAAAGCTGTATTAGAATCTTCATCTCCCAAAAAACTATTATCAAACCCAACATCAATAGCTATTCCTATATCTGGTTTTATTCCATAAGTAGCTGTTTTGGCACCTCTATGTCCTACTTCCTCTTGTGATGAGCATACAAAATACACATCTAAGTCATGATTTATATTTTCAAGCTCCTTTGCACAAGAATAAAGTATTCCAATACAGGCTCTATCATCTAGTGCTTTCCCAGAAACATTATCATTTAAAAGTTCTATAAAATTTCTTTTTATAGTTACAAAATCTCCAACACTTATTTTTTCTCTTAATGATTCTTCACTATATCCTGTATCTATTCTTAAATCTTCTACTTTAATTGCTTTTTTTCTATCTTCATCGTTAAATAAATGTGGTGGTTTAACTCCTATGATTCCTGAAATTTTTTCTTTACCGTGTATGATGACTTCTTGAGAAACTAAAACCTTAGGATCGAATCCGTTTTCTTCAAATTGTAAAAATCCATTTTTATCTATTTTAGTTACAACCATAAATATTTCATCAGCATGGGCCATTAACATTATCTTTCCTTTGCCCTTACCTTTTTTCTTTATAATTACATTGTTAAGATTATCTTTTGTAACTTCTCCAAAACTTTCAAAAGCACATTTTATAGTATCAAATAGCCAATGCTCTCTTCCACTAGGACCATGACTTTCACATAATTTTTTTAAAAGTTCTTTTTCATTCATCTTCGCTCCCCCTTTTTTCTAAATATTCTAATAAATTAATTTTACCATAAATATCTATTTTAAATTTAATTATAATGTTTAAATTTAAGTTTTTTAATATATATTAAAAGCTTTAAGCTATTTGTGACTTATAGACTTAAAATATTATTTAAATAAATATTATAAATTATATTTACTATTTTTGTATTGATATCAAAACCTAATAAATAAATTCAAAACATTTTTTATAAAATCATTACTAAGTTTTAAGTAATTTAAAACATACATCACTGTTTAAGATATCCAAGTTCTTAATGAGTAATTTTTAAACTGAACTTTAGCCCCTATATTAAATGTATTTACTTTTTAAGCAATACACATAATACTATTGACAATAATTTTTTAACAAATTTTTTCAAACTGTATAAATCATTTATATTTAATATATGTTCAAAATTTTTTAAATTTTTATCTTGTTTTTTCTCATAAAACCCGTATAATATAATCTTGTAGTTATTAAATTATTAACAAATTGTAAACTTTGTAAAGGAGGAAATAAAATGTCATCAAATAATAATAATAAAAAGTTATCTTTAACTGCACTAATATTAATGATATTCACTTCAGTTTATGGCTTTAATAATATGCCAAGATCATTTTACTTAATGGGATATGGTGCTATACCATTCTACATAATTTCATCTTTAATATTTTTTATTCCATTTGCATTTATGATAGCAGAATATGGAGCAGCGTTTAAAAATGAAAAAGGTGGTATTTTTTCTTGGATGGAAAAATCAGTAGGACCTAGATATGCTTTTGTTGGAACTTTTATGTGGTACACATCCGCAATAATTTGGATGGTTAATATATCATCTACTATTTGGATTCCACTTTCTACAGCTATTTCTGGAGTGGATAAGACTTCAACTTGGACTATATTTGGATTGAGTTCTCCTAAAACACTTGGAATTTTAGGAATTTTATTAATAACCCTTATAACTTTTATCTCTACAAAAGGTTTAGATAAAATAAAAAAAGTTACTTCTATAGGTGGTACTGCTGTTGCATTACTTAATATTTTACTTATAGGTGGAGCTATAATTGTGTTAATTGGTAATGGTGGAAAACTTGCTCAACCAATAGATTCACTTTCATCATTTAT
Source organism: Clostridium senegalense (assembly GCF_018916625.1). Taxonomy (NCBI): domain Bacteria; kingdom Bacillati; phylum Bacillota; class Clostridia; order Eubacteriales; family Clostridiaceae; genus Clostridium; species Clostridium senegalense. The sequence continues at coordinate 9,786 of NZ_JAHLNC010000004.1, forward strand.
GTCTTCACCAAATCCAGCTTATACTAGCCCTATATCTATCCTGTCATTTTTAGTTTTTGCAATTTTTGCATTTGGTGGAATAGAAGTTGTCGGTGGTCTTGTTGATGAAACAGAAAATGCCGAAAAAAACTTTCCAAAAGGTTTAACTTTTTCAGCTATAGTTATAGCCGTTGGTTATGCTGTTGGTCTATTTTGTATAGGCATATTTACCAATTGGGATAAAACACTATCTTCTGATGTAGTTAATAAAGCTAATGTTGGTTATATAGTAATGAATAACCTAGGATATACTCTTGGAACAACTTTTGGTCTTAGTGAAACAGTATCAATAGCAATTGGTAACTGGATTGCTAGATTTGTTGGACTTTCCATGTTACTTGCATTATTTGGCGCATTTTTTACTATGACATATGCACCAGTAAAACAATTAATAGAAGGTTCTCCAAAAGGATTATTCAATGATAAAATATCTAAAGTTGAAAATGGAATACCTGTAACTGCAATGAAGGTTCAAGCTGTTGTTGTAATTATAATAATTGCATTAGTATCTTTCGGAGGAGACGCAGCTACTAAATTTTTCGATATATTAATAGCTATGACAAATGTTGCAATGACCATACCTTATATGTTCTTAGCCGGTGCTTTTATATCATTTAAAAGAAAAGATGAAATTAAAAAGCCATTTGTAATGTTTAAAAGCAAATCAGTATCTTTAATACTAACTATAATTGTTACAGCTACTGTTGGCTTTGCAAATATATTTTCTATAATAGAACCTGCTATTAATAATGACTATATAACTTCAATATTCAGTTTAGCTGGACCATTAATATTTACAGCAGTTGCATTAATTTTATATGCAAATTATGATAGAAAAAAGAAATCTAATAAACTATAAATCAAACAAAAACATTGACAACTAATGTCAATGTTTTTTTGTTTGACTTATAGGTAATGCTAATGTAAATTTACTTCCTTTTCCTAATTCACTTTCAACTTTTATTTCACCATTATGAAGTTCAATTATTTGTTTAGTTACAGTCAATCCTAGACCGCTTCCCCCATGTTCCTCAGTACTTTTACTGTAAGTCTGAGAAAATCTATTAAATATACTTTCATGATATTTTTTATCTATTCCTATACCAGTATCTTTAATATCTATATATACTTTATAACTATCAGTCCAAACACCAACTTCTATCTTTCCACCTTTTTCAGTAAATTTCACTGCATTTCCAATTAAATTAATTAAACATCTTTCTATTGTATCCCCATCACATTCAATTTCAAACTCTTCTACCTCTGGATCTATAATGAGTTCTATACCATTATCTTCTACAAAATTTTTCATTGAGAGTGCTAATTCCTCAACTATATAAATAATATCCACTTTTGCTATATGTAACTTATATTCTCCTGCTTCTATTTTTGAAGTATCTATTATATTATTTATAAGCCTTAACAACCTTTTAGAATTTCTTTGTAAAACTAGCATATACTCCTCTAATTTATTTCTACTTATTCCATCTTTAGACTGATTAAAACTATTTATTAATTGTACAGATGATAAAATTAAATTCAATGGAGTTCTTAACTCATGGGATAAATTAACAAAATAGTTGTTTTTATATTTCTCAACTTCAATAACTTGTTTATATAATTCTTCGTTCTCTGCAAATTTAATATTAAGTTGATGAGTTCTCTCAAATATTATGGATTCTAAAATTTTTACATAATTCCATGCTATATATATAATTAGTAAAATTACCAACAAATATATTAGATAGGCCCATCCAGATTTCCAAGGTGGATTCAATATTTTTATATTAAGTTCTGTGGGATTACTCCAATTACCATTTGAACTTCTTGCTGTAACTAAAAACTTATAGTTTCCTGGTGGAATATTTGTATACTTTGCATAGTTCCTATTTTCTGAATCTATCCAATCATCGTCTAGTCCTTGCAACTTATAATAATATGTTGTTTGTGCAGTATTTTTAAAATCAGGTAAAAAAAACTCAAAATTTAAATAGTTTTCATCGTATTTTAATTCAATATTCTTTGTTATATTTATATCTTTTGTATTAAATTTTAAACTTTCAATTTTAACTTTTGCAGTATAATCAGGCTTATTTATATTCTTTGGATAAAAGCTATTAAATCCACTTATTCCTCCAAAAAACATCTCACCACTTTTACTTTTAAAATAAGAGTATGTATTAAATTCTTTATTCTGTAATCCATCTGTTATATCAAAAACTGTAAAGCTATCTCTTTCAATGTTATATTTACAAATTCCATTATTTGTACTTATCCAAGGATTCTTATCATCATCAATTAAAATTCCATATGTAAAATTATTTGAAAGACCATTTTTATCATTATATGTTATAAATTTTTCATTTTTTATGTTAAATTTATTTATTCCGTAACTAGTTGCAATCCATAAATTACCTACACCATCTCCAGTTATGGATTTTATAGCATTAAAACTTATTGTATTCGATTCACCTTTTATATGAATATAGTTTTTAACTTCCTCCGTATCCCTATTATATTTTACTATTCCTCCATCTATAGATGTTCCAAACCACATATTTCCATATTCATCTTCATATATTGACGTTATAGACTTGTCCATTATATTATTATCATTAAATATATATGAGTAGTCTTTAAAATTCCCATTTGAGTCTAATGTGCATACTCCATTTGTTGTCCCAATCCAAAGTATTCCTTTATTATCAATAAAGAGTGATCTAACATCATTATTTATTAGACTATTTTCATTCTCCCCATGATAGTAATTAGTGAATTTCCCAGTATTTTTATTAAATTTATTTAATCCATTAGATGTAGCTATCCATATATCGTTACCTTTACCTGTGATTTGCCATATTTGATTGTCACTTATGGATTTTATATCTTCCTTTTTAAATACTTTAATAGAATTATTGTACCTATCTAAAACATTTAATCCATCATTTTTGGTACCTAACCAAATTAACCCTTCATCATCTTCATATATTCCTGAAACTTGATCTGAACTTAAAGTTTGATCTATCATAGGAATCCTTTTGTAGTGTGTAAACAACTTATTAGGATTAAAAATACTAATTCCTCCATAAGTTCCTACCCAAATTAATCCCGATTTATCTTGGGTAATTGATAACACATTATTACTCACTAAACTTTGACTATCATAATAACTGTTTTTATAAGTTATAAAATTATTATCTTTAATGTTTATTAATCCATTATCACTTCCAATCCACAAATTTCCTGAAGCATCTTTAAATATACTACTTATGTTTCCGTTTAAGTCCTCATAATTATACTTACTCATTTTATTAGTTTCTATATTTAATTCAAATAATCCATCTTCCTTGGTTCCTATATAAATTTTTTCATTATCCTTATAAACTTTAGTTATATATGTACCATTTACTAAATCATTATCATATCTTATAAATTTATTATCTTTAACTTCAAACTTATTTAATCCATTATTAGTTCCTATCCATATATTACCATTTATATCCTCACATATACTAGTTATAAAATCACTACTTAAGGAGTTACTATTATTTATTTCATTAAAAAATTTATCTATTTTTTTAGATTTTTTATCTATTATATTCAGCCCATTCTCTGTAGCCACCCATATTCTCTCATTACTATCTTCCATTATGTCTACAATCTTATAATGTGATAAATCGCTATATGCATTATATGTCTCTAAAACTTTACCATCCTTATTTATTTTATTTATTCCTCGTGAAGTACCTATCCATAAATATCCTTCTCCATCTTCAAATATATCCGATATGCAATTTGAGTTTATACTTATCTTTTCTTCATCATATCTATATACATAAAACTGATGTCCGTCATACCTATTTAGTCCATCATCTGTTCCTATCCAAATATATCCCTCACTATCTTGAAATATGGCATTCACTGATGATTGAGATAAACCATCATCTACTGTTATATTTTCAAAATTTAATTTATGAGTTTCTGTTTCTCCATAAACAGAATAATTCTTTATACAAAATATAATTAAAAATATAAAAATCATTATAATTTTTTCTTTCATATCAAACTCCTTTTAATAAAATTACTTTATTTAAGTATTTGAATATTCAAATCAACATTCTATTACAAACTTTATAATTATATTATAGTATTTTTATTACATACACTTGTACTTTTACTAATAAAATTTAATAATTTTTTAAATTATATTAAATAAAAAGATAATGTGGTTTTAAATTTTAATATATTATTAAAACAACATTATCTCCTAATCAACTTTTCATTCTAAAATTTTTTAAGATTAAATTTACTTTATTATGAGTAATTTAAACTTCCTACATGAGTATTTCTATAGACAGGAAGTGTTATAACAAATTCACTTCCCTCTCCAACTTTACTAATTAGTTCTATACTACCCTCATGCAACAGAATCAATTGTCTTGTAACTGTAAGACCTAATCCACTTCCACCATATTCTTCTGTAGATTTTTTATAAGCTTGTGAAAATCTATTAAATATTACATCATGATATTTACAATCAATACCTATGCCAGTATCTTTTACAGATATTTTCACTTGCTCTCCCAAATCAAATAATCTAACCTCTATTCTTCCACCTTTATCTGTAAATTTAACTGCATTTCCTATTAAGTTTATAATACACCTTTCTATTTCTGATGGAGCACATTCTATCATTTTTTCTTCCATTTCAGGATCTATTATAAGTTCTATTCCTTTACTTTCTATTAAATCTTTCATTGAAAGAGCAACTTCTTCAACTAAATAAACAATATCTACATTTTCAAATTTCACTTCATATGTTCCTGATTCAATTTTTGAAGTATCTATTATATTATTTATAAGCTTTAATAATCTATTAGAATTTTTATTCATAACCTTCACATAATATACTATTTTCTCCTTTGGAATATAACTTTTTTCTTCATTTAATTTATCTATAAGCTGAAGACTACTTAAAATAACATTTAGTGGAGTTCTAAGTTCATGTGATAAATTAACAAAATAATTATTCTTATTTTTTTCTTGTTGAATAATTTTCTTATATAAATTTTCATTTTCATGTAACTCTTTGTTTAGTTCACTAGTCTTTTGTTTTACTAAAGAATCTAAAACTTTAAACTCATTCCACAAAAATAATATAATCATAGCCACTATAATTATATAAATCAAATAAGCAAACGGTGTTCTCCATGGTGGTGTTTGAATATTAATATTTACTTTTTTAGGACCACTCCACTGACCAATACAATTTTGTGAACATATTTCAAAAGTATACTCCCCTGGTGGAATCTGAGTATAACTTATATTATTTAAGTTTAATCCAAAATTCCAATCCTTGTCTAATCCTTTTAATCTATATAAAAATGCTCTATTCCCTAAATTCCTATAATCAGGAAGAAAGAAATTTATATTAAAACTATTTTCATAATGTTTTAAACTTAAGTCCTTATAATCAACTATTTCTTTATCTTTAACAGAAATATCTTTTATAACTACATCTATACTAATATCCTCTTCTTTAAACTTACTAGGACTAAATACATTAAATCCATTATTTCCACCAAAAAACATTTCTCCATTTTTATTTTTAAAATAAGATAATAAATTAAATTCTTTTCCTTGTAGCCCATCGAAAATATCAAATATGATTATTGATTGATTTTGAATCTCCAATTTACATATTCCTTGATTAGTACTTATCCAAGGATTATCTTTTTCATCTACTAATATTCCATATACATAATTGCTTGGTAATCCAGAACTTTCATCCCCTTGACTAAATTTTTCTGTTTTAGGATCTAACATATTAATTCCATAATCACTACCAATTAATATAGTACCTTTACTATCACTATTAATACAACTTATTCTATTACTTATTAACCCATTGCAACTATTTTCTTCATGATAATAATTTTTTATTTTATTACTCTCTTTATTATATCTTATAAGCCCTATATTTCCCCCAAACCACATTTCTCCATTTTTATCTTGATGTATTGTTAAAATAACTTTATCTAACCTTCCAATGGTACTTTCTAAAATAAATTTATAATCTATAATTTCACCATTTGGAGATATTGCTATTAATTCATTGTTACCACTAATCCAAAGATAACCTTCTTTATCAAAGTATAACGTTTTAGGAGAACATATAGGTAAATCTAGTGTAGTACTTATTCCGCTATTTTTATTAAATTTTTTTACATAACGGGATGTATTCCAATATATTTCATCATTTTCATTACCTACTACAGACCACACATATTCATTTTCATCTTCTTTATATATAACTTTATTTTTATTTTTTCTATCAATGCAATTAATTCCATTGTCTCTAGTTCCTACCCAAAGTAATTCATCTTTGTCTTCATAAATTCCACTTATTATATTGCTGCTTATAGAGTTTTTATCTCCAGTTTTTTTATAATGTTCAAAAAAACTTTTTGAGTTATATAAATTTATTCCATCTGCAGTTCCAATCCATATAAGTCCTGTTCTATCTTGGTATACATCTATAACTACATTACTTGATAAACTTTTTAAATCACATGTGTTATTTTTGCATTCTATAATTTTTTCACTTTTTAAATCATATATATTTAATCCATTATGAGTACCAATAAACATTTTGCTTTCTTCATTACAATTTACTATCTTTAATTTTGTAATAGTATTGCTTAATATTTCATTTGTTTCGTTGTTATAAATAATATTTTCTTTTGTCTTTAAATTTAATTTATTAATTCCCCCTTTTAATGTTCCAACCCATAAATTATCATTTTCTACACATAAACTTGTAATACTATTATCTGTTAGATTGTATAACTCTCCTCCATGAGAATAAGTATCTATCTTGCTTAAATCTTCATTAATGCAGTTTAACCCATCCTTAGTCCCTACCCATATATTTCCTTTCTTATCTTCTTCTATAGCAGTAATTCTATTATCTGTTAGCTTTACACAAGAATCACTTTTATAAATTCTAAAAAAATTATCCTCATCATAGTTATATATATTTAAACCATATTCAGTGCCTATCCATAATCTATTTTTAGAATCTACCATTAATACTCTTATCCTATTGTTAGATATACTATTCTCATCACAATCATTAAATTTATATATTTGAATCTTATTGGTTTTAGTATCAAATCTATTAAGTCCATTTTTTGTTCCTATCCAAATATTTTCTTTATTATCTTGTGTAATACACAAAATATTAGAAGATGATAAACCTTTATCTTTAAATTTATTGTATTTAATAACTTCAAATTTATTGCCATCATATATGTTTAACCCTTCATTAGTCCCTATCCACATATATCCTTTTTTATCCTGTATAATTGATCTTATAGTATTTTGCGACAATCCATCTTCATTAGTAATTCTTTCAAAATTTAGCTGATTTCCTACAGCTAATGCATTAGATGTTAAATAAGTATAAAATAAAACAGAAATAATTAAAAATTTAATATAAACTTCATTTTTTTTCAAATTATAACTTATCATGTAATATCCCCTCATATAATAACTTCAAACTTTATCTTTTTATACAATAATATAACAATTTTTATACTATTTCTATATTTTTTCATTTAATACATTATATTGTAAGTTGAAATATTTGGAATTTCATGATATTATTACTTAAATTCAAATTCCGTAAATTTTCAACTTTAAAATAAGGAGGATATTATGCATAATTCTACATTAAATTCAATATTTAACAGAACTTCTTTACGAAAATATAAAAATGTCGAAATTGAAGAAAATCATTTAAACTTAATTTTGGAAAGCGCTATGCGAGCTCCTACTGCTGGGAATATGATGATGTATTCTATAATAGTAGTCAAAGATGATAGAACAAAAGATTTGTTAAGTAAAACTTGTGATAATCAACCTTTTATAGCTACTGCACCAGTAATATTAATATTCTTAGCGGATATGCATAGACTTTATAAATACTTTGAAAGTTGTAATATCAAAGATTATTGCAATAAAGCCAATGTAAAATTTAAAACTCCTAATTTATCAAGTTTATTTTTAGCTGCTGGTGATGCTTTTATAGCTGCTCAGAACACAGTTATTGCTGCAGAATCCTTAAATATAGGCTCTTGCTATATAGGTGATATAATTGAAAATTATGAAATCCATAAAAAACATTTTAACTTGCCTGATTGGACATTTCCTATATCCATGCTTTGTCTTGGTTACTATCCAGATGATTATCCTAAGAAAATCACACCACGCTTTGATAAAAAATACATTATTCACTCTGAACATTATCATGATTTAAATAAAGATGATTTTAAAACTATGTATGAGCTCTATGAAAATAAAATTCCTAAACCTAATAAATATAATGCTGAAAATTTTGGTCAATTTTTATATGGTAGAAAATTTAGTCAAGAATTTTCTAATGAGATGGAAAGAAGTATAAATGTAATATTAAAACACTGGCTAAAAAAATAATTTCATAATAATAAAACTGTATAAAAATAAAATTTAAATTCTACTTTTATACAGTTTCTCCTAACTTTTTATCAAGTCTGCTGTTTTTGCATTTACAATTTCTATTAGATTTTTAGGTGGTATTTCTATCTGAACACCAATTTTACCACCACTAACTATAACATTTTCCAATGACTCTACAGTGATATTTATAAAGGTCTTATATAGTTTTTTCATACCAATTGGAGAGCATCCCCCTCTTATGTACCCAGTATATTTATTAATATCTGTAACTTTTATCATCTCAATTTTTTTTTCACCACAAATTTTTGATGCTTTTTTCAAATCCAATTCTTCCTTTACTGGTATAACAAAAACATATAATTCCTTACTAACCCCTTGAGCTACTAATGTTTTATATACCATATCTTCTGACTTTCCTATTTTAGCAGCAACTGATACTCCATCTATTTTTCCATCTTTATTTTCATAGGTTATAATATTATACTTTATATTTTTTTTATCTAAAATTCTCATTGCATTTGTCTTTACCTGTGCCATATTTTCTCCTTTACTAATCCAATTATATATTTAATTAATCTTTTATTTATTGTATCAAATTTTAATTTAAAGACCAAATTATAGCACATATAGGAACATAACTTAATATTTAAATTTTGTTATCAATTATTATATAGAAACAAGCTACAATTTAAATTTATTCAATACCATTAAAATATATTTTTATAAAAATAAAACTGTTACCTTAAATAACAATTTCTTTTTCTGAATTTTTTTTATTCTATTGGATATACTAATTAACGATGTTTTCATACATCTAAACTAAAACTTATTTATTATATTTATATATTAAGGTATAAATTATACCTTATATTTTAAGAAAGTATTTCCTATAATACTCCCCAAATATTATATTATACTTTCTTCATTTTCCTCCATTTACAGAGGTTATGGTTATACTTCTGCAAATACAACTCATAAAAAGAAGGTGTATTAAATTGGCATGCAACCATTTTAATACACCTTTTTTACTATTAAATATACTTATCAGTATTTTCACCTATTCGTAACGAATGCTTTATCGAAAAACTCCATACATATCTTCACTATAATTAAATTTCATCTTCTTGTGTCGTTACAAATCTAATTTGAATCTTTAGCTTCCTATTTTTTTCATATACCTTACTCAACTTCTTCACTTTTATCTATAGAAAATAAATATAAATATTTTTTTATAACCGGCTTTCCTATTCCTTTTTCTAAAGCTCTACTATAATAATCTAATTGCATTTTATATTTTTCTTTTATAGACTGAATTCCATTTTCATTGTCCATTGATATATAATCCGTTTTATAATCAAATAGAACAATTTTATTATTTTTTTCAAAATAACCATCTATTATTCCTTGAATTTTTATAAATTCATTATCATACACATCTTCTTCTAATTCCTTATAAACTTCTTTAGCTCTTACTTCTATGCTAAATGGTACTTCCCTATTTAAGGTTCCTTCTTTATAAGCTTCTATTACTTTTTTCCCTAAATCATCATTTAAGAAGTTACTTATTTTACTTATTTTAATAACTTTTTCTTGTTCTTCCGTTATTAGTTCATTTTCAACCATCTGTTTTATTTGCCTTCTTATTCCAGCCTCACTACAATCCTGTGAAAAATCTAATCTTTGCATAACAGCATGAACAGCAGTACCTTTTTCTGCTGGTGTTAAAATTTTCTTTTCTTCTAAAAATTTAGGTCTTTTAACTATTGATGGCACATAGTTTCCTGTATACTCCATTTCTTCTTCTTGATTATTCTGCCTCTTTAACTCAGATACAGTAAAATTAGTTTCCATAGTTGTAGCCTTCTCATATTTATATTTATAATCCAATCTATTTAAAACTTTATTTTGTATTGTGTCATCATGAATCTCATAAATTCTATTTAATATTTCTTCTATATCCTTGTTATTAACTATTTTATCTTCATATTCTATAAGGTCTTTATAACTAATAAGTCTGACATTCCACTTAGAATTATCTTTAATTGTAGGAATTTTATTATTTTTTAATAAAGAGACGCCATCCTCATGTCTAATTATACAAGGCATAATCCAATCTAAATAATTATTGGCTCTTATTAAATATCCTTGCAAAATTTTTCCCTCACTATTTTTAGCTATACTTCTCCATCTCTCTATAGATTTTTCAAAAGACTTAACACTTCCTGAAATTATTAATTTTTCTTTAGCCCTTGTAAAAGCAACATAAAGTATTCTCATTTCTTCTGATAAATTTTCTTTCTTAATTTTATTCTTAATTATATCCTTAATTATAGGACTATATGAAATTCTTCTTTTAAAATCTATAACTTCTGGTCCAAAACCTAACTCATGATGAAATAATATTTTTTTCTTTATATCCATAGTATTAAATTGTTTTCCCATAGCACTTAAAAATACAACTGGGAATTCAAGCCCCTTACTTTTATGAATGCTCATTATTCTTACTACATTTTCATTTTCACCTATAGTCTTAGCTGAGCCTAAATCACCACTAGTACTCTTAACTTTATCTATAAACTTTATAAAGTTAAATAAGCCTTTATAACTTGTTTTATCATATTGTTTTGCCCTTTGAAATAGCATTCTTAAGTTTGCCTGCCTCTTTTCTCCAGTAGGCATGGCCCCTACATAACCATAATAACCTGTTTCCATATATAAATTCCAAATTAATTCATCAATAGGAATTATAAGTGATTTCTTTCTCCATATATCCAATTTGTCTAAAAATCCAGATATTTTTTTTGTTAATTCTGTATGTTCTAATTCAATATAATTTTTTAGTGCATCAAAAATATCTGTTTCTGGACTATTCAATCTAACATTTACTATATCTTCTGAGGAAAAACCACCTATTGGTGAACGTAAAACCGCTAATAGTGGAATATCCTGCTTAGGATTATCTATAATTTCAAGTAAACTTATCATAGTTTTTATCTCTAGAGTGTTAAAATAACCATCATTTGCATCTGTATAAACAGGTATACCTATTTTTTTAAGTTCTTCTGAAAATATAGGTGCATAACTTGAGGTAGCTCTTAGTAAAACAACTATATCCTTATATTGTGGAATTCTATATTCTTTTAAATTTTTATCAAAAACTTTAAAGTTGTTTTTTCCTTCTATAAATTCCTTTATTTTTTGTCCTACTGCTCTGGCTTCTAACTCTATAGTAGATATTTCTTCCTCTTCAACATCATCATTCTCTTCTACTATTTTTTCATTTTCAAAAAGCATAACTTCTACAGGTCCACCACAAACACCATCTTCTAACTCCTTATAATCAGCACCTAAATTTAAAGACTCCTCTTCTGTGTAGTCTAATTCTCCTAACTGTTCACTCATTATATTTTTAAATATATAATTTACAGCATTTATTACTTCTTCTCTACTCCTAAAATTTTTATATAGTTTTACTAATCGTTCCTTTGCTCCTTCTGACTCACTATAAGTATTTTTCTTTTCAAGAAACAATTCTGGTTTCGCCATTCTAAACCTATAAATACTTTGCTTTACATCACCAACCATGAATATATTATTTTCACCAATGTCTCCTTTAGAAATCATAGTAAGTATATACTCTTGCACATAATTTGAATCTTGATATTCATCAATTAAAATTTCGTCATATTTTTCTCTTAATTCCATAGCTATCTTAGATGGTTTTATATTACTTTCTTCGTCTATATTTGTTAAAATTTCTAATGCAAAGTGTTCAAAATCATTAAAATCTATTATTCCCTTTTCTTTCTTTTTTGCCTGATATGTTTTAGATAAATTAATTACTAACTCACATAGTTTTTTCATAAGTGGATATAAATATTTAATATCTTCCCTGCAATAATTAGAAGTTGCTTTATTTATAATAGTTGTTAATTCTAAAATCTTCTTTTTATTTGTTTCTCTTATATTTTTTACTTCTTCCTGAGAAATCTTATTTTCACAGTTTTTAATAGAAGGCATTCTTATAAATTTTATATTATTTATTATGTTTTTTAAACTTTCTAAGGAATGCTTATTTTTATATAACTCTCTAAAGTATGAGTACTCATTACTTATAACTTTATAATACTTTTCTAAAGAATCATCTTCCTCTACTATATTTTTTGCTATTTTCATAGATTTAGTTAAACTCTCTAATTCAATTCCTATGTCATTAATTAATGCTTTACCGATAGATGAATCTTCTATTTTAAATTCTTCTCCAATATTAAACATTTCACTTTTTTCCTGTAGCCATTGCTTAGGATATGGTGTACTCATAGAAAATCTATATAAATCTAAAACCATATTAAATAGATTTAAATCATTCTTATTATTACAATAACATTCTATAAGCTCTAAAAATATTTCATCATTATCTTCATACATTTTTTCAAAAACTTCTTCTAATGATTCTTGCTTTAAAAGTTCTGTTTCTGTCTCATCGGCAACTCTAAAACTAGGGTCTAAATCTATCATATGAAAATTTCTTTTAATTACCTCAAGACAAAAGGAGTGTATAGTCATAATACTAGCTTTATTTAAAAGCGTTAATTGCCTTTGAAGATGTTTTGATGTAGGTCTACTAGCAATTTCTTTTGAAATAGCATCACCTATTCTCTCTCTCATTTCTGATGCTGCTGCATTAGTAAATGTAACTACTAATAGTTTATCTATATCAATTAAATTGTCCTTATCTGTTATCATATTTATTATTCTCTGAACTAAAACTGCTGTCTTTCCTGAACCTGCAGCGGCTGCAACAAGTAAGTTAGCATTTCTTGTATCTATTGCCCACTGTTGCTCCTTTGTAAATTTCACTTTATTATCACTCATTTACTTCTTCACCACATTCCAATATTTTTAATATTTCTTTATCCTTTTTCCCCTTAATACTTCTATATTTATTTTCCTCGAAGGATAAATCAAATTGACATATAGCTGATAACTCACAATATTCACAAGGATCATCATCTTCAATTTTACATGGATTAATACTAATATCACCACTTAACATATCTTCACAAAAATTTATTAATTCTTTACGAACATGATTTCTAAGCACGTTAAAACCATCATAAGATATCACACTAGAATCAGATGTAAATTCACCATCTTTTTTTAATCCAACAGGTATTATACTAGATTTATTTCCATTATCTAATGTTTCGTCCATTTCCCTTAAAATTTCTACATCTCTAATTAAAAGCCCCTTCATCTTTAGCTCTTTTAATATACTGCTTTCTATTTCCTCATCAGACATATTTTCATCCACACTTATTATTGGATCATCTATTTTAAAATATAAAACTCCTGCTGGATTAGATTTTTCTCCTACGTTTAATTTTCTATTCAAAATTGCATCCAAGTAAGTTAATAATTGAATCTGTAATCCATAATATACATCACTTAATTTGAATTTTTTTGACCCTGATTTATAATCTATAATTCTATAATATACTTGATTACCAGAAATCAATTTATCTATCCTATCTATTCTTCCTATTAGTTTTACAACTTCTCCATTTGAAAGTTCTATTTCTATTGGAGGATATTCACTATTCGTTGTCCCAAATCCAATTTCATATCCTTCTGGTTCAAATTCTCCTAAATTAATTTGATTCATGATAGTTATTACTGCTCTTATTAAAACTCTTTTCAGTCTTTCACTTATATATTTATATCTAAAGGAGCTATTTAATATAAAACTTCTATCTTCACTCATTATAATATTTACTATAGCCTCCACTTTACGCTCACAATATTCACTATCAATATCCTGCCATGTCAATCCTTCTTTCTTCATATTTTTAGAAAAACTATCTAAAACATTATGCATAAAACTTCCCAAATCTGGTGCTGAAAATCCGTAAACTTTTCTTTCTTTTGCTTTTAAACCATATTGTATAAAATAAGCAAAAGGGCATCTAGCATATTTTTCTATTTTAGATACAGTAAAATAATTTCCACCATCATAAAGTTCTTTTGCTTTTTCATCACTTATAGCATCTACAATATTTTTATAGGAGAATCCATTAAAGATAGTTTTAGCTTTTTCACTATAATCTTTATTTTCTATAAAATATTTATATACCTCACCCCATACTGGCGATATTTCTTCCGTTTCTATATAATGTCTTATTTTTATAATAAGATTATTAAAAGTTGGAATATGTGAATTAACATCGTCTAACTCATCTAAATTCATATCTTTTACTATGTCACTTTCTTCCTTCACTTTTTTAAGAATGCCTTTTATTCTAGATATTATTATAGATTGCCTAAGAGCCTTTCCTTCAAAATCTGCAACTGGATAACTTAAAGTAAGTTTTTCACTTGGAAGTGTTAGTGCAGTGTATATTAAAAATTGTTCCTCAAACATTAAAGTCTGTGTATCACTTGACAATTTTACACCATTAGTTTCAAAAACTTTTTTATCTAAATCATTAAATATACCATCATCTATTGTAGCTTTTGGAAAAACTCCATCGTTAACACCAACAATATAAAGTGCTTTAATATCTTGAGCTCTTATACGTTGTATATCTCCTATTGTAACTTGATCTAATGCTGGGGGAATTATCCCCATCTCGTGATAAGAAATAGCCATATTAAATAATGATACAAATTGCTTTAATGCTATTTTTTCTTCCCCTAAAACTTTAACTAATTCATCTAAAATTTCCATGAGTAAATTCCATATAGAACTATACTCCCTTGCATCATTCAACTGTTCTTTTTCTTTTAAGTCTTCAATTTTTATATTTATCTTATTTCCTAAATCCAATTCTTCTAAAAATGCAAACAATGCTTTACACATACTTGCAATTTTATTTTCCTTCTTTAAACTTTTTTTTAAATTAAGAATTGGTTCTAAAAATTTATCTTTTATAATTTTAGGTTTTTCTTCTTTCCAATAATATTCATCTAAATATTTTTTTTCACCTGTTATACCATAGGCTATAACGTAATTTTCTAATATGTCCACATCTTCCATATCAATATCAATAAACTCACTTTTTAGATATCTAAAAACACTTTCATATGAAAAATTTTTCAATATAATTTCTAGTGCAGATTTAACCATAATCACTATTGGATTACTTTCTACATCTTTTTTCATATCTAAAAAGTATGGAATCTTATACTCTGAAAAAATAGCTTTTATTATATCCTCATAACTATCCAAATTACGAGTAATAACTGCTATATCTTTAAATCTATAATTTTCATCTCTACATAATCTTAATATTTCTTTTGCTACATATTGTATTTCTGAATAAGTATTTAATCCTTTAAATATTTTTATATCATTTATTTCTTTTTCATATGATTTAGTAGCAATATTAAAATAGTTTTTTTCTATATAGCTTAATTCATCACTATTTATAAATCTATAATTATTTTCATTTTTAGGATTTCCCTTTAATATAATTGGTTTTTCATAGGATATATTATTTTCTGCCGCTATCTTTAAGATTTTATTTTCTGTATAAAAAACAGGATAAAATGCATCTGTTATATCAAAATCATCTTCTTTTTTTAAAATACTACTTCCCTTATATGGTAATGTTATATTTACTCTCTTACATATTTTAAAAAGTTTTTCTATAATATTATATTGTTGAGGTGTAAAACCATAAAATTCATCAATCCAAACTTCAGCACCACTTAAAAATTTACTTTTTAAAATTTTCTCATTTAAAAAATCTAAAGTATCTGCTGGATCAAAAGTATCTTTTCCTAAAGCTGCATTATACTTTTCATAAATTAATGATGTATCAAATATTTTGTCTGATAAAAGTGAGTTTTCATCTATAACATTTTTCATTTCATTAATATCTTCAACAGTTACATTATATGTTTTAAATTCATTGATCATTGATATAATATTATCTACAAAACCACTCTGTTTTGCTGATAATGAAAATACCTTAAGCTCATCTTTTGATTCTTGAAGTATTTTATCAACTATTATTGCTTTTCCAGTATTACTTAAATTTTTATGTGTAATACCTCCTACTTCATTAAAAATAATATGAGCTAGCCTTTTAAAACTAAAGCTGTATACATTATTGACCCCTAAACAACCTAACCTTTCTAATAACATTTTTTCTGACTTAAAAGACAATTGCTCTGGAATTAATAATATTAAAGGACCATTTTCACCTTTTTTCTTTTTATTTGCAATTTCCTCTATACATCTATAACTTTTTCCGCTACCTGAACCGCCAAATATAAATCTTAATGTCATATCTATATTATTGTATTTATATATAATTTAAATTTTTAACAAAATAAATTATATATACAATAAAAACTCACCACCTTTAAATTAATATCTCTTCATTTTTTCTACTTATTATATTTAAATTATATACTATTTGCTCTAAAGTAGTCAGATGTTACTAATAAAAGTTAATACTCAAACTTTTATTGTGTATTTTTTCTTTTAGATTTAATTTTATTAAAATCCTCTTTAAAATTCATATCATTTTAAATTAAAGTTTATACATAAGTAAAATATTATTTAAATTTTATCCACTATTTTCAATATAATTTTTATTTTTTAATAATTTTGTGATTTTTTTTAAAATAAAAGAAGGAATTTCTATTTTTGTGTAGAATATTCTTTATAGTAAGGCAATTAAAAATATTTGGAGGTATATGTTATGAACAAAATTGTTACTATTGAAGAAGCTATCTCTCATATAAAAGATGGCATGACTGTTATGATCGGTGGTTTCTTAGCAGCTGGAACTCCAGAAAAATTAGTAGATAAATTAGTTGAAAAAGGGGTTAAAGATTTAACTATAATTGCTAATGATACTGGATATCCAGATAAAGGTATTGGAAAGTTAATAGTTAATAAACAGGCGAAAAAAACTATTGCCTCTCATATAGGTACTAATCCAGAAACTGGACGACAAATGAATGAAAATGAAATGGACGTTCAACTTGTTCCTCAAGGAACACTTGCTGAAAGAATTAGATGTGGCGGTGCTGGCCTTGGAGGATTCCTAACTGAAACTGGAATTGGAACTATTATAGAAGAAGGCAAAGAAAAAATTACTGTTAATGGTAAAGAATATTTACTTGAACTTCCTTTAAAAGCTGATGTAGCATTATTATTTGGATCAAAAGTAGATACAAAAGGTAACATCTATTATCATGAAGCTACTAGAAACTTTAATCCATTAATAGCAATGGCAGCTGATATTGTAATCGTTGAAGCTGAAGAACTTGTAGAAGCTGGTGAATTAGATCCTAACATAGTTGTTACACCATCAGTTTTTGTTGATTACATTGTAAAGGGGGACAAGTAATTATGGATAGAAGTATGATGAGAGAAGTTATAGCAAAAAGAGTTGCGCAAGAACTTAAAGACGGAGATGTTGTAAATCTTGGTATAGGACTACCAACACTTGTTGCTAATTATATTCCTGAAGGTATAGATATAACACTACAATCTGAAAACGGTTTTGTAGGAATAGGTTCTTCACCTAAAGAAGGAGAAGAAGATAAAGATTTAATAAATGCAGGCGGACAATATGTTACTGTAGTACCTGGTGCTGCATTTTTTGATAGTTCAATGTCATTCTCTATAATAAGAGGTGGACATGTTGATGCAACTATACTTGGTGCACTTGAAGTTGACCAAGAAGGAAACCTTGCTAACTGGATGATTCCTGGTAAAAAAGTACCTGGAATGGGTGGCGCTATGGATCTTGTAGTTGGAGCTAAAAAGGTTATAGTTTCAATGGAACATACTGCAAAAGGAAATCCTAAAATTTTGAAAAAATGTACATTACCATTAACAGCTGCTCACCAAGTTAACTTAATAATAACTGAAATGGCTGTTATGGAAGTTACTAAAGAAGGTCTTGTTTTAAGAGAATTAGGACCTGAAGCTACAGTAGCTGATGTTAAAGCTGCAACACTAGCTGACTTAATAATTCCTGACAATATAAAAAGAATGAACATATAATATAATTATAAAAAACAAAAATGAACTGCATTTTATCAGTTCATTTTTTATTACATAAAAACATACTTACATAGCTATTTTATATATAGTAGTTGTTATAAAACATACTAAAAATGCCACTACTGTAGGCATAACCAAAGAAAATAAAGCCCATTTCCTACTTCCTGTCTCTTTCTTTATTGTAAGTATTGTTGTTGCACATGGAAAATGCAATAAAGAAAATATCATAGTGTTCAATAATGTCAAATAAGTCCAACCATTATTTATTAAAATATTTTTAAGCATGTCTAAACTAGTATAATCCACCATAGTTCCGTTAGCTAAATATCCCATTAAAAGTATTGGAAGAACTATTTCATTAGCTGGTAGTCCTAATAAAAATGCCATTAATATGAATCCATCTAAGCCTATTAAACTTGCTATAGGATTTAGAAAGTTAGCAATATGCCCTATTATACTCATGTCACCTATAATAATATTACTAAATATATATATAAGAACCCCTGCTGGCGCTGCTACTTTAATAGCTCTAACCAATACAAATATAGTTCTATCAATTATAGAAGTATATATAACCCTCATTATTTGTGGTCTTCTATATGGTGGTAACTCTAATGTAAAAGAAGAAGGCATACCTTTTAATATAGTTTTTGACATTATTAATGAACTTAATAATGTTATTGCAACGCCTAAAATTACTAACCCTACAACTATTAATGCAGCTAATATTGAATTTGCTGTATTAGATGCAAAAGTACCTCCTACAAAAATCATTGATAATGCTATTAATGTTGGAAACCTTCCATTGCAGGGCACAAAGCAATTAGTAAGTATTGCAATTAATTTTTCTCTTGGAGAGTCAATTATTCTACAAGCTATAACTCCTGCTGCATTACATCCAAAACCCATACACATAGTTAAAACTTGTTTACCATGACAACAAGCCTTTTTAAATGCTTTATCTAAATTAAAACAAATTCTTGGTAAATACCCACAATCCTCAAGTATAGTGAATATAGGAAAAAATATAGCCATTGGTGGTAACATTACTGCCACTACCCATGCAACTGTCTTATACATTCCTAAAACTAAAATATTAGTAAGCCAAATAGGACTATTTATATTTTCAAAAAAGTTTACTAAATGTGGTTCAAAATTATTAAACATATCAGCTAGTAACTTTGATGGATAATTAGCTCCCTGTATTGTTATCCATAAAATCATAGTTAAAAGCATAAGCATTACTGGTATTCCAAATTTTTTTGATGTTAAAATATCATCTACCTTTTGTTGTCTAAAAATTTGATTTTCATCTTTTTCTACTGTTTCTTCTGCAATATAAGAACAACTTTCATATATTTTCAAGGCAATTTTATCCCTAATAGAAACACTTTCATCTATAATTTCTTTAATTTTTTTAGTATCATCATCATCATATAATAAAAAATTTTCATCAACATATTTGCGTATAGAATTTATAATTGTTTTATCTCCATCCAGTAATCTTAATGAAACCCACCTGTAATTCATGTCACTATATTTTTTATATAGCAATTCTGATATAAAATCAACTTTTCTTTCTATATCCTCATCATAATCTATTTTAAATGGAATTTTTCTTTTATATTCTCTAGTATATACCTCTATATTTTCTTTTAAAATATCAATTCCTTCTCCATTTCTTGCAGAAGTTACAACAACAGGAACTGATAATAATTCTTTTAATTTTTCAACATTTATTTCTATATTTTTCTTTTTAGCCTCATCAATCAAATTCAAACAAACTAAAACTTTAGGATTAAGTTCTAAAATTTGAATTAACAAGTTTAAATTTCTTTCTAAGCAAGTTGCATCTACAACTACAATATTTAAGTCTGCCTGTCCAAAGCATATATAATCTCTAGCAACCTCTTCTTCTGATGATGTAGCCAATAATGAATATGTTCCTGGTAAATCTACTAAAATATATTCATTATTTTTATAATTAAAAGTTCCTTGAGAATTTACTACTGTTTTTCCTGGCCAATTTCCTGTATGTTGATGTAGTCCAGTTAGTTCATTAAAAACAGTACTTTTACCTGTATTAGGATTTCCAGCTAATGATATTATATATTGATTGCTTTTATTTTTTTCAACAATCTTAATATCTTTTAAATTTTCTTTCTTTGTTGAATCAAAAGTTAATCCCATTTTTCACCTCTAAAAAATTGATTAATAAAATAAATTTATTTTTATTACTATTTATAAATAAGATATCCAAGCATATTTGTATAAAACTTTTATAAAATACTTCTCCTTACCAAAATATTTTCACTTTCTTCCTTTCTAAGTGCTATACATGTCTCCCTTATAAGATAAGCTACCGGCTCACCAAAAGGTGACTCTCTTAATATGAAAATTTTGGTATTAGGTACAAAACCTAAATCTAATAACCTTTGTTTACTTAAACCTGTAGATAACACTGATGTAATTTCTACAGTCTCACCTACATTACATTCGCTAAGCTTAAATATTTTATCCTCCATAACCCATTCCCTACCTTTTGTTAATTTATTTTTAAAATTACAATTACATTACATATTATGTAATGTAATATACATTGGTTCTTAATATATATATTTATATAAAATATGTTTTTTAAATGAAATTGAGTACCATTTTCATTATTTTTTTTTGACTTTTCACCCACATTTTGATACACATAATATTTCTTATATTGCTTAAAATATTATTGTAATGATTAAAGATTATAAAATTTCTTTAATCAATAAATTTAGAGGAGGTAATTACTAATGAAAAAAAATGAATCTATTGGATGTACTGTAGAACAATGTGAATATCATGCTAAAGATACTAACTATTGTACATTAAACAAAATAGAAGTAGGTACTCATGAAACTAATCCTACTATGCCTGAATGTACTGATTGTAATAGCTTTAAAAAATGTAATCACTAATTAAATTATTTTATAAAATATAAAATAATTTTTTATGATGAATTTTTTAATAATTAGTATTTATTACTAATATATTAGTAATATTGATGCTAATTATTAAAATTGTAAAATCAAAATAAAATCTAAAGATTACCCTTAAAGATATTTATATGAGCTCATATTATACAAATTATAAATTGTTAAAATTAAAAATAATTTTTTATTAAATATTTTATAAATAAAAGATATTTAATAAATCTAATTTATAGCTGTATAATTCAGTTGTTAACAACTTTTTTTAGAAAAGTAGAAGATTTTCTTCTACTTTTCTATAAATAAAATTATTATTTAAAACAATATTTGTCTCTAAAATATTTTTGTAACATTTTTGTAAAAACAAAAGTAAAATATAGGTTTATAATTTAATTTGTAGTGTTATGGAAAAATATTTATTTAAAAGGAGACATAAAGATGAATATTTCATATAAAAATACATCTAAATTAAAGAAAAAACAAAAACGTTCTATTTTAATTTTTACTTTAGTAATATTTGTGTCTTTTATATCAATTTTTTATTGCAATCATAAATTAAATCAATATAAAGATGAAAATACAAATTTAAAGTCTAAAATTAATTCTTTAGATACAGATATAAGTGATTTAAAAAGTAAAAATTCTAAGTTATTAGAACAAAAAAATAATTTAGAGTCTAAAATTAATTCATTATCAAAATAGTAAAATAGTGTATTTAATGGTTATAGGGGGGTAATCTAATGAAAAACAGGACAAGCGCTTTATTTATAAAAGTTCTACTTATTTTTACAATATTTATTCTTATTTTTACTTTATTTATAAATTCAAAGGCTATATTGGCAAAATCTGATACTAAAACTTTATCAGAAACAATTGAAGATAAAGTTGCTGAAAAAGATAAGCTAACTAAGGAAAATATTACCTTAGAGCAAAGTATAAAAGAAAAAAAATCTCAATATAGTGAAGTTTTATCAAATACTAAAATTGCATATTTAACTTTTGATGATGGACCATCAAATCATACTTTAAAAATTTTAGATATTTTAGATAAATACAATGTAAAAGCTACTTTTTTTGTAAATTATAAACCAGGAATGGAACGTATGTACAAAGAAATATCTGATAGAGGCCATACTTTAGCTAATCATACTGCTTCTCATAGCTATAATAAAATTTATGCTAATAATGAAAGTTTTTTAGGTGATATACAATTTTTAGATGAAAAATTAAAATCTATAACTGGTAAAGAACCATCTAAAATTTTTAGATTTCCTGGCGGTTCTAATAATAGAGTAAATGGTCATAGTGATGCTAATTTTATGCCTGGCTTGTCACAATATATGACTGACCTCGGTTATACTTTTTTTGATTGGAATATAGATTCTATGGATGCCGCTACTTTTAAACAAGATAAAAATGTAATAATCCATAGTATACTTGATAATACTCCATATGTTAAACAAGCAAATATATTAATGCACGATTTAAATCCTAAAACAACTACTGTAGATGCATTGCCTAGTGTTATTGAGGGATTAAAATCCCAAGGTTTTATTATCGAACCTTTAACTCATGATTCAGCTAAAATACAATTTACTTCTGTTAATTAATAGTAATTATAAAAAGTTATATCCACCAATAAAATTGGTGGATATAACTTTTTGTAGTACTTTATTCAAATTATTAATGATTATTGCTATTTTTTATATTTTTCTTTTAAAAATTTATCTACTCTGTCATTATTTACAGATACTATTTTATTAAATATATAATCATATCCATTTTTTGAATGTGGTATCATACAATTAGTACAATCTTTTATTCCATTACTCATTACATTGTTTCCACCACAGTCTTCAAGAAAGTATAATGGACAGTAGCAAAATAAACAATTGAATTCTTCCTCTTTATTTACTTTGTGACAAGGAAAAAATTCGCAACTTTTGTGTTGAAAAAACTTATAATTCTCACTCATGATATTATCTCCAATCCCATAATTAATATTTAAAATTTACTTTTATTTTAACATTTTATTTCAAATTTATCTAACATTCAAATAATTTCTCAAGTACTGTCTGAATTATATGGCAGATTTTAAAAATCCTTTTCCCTGAACTTCCATAGCATCTGAAACAGAAACCAATGCTTTTTTATCTATACTTTCTATTAATTTTTGTGCATTATTAAGTTCTTTTTCTGAAACCACAGAATAAATGATTTTTCTTTTAACTCCAGTATAAGCGCCTTCTCCATAAAAAAAAGTAGTTCCTCTTCCCAAACTGTCCATAATTGCATTAGATACTTCATTCTCTTTTTCAGTTACTATTATTAATATTTTCTTTTGGTTAAAAGCATTTATTATTTTATCTATAACTTTGGATTTTACATACATAAGCATTATTGTGTATAGCGTTAATTCTATACTTGTTATAAAAATTCCTAAAGCCACTATTATTCCATTCAATGCAAAATATAATGAGGATATTTTAATACCTCTATTTCTTCTTATTATTATTGCTATAATATCTGTTCCACCTTGTGATGCACCTTGCCTAAATATTATTCCCATACCGATTCCACTTAAAATAGCTCCAAAAAATGTAGCTATAACTAAATCATTTACAACAAATCCTTTAAGCAATTTATCTGTTATAACTAATGCTACTGACATTGATACCATTCCAATAATACTCAAAAAAATAAATTCTTTATCTTTCAAAAATTTATATCCTATAATAAATACAGGTAAGTTTATTATGAATACCCAATATCCTGAGGGAATATCTAGTATATATTGAAGTATAAGAGAAATTCCAGCTATACCTCCACTTAAAAGTTTATTTGGTGAAATAAAAATATTTATCGCTACAGCATAAAGTATACTTCCAAAAATAATTTTAACTATTTTAAAATATATATTGTTATCTTTTAAATTCATACTAACATCTCCTAATGAATAACTAAATTTCATTTAATTTTTTAGCTATTCTTTTCATGTAATCAAATAACAATATACATATATAATATTAATTTTAATCAATTTCTGACTTCTCCTTCCCTCCGAAAGATTATCATAAGATTTTAGGCAGGTTTCCTGACTTTGTACTCATCCTCATTTAGTCCTTCCCAGTTTTAACCAGTGGATATTCTAAACTTGTCCTACTTACAGTAGCGGGGGCTGTAGTGGATTTTAACCACTTTCCCTTTTACCCTTAAATTAAGGCACCTATAAACCCTATATTTGTTTTCTTTATATTTTTCTTTTAAATTAAACATAGGAGAGAATGAAACATCTCTCCTATAGCTTAAGTGTGTAAATTTAATAAGAGTTAATTTTCTATCTCTCATAAGACTTCAGTTAGCTGTGTTGTCTAAACTAATTTTTTAATATAAGCAAATTTTTCACAATTATTATTTTTTAAGTATCTAAAATTTAAACTCTAACGTTACTTAACTGAAACTTATCAAATAGAGATAATTTAAAGTTTATAAAAAATATCTTCGTAAAACAAAGATATAATATAGCATAATTTAAATAATAGTAAACTATTTATATTACTTTTTCATTTATAATTCTAAATTATTATTTTATTTTATAAGAACATGTTATCAATTTTTTATTAGTTTATCAAGTCTACTTAAATTTTCATTAAAACTTTAGTAGATACAAAGTTTTTATTTAACCTATATCTACTAAAGTCAGGTAAATAAAAGTAATTTAAGTTATTGGAAATATATAAAAAACCTTCGTAAACTTTACGAAGGTTTATATAACAAATATTAAATAATATATTTAAATTCAATTAAATATACGAATTCAAAGATTGTTACAAATTCTTCCCTCCGAAGTTTTATAAAACAAAGTTCTAGGCAGGTCTCCTGGCTCACGCATCATCCTACACCATCCTTCCCAAAATAATTCAGTGGATACTGGTTCGTCTGCGTTACAGTAGCGGGGGCTGCAGTGGATTTTAACCACTTTCCCTTTTAACTCTTTGTAGAGCACCTATTACACAATATTTACTTTATATTTATAATTATATCATGAAAAAAAATTTTTTCAATAGTTAAAAAAATTTTTTTTACTTTTTCTTTTACTTTTTAAGAAAGTTTAAATCCAAACTTAACAGGATCTGTATCATCAATAACAAAATGATTAAAACCAGTTATATATGCACTCGCAGTTATTTCTGGTATTATGCCATTAAAATTTTCAATTTTTGTTGTTCCTAATATTCTTCCTCTAAACATAGTTCCTAAAATACTCTCATAAATAAATTCTTCCCCTTCTTTTAATAACCCTTTAGCATGAAGTGCCGCCATCTTTGCACTTGTACCTGTTCCACAAGGTGATCTATCTATTTGTCCATCTCCGAATACAACAACATTTTGAAGTGTAGCATCTATGTTTTTTGCCGGTCCATATATTTCTACTAAATCTACAGTTTTTATATGCTTTAATGTCGGATGTTCTATTTTTATAGTTTTATTTACTATATCTCTAATTTGAATACCAATACTTGAAATCTGAGTAGAATTTTTAGGATCTATCTCAATACCTAAATCAGATGCTTTAACTAAAACAAAAAAACTTCCCCCAAAGGATATATCAACTAATATTTTTCCTATCTCTGGTAACTCTATTTTTATATTTTCTTTATATAAAAATGCTGGTACATTTTCAATAGATGTTTCTACAGCTTTTCCATCTTTAACTTTTACAGTTGCTTTTATTAATCCTGCTGGAGCTTCTAATGTTATATTTGTATATGGTTCCTTAACTTCTACCATACCAGTTTCAACTGCTACTGTAGCAGCACCAATAGAACCATGTCCACACATATTAAGATATCCGCCACCATCCATAAATATAATACCTAAATCAGCCTCTTCTTTAGTTGGCTGAGTTATTATTGAGCCAAACATATCTTTATGACCCCTTGGCTCTAACATTATAGCTGTTCTTAAATTATCCATATGTTTTTCTAAATAAGATTTTTTTTCTGGCATAGTTTTTCCTGGTATTTGTGGTACTCCCCCTACTACTATTCTTGTTGGTTCCCCCATTGTATGTGAATCTATAGCTTGAATAGACTTTACTACTTTCATTTTTATTCCTCCATTTTTCTCATTTTCAATTTCAAAAATGCTAATGCTTTTTTAGCATCTAAAGTTGTAACAGTGTTTTCACCTACAACTTCTGTTTCTATACCATGTTTACTTTTATTAAAATCAACTATGGTGTCCATATATTTGTTTTTAACTACAAATTGAGCTTGTTTACCTACAAAACTTAATCCCACAACTGGAACTCCCCTTTTTCCTATTTCCTCAATAGTATTGGCAAAGTCTACATGACTATTTCCCCATCCATCTAAAGACAAAATAACACCATCTGCCCTCATAGCTTCTACCCAAGTTGCAGCCCTTTTTCCAACAAATAATTTATCTTTGTTGTTTTGAGGTGTCCCTACTATCATAATTCCTAACAAATCTATATCTTTATCACCTGAAACTAACTCCACCAAAGGATCCTTAAAATGATGCTTTGTTGTTTCCTTTGTAGACGGCCCTATTCCCATCTAAAAATCACCTCCACAATATAGCTTGTATAAGTTTTAAATTTCGCCTTAAATATCAGTATGTTTTTAGTGCATTGCTCTTAAAGCTCCATCTCTATATTCATTCGGAGTTAATATTATTGGAATGTTCCCCATATCAATTATTGATTTAGCACCTATAGAACTACATGGTTCATTCCCTAGCAAAGCTGTATCATACATAGCCCCTTGTCCTGCAACTTGCTTTATTATAACTACTTTTTTACCCTCTTTATTTACTTTATCGTAATATTCATGTTTTTCATCACAATATCTGCCATTAATATTTTTAAGTAATTCCCTTATATTTTGAATTACTTTATCACAACATTTATGTATTTCTAAAATTGTTTCTCTTTTACTGGCTTTATCCTTATTTACTACTACATCAAATTGAATAATTATATCATCTATATCAGGAGTACCTGCCTTTCCAAATACAACTTGTTCACTTAAAATCCCCTCTGAACTCCCAAACTCACATATTTGAATACCTTCATCGTCTATACCATTTATCATAACAGTTACTCCGGTTATAACATGAGTTATTCCTTCTCCTAATTCTCCTAAAACCTTAGTTGCTATAGGATAAAAATCCATTATAGAATTCACAAATATATTTCTTTCATCCTTATAAATAACATTTAAATCTATAGATTTTATAATTTCCCTATCAAATTCTATATCTTCCATAATATTTTTTCTTATGTATAAAGTTTTATTGTCTATAAATGTTTTGTCATAAAATTTAACTTCTTCAATATGAAAAGCCTTAATTACAAGTTTTCTCAATTTTTTAAATTTATACATAAATATACCTCATAATTATTTTTATAATCTTCTAATATGTTTCTATGTGAGAATTCCGATTTTCTATTGATAGAAAATCGGAATTCTCATAATTTTATTTATTAAACTTTTGCTATATATTCATATGGAAGTGATACTATTTTTCCTGGAGTGTCTATTTCAACTAACTTTCTTAAAGTATCTTTTAATATATTTATCTGCATTTCTCTGTTATTTGGTTCACCAGCATTAGCTCCCATTGGAACAAGTGGCGCTACGGCTCTTGGTGTACCAGTTTGTCTTACAACTGGTGGTAATGCAGCTATACAAATCGTAGGAATCCCTGATTCCTCTATCGCTCTCTGTACTAATACAGCTGAACGATGACAAGTTCCTCATCCTGCTGTTAATACTACAGCATCTACCCCTTCTTCTTTTAAAATTTTAGCTATTGATGGTCCTGTTTCATGAGTAAATTTTTCTTGGTTTCCACCACCACCCATAAAGCCTATATGCGTTGGGGCTATTTCTTTTATAAATCCTTCTTCTTTTAACTCCCTTAATCTGTCTATTGGAAACATACAATTTATATCTTTATTTACATCTCCATTATCATATCCACCATGAGACACCATTAAATCTTCTGTTTTAACATCTCCTGGTACTAATCTATAAGTAAAATCTCCTGCCAGATTGAATCTTTTATCACTTTTCAAATGAACTCCAGCAGCAGTTGCAAAAGCGATCTTCATATCTTTTAATTCTTTTGTAACTGGTGTCCATACTGGTGTTGGTGTTATTGGCACAAATATTTCTGATTGTAAATTATTCACAACAGTACTAACCATTTTGTGTTCCATCCTTTCTTTCTCTCTTCATTAAATTGCTTACATATTTATCATTTGGTTCTTCTTTTAAAACTTCTGGAAAACTCATTTTAAATCCTACTTCTTGGCCTAATTTTAGAGGATAATCAGTTATAAGCATTCTCATTGGTATTTTCATATATCCAAGCCTACCTTTTAAATCCATTGCAACACATCCATCATGTATTTCAACTATTATGCCTTGCATTTCTATAATCTTATCATCATACTTCATTTGCACTCCTCTTTTCATAAGGCATATGAAAAGAAATAAGAAACCAAAGATTCAAAGCATATTTGGTCTATTATTTATTTGATTATGCCTAAATAGAATTTAATTACTTTGTTGAATATTTTTCTAATCTTTTTTGACTCATAGGAATAGCTGTTTCATTTTCTACTCTAACTATATTTTTGTTATATGTTTTTTCTATTTCTTCCAAATTATTTTCTTTTACATTTGAATTCCATTTTCTTTCAGCTGCTTTTACATCTTTACCCGCCATAGCTGATTTAACCATTTCTAATGCCCTTATTGCATCTTCTTTACATAAAGTATTGCATCCTAGAACTTCATTTTCAATTCCTGCTTCTGATTTATTATTATCTACCATATACTTCATGTATTTGTTTCCAACAACTAATGCTCCTTGAACTGCGCAGAATGACATCCCTACACATGGAACATCTCTCATTCCAATTTGTTCAATATGAGAAGCAAAATCTATATGATTATTTCCAAATCCTTCTGTTGTAACTATAGCACCATCAACATCCATAGATTCAACCATCATTCCAAGTCTTTCTGAAACATAGAATTTTTCAGCATTTATTTGTGGCGACCCTACAAATATAACTCCTGCTAAATCTATGTTTTCATCATTCATAGCTTCAATTACTAATGGTTCTCTCCAATAATGTCTTGAACATTCTTTAGATGCAGGCCCTATACAAGTTAAAGCATGTATACCCCCATCTAAAACTTCAAGTGGTGATAGCATAACTGGTACATTACCAAGGTCAACATTAGGTTTTCCCCCTAAAACACCTACTGGCTCTTGAGGTAGTATTAAGTTGTCATGCATAGCACCTTGTCCCATTATTTCTTTAACTAAAATAACTTTTTTCTTTCCCGGTCTTCTATATTGAACTAATTCTTCTGTTGAAACAACTAAACTTTCATCTAATTCTTTAAGCGCAGTTCTTATTTCCTGTGTTATAAAATCCGTTGCTTTATGAGCAGCTAATGGGCCTGGTCTTTCCATGTTTGTACCTCTCGCTATAACAACCTCTGACTTTATAAATATATCTCCTTTATCTGGAGCACCTGGTCTATTCCACATAATATTTTCATCTAATATACCTTCTGATGATCCAAATTCCCCAATTTGAACTCCGTCCTCATCAGTTCCAGTAACCATAACTATTACACCATCAAGTACTCTAGTTACACCTGTACCTACTTTAGAATCACCTTCTTTAGTAGCTATTGGTTGAACATCCATTATAGTTTCAGAGTACGTATGATATTTTTCCGGTGTTATTATATCTATTTTTATAGATTTTACTAACTCACTTTCATTTTGAGCTTGATTACAAATATCTTCTCTTATGTATAATGTTGTTCCTTCTATTTTTGTTTCTTGTCCAAACTCAACTTCTTCTATTTTAAAATGCTTTTTAGTTAAATTTCTAACTTTTTTAGGTTCTAAAACAATTTCTTTTTTAGAAGTTTCTTCTTTTTTTAATGATTTATTATCAACAGCTTCAGAAACCTTTTTTATTAAATTTTCTTTTTTATCTTCAACTGTCATAGGAAATGAATTTAAAGGTACTTCTATATCTATTCCTTTTCCCTCTTCAATTTTAATTTTTAAAATTCCACCATTTATATAAGATGTTATTCCCTGATTTTCTTTTACAACTTCTTTATATCCTTCTAATAATTCTGCTGTTATAGGAGTTAATGCTACAACATCTACAGATAACACTTTTCCTAAAACTTCTTTTACTGTTAAAACTCTCTCCCCTAAATTAACAAGTAGTGAATCCTCTAATTGTTCAAAATACATAGGATTTTCTAAATCATTTTCATTTATGATTTCACCACATTTTTTATTTATCTTTAAAACAGCTTTTGCATCTTCATCTATTTTAAATTCTTCTTTTTTAGTCTTATCATTATTACCTTCTAATTCTTTAACACCTTCTAATACATCTTTAGTTAATGGTGTTAATGAATCTATTGTTTTTAAAAGTTTTGCACCAATAACTTCTCCAACTTTTAAACAATCACTTGGAATGTTTAAAAGTCCTGAGTCAACCATATCTGGGAATATATCTGGATCTTCTAAATTATCTGCTGAAATTATAGTTCCAGCTTCTGTTCTACAACAAACTACAGCAACTTCATTTTTCAAAGCTTCTGCATGCTCTTTAGTCATTGACATAATAAATTCCTCCTAGTCTATTTTTAATCTTCTAGTT
Organism: Clostridium senegalense; assembly: GCF_018916625.1. Classification (NCBI taxonomy): domain Bacteria; kingdom Bacillati; phylum Bacillota; class Clostridia; order Eubacteriales; family Clostridiaceae; genus Clostridium; species Clostridium senegalense. Next base: position 41,062 of record NZ_JAHLNC010000004.1, read on the forward strand.
AATTTATGATTAACTGTTCTAAATACATGATCTGTATGATGATACACAGCTAATCCTAATTTAGGTGCAGAATTCATAACGGTATTAGAACAATCACTACAATTGGCTATTATTATTCTTTCTGCTCCGTCTTTTTTAAATTTCATTACAACAGCTGCTTGACCTGGGCAATCTCCTGGTGTTTTGCATTTGTTAGCACCTTTTATTTTAACTATATTTTTGCAATCCATTACAGAAACCACATTAGCCTTCATCTTACCTGCAATATCTCTAAGTCTCTCTTCATTAGCTCCACAAGCACATACTAATAACCCCACATTTCCTTTATACTCTGGAAACGTCATAGTAACTATTGCTCCACCTGAAGTTTTTGTTACAATTGAATTATTAAGATCTCCTGCTTTTCCTGTATACGGTCCACCTATAACGATTTCTCCATATTCTCCATCAATACCACCGCATTCATCTATTAAAGAACTTATTTTTGTTCCTATTGGCACTTGTAAAAACACTTTTTCTTCTAAATTTTTTAGTTTTCCTGCGACTGTAATATCTTTATCTATAACAGGTTTTCTATCTTCCACTGCTCTTTTTATATTTACAAGAGTTTCAGCATTTAAAACCACAACATCAGCCTCAACTGGAAGTTGTGTAGGTTCTAGCCAAACACCTAATACTTCATGTATTAACGCTCTTTCTTCTCCTGCTGGATATATATCCTTAAGTTCTTTAACTTCTATATTTTCTTCATTTTCTATTACTTTTTTTATTTCCTCAATAGCCTTTTCATTCTTACCTTTAATTCCTATATAAGCTTTTGGTGCTTTTGTAACTTCCATAGCATATTTAATACCTTTAATAACATCCATTGGATTTTCTTGTAAAACTTTTATATTATGCTTTAATAATGGTTCACATTCAACACAGTTAGCTATTATACAGCCATCTGGAATTTCAACATTTAATTTCACATGAGTGGGAAAACCAGCTCCACCTGCACCAACAATTCCAGCTTCAAAAATATATTCTTTAACTGTAGTACACTCCTTTATCGGTACATAGTCATTAGTTTGACTATCATTTTTCAATATTTTTATTTCATTTTCAGTGATTTCTTTTACTTCCCCTGAAATACTAGCATGTATCTTAGCACCTAGTCCCTTATTAGGTTCTCCTATGCACTGACCTCTTTTTACTTTTTCTCCAACCTTAACTATTGGCTCACAACTAGCACCTATATGCATTTTTAATGGTATTCTAACTATATTGTCCATTTTCTTACCTCACACATTTCAATATTTTTATGTAAACCTCGTCAATATATGTAGTCATAGTTATATTGAGCAATTTACATGCCAACTTTTATATTATTTATAAAATTAATAGCAAACACCATTAAAATAGCCACTATAAATAAACTAATATTCATAGTGGCTATTTTGTTCTTATTTTAAATATGACATTTTTTTGACAGTTAAAGTTATAATTTTGTTATTTTTTTATGAAGAATTATTGATTTGTCTTTATTTGTTAAATATGACTTATTTTTGACATAGGTGTCATTTTTCTGACACTACTACTATAATTAATAAAATGATATATTTTTGTAAATAATATTAATTTTTTAATCTATTTGATTTAATTTATAATATAACGTACTTCTTTTTATTTTAAGCATTTCTGCTGCTTTTACTTTATTCCCATTACATATATTCATAACTTCTTTTATTAAATTACTTTCCAATTGCTTTATTCTGTTTTCCAAATCATACTTATCAATAATGGCATTATTAAATCCCATTATTTGTGATTTATTATACTCTAAAATATAGTTTGGTATATTTTTTACACTAATTTTTTTATCAGTTGATAACACCACCATCCTCTGAACTACATTTTTTAACTCTCTTATATTTCCTTCCCATTTATAACTAGATAAAATCTCATATATTTCTTCATCCACAGAAATAATATCTATTTTTTCTTTTTGAGATATTTTTTTAATAAATAAATCTATAAAGTTCTTTATATCCCCTCTTCTTTCTCTTAACGGTGGAAGTTCTATTTGAACTATTGCTAATCTATAAAACAAATCACATCTAAAGGATTTTTCTTTTATAGCCTTATTTAAATCTTTGTTAGTGGCTGCTATTATCCTAGTATTAGTATTAATAAATTTTTCACTTCCTAATCTATTTACAACACCATCTTGTAAAACTCTTAATAATTTACTTTGCATGCCTATAGGCATGTCCCCTATTTCATCCAAAAACAATGTACCATTATTTGCAAATTCAAACATACCCATTTTTCCTTTTTTAGTTGCTCCTGTAAAAGCACCTTCTACATATCCAAAAAGCTCACTTTCTAATAAATTTTCTGGTATAGCACTACAATTTACTGCTACAAATTGGCCATTTCTGCCACTTGCTTCATGTATTGACCTTGCAAAAACTTCTTTTCCAGTACCACTTTCTCCTGTAATCAACACTGAAGCTGATGTGGGAGCTACTTTTTGAGCTAAAGAAATTGCTTCTATTATTTTTTTACTTTTACCTATTATATTTAAAAATGTATAATTATTGGAAAATTCTTTACTATATGCTTTACTTAAGGCTTCTACTTGTGCATTTGCATTTTCTAATTTTTCAGATAAATACACAACTTCTGTAATATCTCGGTCTGTAGAAACTACCGCTATCATATCATTTTTTTGATTAAATATAGGTATTACGCTCAATATAACTGATTTTCCAGTCATTGGCTCATGATAAATATTTTCCAATGGCTTTCCTTCCTTCAAAACTTTAGGTATTATTGGATTATTAAAATGTTTTTTTACATTTTCACCAACAATATCACAAGCTTTTAACTTATATAATTTTTCTGCACTTTTATTCCAATATATTACCTTTCCATCCACATCACAAATACAGATGGCTTCATGTATATTGTTAAGTATATTGTTTTGCAAACTAAACATTTCATCGATTTTTATATAAAAACTATCTCTTAAATTATTACTAGTAAGAACCCCTATAACCTTTCCTTGTTTAACAACTGGAACTCTACCGATATTTTTTTTAATCATCATATCTCTAACATCTCTTGCAAATTCCTGTGGAGAAACTGTAAAAACATTTCTAGTTCCATGATTTATGATTGAATCTTCAAAAATATTAACTTCAGGATATTTTGAATTAATATTTTCAACTTTAGCTAAATCATTTCTTGTAAAAATCCCCTCCAGCCTATCTAATTCATTTATAATTATTACTTCATCTAGATTATTTTTAATCATTGCTTCCGTTGCATATTTCACAGTATCATGACTAAAAACCTTCACAAAATTTTTATTCATAATATCTTCCGCTTTGTATATTAATTCTTCTAAGTTCATAAAATCTTCCTCTTCATACCATTTTTATATTGTTAATTCTTGTACATCTCATAAATTTTTATAATAGCTATTTTATTTGTTATATATAATTATATATATTGTAGATAATGTTATCTATAGTTTCATGATATATTGAAATAAACTATAGGATTCCAAATTAAATTTTAAGATTATTGAATAAATTTAAATTGGAGATTGCTTATCTATAAAGTTTTGATTCAATAAAAAATACTAAGAATATGTAAATACAATTGTATTCTATATTCTTAGCATACTATTATTTACATTTTTTATTTATACCTTCAAATAAATATTCTAGGTAGGTTGTATTTACACCTTTTTCTTTTAATTTTTCAATTCTACCTTTAGCTCCATCTAATGCTTCTCTACCATCCACATAATCCCTTGCTTTAACACAATTACTTGCATATTCTATTAAATAATCAATTTTTAAAACCATATTAGCAAGATCCTCATCTCCATTATTTACTAACTTTAATAATAAATCGTATACTTTTGGTGAAGTAGTATTTCTTACACTATTTAATAAATCATTATTTTTACTTGTTTTTTTAGGCATCTTAATCTCCTTGTTTAAATTATTTTTTAATTTCATATTTCTCATTTTCTATTATAACAAAAATAAGGTCATGTATACTTTTCGTTCTATACATAACCTTACTTGTGCTAATTAAATATTATAACTTTGAGATATTTAATGGTGACCCATAGGGGAATCGAACCCCTGTTACCACCGTGAGAGGGTGGTGTCTTAACCGCTTGACCAATGAGCCTCAATACAAGTTTAATTATATTCCTAATATTAAAAATCTTCAATATTTTTCTTTAAATTTTCTTATTTCTTATTTCTATAGTTATTTATTCTCTATTTAAATTGTAAATACTAAGATTTTTATTTTATTACTATATCAAAATACTTTAATAACATAGCCGCATCAGGAACTGTAAATATTGCCTTTTTTAAATTATTTACCTGTGGATTTATATCATATTCCTTAGCATATGAAAAATCTGCTTTTGATAGATTGCAATCTAAGAAAACAGATTTAGTTAAAGTTGTATATGTAAAATCACACTCTTGTAAACTCACCTCTATAAAATCACATTCTTTAATTATACTTCCCTTAAAAGAAGTCTTTTTTAATGAAAGTCTAGAAAAATTGCAACTATTTATTAAACTTTCAGAGAAATTTATATCTAATATAAAATTATCGCATTTAGTAAAGTTTATTCCTGCTATCTTACATCCATCAAATTTCACATTTCTAAATTTTGTATCATCCACATTTATTAACGCTAAATTGCATTCTTTAAATATACAATCTTCAAAAGTTGAAAATGAAAAATCTCCTTGTAAAAAATCACAATTTATAAACTCACATTGTTCAAAACTTTTGCCAACAAGCAATTTATTTTCTTTAATATTCCTAAATTCTTCTCTATAATAATCATTATCTAAAAACTCCATATCACACCTCTTATTAAATACTTTTTAATATTATAACCTTTTATCTACTACTGGCTTTATATTTCTTACTAATACGTTAAATAGTAAACTTCCTGTAATTTTACCAATTACTCCTACTTTTTTAGGCCTATAATATATTTTATCTATCCACTGTTTTTCTTTCCAATAATCTTTATCAAATTCAAAAATATTATTAGCTAATGCTCTTTGAACTTGATAAGTTGTTATTTGCTTCATGGTAACTCTGTATGACATCCCATCAGTATTTAAATGTTTTATAAATGGGAAAATTTCTTTTTTTTCAATTTCTTTATTTAAATTTGATATAGTTCGCCCTACTTCACTAACTACATCAACACCCCATTGAACTAAACCTTCATTTAATGATTTAAAAGTATTTTTTAGCCCTGAACCTGCTGTGGTAGCTACTAAAATTACTGGTTTACCTTCAAGTACTGGTCTATGGAACCACCTACAAGTCCTATCTAAAAATGTTTTTAAAATTCCACTCATATTATTGATATAAACTGGTGTTCCTATAATAATTCCATCACATTCCTGTAACTTTGTCATTAAAAATTCCATATCGTCATCTATATTACATTTATTTTTATAAATACAATATTCACATCCATGACATGATGAAATTTTATAATCTTTTAAATTTATAACTTCAATATTGTATCCATAATTTAATAATACTTTTTTAATATTTTGTAAGACAATAAAAGTATTCTTTTCTCTATAACTAGAATTTATCATTAATATTTTTTTCAATAAAATCACCACCCAATATTAACTACATATATTATATAATTATACAATAGAGCTTAAAAAATCACTATTAGCATTTATAATATATATAGCGCAATAGTGATTTACCTATGTTCTTATTAAATTATTTCTTTGTTAATTGAATTTTCATAGCACTTGATTGTGGTGGAATTGACTTAGTCATAGCTGGGCTTAACTCAACATATACAGTATCACCTTTATCAAAGACAATTTTATTTAGTTCTTTTTTACATGGTTTTAATATTTTTGTGTCTTCACTTACTATAACTACTACAGTCTCCTTATAAACCTCACAACCCTTTAGATATCCTTCAACTAATAGCCTTGTATAATTTCCTTCTTGTTTAACTTCCTGTACTTCACCTATTAAAATAGTCTGAGGAACTTTCCCACTTGCTGGAATAGTTATTAATAACATCATCATAGTAAATAATAAAATTCTTTTTATTTTCATTTTTTATCCTCCTATAAATTCTTTATTAATAACTTTTGTTTTTTATAAAAAAATTATACTATTATAATTATTTTTCATATATAACTACATTTTTTCCACTGTTTTTTCCTTTATATAATAATTTATCAGCTAATAATATTGTATCTGTTACACTTTTTTTTCCATCATATTTAGCAGCACCTATAGTAACTGTTATCTCAACATTTTCTTTCCAATTATATTCTTCTATTTCTTTTCTTATTTTTTCTAATGGACTTATATCCATTAAACTTTTCTTTTCTACTATTATTAAAAATTCTTCCCCACCATATCTCACTAAAATATCTTTTTTATTTAATATTTTTTTTATAACCTTTACCAATTCAATTAATATATAATCACCAAATAAATGTCCATAAGAATCGTTTATTTTTTTATAATCATCTATGTCTAAAATAGCTATAATACATTGTTTTTTATTTTCATCATAAGTACTTACTATATTATTAAAATATTCTCTATTATAAGCTCCTGTTAAAGGATCTTTATTTATCTTTTCTTTTAAAATTAAATTTACCTTTTCCCTTTTTTTATTTCTACTATATAGTACAGATATTAATAATGTGAGTATTAGTATTATTGTAGTTAATATAAAAAATATTAACCCTACCTTTAAATTATATATAAATTTTTTATTATTATTTATTTCTCTATATTTATCCTTATGAATTTTTTCTATAATTTCAATTACAATACCATTTTCATTATCATTACTATTTTCATCTAAGAGCTCACCATTACGACGCCAATAAAGCTCTTGTTCTCTTTCTCCTTTAATTTCATATATTTTTATAAGTCTATTTACTATATCTTTTGACATTTTAAAAACAGATTTTTCTTTCAAGTTATTATAAGCCTTATAATAATAATTTAATGCATTGTCATAATCATTTTTATTATAATATAAATTTCCATAAGCGTTATTTATTTTTCCTACCTCAATCAAATCTACAGAGTCATGAAGACTACTTTCTATAAGTTTTAAGTTTTTCTCTGCTTCATCAAATTTTTCTAATTCTATTTGAGAATATACTAAATTTAGCAGTAGTTGATTTCTAAAATCAACGCCATATTCATTTTTTAATTCTAAATATTTATCATAAGCTTTTGTAAAGTATTTTTCAGCTTCTTGAAAATTTTTATTATAATAATTATAAAAGGCTAAACTTGTATATATGTCATACCTATCTATTTTATTTTTACTTTCCTTTTCTAATTTTTGTCCTATATCATAATACTCTTTTGCATGTTCTGGCGCGTTTAATTGTTGTATTAATGTAGCCATAAGATAATTTATAGCTATTCTATCCTCTTTATATTTTTCCCTCTTATCTTTTAGTTGTATTTTATTTAATACTTCCAAAGATTCATAAGCATAATAACTAGACATCTTAAACTCTTCTTTTGATGAAGTCATATTAGCTGCCATACCATATAAATCTACTAATTCCTCATAATATTTTTCTTGTATTAAATAATATTTTGCAATATCAACATACTTTAATGCATCATCATAATTTAATTCTAATCTATTTAAATAAACAAGACTAAAATAAATTTTTGCCTGAAGCTTATCATTTTTTTGTGTAGGTTTTTTATTTAACATTTCCTCACAATAATCAATCATTTTAACAAGATCATAATTGTTTGTTTTTCCAATTTGATTAATAAAATCTTCTACATTTTCCATAGCTATTACATTATTTTGTTTTAAAAACATGCCTAAAAGAAAACTTATGCAGAAAACTTTTAACCTTCGAAATTTCATACTATCTCCTCATATAGTTTCTTATCCACTGTATATATTCATCTTCTTTTAATGGTTTTGAAAAATAATATCCTTGTATCAAATTAAATCCTAAATCCTTAAACAATTTGTATTGATATTCAGTTTCTACCCCTTCAATTACTGTATCTGTTTTTAAAAGTTTTGCCATAAATATTACAGACTCCAATACTTTTAATTGACGATCACTATATATTATATCTATAAAATCCTTAGGAATTTTCAATTCATTAAATGGAACCTGTGCTATTCTATTTAATGATGAATATTCTGTTCCAAAATCATCTATTGAAATTTTAAACCCTAATTTTCTTAATTCAGTAATATTATCTAATACTAATTTATTATGATTCAAGTCTATATTCTCTAATATTTCTATTATTATTTTTTCTTTTTTTACACCAGTTTCTATTATGATATCATTTACTATATTAACAATGTCCTCTTCTTGCAACGTTTTTACTGAAAAATTTACAGAACAAGTATTATATATATTTAATCCTTCTAATTTTTTTTCAAATTCACAAGCTTTTTTCAAAATACATAGATCTACTTTGTGTATTTTACCACTTTCTTCAGCTAATTTTATAAATATATTAGGAAATATTAATCCTTTATCCCTATGATTCCACCTAGCTAAAGCTTCAAATCCTTTAACATTTTCTGTTGTAGCACAAATTTTGGGCTGAAATACAACTGCAATTTCATCATTTTCTATAGCATCATCTAAGTCTTTTTCTAAATCTTTAATATTAGAATACTTTTCCTTCAATTCTTGTGAATATTCTACAGGATTATTTAACTTATTTTCCTTACCATAGTACATGGCCAATTCGCTATTATTTATAATAGTCTCAAAATCTTCATCTTCATTTATTGCATATCCTACATTTAATTCAAAAATCAACTCAATTTTTTCATCATTACAACAAATACTTTTATTCAAACATAGTTTATCTAATACATTTTTTATATAATTACTCTCTGTTGTATCAATAGCATATAAAAATTTATCACTATTATACCTACAATACGCTTTTTTTACATTTTCATATGTATTTAATTTTTTTAATGAATTAGCAACCTGTATTAAAATCTTATTTCCTACTCCATGTCCATAAACATCATTTATATCTTTTAATTTTTTTACATTTATAAAAAATATAGTGTACGGCTTATTCCATGAAAAAATTATTTTTTCAAAAACATTAAAATTATATATATTAGTTAAATTGTCTTTTTTATAAATTAAATCTAACTCCTTAGAAAGCAATTTGTTTTTTTTTCTTATATGAACATTTCTTGAAATGATAAAAAAAATTATAATAGTACTAACATATATATTTAGATTTAGATATTTTGTATAAAATTTACTTAAAATAAGATATATTATTGAAAATAACGCAAACCTTACAGTTGAAAGTATTATTAAAAGCTTATTATTTTTATATGTATTCTTTTTAATTATTTTATTTTCATGGCAACAATATAAATATATTATAGAAATTAATATTCCATAAGATACATATTTAATTGTTTTTATGTGAAAAGTTTTTAAAGTTACATTAGAATCCCCACATATGTTATATAAATTTAAATATGTTAAACTCCTAGTTAAAAGCATAATGAAAAGCAAAGTAATTATTTTAATATACTTCTTTTGATTTCTCACATCTACTTACTCCCTTATTTTTTAAACTTCTTAATACTTTATATTTCGCCATTTTTATTGCATTACTTTATACGATTCACACAATTTTAAAATTCTGCTATAACTAAAAAATAAGCTGCCATTTTATACGGCAACTTGTATATATTTTATTTATTATATTTTAAAATTTATCACTGCTATAATATCCTCACATTCTGATAATATAATTTTAGGTTCTATTTTATTAAACCCTAAAGAAACTATAATATGAAAAATAGCTGTTCCTATATCTATTCTTTTTCCCTTTATAAGTTTTTTAGATTTTACAATATCTCTATCCCTTTTAATCTTTATACCATTTTCTAATATCTCAAATCTCCAAGGTTGTCTATTTAATAATGATGGCGCTAATCTTGCTGCATTTATTGCATCAAGAACTTGTTTTGATTTTATTTCACTTAATTTTTTATTTATTATTAAAGTTTCTAGAGAATTTCTTTCTCTTTTACTTGTATTTTCTTTCTTATTTTCATATCCAAATAAAATTATTGAATATATATTTTCACTCTTTTTTAAACTACATCTTTCAATTACACTAGTTCTTTTAAAATTACCACTAATCCAGCAAGTTCCTAAGCCTTTTGAGGTACAATTCAAAATTATATATTCACCTAAATATCCTACATAATCTTCTATAAATTTTTTATGTTTATCTCCTAATAATATAAAATATCCATTACAATTTTTGATTTTTCCATATGCACCAATTATATCGTTACAAATATCTCTATTTTGGTTTTTTTCAAAAACTACTTCTACCTTTACTCCACAATTTAAACTATTTATATAATTTTTTAAATATAAAACAAATCTTTCATCATTATAATCTAATTTTAAATCTTCATAAATTCTTATAGACTTTCTATTATAAATAGCATTATTAAATTTTTCATAATCCATAGCTAAATCTATCATATCTTCACCTCCCAACATGCTTTAATAATGTTATTAACTCTATAATGTATATATTAAAACTTCTTACAAAATAAGAAAAAATATCATTTATTCACTAATCTTATAAATACATATTTAAATTATTCCTTTTATTATATATTATTTATTATTTTTAAATTTGTTCTTATATATGGTTCAAAGTTAAGTTTTAAAGTTATTCATTTATCAAATTAGTATTTTTTCAATAACTAGCAGATTATTTTAGTTAAGAGTGAATAGTTAACAATTATGGTTATTACTACTCACTTCGTTCCTAGTAATTCTCAACGTATTTTTTTATAAATTTGCAAAGTAAATTATTTTGATAGATTTTTTAAAATCATTTTCAGAAAGTGATTTCCACTTTCATCCTAAATTCATAATTCTTAACTAACTATATTTATACTTGTTTCTACCAAGTTTAACCTTTTGATTTTAAAGTGAATTTTAAATTTTTATATTATAAAAAGCCACTGATTATTATTTAGCCAGTGACTTTAAATTAATATATTAAAATATTTTTATAAGTTATAAGAACTATAACTGCACTCAAAACCCCAATTATCATTCCAACAAAAACATCTGTTGGATAATGTACATATAGATAAATTCTTGAAAACCCTATCATAAAAGCTAATAAAAGTGATGCTAGCTTTAAATATGGGAATGTTATAAAAAGTACAGTTGCTATAGCAAAAGATGATGATGTATGTCCTGACGGAAAAGAGTATGACTTAGGTATTGTAACTAAAGGATTTTCTCTTGGGTATCTAATTATAGGCCTAACTCTCTCAACTATATTTTTTATTATACCTTCAGTTAATAAAACACTTAAAGCTAAAGACATTAAACACAGCACACCTAAATTTCTATATTGGGGTTTAAATATTAATAGTGCTGATATTATAATCCAAATTAAACCACCATCCCCTAGATGAGTAATAAAAGGCATAACTCTATCTAAAACAGGATTTTTTAATTTATAATAAATAAAATCTATTATATTTTTATCTATAGAGTGTATTTTTTCTCTCATTTTTATCTCCTAACGTTTTTCAAATTTTTACTAATTAAGCCTATTGTTTTAATATGAATTATATCAAAATTTTTTTTATTTTTCTATAAATCAAAGTTTTTTATGAGCTATTCTATATAAAAATCTTTGATGCTATTAAAGCATCAATATAATTTTGTCCTGAAGTTGTATATGCTATACTCATGGGAGTTAACGTTACACCATTAGCTTTAATGTATTTTAAATCTCCAGTTTTTGTTTTGCATATACAAGATAAATAAAATCCTATAGTGTCATGGATAATATAATATTCTTCATTATATTTTCCTAAATAAATCATTACATGTCCTTTCATATATAGTATACTTCCTGGATGTAGCCAATCCAAAAAGTTTTTCTTCTGGTACACTTTCAAACCATTCATTTTTTTTACAATACCTAAATTCTCATCTGATTGATTAGAAGTGTTTCTCGGTATATATACCCCCATGGTTTTTAACACATCTAATACTAAACTTGAGCAATCTCTTGAAAAAAAGTCTCCTCCCCAACCATATCTTTCACCTAAAAATTTAAAACTTTGTTTTATTATATTTTCCTCAGTGTAATGTAGAAATCCAACTTTTACATCAGCACATATAGGTATTAGTGTTTTTACAAATTCTAATTTTCCGTTTTTCTCATTTCTTACAGGTAAATAAATTACATAACTCGCTAGAACATCCATATCATCAACTTCATTTGGTATACAGTTTCTTTCCACAAGCCTTAATTTCACACCCATATCTATGGGAATTAACGATGTTCTTTTATCTATTGGATTATAATTTGTATAAATTCTTCTACCTGTTACAATTAAAAAATCTTCAGATTTTGTATATTCTTCTATATCATTTTTATTTCCAATCGCTAAATATTTTTTTCTAACCCAACCTTTGCAATTATAACTTTCAATAAAATACCATTCTTTATCATAACTTTCATGAAACACCAAAACAGGTTCACATATATTTATTGCTGACTCCATTAACCTATCTATAACATACTCTTCTTTATTATCAAAAAATTTATCATCTGTAGGATATGATTTTACAACGGTTCTATAAGTTATAATTCCATATTTAACAACTGGATTATATGGTATTTTATCAATAGCTAAATTTGTTTGTAATTTTTTTATATCCTCTTCATTTAATTTTAAACCATTTCTATACATTTCTTTTTTTATAGGACCACTTATAGATAAAATTAAATCTACTACTTCATTTTTAGCATATTGAATCTTAAAGTCAAATATATCTTTTATATGATTAGTTGATATACTTTTGTTATTAAAACTTTCAATTTTATCATAACATCCTATTATTCTAGAAGATGTTTCACTATGCCTTATCCAAAATTCAGGATTTAACATTTCATGGGTTATTTCCGGAATAGTTGAATTAAAATGTTTTTCCATAAAAAATCCCCCCTTCTTATATTTTTCTACTTTACTGTACACCTACAATATATTATATTTTTATACATTACTGGTTATACTTATAAAACAAATACTTATTAAATCTCTTTACTTAGTAACCTATTAGGATATATAATAATAATATATAAATAGTATGATATTATATTGTTTATATATTTCTAACATATTTTTTCTTTATTAATATTGACATAATATTTTTTAATGTTATAATATTAAAAAGTTTAATACTATGACGAGGACAGTAGACTATCGATACATTTTCAGAGAAAGGGTACATTAGCTGAAAGTATTCTTAAATGGAATTTAGTTGAAAACCACCTCTGAGTGACTCTAATAAAGTCCGGTAGACTCCGTTACAAGTCTAGTACTAAAGTGGTCTATTTTTATAGGCAAATTGGGTGGAACCACGGGTTTATACTCGTCCCTTTCTTTTTTAAGAAAGGGATGAGTTTTTTTATTTTAAATTAATAAACTACAAATAAATTTTAAGTTTATTTTTACATAATATCAAAATAAAAAATCATTTTACTACTTAACAAAATAAATCATTATTTTGTATCATTAATTGAATTAGGAGGAGTTTTAGTATGATAAAAATTAGTTTAAAAGATGGATCTATAAAAGAATTTGAAAATGAATTATCTGTTTTAGATATAGCTAAAAATATTTCAGAAGGATTAGCAAGGGTTGCTTGTGCAGCAACTGTTAATGGCGAAGTAGTTGATTTACGTCATATAGTTGATAAAGATTGTGAACTTAATATATTAACTTTCGATTCTCAAGAAGGTAAGGATGCATTTAGACATACAGCTTCTCATATATTAGCTCAAGCTGTAAAGAAATTAAATCCTTCTGCAAAACTTGCAATAGGACCTTCTATAGATAATGGTTTCTATTATGATTTTGATGTGGAAAAACCATTTACTTTTGAAGATTTAGAAAAAATTGAAGCTGAAATGAAAAAAATCGTTAAAGAAAACTTACAAATTGAAAGATTTGAACTTCCAAGAGATGAAGCTATAAAGCTAATGGAGGAATCTGGAGAAATTTATAAAGTAGAATTAATTAAAGACCTTCCTGAAAACGAGGTTATATCATTCTACAAACAAGGTGATTTTGTTGATTTATGTGCAGGACCACACCTTCTATCAACAAAGCCAGTTAAAGCATTTAAACTTACTAAAATTGCAGGAGCTTACTGGAGAGGTGATGAAAAAAATAAAATGCTTTCTCGTATATACGGAACTGCATTTACTAAAAAATCAGACTTAGATGCGCACATTGAAGCACTTGAAGAGGCTAAAAAAAGAGATCACAATAAACTTGGTAGAGAATTAGAACTATTTACAACTTCTGAACCGGTTGGCCAAGGTCTTCCTATTTTATTACCAAAAGGATCTAGAGTTGTACAATTACTTCAAAGATTTGTTGAAGATGAAGAACAAAAAAGAGGTTATTTATTAACAAAAACTCCTTTAATGGCGAAAAGTGATTTATATAAAATTTCTGGACATTGGGATCATTACAAAGATGGTATGTTTGTTTTAGGTGATGAAGAAAAAGATGATGAAGTATTTGCTCTTCGTCCTATGACTTGCCCATTCCAATTCATGGCTTATAAAGCTAAAAAGAGAAGTTATAGAGACTTACCTTTAAGATACAACGAAACTTCTACTTTATTTAGAAATGAGTCATCTGGAGAAATGCATGGTCTTATCCGTGTAAGACAATTCACAATTTCTGAAGGACATTTAGCTGTAAGACCTGACCAATTAGAAGATGAATTCAGAGGAGTTGTTGATTTAATTAACTATATGTTAGATACTTTAGGAATTAGAGAAGATATAACTTATAGATTCTCTAAATGGGATCCAAACAACAAAGCTAAATATATAGATAAACCAAAAGAATGGGAAGAAACTCAAGATAAGATGAGACAAATCCTTGATAATCTTCAATTAGATTATACTGAAGCTGAGGGTGAAGCAGCATTCTATGGTCCTAAACTAGACCTTCAAATAAAAAATGTTCATGGAAAAGAAGATACTATAATAACTGTCCAAATTGATTTCTCATTAGCTGAAAGATTTGGAATGACTTATATAGATAAAGATGGTAAAGAAAAACATCCTTACATTATTCACAGAACTTCTATTGGATGTTATGAAAGAACATTAGCTATGCTTATAGAAAAATATGCTGGAGCATTCCCAACTTGGCTTGCACCAATTCAAGTTAAAGTTCTTCCTATATCAGAGAAATATCACGATTATGCTGAAGAAGTTACTAAAGAACTTGAAAAAAATGGATTAAGAGTTGAAACTGATTATAGAGCTGAAAAAATAGGATATAAAATTAGAGAAGCTCGTAATGAAAGAGTTCCATATATTCTAGTTGTAGGTGAAAAAGAAGCTGAAAATAAAGAGGTGGCCATCAGAAGTAGAAAAAATGGTGATGAAGGTGCTATAGCATTAAAGTCATTTATTGAAAGAATTACTGTAGAAGTAGAAAATAAAGAAAAGTAACTATTAAAGCAACACTTAGCAGTGTTGCTTTTTTCTACATTAAATTACAATATAATATTATAATTTTATCAAAATAGTTAATAACATTTAAATTTAATTAACTTTTTCTAAACTTTTTTAAATTTAGTTTAAGTTTTTGTTTCATTTTAAAGTATACAGTAGATAAATCATCTTTTTAAGAGGTTCTTTTAAATATTCTATTGTAATAGCACTTTGCAGAATTGCCTGTTTATTGTAGTAAATTTAAAATAGTGATAAAATTTATCATATACAAATTGAGAAAAATAAATATATTTGGGAGGCGCTTATGAATAATATTGAAATACAAAACATAAATAAATTTTTACAAGATAATAAAGAAAATATAATTAATGATATAAGAGACCTAGTTGCTATACCTAGTGTTTCTGAAAATTTACCAAAAGTTAAAGAATGTTTAAAAACAATTATATGTAAGGCTGAGAAAATGGGTTTTAAAGCATATACAGTTTTAG
The DNA here is from genome assembly GCF_018916625.1 of Clostridium senegalense. NCBI lineage: Bacteria > Bacillati > Bacillota > Clostridia > Eubacteriales > Clostridiaceae > Clostridium > Clostridium senegalense. The sequence goes on from NZ_JAHLNC010000004.1 coordinate 57,183, forward strand.
ATGATTCAATCGGTATTGTTGAAATGGGTGAAGGAACTGAAACTATAGGAATATTAACTCATATAGATGTAGTTCCTGCTGATGATTTAGACAAATGGAATAGTAATCCATTTGAAATGATTGAAAAAGACGGAGTTTTATATGGTCGAGGAGTTTTAGACGATAAAGGTTGTATAGTTTCTTCATTATATGCTATGGATGCTATAAGAAAACTTAACTTACCTATTAACAAGAAAGTTCAACTTATAATAGGTACTCAAGAAGAAGTTGAGTGGATTGATATGAATGAATATGTAGAAAAGTATCCTTTACCAGATTACGGATTTACCCCTGATGGACAATTTCCTATTTGTAATAAAGAAAAAGGATATGCTGATGTAGCATTTAAATTCACATCTTCCACTGGTTGTACTGGGGAATTTGAAATTATAAAACTTCAAAGTGGTAATGCTACTAACTCTGTTCCAGGAATGGCCACTGCAATGTTAAAAGGTGATTTAAATAATTTTAAAGACTCATTAAATAAATATTTAGCTTTAAATAAAGATGCTAAAATAACATTTTCTGAGGATGGATCGGTTATAAAAGTTGTTGCTGAAGGTGTTTCAGGTCACTCTGCATTTCCACATTTAAGTGTAAATCCTATAGTTATGTTAGGTAAATTCCTTAATACATTAAGTATTGTGTCTAATTCTCAAGGAAATGCAATTAAATTTATAGCTGAAAATTGCTATGATTATTTTGGAAAAGGCTTAGGAGTTTATAGCGAAAGCGAGTATTTAGATGGAGAATATATGCATAGAAATGTAATATCTCCAACGGTAGTTAAAGAAGATGATTCTCAGTGTACAGTTATTTTAAATATGAGACCTGTATATGGTACAACACTTGAAGGATTAAAAGAAGTCTTTACTAAAATATCAAATGATACTAAATCTACATTTGAAGTATTAGATTTCTTAGCTCCTATATTTGTTAGCAAAGAAAAACCTTTCCTTCAAATAATGGAAAACACTTATAATGAATTAAGTGGTCTAAAAAATGATTTTACACTTGGACATGGAACTTCTTATGCAAAGGCTATGCCTAACACTGTTGCATGGGGACCAGTTTTCTATGATGAAGATGAATGTTGTCATGTGGCTAATGAATTTATATCACTTGAAAAATTATTAAAAGCTACTAAAATATATTCTGTAGCATTAGGTAGAATGCTTGAAGAAACTAAACCATTAATATAAGAAACAAGCATAAATATTAACTTATCGATATACAATTGATTATAAATAAAAAAGGGCATTAAGCCCTTTTTATTATTTACAAATCATTATATCTAAAATTACGTTATCACAATTTGTCATTCCACTATTAGCTAATGTAGCTAAGTTTCTTATTGATTGATCTGCCTCTTTACTTACTATTCCATCTTTATCAGAAATCTCGATACCATGTGTAGCAAGTATAGCTGATTTTACTGAAGAACCAACTGCTGTTGATAATTTTAATGCACAACCTGGTTTTGCTCCATCACAAATCATTCCAGATACATCACCTATCATATTTTTAATTGTATAACATACGTTTTCTAATTTTCCACCCATCATATATGTCATAGCTGCACTAGCTCCAATTGAAGCTGCTACACCACATCCACAAAGTGCTGAAAGTCTTCCTAAATGACTTTTTATGTAATAAGTTATTAAGTGACTTATAGCTAATCCTCTTGCTAAAGTTTCATCACTAGCATTTATTTTTTTACTAACAGCTACTACTGGTAATATTGCTGTTAATCCTTGATTTCCACTTCCTGCACTACTCATAACTGGTAATGGACATCCAGACATTCTAGCATCTGATCCTGCTGCTGTGAATGCCATTGTAAATGACATTATATCATCACTTAATATTCCTTCTTCAATTTGACCCATTAAAGTCTTTCCTATTTTAAGACCATATTCATGCTTTAGTCCTTCTTCTGCAACTTTACTATTCATAGCTGCTCCATCTAGTAAGAATTTTATATCTTCAAATGGAACTGTTGTAGCATACTCATAAATTTTAGCTACTGAAAAAGTTAATTTTTTCTTGTCTTCTTTTCCATCTTCTTTTGGAGCTTCTAGTGTTTCTTCATTTGAATAAACTATTTCTCCATTAACTTGTATTAAAGTTATGTTTGTATGTTTATATTTTATAACAACCTTAGCTGTTTCTTCTCCACTTGTACAAATTGCTTCAATGTATAGTTTTTCTGTTCTATCTGCTTTTTTTACAGAAACCTTACCATCTTGAACCATTTGTTTTGCTTTTGATACATCTTCTTGTGTACAATCTCTTAAAACCTCTAATTTTAAATCTGCATTGCCAGCAACTGCCCCTAAAGCTGCTGCAATATCTATTCCATTTGCCCCTGTTCCTGGAATTCCAACTGACATTGCGTTTTTAATTATATTTGTACTTAAATATAATTCTATTTTTTCTACATCCTTTTTTAAACAACTTGCTGCTTTTGCTGTTGCAATAGCTATTGCTATAGGTTCTGTACATCCTAAAGCTGGTACAACTTCAATTTTTAATAATTCTGTTATTTCATTATAATTCATATTTTTTCCCCCTACATTATGTAGATTTTATTTTTTGAAAATTTATTATATTTTTAAATTTTTGATTTATCCAAATATAATAAATTTTCCATTAAAATTTTGTTCGCTAATCTGATATTCTTTACAAACTTATTTAATCAAAAAAACAAAATAAATACAAGTGAAATTCAGGTATTTTATACAAGATATATTAGCATTAGAATTCATTTTTCGTCATTTTTCTCACTCAATCTTAGGTATATTTACTTTTTTCTAACTTTTTTAACTTGATTATATTTTACTAATTAACACAAAATTATAATTTAAAACATTATATATAATATTTAGCTTGTATTTTTTTAGTTATACTAAACTATTTTTAATATTCTTTTATTTGTTAATATTACATTAGGTTTTATATCATGTTCCTCATTTGGTATTTCATTTAAAATTTGAAAATCATATGCAAGAGCTATTTTAAATTTATCTTCACTTAAGTCATTTAAAAATTTATCATAAAATCCTCCACCATATCCAATTCTTCCACCATTCAAATCAAAAACTGCACCAGGCATTACAACTAATTCTATATCATTTTTATCTACCTCTTCAGCGGTATCATCACACTCTAATATTCCTTTATACCCTACTTTTAATTGTGAAAATGAATTTATTTTGAAGGCTCCCATATCACCATCTGCATTTTTCACTTTTGGAATGAAAACTTTTTTATTATTATCAAAGCAATACTTTATAATTTCATGAGTATCAACTTCGCTTTTATAGCTTACAAATATAAATATATTTTTACACTCTTTAAATTTTTTATGTGTTATAAATTTTTCAAATATTTCATTATCATAAATCTTCTTAGTTTCTTTACTTATGCCATCTCTTAATTTCAAAATTTCCTTCCTTAATTCCTTTTTATTTAACATTTTAACTCCCCCTAAAAAAATAAATTCATTATAAATTTTATATTTTAATTTATATATTAACTTTTTTTAAAATAAAAATAACGCAATAAATATTGACGTTATTTTTATTTTGAATTTTTCAATTCACAAGTTATAGCTTTTCTACCTGTATTTGTCCAAATTTTCAAAAATATATTTTTTTCTATTTTGTCATTTATTTTTCCTGTAAGTGGATCATTATAGTATAAATATTCATCATCATATCCTGTTAACAATACTGCATGCTGATTAAAATATGCCGTTACCGTTTCTCCGTTATTTTTCCATGATGCATTAATCTGCGGACTTGTAAAATCACTTGTAACCCACACTACAACTGGTCTATTTTCTGATAAGGATTTTTCAATATAAGAATAATCTAAGTTTGTTAAATTAACACCTTTAACATACTGATTTACTAATTCCAGTAAAGGTATTGGATTTATAGAATATCCTGAAGAAACCCCTGTTATATCCCCTACAAAGCCTATATCTGGATTTCCCCATTTGATTATTTTTCCATTTTCATCATACTCTATTTTAGTGTTATCTTTTTTCACCTTTTCTGCTAATGTCATCTTATCAACTTTTATACCAAAATGATTTAACATCATAGCTACTGATGTTACTTCACAACCATTTTTTAATTCTGGAAGTTGTTTTATAATCTCCACATTCATAATATTACTCTTTAAATTAGAACTTTTTTCTTTATCATTACTAAGTTTTTTTTCCATTTCCTTTTTTTCTTATCTCTTTTCTTTTCTTCAAGTTCTTTTAATACTTTTTTTTGTTCTTCTAGCTTTTCCTTTCGTTCTTCTTCTTTCTTTATTTTTTCCTCTTCCTTTTGCTTTTCTTTTTCTATCTGCTCTTTTTCAAAATTAGTTAAATAATCATCTCCTATATTAGAGTTTATCTTTATGTTTTTTATATGAGTTTCATATGCCGATACCTGGCTACTAAATCTAATATAGGTGTACAAAGAAATTGATAAAATCATTATAGATAAAGCACAAGTGATTATAGAAAAATTTCTTTTTTTCTTCTTTCTATTCTGCTTCAACAATATCCTCCTCACTCATAACTTTAGGTACTTTAACTTATTTTATAATTTATATAGAGTTTTAAATTTTAACAAACTAACTTGAATTTATTCCTCTATACTTTTATATACGTAACAAATTTAAGTTAGTTAATAATAATCCTCTTTTATAATCTAAAACAATTCTAAATTATATCCATTATCTTTAAGCCATAATTCTTTTTCTTTATAATTCGGCATAATTTTCCTTACATAATCCCAATATTCGGAAGAATGATTTTTGTGAACAGTATGACATAGTTCATGTATAACTATATAATCAATGACATCTAACGGTGCCATTATACATTTCCAATTAAATATTAAATCATTATTATATGTACAGCTTGCCCATCTTCTCTTTTGAGTTCTTACTTTTACTGATTTGTAATTTAATTTTAACTTTTCCGAATGGATTTTAACTCTTTCTTCTATTAACTCCAAAGCTAATTTTCTATAAAATTTTTCTATCATATGCTTTGTCTTATTTAAATCTTTACAATTTAAGATTATTTCTTTTTCTTCTATTCTTATGTTATTTTTTCCTCTTTTATCTAATATTATTTTCAACGTATATAATTCTCCTAAATAAAGATACTCTTCTCCATCAATTCCATACCTTACCTTCCTATTCAACATACGTTGGTTATTTCTTTCAATTTTATTTTCTATCCAACTTAATTTTTTTTCTACTACTTCATAAATTATTTTATCTGAAATACCATTTGGTACTAAAATTTTAATTTTATTATCCTCTTGTATTCTTATACATATACTCTTTCTTTCTCTATATATTATCTCTATATCCAATTCATCTATCTTCATAAAAAACCTACCCTAATATTAATATTTTATTTATTTGATTATGCATTAATTCATTATTATATCATAAACCACAGTATACTAAAAAAGATACCCATAGCTATTTTGCTATGGGTATCAATTTAAAACTGCACTTTAAAAATATTATATATTATTATAAGAAGGATTTGGATGTTATTGACTCATTTTGAGTTTTAAATTTATAATATTAGCAAAATATTCTTAAAATCTATATTTTAAGCTATTTCATCTAATATTTCTGTTAAAGATAAACCGCTACAAACTTTATTTATTATTTCAAGCTTTGCCGCATCAAAATTTTCAAAAGTTTTCATAGCATAATGTTCATCTTTATACACTTTCCAATATCCGCATATTAAACATTCACTGTGTGGACTTTCTATGAATATTTTTACATCATCTAGAGGAAATCCTAAGAATAACCCCAGTTCATGCGGACAAGCATTTTTTTCATATCTTTTTTTTAATAAGGTTAATTTTTCATATAGGGTCATCTCTGGCTTATAACCAAATTTTTTTAAATAAGTTTTTACTGGTTCATTTCCTAGTTTATTCTTTAGTAATTCTTCTTTATAAAAAAGTACTACTACTGCATCTTCTGTTTCTTTTAATTCGAAAGCTTTAAGTTTTAATCTTTCAAGTAATTCTTCTTTATACACTTTCCAATTATTTTTCATATTTTTATCATGATTACAAAGGGTAACTGTAGTTCCTGCCTTTAATTCTTTTATTGTAGGTGCTGCATTAAATACTATAACATTAACCATATATTCTACATCATCAAATTCTTTAATTTTATTTCTAAAATCTTTAATAGCTATATCCAATAGTAATCGCTCCTTTAATGTCATAATAAAAATAGTTTCATTTATTTTTTATATTTAAAAACCATAAAATATTTTTACAGTTTTAATATCACATCTATACTAATTTTTTTCCTAATTCAATACATTCTTCCTGTCCTTTTGAATCTGGTTCAGAATTTATAATTAAACCTTCATCTATTAAATTAGCACCATAACTTTCCATTCTTTCTGACCAATCTCTCATCCATTGGCCATCGCCCCATCCAAAAGAACCAAATAGAGCTACTTTTTTACCGCCTACTTTATCACTTATAGATTCTATAAAAGGTTCCATTTCACATTCTTCTAAAACTTCATTTCCCATAGATGGACATCCTAATGCTATAGTATCAAATTTTTCTATATCCTCTGTAGTTGCCTCACTAACATTTTTTATTAAAACCTTAGCTCCACTTTCCATAACACCTTGACCAATTAAATTTGCCATTTTTTCTGTGTTACCTGTACCACTCCAATATACTATTAATATGTCTTTCATAAAACTCTCTCCTCACCATTTCTAATTGATAATGATTTTCATTACTAACTTGACTTTATTATATCTCTACTTTTTTTACTTGTCAACAGTTTAATTGAAAATAATTATCATTTATTTTAACAATATATTTCTTAGTACTATTTTTAATATGAAAGACATATAATTTATTGATATATTTTGTGTATTCCTAAAATTTATTATAAATTTAATACTATTTATATTATGCCGTAAAATTTTTTTTTAATTCTTTTGTACTTTAATTTATTAACAAGGTTATAAAAATAAATTTATTTATATATTTTAAACTGAAAAAATTAGGAAAGGAGCTGTTATAATGAAATATTCTTTTAAAGATGTTTTCTTATCTATTTTATACAAAAATAATAATGAACAAATTCTTTCTTTATTACGAAGTCACAATAAAATTCTTGAAAAAACTAAATATGAGTCTATAACTAAATTAAATAGATTAAAATATATATGTCTTAATTCTAATAATTTAGATGAGGTATTTTCTAATGACTTAACATCTTTATGTTTAGATAAATCAATTGATGATAGTTTATTAGAAGATATTCATATGGCAAATATTAATTATCCATCAGATGATAAAATTATAGAACAGTTATTTATTAGCAATAAACTTATACAATGCATTGATAAAAATTGTATAATTTTTAATAAATATATTAATATAATTAAAGATTTAAAAAAATTTACAAAAGAAGCTAATGTGGATACTACTATACTAACTAGTCCTTTTTTTCAGTTTTCTAAGGACAAAAAGGGTTATCCTATGGCATTTATATGTCCTATTGATAAGAATTACTTTATAACAGGAAACTATAATTTCAAAATCTATGGTTTTTTTGGAAAATATGAAGATTTGTCGAAAAAAGGCGGTTACATGGAGCTTAATTTGAAGTATAATGAAATCATACCATCTTCCTTAGAGGTAAAAAATTTTTATTTAGGCAATAATTCTAATTCAGAGTTTGGCAATAAAGCTCTTATATATCTTATAGATAAACTTATTCCTGAGTTTAATAATTTATTTAAAAATACTAATAATAATATTAAACTTAAAGATAATTTTAAAACTAAAGTTATTTATGGTTGTAATACCAAAAAATCTAATTTAGAATTTTATAAAAAAAATGGTTTTACATTAAAGGAAGATAAATTTTATTTAAACCTGTATTAAGACATATAAAAATAGGTATCTTATTTCATATTATTAAAATATAAATCTATATTAGTTAAATATATTTTTTATTACACTGTATTTTAAATAAATTATATACTTAATAATTTTAGTTTTATTAATGATACCCACATTCATGTCTAATAGGTATTTTTCAAATAGGTGGTGTATATTATGACAAAATCTAATTTATTTATAAATATTGAATGTCATGCGTCTCAATTAAATAATGCAATAAATTTTTTATGTGATATTCTAGAAAAAAATCTAAAAATCCCTTCAAATAATAAATTTAAAATTATCTCAACACTTACTGATTCTATATCAGCTCTTTTTCTAATTAATAAGGAGATTTCAACTAGATTTAAATCTAAATTTATCGACTCCCCTATACTAATTAAATTAGAACAAGATATTGATTATATAAAAACTTTATATCCATCATCTTTTAAACCTTTTATTAAAACCTATTCTTTAGAAGGAAGTTACTGTGGTGTATCAGTATCAATAACTACTAGATTAAGAAATTATTTAATAGAAGTTTTAAATAATAATAATTATGAAAGTTTATGTGAAAAATATTGTGTCTTATTAGAAAAATATTTAACTCATCTTTACAACTATATCATTTTTATTTTTACAGATGATTTAGTTTTAATGTAAATAAAAACATGTCATAATAGCAATTATTCTTATAATTTTTAAAATTATAGTTAAATATCAACTAAGTAAAAGTACAATCAATATATATGGGATTGTGCTTTTATTTAGTTTCATTTTAAATTTATTTATAAATCAAATTTTTGTTATCAGTTGAGAAAAATAAGTACAACTATAGTTAGTTAAAAATTAAAAATTATTGATGAAAATCAGCATCAGTTTCTTAAAGTTAAAAATACATTAATAATTCCACAACTATTCACTATTAACTCTTAACTAAAATAATCTGTTAGTTATTGATAAAATATTAATTTGAGTTTTCTCATTTCATAAATGAATAACTTTAAAATTTAACTTGGAACCCTATATATGTACAAAATCAAAATAAAACAGCGTATAATACATTTAATCGGAAGGTATACTACATTTAATAATATGTTACAGTGAATAAAAAGCAGGAGGAATACAATTATGTGTACAAGTGTAACCTTAGAAACACAAGATGGAAATCATTTTTTAGCAAGAACTATGGATTTTTCACTTATATTAAATCCCACTGCAATTATGTATCCTAGAAAATATAATTGGAAATTATACCATGATAAACAATCCATAGAAGTTAATTTTGCTTTTTTAGGAGTAGGTCAAAAATTCAACGAAAATTATTGTGCTTTTGCAGATGGTACCAATGAAAAAGGTTTTTCATGTGCATCTCTATATTTTCCTGGATATGCAACCTATTCTGACAAAGAATCAAATTCTTTATTAAACATTGCACCTTATGAAGTAGTTCCATACTTATTGAGTAAATGTGAATCTGTACAGAATGCTATAAAAGAAATTGAAAAAATACACTTGATGAATAGAGCTTTAGATGAAATGCAATTATTACCACCACTTCATTGGATTGTCAGTGATAAAAGTGGAGATTGTATAGTTATCGAACCGACAAAAAATGGTTTAGAAATTAAAGAAAATCCTATTGGAGTTATGACAAATAGTCCTGAATTTAACTGGCATATGACTAATTTAAGAAATTATGTTGGTATTAATCCATTAAAAAAGAAAGAAGTTACCTTAGGAAATATTACATTTAAGCCACTTTCTCAAGGTTCTGGTACACTGGGATTGCCTGGAGATTTTACATCACCATCTAGATTTGTTAAAACAGTATTTGCAAAATATGCAAGTATTGATTGTAAAAATGAAATAGAAGGCGTAACAAATATTTTTCATATACTTGAGGCAGTAACTATACCTAAAGGTAATGTTATCACAGAATACAATAAAATTGACTATACTCAATATACTTCTTGTTTCAATTTAGATAAAGGAATACTCTATTATAAAACATACGATAATTCGCAACTAACAGCAATTTCATTATTTAATGAAAATTTAGATAGTGATGATATTAAATCATGGAATATGACATTTAAACAAAACATTAATTTTTGTAATTAACTAGTTAATTAGTTTAACTAACCATCTTCTTATAAATAATACATAATTTAAAATCACCAATAAAACATGTAATTTTTATTGGTGATTTTTATATTATTAATTTAGGAATTCAAAAACTACTACGTATATAAAAATAATTTAACTTAAGGTAATTATTAAAGCTTTCATACAACAACTAAATAATCTAAAAGAAAAATAGTGATAATAAGAAATTAATCTATCATCACTATTTTATAGGTACCCTTATAAAATATTTACTTTTCTTAGTAATCTACTATTAAATTTTATTTCATTGATTTTTTTATGTTTTTTATCATTATAGACATATCTTTTCCCATCTCCATAGAGAATTTTTTTATTTCCCTTTTAGTTTTAGCAGTTAATTTTTTCATTTTCTTCATATTAGGCATATTATTCATTCTACTTTTTCTACTTCTTCTCATCTTTTTCATTTTTATTCCTCCTAAAATTTATTTTATATGATTAGTTTGCTCATTTTTTCAAATAAGAAACTAGTAAATTTTACTTATAATATATTTTTTATGTATCATAATAAAAAATACTTCATATTATATTAATGTATTAATATATCTAGGAGTGTTTAATTAATGTATGTTAGATATCCGTATGAAAATAAATTTAAAGATTTAGATGATGGACTAAATTTAGAAGAAGCTAATTCTGATTTTTTTATAGCAAATAGACAAATTCCAAGACCACCTATAAATTTTCCAGACTTTAACCCTAATCAACCACCTATAAATAATCCTAGTCAAAACAGTGGTCAACCATCTACACCACCACCTAATTTTACCCCACAAAAATCTAATTTTAAAAGTGGGCCACAAACTAAAGCAGTATCTCCAAACTCTATAAGACCTTGTACTTTTCAATTTGTTTATATTTGGCCACGTAACGGAAATGGTTTTTGGGCTTGGTTAATAGGTGTTGATAGAAACTCGGCTTTTGGTTTTAGATGGAATGGACGAAGATGGGTTTATTTTGGAATTGGTCTAAATAGAATAGATTACTTTGAATGTTTTGGACGTTCATCTGAAGAAAACATATATACTGATAATTCATTAAAAGATGAATTAGTTTTAAAACCACTTGATTTAGATTGCTATGATTTTTCTAGAGAATCTAACAAAAAAAACTATGACCAACCAGTAGGTTCTCCACCTAATTTTACACCTAAAAAAGCAAATCTTAATGAAAAACAAAATAAAACAGTGTCTTCTAACTCATTAAGACCGTGCTTATATGAATATGTATATTTATGGCTTTATAATGGAAATTCATTTTGGGCTTGGCTAACCAGAATTGATAAAAAAACTGCCTCTGGATACCGTTGGAAAAATGGTCGTTGGGTTTACTTTGGTATAGATTTAAATAGAATTGCTTACTTTGAATGCTTTCATAGAGAAACTAAAAACAATGCTAAAACTAATATGACCTATGTTGAAAGTATAAATCAAATTTCTGATTTTATTTATGATAAAAAAATAGCACCAAATTCTTTTTCAATAATATATCCTTTCTTTAAAGGATTATCAAGTAAATCAGCTGAAGATTCTATAAACAATCTTATAGTTGATAAATATATGTCACTTATAAGACGAGAACTTTTTGTAGAAAAGAAAGTTGTGTATATGGATATTTATGGATCATATTCATTATCACTTCAAGTAGAAAATATAGCAAGTTTTATATTTTATCTTTACTCTTATGGATTTAATAATGAAGAAAGCATATCTTATGCTTCTTTAACTGTTAATTATGAAACTGGTAATTTAGTTGGATTAAAGGATTTATTTAATCTTAAATCAAACTATATTGAAAAACTAAATAGTTTATCTATTGCTTTTCTCCAAAAACAAAATCCTGAAAAAGCTAAATTATTTAAAGGTATAACAGAAAATCAAGAATTTTTCCTAACACCTAATTCCTTAGTTTTATATAACAGAAATGAGACTAATGATTCTACTCCAGATTATTTATCCGTTGATTTTATATTTATTCCATATAATGATATAACCGATTTACTAACAGAAAAAGGTCCAATAAAAAAAATTATGGATTCTAATAAATAGAAAATAAGAGAACAAATTTTCAAAATTTGTTCTCTTATTTTTATTTGCAAAACTTTTCTATTTCATCTGTTATTTCATTTAAAGTTTCTTCCACTTTATCACCGTATTGTGTTACTTCACCATCAGATATTTTAGCTAAATCTAAAGTCATAGGCATTTCACCTAATAACTTAGTATGCATTCTATCTATGTACTCTTTAAAATCTTCATCTTTAAAGATTTTTATTTTAGTATTACAATCTGGACAAACTAAATAACTCATATTTTGTATTACACCTAAAACTTCAACATTCATTTTACGTGCCATATTTATTGATTTTGCTACTATCATAGAAACCATATCCTGAGGTGTTGTAACAACTACCACTCCATTTATTGGAATAGATTGCATAACAGTTAATGGTACATCACCAGTTCCCGGAGGCATATCTATTATAAGATAATCTAACTCGCCCCAATAAACATCTGTCCAAAATTGTTTAACTGTAGCTGAGACTGCTGGACCTCTTAAAATTACTGGAGACTCCTCGTCATTTATCAAAAAGTTAATAGACATAACTTTTATATCTTCTTTTGATGCTACTGGCAATATACCTTGTTCTGATCCAAAAACTTCTGTTTCTTTTATATTTAAAAGTCTTGGAATACTTGGGCCAGTAATATCTGCATCTAATACACCTACAGAATAACCTTTTTTTCTTAATGTTTTTGCTATCATAGTAGACATTGTAGATTTACCTACGCCACCTTTTCCACTCATAACAGCAATAACTTTTTTAACTTTATTATTAACATTATTTTCTATAGAACAACTTCCCTTGTCAGAAGTACACTTGCCTTTACTTGGACATGTATCGCAATTTGAAGACATATTATCCCCTCCTTATAATAACTCTCAACTTAACTTTATCATAATTTTATTAATAAATAAAATTTCATACCTAATAATCTAAGACTATATTACTTTTTAATCTTTAAATAATTTCTATCTACTAAAAATTACTTAATCTATCTAATTTTTTTAATTTTCTATTGAATAAATGATACATTTTTTACAATATAATTAAATATATCTCTATTTTTATTGAAAACTAATATAAACTTATCTATAATAATACTAAAATAATTTTTTAAAATAATTTTTATTAATTTATTTTATACCTATTGTATGTTTTATATTAGATGAATTTATTTACTACTTTAATAATTATTAATTATATTTCTAATATTGTTCTTATTTTTTTCTTTTTAGTTAATACTAAAATTAGAATATATAATTAAAGGTATTATATATCTATGCATTAGGTATACAAGGAGGAAATATATAATATGTTTAAACTTACTTTTAAATTTCCACTCTCTAAAGCTGATGAAGCCACAGAAAAACTTTATATTCATGATATATATAATGTATTTTATGAAAGTCCTATAACTATAACTAAAACAGATTATGGATATGGTTATTACGAAAATGAAGATGAATTTGTTGATTTTAATATAGTTGTAGAAAGTGATGATATAGAAGAAGCTCAAAACCAAAAAAAAGTTATAATGAATACCCTTAATGTTAATGAAATTAAAATAGAATCCATAAATAATGTAGAATTAAATGAAACTTTAGAACCTATAGATTTAAATAATGGTTGGGTTTTATGTTCACCTGAATATGAAGTTGAAGGAAAAAATAAAATTAATTTTATTCCTCAAGGTGCATTTGGAACTGGTTTACATGAAACGACTCAAGATTGTTTAAGATATATTTTAGATGAAGATTTTAAAAATAAATCTGTATTAGATATTGGTACTGGTTCTGGCATCCTTTCAATTGCTACTGCAATAAAAAAAGCTGAAACTGTAATTGCTGTTGATATACGAGATGTTAACGAAGAAATCCAGCTAAATGCATCATTAAATGAACTTGATAATATAGATGTTTATGTTGGTAATATATTAGAAAATGAAATAACATTTAAAGATAAATTTGATTATATTATTATAAATATTGGTGGAGAAGAAACACAAATGTTTATGAATTTTATAGATAATCATCTTAAAAAAAGTGGTACCCTTTTAGTATCTGGATTAGTTGAGTGGACATTTGATTTAGTTATCGATAAGATTAAAGATTACGGATACACTTTAATTTCTAGTTGTCAAACAAATGAGTGGTGCACTGCATTACTTACTAAAATTTAAAATAGAAAAAGCTATAAAATAGAAATTTAAATTCTATTTTATAGCTTTTTCTATTTTAATAAGTTTTTATTCTAATATTATACTTGTAGAATTTTAAATTCTATTTTTCATATTACTTTAAACTTTTTAAATACTTCAAAATTAGTTTTATTTTTATAACTTATAGGAAATTCAAATAAAATATAGCTTATTTATTTGTTTTGTATATTTGTAATTTTTTGTATATACATTATACTATAAGTGCATATATTTTAAAAATTTTAGGAGATTTTATGAAAAATTTGAATAAAAACAAGAAAATTATAATAATTTGTCATTGTCTAATTAATAGTAATTCCAAAGTTTATAATTTTGGAATTGTTAAAGAAGATTTTGAACAAAGAAAAAAAGATCTAATTAATTTATTTATAAATAATAATATAGGAATAATTCAACTTCCCTGCCCTGAGCTAACTTGCTATGGCTGTAATAGATGGGGACATGTTAAAGAGCAATTTGATACTCCCCATTTTAGAAAAACTTGCAAAACTTTATTAGAGAATTATGTTGACCAAATAGAAGATTATATAAAAAATGATTTTTCAATTTTAGGTGTAATCGGTATAAATGGAAGTCCTAGTTGCGGTGTTGATAAAACTTGTTCTGGTAAATGGTATGGTGAATTATCTTCTAATGAAAATTTATCAAATATGTTATCTTCATTAACTGTTGTAGATGAGGCTGGAGTATTTATTGAAGAATTAATTTCAATTTTTGAAACTAAAAATATTAAGATTCCTATTCTTGGATTAGATAGCATGAATATAGATAAAATTTTTAAGTTATTTGAATCTAAAATTTAGAAAGGTGATTATATGGATTTAAAAATAGAAAATCTTTCTGTAAAATTTAAAGATTTTACAGCAGTTAATAACCTTAATTTACATGTTAAATCTGGTGAGCTTATAAGTCTTCTTGGTCCAAGTGGATGTGGCAAAAGCACAACTATCTTTACAATTTCAGGTATACATAAGCCTTGTAATGGTTCAATTTATTTTGATGATACTGTAATAAACGATTTAGTACCAGAAAAACGTAACATAGGAATGGTTTTTCAAAATTATTCTCTTTATCCACATATGAATATTTTTGATAACATAGCCTTTCCACTAAAATTAAAAAAACAAAACAAAAAAGATATAAAAAATGCTGTAATAAGTATGGCTAAATTAGTTAAAATTGAAGAGTTGCTTAAAAGAAAACCCTCTCAGCTCTCTGGTGGTCAACAACAAAGGGTTGCTATTGCAAGAGCATTAGTAAAAAAGCCTGAAATATTACTGCTAGATGAACCTTTGTCTAATTTAGATGCTAGACTACGTGTTGAAATGAGGGAGGAAATACGACGACTTCAAAAGGATTTAAAAATAACTACAATTTTTGTAACTCATGACCAAGAGGAAGCATTAAGTATATCTGATAAAATAGTTATTTTAAAAGATGGTATTCTTCAGCAATATGATTTACCAAATAAATTATATTCAAATCCTAAAAATTTATTTGTAGCAAAATTTATTGGTAATCCTTCCATTAATATTTTAGATTGCCATATAGATAAACAAAATGACATCTTCAATATTTTAGGAACTAATTTAAAATTAAGTAGCTTTATAAATCTAAGCAAAATTCCTAATAATATGTCTAATTGTAAAGCTGGAATACGTCCTGAAGATTTTTTAATAAGTGATTCAAATGGAATTTTCAGTGGAAACATTGTAGATACTGAAAATCTTGGAAAAGATTCTATATTAAAAATTAACATTAATAATTTTATAGTTAAAGTAGTAGTTCCTTATGATTCTGTTAATAAAACTTTAGTAGCTCCTTTAATTGGAGTTAAGCCAAAGAAAATATTATTTTTCAATCCTTCAACTGAGGAGACTATAAATTTTGAATAATAATAGAAATTTAAAAAGTTTTTTCAAAGGACTACTATATATATCACCAGTATTAATAATACTAATTGTTTTTAATATTTATCCTATATTAAAAACTTTTGATATGAGCTTTTATAGCAAATATAACTATCAAAAAAATTTAGTTTTTGAAAGAGGTATAGATAACTACATATATTTATTAAATGATGATGATTTTTTTATAGCAATAAAAAACACTTTTATATATGCTAGTTTAGTAATGCCGATTTCAATAATATTATCTTTATCTATAGCCATACTTTTAAATTCAAATATAAAGTTAAAAGGCTTTTTTAGAAGTATATACTTTTTACCTTTTGTAACATCTAGCATAGCTATTTCTATGGTTTGGAGATGGATTTTCCATGGTGATCATGGTCTACTAAATTATTTACTTTCTGTATTTAATATAGATCCTATTAATTGGCTTTCAGATCCTAGTAAATCCATGATTAGTTTAATAATTGTTAGTGTATGGAGGAATTTAGGCTATAATATAATAATATTTTTATCCGGATTGCAAAGCATTGATGAAAAATATAATATAGTTGCTAGAATTGATGGTGCTAATTTTTTTCAGCGAGTTAAAAATATTACAATTCCTCTTTTATCACCTACCCTATTTTTTGTATGTATAATAACTTGCATAAATTCTTTCAAAGTTTTTGGAGAGGTTTTTGCTCTTTTTGATAAACAACCTGGTCCACTAAATAGTTGCTTAACAATGGTTTATTATATATACAATAAATTTTATAATCATTACCAATATGGCATAGCATCTGCTGCTGCATTAATACTATTTTTAATAATAGTTATTTTAAACACAATACAATTTAAAATTGGCAGAAAAAAAGTTAACTATGATTAGAGGTGATAAAATGAATAAATTTAAGTTTTCAAAGCTTTTTACTTATTTGATATTAACTTTAGGCTGTATTATAACCTTATTACCTTTTGTATGGATGTTAAGTACCTCATTAAAATCTCTTAATGAAGTCTTTATAATGCCACCGGAAATTATACCTAAAAATCCGAAGTTTTCTAACTATAAAGAAGTAGCAACGCAAATTCCAATTGTTACTTACTTTATTAATACTTTAATTATTACTTTCATTGTTACCATTGGAACTTTAATTACAACTATATTAGCTTCATTTGGATTTTCTAAAATAGATTTTTGGGGTAGAGATATTATTTTTTCAATTATGATAGGAACAATGATGGTACCTGGTGAACTCATGTTGATTCCTAATTACATTACAATAGTAAAACTCGGTTGGATAAATACTTTTAAGGGCCTTACTATACCTTGGATAATAAGCGTTTTTTCAGTATTTTTGTTAAGACAATTTTTCTTAACAATTCCAAATTCACTTTACTATGCAGCTAAATTAGATGGTTGTAGTGATTTTAAATATCTTTGGACAATAATGGTTCCCATATCAAAACCTGCACTACTAACTATTGCACTTTTAAAAATAGTTAATAGCTGGAATGAATTTTTATGGCCTCTCATTGTTACTAATATTCCAACAATGAGAACGTTACCAGTAGGTATAATGAATTTTACTTCCGAAGCAGGAGGTAATTATCACCTACTCATGGCCGCTACCACTATTGTCATAGTTCCTATATTAATAATATATTTTGTTCTGCAAAAGTATGTTATTTCTGGTATAACCAAATCTGGTATAAAGGGTTAAAATTTAGACTTATATATATATAAATTATCTTATCGAATGATAAAAGTATAAGTTGAAACTTTTAAATCCTATAAAAATAATTAATTTAATAATATTAAATATAAACGATATAAGGGGGACAGACTTATGAAATTCAAAAAACTAACAGCACTTGTTACATCATGCATATTAACTTTAGGTTTAATTGGATGTGGTAATTCTGCTGAAACTTCAACAAATGTTAAGGAAACAGAATCTAAAATTGCAACTGAAATTAAAGATCCAGTTAGTATTGAATTTTGGCATGCAATTAATGGAGAAAATGAAAAAGTACTAAAAGAAATCACAGAAAAATTCAACAAAAAAAATGATGGTAAAATAACAGTAAATTTAGTTTATCAAGGTCATTACAAAGAACTATTTTCTAAACTTGAAGGCGCGTCAAAATCTAATCAACTACCTGCTTTATCTATGATATATCCGAATAGATTAACAGCTTATGTTATGAACGATTTAGTTGAAGATTTAAATCCGTATATAGAAAATGAGAAAATAGGATTTTCTAAAGATAGCTGGAATGATATTCCTGAATTTTTAAGGGATAATGGTATGTGGAATGAAAAACATTACTCATTACCTTTTAATAAATCTACCTATCTTTTATTCTATAATGAAGATTTACTTAAAGAAAAAAATGTTAAAGTTCCAACTAACTGGAATGAACTTAAAGATGCAGCTAAAACATTAACTGTTGATAAGGATAATGATGGTACTACAGACACTGTTGGACTAGCATTAAATTCTTCTGTAGGTATAGATTCTAGTTTTTGGGTAGAACAAGCTGGTGGACACCTTATAGATGAAGAAAATGATAAAATATTATTTAACTCTCAAGAAACTGCCGAAGCTTTTGATTTCTTAGCTGGAATGGTTAAAGATGGCTCTGCTAAAGTATGCACTGAAGAAAAATATATGACTGGACCTTTTGGTAGAGGGGAAGCTGCTATGGGTATATCATCAATTTCTGCATTACCTGATATAATAAAAACTTGCAGTGGAAATAATATAAACTTTAAAACTGCAGTATTGCCTGAAAACAAACAAAAGGCTGCTCTTTTTGCAGGTACAGATGTTACAATTTTCAACACTCCATCACCTGAAGAAAAACTTGCAGCATTTGAATTCATTAAATTCTTTATGGAAGAAGAAAATCAATTAACATGGGGCACAAACTCTGGCTACTTACCACTTAGAAAATCTGTTTTAGAATCAAATGATTTTAAAAACTACGTAGAAAAAGAAAATCCAGCTAAAGGTGTAGCTGTTGAAGAATTTGATTATGGATACTGTGACCCTAAAGTATTAAATGGTTATTCTATACATGAAAATATGAACAAGGCATTACAACAAATTTTATTAGAAGAAAAAGACACAAAAGCCGCTTTAGATGAAGCTGAAACTAATACTAGAAAAGCATTAGATGAAGCTAAAAAATCTTTTGGTAATTAACAACAAAGAAATAGAAGGTTAAGAGATTAACCTTCTATTTCTTTATTTTTTGAAGTACCTTCTTTAACTTTTTCTAAATAATCAGTTTGATTTACTATATTTTCCTCAAATCTTTCAACAGCATTTTTAGTATAATTACCTACCGCTGCTATGTTTTTATTTGTTTTATTATTTATTTTATTAGTCATAAATTTAATTCTCCTTGGAGTTATTTTATTTATTACTTATTCTTCTCATATAAGATAAAATTTATTACTCTTTATCTAAATCTTTTTGAATATCACTCCATCTTTTCTTAGGTTCTTCTAGTAACCTTATTCTTTCTTTTTTTATATTGTTTCTTACAACTAAAATAATTCCTAAATCAATTAAAGCATATAAAGAATATTTTTTACTATTTTCAGTACACTGTATTATTCGTTTTTGTACTTCATCAAGTTCCTTTTCATTTAAACTTTTATTTAAAACCGAGGCTTCATAATAAACTTTTAGCTCACTTACTTCATTTGAATTTAAGTACATGGAAAAACTAAAAAAGATTCCAACCAAAATTATTATCACATATAATGCATTTTTAAAACCATTTTCACTTAATTTTAACTTTACTAAACAATCTTTTATTAATAAATAGACTAAAAATACAAATAAAATTACACCTAAAATTGTAATAAAAGTTATCACTTCCTACACTCTCCTTTTTACTTTATTTTATTTATTTGTATCATTATACTATTATAGTGTAAAATTTTTTAACAGTTTAGTTTTATTAATTATATTTTTACATATATTTAACATATTATACATTTTCTATTTCATGTTTTAACAACCATTCTTTTTTATCTAACCCACCAGCATACCCAACTAATTTTCCATTTTTTCCTATAACTCTATGACAAGGTATTATTATCGGTACTTTATTTTTATTATTAGCATTTCCAACTGCTCTAACAGCTTTTTCATTGTTTATACTTATAGCGATATCTTTATAAGTTTTTACTGTTCCATAAGGAATATTTTTCAATTCTTTCCAAACACTTTTTTGAAATTCTGTTCCCTTTAAAGCTACTTTAACTTCAAAGTCTTTTCTCTTTCCAGTAAAGTATTCGTTTAACTCTTCAACACATTGATTGATTATAGAATTTAATCTATTACTTTTCAATTCTATTTCATCTATCTGATGAACAAATTTAATTTCAGTTATAGCTTCATTATCTGCATGTATTTTTAAAATTCCAATCGGTGAATTATAATAACAAAAATAAATATTTTCCATGATTTTCTCCTTATTAATATTTTATAAATTTTTATATTGATTTTATTTTAAGCATTTTTATCTATTTTTTATTTCTTTTACAACTTCTTTTATTTTTTCATTTAAAATATGAATTCTAATATTTGTCTTTAACTTTGATATAAATAAACTTTCATCAATTGGCTTACCTATTATATCATCAGCTCCAGAATTTAAAATACTAGATAAAATTTTTGAGTTTGTTAAAGAAGTCACTGCTATTATTATAGCCTTTCTATTATTATTTCTTATTTTCTGTATTAAGTCTTTTCCAAATTCATTTTGCAAAACTATATCTATCAAATATAAATCGTATTTTTTTCCACTTTCAAATAATTCTTTACCAGAATTAAAATATTCAACATTATTTATTCCATATTTATTTAAAATATCTTTTTCTATCATTTTCTCTAAAGAATTATCGTCAACTATAGCAAAATTTAATAACTTTAAGTTTGCCATATAATCATCTTCTTTTAATATTTCTGATATTCGATTTATTATACCATCTTGTATATTATCCTTTAAAATATAATCTGTAATTCCTAAATTAAATAGCTCTTTTTTTTCTTCATCTACATTATTACTACTAACTACTATTATAGGAACTTCATTTTTTTTACTTACATTTACTCTTTTTAAAAATTCTTCGATAGTCCCTTCCCTACCGATTAAAGATGTAATTATTAAATCTATATCATTGTCTTTTAGTATATTATATCCATCATAAAAATTATCTGTAGTTAAATAACTATATCCCTTTTCTACTAAACTTTGTTTAATTATTTTACAAAAAAACTCACTTTGCTCAATATGAAGAATCTTATACATGTTTTTTCCTCCTACTTTAATTATAAAATATACGTTTACATTTCCCTTTAATTATAAGGTTCTAATCATGTACGTAAAATCAATCCACTCTATTCTACTAAAATATCTTTTTTCTTTGTTATAGGATTCCAAACTGAATTTTTGATTTATTCGCTTACCTAAGATATCTTTTAATGGTACATAGAACTTTAAGTTAGTTATGATTATTAGAATTTCTCAAAACAACTAACTGAATGACGGTTTAAAGTTATATTTACCATTTTTTCTAACAATAAATTCCTTACATAATTTTAGCTATCAACTTGGAACCCTATATTACTACATTATTTAATAATAAAAATTTTAAATACAAGATTACCTTTATATAAATATTCGTTATTTTAATATATAAATTTTCGCAAATGTAATATACTGACGATTATATGTAATATAAATTTTTATAAATATAAAAAGTGCTTCTTTAAACCAATTTTATCATTTAAAGAAACACTTTTTACTCTTTGTATAATAAGTTTATTTTATTTTTACATTTAATTAAGCCTTAATTTCCTTGTCTTTTTTCTTTGTATATCTCATAAAAATTATGAATAAGATTAATGCAAATGCCACTCCTATTATGTTTGATACCATTGCATTTAACCTTAACCCTTCTGGTGCTTGTAATATATATGCACTAGTTACTGCAGACATAAATACTGCTGGTATTGCACAAAGCCAATAATTTTTCCCTGATTGAACTAAATATGCTGCTGACGCCCATAACATTATCATTGCAAGAGTTTGGTTCGCCCAAGAGAAATATCTCCATATTACTGTAAAGTCTATCATAGTAAGACCTATTCCAACTACAAACAATGGTATAGCTATTTTAAATCTATTAGCTATTTTATCTTGCTTCATTCCCATAGAATCTGCAATTGTTAATCTAGCACTTCTAAATGCTGTATCACCTGAAGATATAGGACAAGCTACAACTCCTAAAATCGCTAATATTGCTCCAACCTTACCCATTAAAGTATTAGATATTGTATTTACAACTCCTGCTGGGCCTCCATTTGCTATAGCATCTTGTAATCCTTCAGTTCCTCCAAAGAATGACATTGCTGCCGCTGCCCATATAAGTGCTATAACACCTTCAGCTATCATTGCACCATAAAATACTTTTCTAGCTTCACTTTCTCTTTTTACACATCTAGCCATTATTGGTGATTGTGTTGCATGGAAACCTGATATAGCCCCACATGCTATTGTTATAAATAAGTATGGGAATATAGGTGTTCCTTTTGGATGGAAATTAACTAATGTAACCTCTGGTATGTTATAACCACCAATTACTATTCCAACTCCAATACCTACTGCCATTATAAGTAATGTCGCTCCAAATAAAGGATATATTTTTCCTATTATTTTATCTACTGGAAGTACTGTTGCTGCTATGTAATAAATTATTATTATTCCTATTAAAATTCTTCTATCTATTCCAGTTAAAGTTTTCAATAAATCTGCTGGTCCTGTTAAAAACACCACACCTACTAAA
Source organism: Clostridium senegalense (assembly GCF_018916625.1). NCBI lineage: Bacteria > Bacillati > Bacillota > Clostridia > Eubacteriales > Clostridiaceae > Clostridium > Clostridium senegalense. Next base: position 80,405 of record NZ_JAHLNC010000004.1, read on the forward strand.
ATTAATAAAACAACTGAAAATACTATCATTATTTTTCTTGGACCTTCTCCCAAATACTTACCTACAAGTTCTGAAACTGAAGCTCCGTCATTTCTCATTGAAAGCACACCTGTAAAATAATCATGAACTGCACCTGCAAAAATACATCCAAAAACGATCCATAAAAATGCTGCTGGACCCCACAATGCTCCTGAAATAGCTCCAAATATTGGTCCTAAACCTGCTATATTTAAAAATTGAATTAAGAAAATTTTTGGCCAACTCATTGGCACATAGTCAACTCCATCTTGTAAAGTTTCCGCAGGAGTTGCATTTTTGTCATCGATTCCAAATGTCCTGTCTACAAATTTTCCATAAGTAAAATATCCGACTATTAACAATACTAATGATGCTAAAAACGAAATCATTTTATCATCTCCCCCAAAATATTTATTATTATTGCACCTTTATTGTATGCAATTTTCGCTCAATTCAAAACATAATGGGAATGAGATGCTTAATTTAGGTATGAAATGCAATATTCCTACACGAATTGACATAAACCTTTACATATTAATTAATTTTCTAAAAGTTTTTGTATTTTGCCTACTGACAGGCACATCTTTACCTATATCCTTTAATTTTAATACATATGTACAATTAAACCATGGTACAACCTCTTTCACCTTATCTAAATTAACTATATAAGACCTATGACATTTATAAAATTTTTCTTTATTTAACTTTTTCATAATGTCAGAAATCTTATTTTTAGATATATACTCACCACTTTTAGTAAACACCTTTACAACCTTACCATGAGCTTCTATATAATAAATTTCATCTGCATCTATTAAATACATTTTTCCTTCATCTATGATTGTTATTTTTTCTATAACTGTATTTATATTATCACTCTCTTTGATATCAGTCTTTTTAGTACTATCTTCTAATCGTTTTAAGCAAGATAAAATTCTCTCCTCTGAATAAGGTTTTAAAAGATAATCAAAAGCATGAATCTCAAAAGCTTCAACTGCATATTCTTTATATGCTGTTATAAATATTATTTTAATTTTATTATTTATTCTACTTAATAGTTTTGCTACTCCCACTCCATTTAATCCTGGCATATTTATATCTAAAAAAGCAACATCTATATGTTCATTTTCCATAAATTTAAGTACATCTAATCCATTTTCAAATTCCTTAATAATTTCTAGATTACTAAATTCAGTTATAAAATATTTTAATTCTTCTCTTGATGGAAATTCATCATCTGCTATTATACATCTCATAATATCACCTAACCTTTAATTTATAATAAAACTTATTCTTGTTCCTTTTTCTAATCTTTCAATTTCAAGTCCTTTTCCATATATAAGTTTTACTCTACTATGAACATTGTATAGACCGATTTTATTTTCATCCACTTTATCATTGTATATTTGATCTACTATATTATTATCTATACCACAGCCATCATCTTCTATTATAACTTTGAATCCATTATGTACTTTTTTAACTTCTATCCACACATTTTTTCCAAAAACATCTTCTAAAATCCCATGCTTTATAGCATTTTCAACTAACGGTTGTATAATCAAAGTTGGAACTCTTGCTTTTCTAGCTTCTTCATCAATATCATAATGAACTTCTATTTTATCTCCAAATCTACATTTTTCAATATAAACATAAGCCTTAACATGTTCCATTTCTTCATCTAGTTCTACTAAATTTTCCTTAAACTCAATATTATATCTTAAATAATTTGAAAGGTTTATTATTAATTCTCTGGCTTTACTCGGATTTATTCTTATAAAAGATGTTATAGTATTCAATGCATTAAATAAAAAATGAGGATTTATTTGCGCTTGCAGTGCTTTTATTTCGGCTTTTTTAGCCATATCTTCAAGCTTTTTTATATTTCCAAGCTGTATTTGAGTAGATATCAAGTTACTAAGACCTAAAATTAAATATTTTTTTCCTTCTGTTACCTTACTGTTCTTATTAAAATAAACTTTCAAAACCCCTATTACTTCTTTATCATAATTTAGCGGCGTTATAATACCGGATTTTATTTCTATACCATCAATACAATTATAGCCTATCTCCTCTTCTTTATCAGATATAATCACTGTTTCTCCTGTATTTATAGCTCTTTTAGTATATTCTCCAACTATTTCTTTGCTTTTTATATTTAATTTATTATTTTTAGAGCTATACGCTAATATATGCTCTTTTCCTGTTATTATTGCTACTTCTCCACCTACTCCTACTCTTATAATTTCACAAACTTTTTCTAATGATGCTTCACTTAAATCTTTAAAATATGGAAGAGTTTTGTTAGCAATTTCAAGTGCTAATTTAGCTTGTTCTCCTGCTACCTTTTCTTTTTCCTTAAATATATTATCAATTATGCCTATAACTAATACAACGCCCAGTCCATTTATAACCACCATTGGAATATAAATTGAGCTTATGATTTCACTTCCTGTTGGAACCATTATCCTAATTAAAATCATACTAAAACTTTCAATTACTACAGCACAAAAGCAACCAAATACATACTTACCATTTGTATTAACCAATTTATATAAATACCCTGGCATAATACCAGCTACTATTGTACTTATAGCACATGGAATTGCAGTTGTAGCACCAACCCCTGAAATAATTCTATGAAAACTAGCAACTATCCCTGCTATTCCCCCAACTAACGGTCCACAAACTATAGACGCTACTATAATACCAACATTCCTTATATTTACTATAGCACCATAATAATCTACTCCAAAATAAGTGCCAACAATCCCCAAACCTGAAAAAATAGCTGATAATATAACTATGTCTTTAATAGTATATTTACTATTGTCTAAAGCTTTTTTAAAAGTTTTACTTTTTGAAATTGTAAAAGCAATTAAAATAACATATCCTAAATTGCTCATAAGCGTATTTGTTAATGTCCACATAATACTTCCTTTCTTTAAATACTTTATACACATTATATATTAGTGTTAGTATTTAACAAATTAAAGATTAATACTCTAATATTAATAAAAAAATAACAAGTAATATTTAAAAATTTTTATAAAGGATAACTATTTAAAGACTCCCCAATTTTTAAACATAAACTTGTTCTATTTAAAATACTAATTTATTAAATAATAAAATTTAAATTTAGAGTTTAAATCCGTATACCTTTTTATAGGCTAAAAACCTCATTTATATCATTTGTAATTTTACTATCTATATATCCTTCAGTACTCATTTTATTTAAAATACCCATAGCCTCTTTATGACTAAGTGATTTTCTATAAGGTCTCTCTTCTGTTATGGCCTGATATATATCTAAACATGCCATTAGCCTTGAATTAAAATCTAAATTATCTTCTGTGAAACCAAAAGGATAGCCTTTTCCATTTAACTTTTCATGATGATTAGCAGCCCATTCAGTAATTTTTTCAAAGCCTTTAATTTCATGTAATGCAACTCTTGTATAATATGCATGATTTTTCACAACCTTAAATTCTTCTTCTGTAAGTTTATTAGGACTATCTAAAATACTATTGGGAACAGCTAATTTCCCTATATCATGAAGATCTGCTGCAATCATTAACTGAACTTTTTCATCATGACTATAATTGTAGAAGTCTGCCATAATTCCCACTTTTTCAGATAATCCTCTAGAATGTCTTTGAGTATATCTTGATTTACAGTCTATGATTTTTGATAAGACTTTAGTTATATTTCTTATTTCATCAAAGGATAACTCTAAGCTATAACTTGGTGTTTCTTTTTTTATAATATTATTTATAGATTCATTATTTATATTTATCCAAAATTTTTCATCTCTTGCTATCTCTATAAATGCCCTTGATATTTTATGTGAAAAACTTATATTTTCCCTTTCCTTTATAAAGGATATTATATCTTCTTTTTTATCACTTTTAAAATTATTATTCATTTCCATATCATTAGCAAATTGAATTATCTGTGCCATTATTGGAATTTCATCACCTTTTAATTTAAAAAAGCCTGAACCATCATACTTTTCATGGTGATATTTAATTATATTTTTTACATCAGTCAAAAAAGGATAATTAATTATATTTTCTTCTCCGATTATACAATGCTTCTTTGCTACTTCTACTTCATTTAAGTTTATTTCTTCTTTACACATTAAATTATTATATAAATTTTTTTCACTTACCCCATTATCATGTAAAATAGCTAACGAAACTATATCATGTAATTCTTTAGAGCTTAAACCTAAATGTTGTCCAACTTTAAGTGCTATATATGCTACTCTTTTTCCATGATTAGAAGGTACCCCTAAAACATCCATTTCAACAAAATCTAATGCAAATGACACTGACATTAAAAATTCATTTAAATTAAATAACATGTTTTCCCCCATTTAATATATTATTAATTAATAATACTCATTAATATATTATATATTAATTTATTAAGTTTTAAAATCTAATATCCGTTTTATTGCAAATAATGTATTTTTTTCTATATGCACTGTATATTTATAGGTTCACTAATTATACTTCTTTTTACACATAAAACTCCATTCTCTAAAGAAGTTATTTTCCATTTTACAAGGGTTAGTAAACCATTTTCTAATTCTATACAACTCATTGAATATGGTTGAACACAACATCCATCATTAAAATATTTACATCCATTATTATTTAAAATAGACCTATGGGTATGACCTGCAAGTACTGATTGATTATTTTCTTTTGCCCACCTCTCTAATTTTCTATCAACCACTGTTCTTCTAGACTTACTTTTAGCTGGACTAGTAGGATTTTTAAATCCAAAAACTTGCTCCATAAATCCCCAAACATACTTTACTAAAAACTTAGATAAAAAACTTAATTGATAATTTAAAAAATCAACTTGATGTCCATGCACAACAAATAGGTTTTTACATACATTATTGTCCATTAACATAATACCATCATAAATTGGCAAATCTTTAAATAACATATATAAATTTTTCTTATTTGCATCATTCTTATAACATTCTATTTCTTTTTTAAATTTTTTACTTTTTTTTATTTTATCGTGATTTCCTACAATCATATAAAGTTTATCTTTATTTTTAAACTTTAAAAGAATCTTAAAAATTTCTGGGTGAATTTCATATATAGTTCCTATTTTTGAAACTTTCCATAACTCATCACCATCTCCTACTTCTACATATGAAAAATCTTTTTTATAATAATATTTTAATGCTGCCATATATATGTTTGAGTTAGGTAATAAATCATCTTTCCATGTTCCATCGCCCCTATGACAATCGCTTATAAAAACAAATTTTGATTTATTATTTATATCTATTTTAGGACAACTTATCATTATATTTTTTAAAATATCCTTTGACATATCTAACTTAACTCCCAAAACTTAATACACTATATTATATAGTTTTAATTAACTATTGGTTAACTCAAATTACAACTTCACTTCAATAAAAAAACAAATCGCTATAGAATATTTTTAAATATTCTATAGCGATTTATCTTTATTCAAACCTATTGTCTGATAGCCTAGTAGACACGTTTTTAATATTCTCAGTTAGCCATCCTATTTTAATATCTGATTTAGGAATATCAAAACCTGGCACCAATGGTTTTACATCTATAACTGGAGTCCCATCTAATATGTCAATATTTTTCACAAAAATGTTTTTATCACAAATCTTCTCTATTTCAACTACTGACAAACCAATATGATTCGGTCTAACTGGTGTCCTTGTTGCAAAAACACCATGAACCTTATCATCTAAAAAAGGTTTTACAGTAAGTTCAGTTTTTTCCACCTTATGAAAATGATATATAACTATTATGTGTGAAAACTCTTCTAAATCTTTTAACCCTTCTGCATACTCATGGAATATCTCTATTTTCCCTCTGTCTGCATTATCACCTGTCGGTTGAATAGGCATACTTTTTACATCTTCAAATTTGCTATGAATAATTCCTATAGGTTTTAAAATTATATTTTCTTCCAAAACGACTACCTCCACTGAAATAACTAAATTTTACTTACACCATTTATTGCAAAAACCTAATTTTTTATTACACATCACTTGTTTAGATCCACAATGGGGACAAGAAGTTTTATCTTGTTTAAAATTTACTTCATAGGAATTATCACAATCCATACATTTAAGTTTACATAATTTCGTACTATAATCTCCACCACTTATTTTTATAGCTTTTCCTTCTGTCAAAGCCCTTGTAACCTTATTTCTTGCACTATCTATGATATTTTGAAAAGTTTGTCTAGACACTTCCATTCTTTTTGCACACTGTTCTTGATTTAAATTTTCTATATCTTTAAGTCTCATAGCTTCTAACTCTTCAACTTTTAAAATTATTTCTTCAACTTCGCATTTAGGTTTTCCAAAAGGCACAAAGTAATTATTATCTGGAAAAAATTCTACTCTTCTACACTTAGTTGGTCTTGCCATTTGTATTCCTCCCTACAATTTATTAGTATTTAATATTTATAATATGATTCACTCTAGATTAAATAGTTTTTGATTCATATTCATACATTATACTACTATATTATAGAATTTTAAAATACACAAAACCGTTGCATTCTTTTTTCCTAATAATCACATGAATAAATATTAAAAAACTAATTTTTATTCTCCACAATTTCCTTCATGTTCATGCTCTCTACAAACACTCCCTGTTGATTTTAAGTTTCCTTTTATATATTCATTTACTAAATCATCACAAAGTCCGCTTGCTCCTACAACTACTTCTATAGAGTTTTCTGCAAAAAGTTCTTGTGCTCTTTCTCCCATTCCTCCTGAAATTATAGTAGTTACTCCTAAATCATTTAAAAAAACTGGTAAAAAACCTGGTTTATGTCCTGGATTTTCAACGAAACTTTTATTTATATTTCCTTCTTTTACTTCATAAATACTAAATCCTTCACAGTGTCCAAAATGTCCACTAACATAATTTCCTTCGCTTGATATTGCTATTTTCATTTTAATTCCTCCTAATTTTTATATATTATTAATAAATTATTTCCTTTATATTGCTCCACATATCTTTTACGAATTTATTCGCTAAACTTTCTTTATAGTAAGTTATTGGTTTTAATTCATTTATGGATTTTATTACTGTATCATCATAAGGTATTTTTCCAACAACTTTTATTCCCCTATCTTTCGCTACTTCTTCAATTTTGTATGCAACTTCTAAATTTATATCATACTTATTTATACATATCATTGTAAGTACTCCAAAGTGCTCACATAAAGAAATTGTTCTTATCATATCCTCAACACCTGATTTAGTAGGTTCCGTTACAATTAGAACTGCATTGCTACCAGTTATAGAAGATATTACAGGACAACCAATCCCTGGTGACCCGTCTATAATTACTAAATCATCATTTTTATTATATTGTTTTGCATTTTTTCTTAATTGAGTTATTAATTTTCCTGATCCATCACTTCCAGGTTTCATAATAGCTCTAGAAATAATTCCTTTTTCTAACTCTGTAATAAAAGTATCTGCAATATGTTCATCTTCAAATGATATTGCATTTTGTGGACATACAAGACTACAAGCAGTACATCCCTCACATAGAAATTCATTTGCTGAAAAATCGCTTATAGCTTCAAATCTACATACGTCTTCACATTTTCCACATTTTATACATTTATTTTTATCTATTATAGCTTTCTTGCCACTTATGAAATCTTCTTTTTTAATATCTTTACCTTTATAAAACAAAGACAAATTTGGTGCATCAACATCACAATCAACTTTTATTACCTGCTTTGCTAATTGAGATAACGCAGTTGCTATGGTAGTTTTTCCTGTCCCACCTTTTCCACTTAAAACTACTAATTCCATTTTAGAACCTCCCTTGCCTTAATTGCTATATTATCAAATACCTCCTTGTATTTTGTATTTTTATATAATATATTCCCCATTGAATATATTTCAGCAACCTCTCTGCTATAAGGCAAAGTTCCTATAATTTTCATATCATTTTCCCTACAATATTTCTTAATTAAATTATCTTTTTTATCATCTTTATTTATAATTATTCCAAAAGGTATATTAAAAAGTTTTACAACCTCTAATGCCATTTTCATGTCATGAAGACCAAACTCCGTTGGTTCTGTAACTAAAATTGCAGCATTTGCATATTTTAAAGAAGTTACAACATTACAAGAAGTACCAGGAGGACAATCTATTAAATTAAAATTTGTTTCTATGTTATTAAATACTTCCTTAATTACCGGCACTGCCATAGGTTCATTTACATTTAAAACTCCTCTTATACATTTAATATCCTCAAAAGTTCCTTTTTCAATGTTTCCTATACTTCTTTTCTTATAAGATATAGCATCTTTATCACAAATAATTTTACATGCTCCACAACTATGACATAATTTTTGAAAAAGCATTATATCATCTCCAACCTTAGCTAGAGAATTAAATTGACAAACCCTAACACATTTTCCACAGGAATCACATTTACTATCATCTATAAATGGATAATCTACTAGAACTTCTTTTTCTTCGTCTATATAAGGTTTTAAAAATAAAAATCCATTAGGTTCTTCTACATCACAATCAATATAATTTGCTTTTAATGCTAAAGCTAAATTTGTAGATACAGTAGTTTTTCCTGTTCCACCTTTTCCACTTAGAATTGCAATATTCAAAGTTATCTTCCTCCCATATGTCCATTACCCATACCACCATGTGCTGGACCTGCAAAACTGATCTCTTCTAGTTCGTCTTTTTTTAACATCTCCAATGCATCCTCTATAGATATAGCATCTGATTTAAAAGCTTTAATTTTTGCTTTTTCTATAAGTTTAAAAGCATTTGGTCCAAGATTTCCAGTTATTATATAATCTATATTTTCATTTATTAATTGTTGTGCTGCAACAATTCCCGCTCCACCTGATGAAGACTTTCCTTCATTATCTAATACATAAAACTGTTTTTTTTCATCATCATGAATTTGAAATAAATCGCATCTTCCAAATCTAGCATCAACTAAACTATTACACTCTTTTCCATTTGCTGAAATTGCTATTTTCATTTCATACCCTCCTAAAATATAATTTTTTAATTATTGGCATTTGCTAATTATTATATTAATACTACTTTTTGTTTTTGTCAAATGCCAATAACGTATTTTGAAAATAATTTTATATTTTATTTATTTAATTACATTAATCTGCATAAAAACTGCTATATAATAATTTAAAAATTACCATATAGCAGTCTAAGGTTTTTAATATTCTATTTTTCACAAATTAAGCATAATAATTTTTCTGATGCATTTACTTCTTTTACATTATGTAAATCTGCATTTTCCAAATCATTTATAATACTTTCTTTTGTCACAAAATGTTTATGACATCCTTCTTTCCAATCACAAATTAATATTTTACCTTTATCTTTTAATACTCTTTTTGCATCTTTTAACAGTTCAATTGGAGCATCTAATTCATGATGAACAGTTATCATAAATACTAAATCAGCACTATTATCTTCTAATGGAATTTTATTTTCTTCCATTACATCAACAGCTAATCTACCGGATAATTCCGTCTTCATATTTTCATTTATCCACTTTATCATGTCATTAGATATATCAAACCCATATCCTTTAGAATTAGGAATTTTATTTAAAAACTCTTTTGAGAATACACCTGTACCTATTCCTATATCTACGATAGTAGGATTTTTCTTTAAAGATAGTTCAGTAATTATTTTGTCTATTTTTATAAGTTTTAATCTTTCTGGATTATTAAGTTTATCCATTTTGTTAACATTAAATTTTTTATCCACTTTGTCACCACCATTTCTTTATTGATATCCATTATCAATTACTCACATATTATATTATTATTTTTAAAATGTCAATAAACATTTAAAACCTATTTTCTTTACATTAAATAAATTTCTATAATAAACAAAAAACCTTCATCACTTAAATGAAAGTTTTTTTATAAATCAATATTCTATTCTTTACATTAAATAATAAATAGCATCAGAAAAACTTAAATTTTCTGGTGACCAACTCCTTTTAGGACAATCTACTATTTTATATGGTACTTTTAATTCATCTATAAATTCTTTAAAATCCTCATCAAACCAAGGTGGCGTCCACGCACCTGACCTACAAATGTGTAATGAAGGAACATAAATGTCCTTTTCTAAGTCATCTATATCTATAAAATTAACATTATATTTATTTTTTATTTCATTGAAATATTCTGGTTTTTCTGTAGTATACGGACTATATATAATATTTGCTTTATTAATTATATTATTTTTTAAAAGTTTTCCTAACCAATTTGCACAATTAACTTCAAAATTAAGCGAAGATAGTCCACCATACCCTAAATCAGAATGAGCATCAAAAAGATACACCTCATTACAATCATATTTTTTAGCTATGTCATAAGACAACACATGGGAATCAGAAATATAAACCTTTAAATTTTTATCAAATTTAAAATTTCTTTTTATCTTATTCCAAAAAATATTTACATTTCTAGAAAGCTCAAATGATTTTTCAATACTTTTCCCTCTATTTCTGCATTGAATATAACGCTTGTACCACAAATTTATAATATTCCTATTATTCTCAATATACGAACCCCAATTTTCCTTCTGAGTATAAACAAAATAATCCCAATCAACTGATAACAAACATTTTTTCATTATAATATACCCCCTCCTCAATAACAAAATATATAAACATAATATGCGATTGAAATATTGAGGTGTATATACTCTTCCTAACTATTATTTTAATACTTTACAAATTATAGTCAAAGTTACCAAATCAAGATTAAGCTTAATAAATAGTTATATCTATGGAACAAACTATAAAGCAGTATCTTTCTTTAGAAAAGCTATTCTTTCTTTTATATTACTATACTTTGCAGATATCTTCCTTCTCCTTCTTTAAACTTCGGAGTTGCTACAAACTCACTTTTAACTAAATACTCATTAATATAACCAAATATTTGATGCCATAATTCATTACCAATATCTTTAATTGAAACCCCATGTTTTATTGAGGTTAACTTGTCCACGCTTCTTTTTAATTCTATAAAAGTTTTTTCAACACAAGGTAATATATCTAAAAGAATTATCTGGCCTATTCTTTGAATAATATCTCTTTCACTATTTAAAAACACTGGCACATCTATATTTAAATTCCCATTGTCTTTATCTATATTTAAATAATTTAACTCTATTAAAAAATTTGCTAATTTTCTTTCCTTATTATTTAAATCAACATACTTTCTATTGTTTGTAAATATATTTTTTATTAGGCTACCACACTCTTTAGCAATTATATTATTAAAATCATCTAGAATATCCATATATGAGATGTTCAAACTGTGAAATTTAATTTCTTCATCAATACTTTTAGGAATCATTCTAAAATATCTATACATATCCTTTCTAAAACCATTTCCATCACCAAAACTATTAAATAAAACATCATCAGCCCTATAATTATTGCTACTACATAACAATTTATTACTATGACATTCTATTTTTTCACTTTTTTCATATGCAACTATAATATAATCTCTTCCCCCTGGCTGTGATTTTGATATAGAAAAAATATTTTTATTTGCAAAAAATTCAAAAGCTAATCCATCAAAAATCTCATCACAAATTATATGATATAGGATTCTCTCCACTGAATTAGATTTAATACAATTTAACTTCAAAATTTCATTTTCAATTTTATCACTTAAACTTATTACTCTATCTCCAATAATTTTTCCTACATCCTTTAAAACTCCATCTAACCTTTCAATATCCGTTTCTAAAAACACAGGAAAATTAATACTATATCCTCTATTTCTTTCATCTATAGCTCTAATTTTCTTTAGACTTGAAATTATATTTTCAACCTTTTCAACATTAATTTTTAATCTATTGCTAATTTTAAACATATCCATAGAATAAGGTTCCGACGTTGATATTATATATAATATTTCTGCTGCATATTTCTTATTACATACATAAGAAGGGTTAAATTCATCAAATTTCCCCTCATTACCAAAATAATAAAACTCTAACTTTTTATTTACCATAATTAATCCTCCATTAAAACATAGTTTATTATTATTTTTCTTAACATTTATATCCCTTTGTATATTTAATTTCCCTACCTACATTTAAATCTATTAAATATTCGAATTATAATTTTACTACATATTAATCCTAAAATTATTCCACCTAATATATCTGTAGGATAATGAACATATAAATATAACCTTGAGAAAGCTATTAAAATTGCTATAGAAAAAAGTTCAAATGTATAATTTTTAAAATATTTATATAGTACTCCTACTACAGCAAAGGAAGATGTAGTATGTCCTGATGGAAAAGAATATGACAATGGTTTTTTAATTAAAAGATTTATAGGTGATATATCTAAACAGGGTCTTGGACGCTTAATTATATGTTTTAATATTCCCTCTCCTAATATTGTACTTAATATTAAAGCTCCTAATGCCATAAGTCCTATATTTCTATACTTTTTATTTATAATTAATAAACAAGAAATTACAATCCATATCATGCCCAAATTACCTAAAGACGTTATCATAACCATAATTTTATCCATAATATGTACATGCATATTATCTTTTATATAATTCAGAATTAAATTATCAACCTTTTGTATGAAAAATATAATATTCATAATTAAATTCATTTCATTCCTCCATCAATTACAATTTAATTTATTTATATTATATAAAAAATAAAGACACTCTCTAATCAGTGTCTTTTGATAAATTATATTTAAGTATATCTATATATTATATAGATATCATCATATATAATTTTTTATAATTTTATACTTTATACAATTTTTATCCATCTATCCTCAAAACACTTTTCCATAAATTCCGGTTTAGATAAATATGTTCTTAGTGTATCCCTTGTATATTCTGTATTATATTTTTCATTTTTATTATTTGCTAAAGATGAATATCCTGTACCTCGTTGTAAATAATCTGATGTAGCTACTCTATATAACTTTTCTTCTTCTAATTCTCCATTTTTTAGTATTATTCTTATAATATTTTTTCCATCATGAGCTATTACTGCACCTGATACATGTAGCCTTCCTAGGTATTTACCTCTAAATCCTGCGCCCTTTCCATCTAACATACATATTTCTGATTTAAGAGATTGTTCCAGTGCTTCTTTTATATATTTCCCCTTAATTTCCATGTAAGTCGGATTTAATGGTGATGGGCTTATTTCTAAAAGTTTTTTTTCTGAAACTGCACCTCTTTTTATCCCACCATTTATTATTCCACTATTTATTATGCTAAGATCACAGGGTATTACATCTCTTAGACCATCTGCTAAAAGATTTGTTATCGGATTTTCATTAACTACATCATGCCAAACATCTCTATTTATTTCATAAAGAGCCCCTCTTAAGTTTTCCACTGCTAAATCATATTCAACCTTAAGTTGCTCTTTAATTTCACTATCTTCTATTTCATTTATGATTTCTATATTTTGTCCATCAAATTCTTTTATAATATTGTCTTCAATATCTATATCTAAAACTCCTAAATGGGTTCCATAGCAACCTGATTGATGAACTATTGTTTTATTTAATTTTTCTACTTTATCCATTAAAATATGACTATGTCCACCGATTATAATATCTATACCTTCAATACTTTCACAAAACTCCCTATCTTCTCTTATTCCTGCATGACTTAATAATATACATATATCATAATTTCCTTTGTTATCTTCAATTTCTTTTTTTATTTCATCTTTTTGACTTGAAGCATATAAATTATTTAATTCAAAAAATCCATTATATTCAGGTGTTACACCTATTATTAAAAATCTTACATTGCCTTTATTAACTATAATACTTCGCTTTAACCCTTTAATATTTTCTTTATTATATTTATATAAATTACTAGATAAAAAAGATACAGAAGTGGAACCAATCATAGTTTCCATGATTTCTATTCCTGAAAACCCCTCATTATTTCCAACTGAAATGGCATCATATCCTGCCTTTTCTAACAACCTTGCTCCAGCTTCACCATTTGTACCTTGAAGTTCAATCCTCATAAAATCATTAAAATCTCCTGCATCTAAAAGTAGTGTATTTTCATCCCTTAGCTCTTTAATTTTAGTTACAGCTTTAGAGAAATTCTCAAATCTACTATGAATATCATTAGTGTGCAATATTCGTACTCTCATAAGATCCCCCTTAAATTTCAAATTATCTATTATGCTCAAACTACTCATTTACTAAAAAATATTACTATCACAATTAGTACTCTAATTTTTTTAATATCTTAAATTACTTTATAACACATATATAGATTTTCGTTTATTATAATTTTTCTACAAATTTTTCCCAAATCCTTTGTATTTTTATATTTTGTTTCATTATTTTTATATATCACTTTAAAGTGCAAAATTTAAAACATATAAAAAAACAGTGTTTTAAATGCTTAAATCACTGTTTTCTATTTAATATATTAAATTTATTTTCTACTTCCATAAACTAAATGAAAATGTAAATGCTTAGAATCCTGATATTTGCCTAAGTTCGTTATAACTCTACATGCACCATCTTCATCTACAATCTCTGCTGCAACTTTTTTTACTACACTTAATAATTCTAACAACAAATCATCTTCATTATCAGTAAGCGTAATTAATGATGCTATATGCCTTTTAGGTATAACAACTATATGTTTCTCATATGCCGGCTTAGTATGATAATATGCTAATACGTTCTCTGTTTCATACACTTTCTTAACTTCTATTTTATTACTCAATACTTGTTCACAATAAAAATCATTTCCCAATTACCTTCCCCCCATTTTTAAGTTATTAATACAAAATAAATTTGTTATTTTAAATATTTCTACAATGTGTTTAATAATACCTGTTATTTTCTGTACTTATTATTTTTCATATACTTATTTAAAATTTTGTTATATGTAATTTATTTGATAAAATATACATAACTTATATTGATTTATAAAAAAATTGGAGGTTTAAAGATTTGTTATGATAACTAAAAAACAAAGTAATATATTTAAAATAGTTACTACAGTGATAGCTTTAGCTTTATATACTTTTCTAAAAATAAAAACTTCTTTTAACCCTGTAATAGGTATTCTTATACCAGTATATTTATATTTTATAATAATGTATTTTGCTAATAAAAAAGATAAGACTTCATAAAGTATACCCTTTATAAATGACAATTTATTCTTGTTTTCATCCTCAAGGTGTTACCAAAATGACTCTTATGGATAATTACCCTATAAAGCACTTTTTTACACATATATTGTCCTATATTATAAAGTTTTTAAATATAAATTAACTTGATACAATTTCAAATTATTGAATATAGTGTATTTATTAATACATGACATAATGCACAAATTATAATAGACCCTGTTTTTAAATATATTTTTCCTAATAAAAATCCAATTAGTGCTTGATTAGACATTCCAAGCATTCCTATCCATCCCATAGAGATATACATAAAAAAATGAGTAATTGCAAAAATAATTGATTGTATTATATTTACACTTTCATCATTTATACTAAATCCTTTTAATCCTGAAATTAACAATCCTCTAAATAATATTTCTTCTATTAAAGCTGGTACAAAAAATCCTTGTATAACGTTAAACATTAATATTGTAAATCCATTACTTATAATATATATGTTTATTCCATTACTTCCATAAACAACAAGATTGCATAAAAACATAACAACTGAAAGTAACAACACAAGAAAAATTTCTTTAGCATTAGCTTTGAACTTAAAATTTTTAATACTACATTTAGTAAACTTCATAATTATAATTACTATTAAAAACATAAGTATTTGCTTTGGTAGAAATTTAATTAAATATTCTTTTAAGTTTATATAATTTATAGAGTTACTAGAAAAAATATATAGATTATAACTAATGTTCATTAAATATAAAATAGTAAAAGAAATTAATGCTCTTTTATTTGTGTAAATTTTTTTATTTTCTTTTATAAAGTTAACTTTAAATAATAAACTTACTAAAATTATATTTATTATTATTGGAACTCCACTTGACAATACTTTTAATATAATTTCATATTTACTGTGAGATACATCTATACAATAAATAACATAAGCAATAAAAGTAATAATTATATAAAAAAAATTTTTTACTCCATCATTTAAACATTTATTACTGCTTTTAGTCTTCATAAAACATCCCCCATAAATACTTTAAATTCTATCAAAACTATTCTCTTCCAACATTGATAATACCTTGTAATATTATATTTATTCTTTAAAAGTTCATGTATATATTATTGTTTTAACTCTATTTCCATTTCTAAAATAGAAAGTTCACTTTCATCTATAATCTCCACTGAAATTTTTTTCACTTCTGTATTGAAAACTTCTTGTATATTACAAGTCTCTTTATATGCATTTTCTAAACTCTCCTTATTGTTAAAGTTACCAATAGTCATATGTGGTATAAATTCAACGTTATTTAACCACTTAGGTTTATGCTCTTTTAATATATCTTTATATAAATTAGTATGAATGCCTATTAAATCTTCTTTACCATCCATAACCTTTAAAAATAAATAATTTCCTGATTTATCCTGAACTTTAACTATTCCATATAAACTAATTTTAAAAGCTTTTGTCTCCTTTAATGTTTCTAATAAATAATTTTTTAATTCTTCTGTATTTAAATAACTTTCAAAAGGAAACACTAAAGTTATATGTGGTCTCACCTTATGATATAACGGATCATATACTTTTCTAATTTTATTAATAACATCTACATTTTCAAACTCTGGAAATATCAATATACATCTTTTTTTCACAACTATCCCCTTCTATCTATATACTATACATCCCTTTTTTTCTAACTCATCTAACCATTCTATTTCTTCTAATTCTCTATTCCATCTCAAATCTAATCTTTCTAAGTTTTCTATGTTTAGCAACTCTCTTGGTAATTTTTTTAATTTATTTCCTCTTAAATCTAATTCTAATAAATTTTCCATTTTCCCTATATCTTTAGGTAAAATATTAATATTGTTATTTCTAAGATTTAAACGTCTTAATTTCTTACACATACCAATCTCTTTTGGTATCTCTTCTAACATATTATTACTTAAATCTAAAACTCTTAAAAACTTTAAATTTCCAATAGAATCTGGTATATATTTTAGTTTATTTTCTTTTAAATGAATCTCTTTTAAATTCGTCATATCACCAATAGAATTCGGTAAACCTTCTAATTTATTATCAATTAATCTTAATTCTATTAAATTCACTAAATTTCCAATGTTATTAGGAATATTTTTTAACAGGTTTTCACTTGCATTTAAGTATTTTAACTTATGCAAAGTGCAAATTTCTGTAGGTATTTCTACAATTCTATTTCCATGTATATATAAATAATCTTCTAATTCAGTTAAATATTTAAATTCTATAGGTATTTCAGTTATTTCATTATATCCTAAGTCTAGCATTTTTAATTTTGATAATTCTTTTATATTTGCACTTATACAATTTACTTTATTCACTGATATATTTAAAACCTGTAAATTTTTCATTTGAAAAATTTCATCTGGAATAATATCTATATTATTATCATAAAGACTTACTTCTTTTAACTCATCAAGTTTATATTTTATATTAGGTAGTTTTTTTAATCCTAAACTATTTAAATTTACTTTCATATCTTTCTCCAATCATTAAAAATATTTTATCTAATAAATACTTTTCACATTAATCCAAATCACATAATTGTATTATATAATTGCTAAAAAATCGATAATGATTTTAAATCATCATCGATTTTTATTTAAATAATTATTTGCTAATTTATTTATTTCTTAAACTATCATATAAAATTCTACTACTATTTGAAAAATTTATTTTTTATTAATTCAAAAACAGCAGGAAGCAATGAAATCATAATTATAGCTATAATCACTATGGAAAAATTCTTTTCTACAAAAGGTATGTTTCCGAAAGAATAACCTATTAACAATATACCGCTTACCCAAACTATTCCCCCTATTGCATTAAAGGTTATAAATTTTTTATAATTCATTTTTCCTACACCAGCAACAAAAGGCGCAAATGTACGTATAATTGGCATAAACCTTGCTAATATTATTGTTTTTCCACCATAAGTTTCATAAAACTCATTTGTTTTATCTATATATTCCTTTTTCAAAAATTTATTATCATCTTTTAATACTTTAGGCCCTAGATATCTTCCTATATGATAATTTACAGTATCACCTAAAATTGCTGCTAGTCCTAAAAATATAATTAATATTACTATATTTAAATCACCTAACGCAGCAAAAGCTCCTGCAGCAAATAAAAGAGAATCTCCTGGCAAAAAAGGAATTATAACTAATCCTGTTTCACAAAATATTATTATAAATAATATTAAATATATAAATAATCCATATTCACCTATAAAGGCTCCTAAAAATTTATCAATATGTAAAACTACATAAAAGAAATTACTTATTAAATCCATTACTTATACTCCTTATCATAGCTATAACCTATTTAAGTATTTTTCCTTCTAATTTTAAATATAAATTAGCTACTTTTTTACTAAGAAATTTTGAATATAAATAGTTAGTAATAAAAACTAATATGTATGCTCCAATAACATCTAAAGGATAGTGATGACCAACATAAAGTCTAGATACTCCTACAATACATGATAAAGCTATAAGAATCACACCATAAATTTTACTATATTTATTTATACCTAAAGCTATACTCATTGTAAAAGTTGAATGATCACTAGGGAAAGATGCGTTAGGACTATGTGGAAATAATAAGTTTACATCATGTGAAACAAATGGTCTAGGATGGTAATAAACCATTCCTATCATTGCACTTAAAAATAAATTTAACACTGTAAAAACACCTGTGTTGATTGCAATAGCTCTAGTATTTTTATCTTTTTTAACAAATCCATAAATATATAAAACTAGAATTACTATAGCAAAAATTATAGGTACATATTTTGAAAATATTATCATAATATTATCCATAAGTTTGCTTTTACCAGCTAACTGATTTACTAAATCAAAAAGCTTAAAATTCATAAAAATCACCTCAATTTTTCTTTAGTTAATTTTATAGGGTTTTAAATTTCAACTTATTCATTTATCAAATAAGAAAATTTAAGATTAATATTTTGCTGCTAGTTAATAACTTAATTTAGTTAAGAGTGAATAGTTAAATGTTCTTAACTATTACCTAATTATAGTTGTACTTATTTTCTTAAATAATAATAAAAATTTGATGAATAAATTTTATTCTAATCTTATCTTATACCCCCTATGCTTATTAACTATTTAAATTTAAATTTATAAAAATGTCAATATAATTTATATTTCTTATTATTTTTATACTTAATTAAAGCACCTGTTTACATTTCACTTTCAAAATATAGAGATTTATTACATATTATTTTTCTTTCATCAAACCTTAACATACTGTTCAAAGAAAATATATTAATTTTAAAAATTGTCTTTAATTTCAATTGAATATTTAAATTTCACTATAAAACTTAACATTAAAAATTTATAATAACTTATATTTTTTAATATAAATAGTATAAGTTAGTAATTTTTAAAATTGAGGAGGATATGATTTTGGAATCAAATCAATCTATAACTGCTAGAGGGATTTTTAAGTTCATTATTCCATCATTATTAGGAATTTTTCTTTTTATGATACCTATACCTTTTAATGGACAAATAACCATACCTGTAGCAATATTTGCAAAGGTTATAACTACAAACCTTGAATTATATTTACCCACGATTGCTGCTATAATAATATGTTCCAGTGTATTATTTACTATCTATGTTAAAATTGCAAAGCCTAAATTTTTAGAAAAAAATAAATTTCTTAAAGGATTATTTAATGTAAAACCTATATGGTTTTGGATTAGAATAATAGGTATGACCTTAGTTGTATTAACATTATTTGAACTAGGTCCTGAATGGATTTTCTCTGAAAATACTGGTGGATTACTTCTAAATAGCCTACTTCCTGTACTATTTGCTGTATTTTTATTTGCAGGTCTACTGTTACCACTTCTATTAAACTTTGGCCTACTTGAGTTTGTTGGAACCTTACTTACAAAAATAATGAGACCTATCTTTAATCTTCCTGGACGTTCATCAATAGATTGTATAACCTCATGGTTAGGTGATGGTACTATAGGTGTGTTGCTTACAAGTAAGCAATATGAAGAAGGATATTATACCAAAAGAGAAGCAGCTGTTATAGGTACTACTTTTTCAGCCGTTTCTATAACATTTAGTTTAGTTGTATTGCAAACTGTAGGCTTAGAAGAATATTTTCTTCCATATTACCTAACTATTTGTTTAGCAGGAATAGTTGCTGCTATTATACTACCAAGAATACCTCCACTATCAAGAAAGGAAGACACTTATTGCACTCCTCCAAAGGATAAAGGAGAGGTTATTCCAAATGGATATAGTAAATCTCAATGGGGTTTAAGATTAGCAGTTCAAAAAGCTAAAAGTAATAATATAAAAGATATATTTAAAGAAGGAACACAAAATGTTTTAGAAATGTGGCTTGGAGTAATGCCTGTAGTTATGGCTATTGGAACAATTGCTGTAATTATTGCAGAATATACATCTGTTTTCAAATTTTTAGGATTGCCATTCTATCCAATACTTAAATTATTCCAAGTACCTGAAGCCTTAAGTGCTTCCCAAACATTTGTAGTTGGCTTTGCAGACATGTTTTTACCTTCAGTTATAGCTGCTGCCACAATAGAAAGTGAAATGACAAAATTTATAGTAGCTGCTGTATCTGTAACACAACTTATATATATGTCAGAAGTAGGTGGACTTTTAATAGGTTCTAAAATTCCTGTTAACATGAAAGACTTATTGATTCTTTTTATAGAGCGTACTTTAGTCACACTCCCTGTCATTGTAATTGTAGCTCACATCTTATTTTAAACTTATAAACAAAAGGATATATTAAGGCATTAACTTTCTTTAATATATCCTCTATTTTAAATATGTAAGTTAATCCATCTATAAATTTTAAATACTATCTAATGAAAACCACCTTCAACTAAATCAAGAATTTCATAAATCTCAGGATATTTAAATAACCTTCCTTCTTCAAGCATTTCTTTAAACTCATTAACTGTAATCCACTTAGCTTCAGCAACTTCATTTTCTTGTAAAACGAACTCTTCTAAATCAATATCTTTTCTTACTAAATATAAATCCCAAATTAAATCTGTTCTAAAAATTCTTCGCATAAATTCCATTTCATCTTCAGAAATTTTTATTCCTAACTCTTCGTTGACTTCACGAATACACCCATCTATAGAATTTTCTCCTGATATCATCCTTCCTGTTGTTAATCCCCACACCCCTGGTAATATGTCACATCTGTTAGAACGTTTTTGTACTAATATTTTAGAATCTGAATTTATAATCCATGCCTCCATAGCTAAATGGTATTCACCACTGTTTAATTTTTCACCTTTTTCTTTTACTTTTCCTGTTTTATAGCCATTTTTATCATATATATCCCAAACTTCCACAATTACCCCTCCTAATTCTAACTTTATTTTATTTAAATAGAGTACACATTTTCTAATATCAAAACTTTATATTTTCTCTACTACCTTACAGGGATTCCCATAGGCAACACAATTACTTGGAATAGATTTAGTTACTACACTTCCAGCTCCAATAACTGTATTATCACCAATAGTAACTCCTGGGCAAATAATTGCTCCCCCTCCAATCCAAGAGTTATTACCTATACTTACTGATTTAGTAAATGTTGTATATGTTGCTCCATTTGAAGAATTTGTTTTAATTCTTTCTAATGGATTTATAGGGTGAGTTGCCGTATATATCTGAACAGCTGGACCGATAAGAACATTTTCTCCAATTGTTATAAGGTTATCATCTATAAAAACACAATTATAATTAATAAATGTATTCTTACCAATAGATATATTTTTTCCATAATCACAGGAAAAAAATTTTTCTATCCAAACTCCATCCCCTACAGATTTAAATAAATCCTTTAAAACATTAAATTTAAATTCTGCCTCTGTAGATGGAGCATTATTAAACTTTTCTAAAAGATTTTTAGCATTGTGATACATACCAATAAGTTCAGGATCTCTTGAATCATAGATTTCTCCTGCCAACATTTTTTCTCTTTCCGTTAACATAGCTCATATATTCCCTTCTCATTTTAATTTACAATATTTTCAACTTGTTTTATTATATTATACAATCTATTTCTTTTACTATCAAAAATTCATTCCAAACTATAATCTTTTCAAACTAAAAAAA
Source organism: Clostridium senegalense (assembly GCF_018916625.1). Taxonomy (NCBI): domain Bacteria; kingdom Bacillati; phylum Bacillota; class Clostridia; order Eubacteriales; family Clostridiaceae; genus Clostridium; species Clostridium senegalense. Next base: position 102,862 of record NZ_JAHLNC010000004.1, read on the forward strand.
TCAAGGATTAACCTTGATTTTTTCTATATTGTTATACTTTTTTAAGTGCCATTTTAACACCAAAATAAATTAGTAAAACTCCGACAATTATATTTAATATTTGAATTACATATGCTGGTAAAAATACTTTTGTAAAAGTACCTACTACTGCAACTAACGTTAAAAAACTTAATGTAGCCATTAAAGCACCAATTCCAAAAATATAAATATCTTTTCTTTTCATATTTTCTTCAATAATTTTAGTAGAAAATACCCCTGCCCAAAATACTATTGTAAGTGGATTAGATGCAGTAAGTATTATAGATTTTAAAAATACACTATTTGAATTTCCTGCCCCTTGAAGACTTAAGCTTGGTATAAAATTAATATCAAATTGACCTAAAACTGTACTTAATCCAAAAATAATTAGTATAATTGCTCCAAATATTTTCAGCCCTACTTTTACCTTTCTTTTTTCTATTATAGATGCTATTCCTAAAATAGCCGCAAAGATATAAAGACCATCAACTATAGTAACACCTAATACTCCAGTTTCTGCTATATAAAAACCTTTTAAGGAAGCCATCTGCAATATAAAAATACAAACAGGGCCTATTGCTAACTGCAATAACATTCCAAATTTTAAACCTTTAAAAAACATATCTTAACTCCTTTTAGGCATATAAGCTAATTTATTCAAACTTAATGCTTAAAAACAAATGAATAAATTATCCTTTATTAATTAAATAAATATGCCTTAAACATTAATATCTTCTTTTAGTGATGATAGAGTGATTATTGTATTTGATTGAACTACACCTTTTATTTTTTTTAGTTTATTAGATATAAAATTTTCTAAAACGTTGGTATCTTCTACAAGTATTTTTAGCAAATAATCATATTTACCGACAACGTGATGACATTCTAATACAGAATTATATTTAACTATAGCTTTTCTAAATCCTTCTATATTTTCAGTTTTATCAATATTAACAAAAATAAATGCTAAAAGTTTATAATTAATTTTATCTCTATTAATCCTTACTGTGTATTTCTCAATTATACCGGCAGATTCTATTTTTCTTATTCTTTCTGATACAGCTGGTACAGAAAGCTTCACTCTTTTACTTATCTCTGAAGTAGTTGATCTACTATTTTCTTTTAAGATATTAATAATTTCGAAATCAATAGCATCTATGATTAATCACCCCTAACTTTTCTAAAGTAATTTTATTTTATAATATTAAATTAATATAAGTAAATATTTTTGAAAAAATCAATAAATTTTTAAGTAAAATATAACTTTTAGTTTAAATTTTTAATTAGTAATATTACATACCTGTATAATACTTTAAATTATTAAAGTGTTTTTTAGTAAATATTAAAAAAAGCACATGGAATAAACATATTAAACCATGTGCTCTTTATTGTTAGGTATATTCAATTATCATATATATTATTTAATTATTTCTTTTTTTATCCCTCTTTTTAATGTGCTTTCGTAGTCAATGAATTCATAAATATCTTCATCAAATGCATCACTAAATTTTTTAAGTTCTTTTAAATTTAAGCTTTCTATTGTAGTACAATATTCTTCGCAATAAAGTACTATCTCACCTATTATTCTATGAGCATCCCTAAATGGAATTCCTTTAGTAACTAAATAGTCTGCACCTTCTGTAGCATTTAAAAAACCTTTTTTAACTGCATTTTTAGTAACTTCTTCATTTACTTTTAAACTTGAAAGCATTCCACTCATTATTTTAAGACAACTTATAGCATTGTTAGTACCGCTAAAAAATCCTTCTTTATCTTCTTGCATATCTTTATTATAAGCTAAAGGTATACCTTTCATAGTAGTAAGTAATGCCATTAAGTTTCCATAAACACCACCAGTTTTGCCTCTAATTAATTCTGCTGCATCTGGGTTTTTCTTTTGAGGCATTATAGAACTTCCTGTAGAAAATTCATCACTAATCTCTATAAAATCAAACTCTTTACTGCTCCAAATTATAATCTCTTCACTCAATCTACTTAAATGCATCATTATTATTGAACATGCACTTAAAATTTCAATAGCAAAATCCCTATCACTAACTCCATCTAAAAAATTATCTACTGGCTTTTTAAAACCTAATTCCTTTGCAGTAAAATCTCTATCTGTATTATAAGTAGTACCTGCTAATGCACAACAACCTAATGGGCTTTCATCCATTACTTCTATTGCATTTAGCATCCTTTTTTCGTCTCTTACAAGCATATTATAATATGCCATAATATGATACTTAAAAGTAACTACTTGAGCTCTTTGAAGATGAGTATATCCTGGCATAAGTACATTATTTTCATCACCAAGTTCTACTATGGCTTCTTTAAGATTCACAATTTCTTCTATAATTTCTTTAGCCTTATCTTTTGCATAAAGCCTAAAATCTAATGCAACTTGATCATTTCTACTTCTTGCAGTATGAAGCTTTTTGCCTACTTCTCCAATTCTTGAAATTAAGTTCATTTCCACAAAACTATGAATGTCTTCATATGTTCCTTCAATTAAAAGTTTTCCTTCATCAATATCTTTTAAAATAGAAATTAGCCCTTTAATTATTTCATCTTTTTCTTCATCAGTTAAAATGTTACATTTCGCTAACATCTTTACATGTGCTATGCTACCTTGTATATCGTATTTATATAGCTTTTTGTCAAATCTTAATGAACTATTAAAATCTTCCATAAGCTCGCTTTCTTTCTCTTTAAATCTTCCTCCCCACAGCTTCATATAAGATCTCCTCCAATTCAAAATTTTTATTTCTTTAATGCTTTTATTCTTGATGGAAGACTAAATAATCTTATAAATCCGTCAGCATCTTTATGACTATATAAATCACTTTCTCCAAAAGAAGATATTCCTTGGTCATACAAGGCATTTTCTGTAAACACTCCTGCATTTGTTACATTACCTTTATATAATTTTAATTTAACTGTACCTGTAACATTTTCTTGTGTTTTCTCTACAAAAGCATCTAAAGATTCCCTTAAAGTAGTAAACCACAATCCATCATAAACAAGCTCTCCATATTTTAAAGCTAACCCTTGTTTATAGTGATATGTTATTTTATCTAAAGTCAATCTTTCAAGTTCTCTGTGTGCCTCATAAAGAATTGTTCCACCAGGGGTTTCATATACACCTCTAGATTTCATTCCAACAAGTCTATTTTCAACTATATCAATTATACCTATACCATTTTCCGAACCAAACTTATTTAAAATAGTTATTAAATCCACTCCATTTAACTCTACTCCGTCTACTTTTTTAGGCTCACCCTTTTCAAAGTAAATTTCTACATAAGTAGGTTCATCCTTTGCATTTTCTGGTGCTGTTATTGAAGAGTATAACTCCAACTTATGCTGATTTTGTGGATCTTCTAAATCGCCACCTTCATGACTAATATGCCATAAATTTTTGTCAACAGAATATATTTTCTCTTTTGTTACAGGAACATCTACACCTTTGCTTAAAGCATAATCTATCGCATCTTCTCTTGAAGAAATATTCCACATTCTCCAAGGTGCTATAATTTCTATAAGTGGATCACAGGATGCAATTGCTACTTCAAATCTAACTTGGTCATTTCCTTTTCCCGTACATCCATGACATATGTATTTTGCACCCTCCATTTTTGCTATTTCTACTAATCTCTTAGCCATAAGCGGTCTTGCAAGAGAAGTTCCAAGAAGATATTTATCCTCATAAACTGCTCCAGCTTTTAATGCTTTATATACATATTCCTTCACAAATTCTTCTCTTACATCTTCTATATAAACCTTCTTGGCACCAGTTCTTATTGCTTTTTTCTCCACTTCTTTCATATCATCATCTTGTCCAACATCTACACATACCGCTATGACTTCTAAATCATAATTTTCTTGTAACCAAGGAATTATGATTGATGTATCTAGTCCTCCTGAGTATGCTAATATTACTTTTTCTTTATTCATAAATTAAGCCCCCTTATTTTTAGTCAAAATTTTATATCTTTATTTTTTATTTTTTAGCAATTATAGGAATGCACTCTATAACTTAAATTTATATATTATTTTTTCGTTATCAGTTGAGAAAAATAAGTACAAATATAGTTAGTTAAGAATTAAAAATCATTGATGAAACTGAGCATCAGTTTCTTAATTGTAAAAATACGTTGAGAATTACTAGGAGCAAAGTAAGTAGTAATAACCATAACTGTTCACTATTCACTCTTAACTAAAATAATCTGTTAGTCATTAAAAATAAATTTTAATACTCCTGTCCTTCTTGTCACGGCTGTAAACTTTGGATATAACTTCAGTTAATTTCATATCCTAAATTCAACTTTTATTTTCTCAATTGATAATATAAATCTAATAAATTAATTTAAACTGGAACTTGTTTCCCTATATTACTTTCTTTAAAAATTCTTTTGTTCTTTCCTCTTTTGGAGAAGTAAAAATCTCACTTGGTTTACCTTCCTCTATAATTTTCCCACCATCCATAAATATCACTCTATGTCCTACATCTTTAGCAAAACTCATCTCGTGAGTTACTACTACCATAGTCATACCTTCACTTGCTAAATCTTTCATAACATTTAAAACTTCACCAACTAATTCTGGATCTAATGCAGAAGTTGGTTCATCAAAAAGCATTATATCTGGTTCCATAGCAAGTGCTCTGGCTATTGCTACCCTTTGTTTTTGACCACCTGAAAGTTTTGATGGATAATAATCCATTTTATTTTCTAATCCAACCTTTTTTAATAAATTTTCTGCTTTTACTCTTACCTCATTTTTTTCTTGTTTTTTTACTATAATAGGTGCTTCCATAACGTTTTCTAATGCCGTCTTATGTGGAAACAAATTAAAATTTTGAAATACCATCCCCATTTTAGTAGTTACTTTTCTTAACAAATGTTTATTTTTCTCATTCAATTCTTCATTTTCTATTATTATCTTACCTTCATCTATACTTTCTAGATGGTTTAAGCATCTTAAAAAAGTACTTTTTCCTGACCCTGAAGCTCCAATTATAACGAGAACTTCTCCTTTTTCAACTTTTATATTTAAATTTTCAAATACCGTTAAATCCCCAAATCTTTTAGTAATGTTTATACCTTCTATCATATACATAGTCATTCCCCCCAATTAATATCTAGCTAGTTTTTTCTCCCATTTGGAGAACATACCTGTAAATATCGTAGTTAAAACTAAATAAATACATGCTGCAATAAAAAATGGTTCTATTGGTCTAAAATTAGATGAATATATCTGCTGTGCAGTTCTCATCAATTCTTCCATAGCTATGATAGAAACTAATGAAGTATCCTTTAAAATCGTTATAAATTCATTACCTACTGGCGGTATTATAACTTTAAAAGTTTGGGGAAGTACTACTCTTTTCATAGTTTGACCATAAGTAAATCCTAAAGCCTTACAAGCCTCAAACTGTCCCTTATCAACAGCTAAAATGCCACCTCTAATTATTTCTGACATATAAGCCCCTGAATTTAAACTTAAACCAATTATAGCCGCTGACATTGGTTCTAATTTTATTCCTAAAAAAGGTAACCCATAGTATAAAAAGAATAGTTGCAATAGCATAGGTGTTCCCCTAATTATCCATGTATAAAATGAAGCTAAGGAATATATTAATTTATTCTTTGACATTTTTAATAATGACACTGCTATCCCAATTAAAGTTCCTAAAACTACAGAAATTATTGTTAAGAATATAGTCATACCTGTTGATTGTAGTAGTATAGGAAATATCTGCTTTAGTATATCAATATCCATAGCTTCTTCACCCCCTCTTTATCTTAAGTATTTTTTAAGCTAATTATTTGTAAAAATCATATCCAAACCATTTCTCTGACAGCTTGGATAAAGTACCATCTGTCTTTAATTCATCAAGCGCCTTTTGCACTTGGTCTTTTAAATCTGTATCTTCTTTTCTAAACCCAGCGCCTACATTTTCCTCTGAAAGCTTAGCATCAAGAAGAATTAAATCCCCATCTCTTTGGGTTAGATAGTATCCTCCAACTTGTCCATCTGCTATAACTGCATCTAGTCTTCCAATAGATAAATCATTAAAAGCTTCTGTTATCCCATCATATTTCTTAATTTCTTTTAACCCATCAATTTTTTGTGCAGCCATATCACCAGTAGTTCCTAGTTGCACTCCTACAACCTTATCCTTTAAGTCTTCTACATCATTTATAGCTGTATTATCTTTTTTTACAATTAACTTTTGTCCACCTACTATGTACGGCTGTGAAAAATCAATTTCTTTTTTTCTTTCATCAGTTATAGTCATTGTTGAAAGTATCATGTCATATTTTTTAGCTTTAAATGATAAAATAATTCCCTTCCAGTCATTATTTATAAATTCTGCTTTAACCCCAAGTTTTTTAGCTATCTCATTTCCTAAGTCAACATCAAACCCCACTAAGTTATGATTTTCATCCCTAAATTCCATAGGCGGATATGTATCATTAAGCCCAATTAATAACTTACCTTCTTCTTTAACCTTTTCTAAAGAATTAATATTTTCATCTTCAACTTTTTCATTACCACATCCAACAAAAGCAAAAAAACTTATTAATATAATTCCAATCAACATAAGAATTTTCTTCATAGTATCATCTCCTCCCCCTTAAATTTTTGTTATTATAGATAATACATCCTTTCTCATAATTATGCAAGTGTATTTTTATATTTTTTAAAAATATTTTTCTTTTAGTCTTCAAAATCCTTAAAATAAGGGATTTTTTTTTAAACAAAAACCATATATTAAACTTATTTTTTCTATTTTTATTCTACTTCTGCATATTTATTCATGTATATACATGTTTTTTAATTTATTTTCAAAAACAAAAGCTATCTTAAAATAGACTTTCAACTCTATTTTAAGATAGCTTTTTTTATTTAATAAGTATTATTAAAAACAATACATCTTGTTATTTATATATTATTATATTGAGATTTAATTAATATAATAATTCATTTTTCTTATTATAAATTTTTATAATCAAGAAATTATATATCTAAGTTTTATGCCTTATTATTTAAGAACCAACCTCTTGTATTATTAGCAATTTTAACAAGTGTTAACATTATAGGTACTTCTGTTAAAACACCTACCACTGTAGCAAGAGCTGCTCCAGATTTAAGCCCAAATAGTGATATTGCTACTGCAACTGCTAATTCAAAGAAATTGCTTGCACCAATCATACCTGCCGGAGCAGCAACACTATGAGGAAGTTTCCATAACTTTGCCAAACCGTAAGCAATAGTAAAGATTAAAAATGTTTGAATTGTTAACGGTACTGCAATTAACAATATGTGAAGTGGATTATTTAATATAATTTCCCCTTGGAATGAAAAAATTATAATTAAAGTTAAAAGTAATCCGATAATAGTTATATTATCAAATTTCTTTAAAAATATATTATTGAAATAGTCTGTTCCTTTATTTCTTACAACATATTTTCTTGTCAAATATCCTGCTACAAGTGGTATGACAACAAATAGTATTGTTGATAAGATTAATGTTCCATAAGGTACTGTAACATCACTCACCCCTAATAAAAATGCTACAATAGGTGCAAATGCTATTAATATAATCAAATCATTTACAGCTACTTGGACTAATGTATATGCAGGATCTCCTTTAGTAAGATAACTCCACACAAATACCATAGCTGTACATGGTGCTGCACCTAACAATACTGCCCCTGCTAAATACTCTGTAGCAAGATTTTCTGGAATAAATCCCTTAAATACAACTTTCAAGAAAAAAGCCGCTATAAAATACATGGTAAATGGTTTTATAAGCCAGTTAGTAACACATGTAACCACTAATCCCTTAGGTTTTTTAGTTACATCAACTATACTATTAAAATCAATTTTCAACATCATTGGATATATCATAAGCCAAATTAAAATAGCTACTGGTATAGATACATTATAATATTCAAATTTATTTAATGTCTCAGGTATAACAGGAATAAATTGACCTATAAGTATTCCTACTACAATACAAAGTGCCACCCATATAGTAAGATATCTTTCAAAAAATCCTATACCTTTATTCTTTTCTTGTGACATCTTTTTTCCTCCTATACTTCATGATTTTTAATTTTTTCAACTAAGCCTTTAACTTTCTTTTCTATATTTTTTGCAGTTTTAATAAACTCCTCATCACTTTTTCCAGTAGGATCTTCTAATCCCCAATCTTCCACATACTTTGCAGGTAAATATGGGCATTGTACATTACATCCCATTTTTATAACTATGTCTACCTGTGGCAAGTCAGCTAAAAGCTTAGACTTTTGAGATATATTCATATCTATATCATATAAATCTTTTATTATCCTTACAGCATCTTGATTAATATTTTGTACTAATTCTGTTCCTGCTGAATAACTTTCAAAAAACTCATAACCATATAACTTACCTAAAGCTTCAGCCATTTGTGACCTGCAAGAATTATGAACACATATAAAAGCTACTTTCTTTTTCATTACTTTTTCCTCCTATAATTTTAGTCATACTTACATTTGCATTTAGATTTTTCTTTACAAATACATTCATCAGTATCTGTTATAAGATTCATAAGAAATAAAATAAGCTTATTACAGTTAGAATTATTAAGAGCATAATAACTCCATAATCCATCTTTTCTAGATTGTACAATTCCACAATCCATTAACACCTTCATATGGTGTGAAAGTGTTGGCTGTGTAAAATCAAAATGTTCCAATATATCACAAGCACACATTTCTCCACAGGATAATATATCAATTATTTTTAATCTATTAGCCTCTGATAATGCCTTTATTATTTTTGCATTTTCATCATAACATTTCAAATGTTTTTCACCTCGTTACATTTATAATTATCTATATATAAATAATAAGCTTTTGTTTTTCCTTTGTCAATATAGCATTACAATCTTTAAATTCATTATATATATTTATTTGCATCTATATACTTGTATTTTCATAAAATGTACAAACTAACATTTTTCGCTTTTCCATAGACTCCAAAAACCAATTTCTATAAATCCAATATTTTTATAAATTTTGCCTGCTATTGGATTATCATAAAACAAACATACTGTTTTCCCTTCTAAAAGTAAATCTATACACAATTTAGAAACTAAAGCCGTTGCATATCCACAACCTCTATAATCTATATGTGTACAAACCCCAACAATCATTGCAGAATAACTGTTTTCAGCTGTAGTTTCATCCTAAACTATTAACTCTTACCTTTTAACTATTAACTAACTGCAATTGTACTTACTTTTATCAAGTTATAATAAAAATTTAATAGATAAACTTAAATATGAACTCATTCTCCTATAGTACATCAGTATAATATAATATTTTTTTCAAATAATACTTTAAGATGATTAAACTACATGTAAATACTTTTTTAAAAGAGTATAATTATTTATAATCGTTATATATTAAATTTAAGATAGGAGGATATTATATGAACAAATTAAATAATTTTATTAATATTTTAACAGGAAGTTTTGATAACTCTGAACAATTTAAAGAATTGCAAAGTAGAGGAATTACAAATTTTCCATTTGCCAAGCATGTAAATACCATATGCAATGATAAAATAACAAATCTTCCTAAAGATTTTCAGGGTATTTTTCTTGTAGAAGAAAGCTATTATACTTCTGATGGAAAAACCCATTCATCTCCTCATTTATTTCTGTTTACAGAAGAAAATGAAGGAATTAAATTAACTTCTTATGAACTTCCAAAAGGATATGATAAAAATACTTTTACATATACACAATTAGAATCAATAGATTATAATTGTTTAAAAACATCAGAAAAATTCACACCAGCAATATATACTCTGAAAGACAATGTATGGGAAGGTGGAAGTGTAAGCATGTTCTCTCCAGTTCTTAAATTTACACTATTTGAACGCTTTTCAGAAGGAACATTAGAAGTATCTGAATCAATGGAAGTTAACGGGAAAAGAACCTTCGGATATGACCAACCAATTATATATAAAAAAATTCATAAGTAAAGATATAAATGACGACATATGTCTAACAAAAGGCATATGTCTTTTTTATTTTAGAAGGAAAAAACGTAAATGCTATTGAATCTAAAAAATAAAGCATCCAGTTTTTTTATTTTATTGTGAATTGTAAAAATCTAAAATTATATATTAAGTAGGTGATACACATGTTTTTTTATATTTTAATTATAATATTATGTACTCTTATTTTCTGTTTATTAAATGGCCTTATTTCTATATTTAATAATAGATTTGAAAATAAATTTGTTTATTTTGTATTTAGTGAAGAAGTTTTAACCACCTTGTTTGAAAAGGAAAAACTTTCCACTAAGTTATACAAGAAAATTAAATTTTGGGCTTTAATAGAATCATTAATAACAATAACTATTTCTTTTATATTCATATTGATATTTAAAGAAGATTCGTTGATTACTCTTAGATATATTTTAATTATCACATTGTTTTTAACTAAATTCACTATTAACAAACTTGTTTTAAATGTATAGGGAAACAAGCTCCAATTTAAATTTATTCAATAACTTTAAAATATTTTCATACAAGATGCAGTGTTGAATTCTAAGTGATTCGGAGCATGTCTCACTATTTTAGGTATCCAAGTTTTAGAGTGGATAATTTAAAAAGTAAACTTGGAACCCTATAATAAAGCAAAATTAAAATGAACCCTTCAAAATAAATACCTTTTTCAATTATGGTATATATTTTAGGGTTCTTTTTATTTTAATTGTATTTTTCTACATATTTCAAACTTATTTTAAGTCGGATTAGTTATATTTTATATTTTATTTACATATAAGAAATAAAAAAACTTTATTAACCATAGCTCTTTTACAAACATTTATTGTAAAATATGTTATTATTAGTATAGCTATATTATTTATAGTATAGCTAATTCTACACTCATATGAGGGGGTATATAGATGATATTTAAAAAACCAAAATTAAATTTAAAATCTAATTTAGTTAGTGGTAAGGAGGTTTTTTAAAAACATCGCCTCAACACAAATCAATCTACTAATACATTTCTTTTTAATATCTATTTCTCTTATATTTAAGTTTTTATACCTTTTAATAAAATTATTAGTCCATTGCGATACTTCCACTAAATGCTGAACATATTCTTCAACATTTATCCAAGGTATCGTAATGGTATCAAATAATTTTAACAATGAAAGGGGCGTTATATAATGCTAAGAAGATTTAAAATTAGAGAATCAGCAAGCAAAAAAAAGAAATGTAGACGCCTTACAAAAGAAAAAATATTTATTTATATGATTTATAACAAATCATACAGAAATACAAAAGAAAGATTAGAATATACTAGGTTAAAGTATATTCTTAGTGTTTTTCTGGTCAGTGTTGTATCGATGTTTTTCTGGTATAGATTTACTAACAACACACATATAATTAATAAAATCATAGAACTTGCAATAATTACCATAACAGTTCTAGGACATAGTCAAGAAAACATCAAAACAACAAAAAACACAACAGCCCTAAAGAAATTAATCAAACATATAATAAATATGATTAATCAATATCTTTAGGACTTAATCTTTATTGGTAGAAGTAGTCTGGCCACTACTTCTACTTAAATTATTAGCTATTTTATTTATTCTATTCATTTAATACATATTAAATTCACCATCACTATCATAACAATTTTTATAAAAAATGTAAATAACATACTGATTTTATTGCTTTTTTATTTTACACCATATAATCAACATTTATTATAATAAATTCTATTTTAAATATATTATAATGTATTTTAAAATATTCCTATCTTAAATATTTATTATTTTATTTTTTTAAAAAACCTGTGCTTTCACACAGGTATATATTCTTGTACTTTGAGAGTGAAGTGTTTAATTTTATTTATTATTAAAAAATTGTTGTTATACAGTATAGATGATATCCTACAATATATAATTAAAATAATAATATTAATTTTTTATTAATTATTGAAATTTTATTATCTACCCAATTTGTCACATAAATATAAAATCTATTTTCTTATATAGCTATGTACTGAGCTTATTACTAACAGCAATAATTTTAACGATATCATTGCACTCTACACTAATTCATTATGGGAAAAGTAGTAAAATTGAATATACAGTTTTTTACTTTTATTTTTCAACTAATAATTATCTATATCATCTCTACATTGGCTTATATACCAATCTGATGTTTCATTAAGATCTATTTCTTCTCTAAAATAATAAAATTTATCATTAACACATTCTTTTAATATTTCACCACTTGGAGAAATAATCATTGTCGGACAATGTTGATTTACATGGGCATTATTAGCACTTATTAAAAATCTTTGATTTTCTGCAGCTCTGCTAACAAGGTGACTTCTCCACACTGAAATGCCTTTTCCTTGTACAGCATTGGTTAAGTATATAAATATGTCCGCTTTATGTTTTGCAAGCCATCTCCACTGTTCTGGAAAACGAATTTCTCTGCAAAGTTGTATTCCTAAATCTATAATTTTTTCTCCAATTTTAATTGGATAAACTTCCAACTTATCTCCTTCTTTAAAATACCCTCTTTCATGAAATGCCAAATTTAACTTTTTATATATAAAATCTGGATTATTATAAGAGTAACCTATTGCAGCATTGCACCATATGTCATTTTCAAAAACACATGAACCAAATACTAAATGTACCCTTTTTTTAACAACTTCATCTTTTAATAACTTCATTGCATTTTTAAGTTCTTTTACATTTATATTTTTAAGAAAGTTAACATCATCACTATATCCTGATAACGCTCCTTCTGGTAATATAACTAAATCATCCTCTTTTGATTTTTCTAATACTGACATTATGTATTCTAAGTTTTCATTTATATTAAAGCTTATAGGAAATTGTGCAACAAGTACTGAAATCTTCATAACTAGCCCCCTAAATATTAAATATAGTATATATCTATTTCTATAACATATTATTTAACTCCTTTTAATTCATATATTAAACTGATAATATTTATCAATATAATTTTTCATTAATAATACAATATGATACTATTATTGTATTATTTGTTAAATTGTATTTATATAATTACTTGGAGGTTTCTATGAAAAATATTTTAGATATACTTTTTACTATTATTTCAGTTATATTCACTCTACTTATTATGCTCTTTGCAATGAGGCTTACAATTATAAATCCTGTATTTGTAAACTTACATAATTTAATAATTTATTTAATATTAATTGTAATATACTTTTCATTACAATTATTGTATATAAATAAAACTAAATTCAATAAATTTAATTTAGTTTATCTAATTTTATTATTATGCTTTTGGGCAATGTATATAAAAGACTCTATCAAAACCGACCCAAGTGTCATTAGACATTATGATGCAATCTGTTGGATCGCTATATTGTTAGGGTTATTAAGTTGTACTTTATTAAACTATAAGAAAATTCAAAACACTAAAAACTCATAATTTAAAAACAATTTTCATCATAATATATTTTAAAATAGATGCTTATTTAATTTAAAGTGACAGCTATTAAAAATTAATTTTTTAATGACTGTCACCTATATTTAACAAATCGGAATATAAAACTTAATTGTTGCTCCATTAAGTTCATTATTATATGCTTTTATACCTCCACCTAGCTTAATAACTATCTTTTTACAAATATATAATCCTAGCCCAAAATTTTCACTATTTTTTTCATGACAACCCATATAAAACATTTCAAACACTTTATTTATATTAACATTTTTGAATCCAGGGCCAGTATCATAACAAGTAAAGTATAATTTTTTCTCTTTTTCCTCTATCTTAATTCCAATCCTACCTTCTGATTTTACAAATTTTAAACTATTTGAAAATAAATTATCTAATATATGATTTAATAGCAATTTATCAAAACTATATGTGTCTTTTGATAAATGATATTCTTTTTTAATATTTATATTATTTAATTTTGCTATAGATTCAAATTCTTCTACCTTATCATCTATATACTTAATTAAATTTTCTTCACTTAAATTTACATTTATATTGTTATTTTGCATACTGTAAATGACACTTAATTCCTTAATCAATATATAAATTCTATTACAATTTCTTAAGATAGAATTTATGTATTTTTCTATATTCTGATATTCATTACTAACTTCTTTTATCATATCAGTCTGACCTAGTATTATTGTCAAAGGTGTTTTTATATCATGTGTAATTGTCCTTATAATAAATCTTTTTTCTTCCTCAACCTCTATATTTTTCTCAATATATTCCCTAAGTGTATTTTTCATGTTGTTTACAGATCTCATTAACATTCCCATTTCCGTATCGTGATTATTAATAATTTCAAATTCTAAATCTTTATCTTCTATTCTTTTTATTGCTATTTTTAAATTTTTTATATCACTATTTATAGATATATATGCTAGCCTAGTAAATACTATCAAATAAAATATTAATATACAAAATGGAGAAATTAATATTGCTATATTAAGAGGTAAAAATAACTTATTATCAGAATTATTTTTAAATATATTAAAAGGATATTTAATAACATAAGCACCTTTTAAATTTAAATTACTATCTATTATACCTATAAATTTATACCCATCACTATGATCACATATATTACGGTTTAAATTATTTATTATATTTTTTCTTTTATCTTCATCTAATAAATATTCTCCCGAAATATGTTTTCCATTTAGTCCAACATATTCACCTTTAAAATTGCTATCTATTTCTTTAAAATTTATTTCTTTTTCATCTAAAATATCCACTTTTTTATCTTGAATATACTGCTCTACTTGAGGAAGTAAATTAGAATAATAACTTGTTTTTTTTGCAAAAGAATTATTTAGTAAGATAAATAATATCCCTTCTACAATTATTGTAGTTATAACTGTAAAAAAAATAATGTATATAACCATCCTACTAAGAAGTTTTTTAAGTTTTAAATTTTTAAACATTTTCCACATCCCACTTATATCCAACACTCCACACAGTTTTTATATAACTTGTTTTACTGTCTACTTCCTTTAATTTACCTCTAATATTTTTTATATGTTCTACCACTGTACTTAAATTACTTTCTGAATCATATTCCCACACTTTTTGAAATATTTGCTCTTTTGAAAAAACACATCCCTTATTAATTATTAATAATTCTATAATATCAAACTCTTTTCTAGACAACATTAAGATCTCACCTAAACACCTTACTTCTTTCGCCCTCATATCAAGAATAATGTTACCACTTTCTAAAATATTTTTTTCTTTATTTACTATTCTTCGCTCTCTTCTTAGATGAGATAATATTCTCGCATATAATTCTCCTATTCTAAACGGCTTTTCAATATAATCATCTCCGCCAACTCCTAGACCTTTAATTATATCTTCTTCAAAATTACGAGCACTAATGAATATAATTGGGCAATCCACCTTATCTCTTATGTTTTCACATATTGTAAATCCATTTATATTAGGCATCATGACATCTAACAAAATAATATCTACATCACCTATATATTTAATAGCCTCATCATAACAATGGGCTTTTTTTACCTCTAAACCTTTTATAGATAAATATTCACTAATCATATCTAACATCTCAAAATCATCATCTACTATTAAAACTCTATTCATTTCAACCCTCTTAATTATTATAATAAAAATATATTTTAAATTTTTAGACCATCTATAAACATAGTAAATTACTTAATATACATTAAGTATACTTTAACATAAACTCATAAAATTATTTCTATATTTCAATTACTTTAATGACCAATTATCATAAAAATACTACTAATAATAAACATAATTCTATAATAAAAAAATAAAATACCTTCTTAGTTAATAGTTTATAAATATATAACTTGTACATATTAATATTTATAATCTTTTTTCTTATAAATTAAATTTGATAATATTAATATCGCTATAGATGTTAGTATTAATAGCAAAGAACATATAGCTACATTATTTTTTGATATGATTTCAATGATAAAATCACTAGCTTTAAGTGTTATTTTAGCTATAGGCTTGTATAAATAACTACCTATCAATAAACATCCAATATTACTAACAATAGCAAATATACTACTATCAATAACAACATTTATGATTGTTGCTAAACTAATAAGGATTATACATATTAAAAAAAACTCAAAAAAAAAACTTTATATTATAAAAAATACTTTGCCATAATGTTAGCTTTTCATCTATTAAAACAAAAGAGCTATATTCTACTTTATTATAAAAAACTAAAGAAGCTATTATGGTGCATATAAATACATATATAATATTTATTCCTATTAAGATGACATTAAAAATATATTTAGATATTATTACACTACTTTTATTTATTCCCCTAGACTGTATTATTCTTAATTGACCGTCACTTTTTTCTTTAGAAATGTTATTTGAAATTAAAACTGGTATTAAAATAATAGTTATCATAACCCCTATCTCTGATAATACTGCAGTAGGTAAATTTAGTCTATTTGTTATCATCCTTATTGAATCACTACTACTATGATTATATATAACTGAAATTATATCCTTTAGTAAAAATGCAATAACAAAAACTAATATTGCTTCTATACTTATTAAAATATAAGTTCCTTTCTTTTTACTTAATTTATAGAATTCACTTTTTATACAATTAAACATATCATTCCTCCTAGTAAGTATAATCTCTATTTTTACAAAATAACATTAGTAAAAATAATGATAAACCTATATAAATTAAACAAATCCAAATTATAATATTAAATCCTGGTTGAGATAAAAAAAGTGCTATTCCTTTAAATTGTATAAATACTATAGATGTAAGTTGTATATAAAATACAACTTTACTTGCACTTATCATTGCTATTATTTCAGGATATATTAAACTTATTATCACTACTGCCAACCCTACTGCAAAAGCAATATTAGAATTTTTACAAAATACCCCTAACAATGTTAAAAACATCAACATTGCTAAACTTGATAAATATGCAATCACATAATATTTAATTGCATATTTATATGCATCTAATCCAACTAATTTTTCTTCTGTAAAAAATTTATATATACAATTTCCATATGGTAAAAATAACTTTCCAAATAATAAAGAAAAAATAAAAATTAATATATAAAATAATAAAAGAGCTAAAGAAATTATTATAATTTTACTCTGTATAAACTGAAATTTACTAACACCCCTAGTAAACACAAATCTTGCTTCACCATTTTTTAATTCTTGAATTATAAAATTTGTTACATAATAAAGAATTAGTATATTTACAGCCAATATTAATTGTTCCTGAATTATTTGATATGGGAAATTCAAACTATTCACAAAGCCTGTATTACTTCTTTCTAATGATAAATTACTTTTTTTAAACATATGAACTGATAAAAATACTAAAATAGGTATACTAGCAAATAACAACCAATTATCTCTTCTCTTTAAAAATTTATATATTTCTGCATTAAATAATTTTATCAAGTTTTTCACCCCTTAATATATTTAAAAATGCATCTTCTAATTTCTCTCCTTTTTTTAACAATGATTGTTTTGTTCCCTCAAATAAAATCTCTCCATTATTAATAATTATGAAGTTATCACAAATTTGTTGTAATTCATCTAACAAATGACTAGAAATAAATATTGTCTTTTTATATTCCTTATTTATTTTAACTATTATATCTCTTAATTCTTTCATCCCTATTGGATCTAACCCATTTGTAGGCTCATCAAGTATTAATATTTCTGGATTTTTTAGTAATGCCTGCGCTATACCTAACCTTTGTTTCATTCCTAATGAATACTCTTTAATTTTATCTTTTTCACGCCCTTTTAAATTTACTAATTCAATTACTTCTTTTATTCGTTCTTCCCTTTTTCTTTTCTCTAAGTTATCTATCATACCTAATACTCTTAAATTCTCTTCTCCTGTTAAATAAGGATAAAAAATTGGATATTCAACCATCGCTCCCATATCTTTTAATCCTTCTAATGATTTTGAAATGTCTTTTCCATTCACATATGCCGTACCACTACTTGGTCTAATTAATCCTGTTAATATTTTTATAGTTGTTGTTTTCCCTGCACCATTTGGACCAATAAACCCAGTTATTTCACCCCCAGCAACTTCAAAACTAACATTACTTAATAATTTTTTTCTCTTAATTGTCTTGCTCACGTTTTCCATTACAATTGTTTTTTTCAATCTTTTCACCCCTCATTTTAACAATTTACTTTATTATAAAAAATAAATATAAAGTTTTTATAAGGTTTGAACGGTGAACTTTAACTTAAAATATTTTTTGAATTATTAACAATGGTTATTATTACTGATTTTATTATTTAAAAATTAACCTCTTATGTAATATAGTTGCTAATAAAATTTAATATAAACTTAAAATGACAGCTATTAAAAACTAAATTCTTAATAACTGTCATCTATGTTTAACAAATCGGAATATAAAACTTAATTGTTGCTCCACTAATTATACAATTTATAATCTATATTTTTTAATGATACAAGTAGTATCTATTGTTCTTATAAGTACATAAATTGAGTTATAAGCAATTGTTTAAATATCAGTTCCTTCGCTCTCGTCTAGTACTAATGATTTTTTAACCATGTAGAGATGATGTTCATGAAAAAGATACTTTTCTAAATCAGACAATGAAACCCATAGTATTGGTTCTTTCTCTACCGGTAAAGTTACTTTTTTTAATAGGTCACATTTATAAAACACCCCTATATTATGCTGAGACCATTTCGGATATTTTGCTGAAACCCAATACTTTTCAGCAATACCTATAAAATCATTTACCTTAACTTGGTATCCTGTTTCTTCTAGTGCTTCTCTGCAAATTGTTTGTATTGGATCTTCACCTAGTTCAATTTTCCCTCCCACCAAATAAAGATTATTGTCTTTGTCCTTTACTACTAAAAACTTTCCATCTGAATTTTGAATAATTCCGTAGGCACCTTTTCGCTTCCTATATTCAAGATTATGTTTTCTTTTCCCAAAGCTTTTCATTGAAACACCATCCATTCAACTAAGTATATTACGTTTTACTTTCACAATCTTAAAATTGTACATCCTTAAATTTATTAAGCATATGATTAAAATTATATACTTAAATTCTTAATAACTGTCATCTTTACTATTATAAAACTTTATTTTAAACATAAATCAATCATTTTTCTATCTACTTCATCAAATTCTCCAATAGAACTTTGTAAATCCCATAACATAATCTTATAAATTTCATCATTTTTAGCAAACTCTTTAAGTTCATCAGTACAAGCATAATACATTGCTTGATATTTTATTATGTTTTTATTTTCATCATATATTTTAAAAATCCCTTTAAATTCTATGTTTGTTACCTTTTGATTTGTTTCTTCAAATAATTCTCTTTCCACACATTCTCTTGGGGTTTCTCCATACTCTATACCACCAGCAGGCATCTCCCATTGATTTCTCCACCTATTAAATCCAATAAGATATTTACTATTACATTCAACTAATATTAAAGCCCCCGTAATAGGCTTATATAACTTATTTTCTAACATCTCTGTTTCTGTAATTTTAATAAAATCTAATAAAATATATCCCCATTTGTTTTTTGCTAAATACAAAATATTGCCCCCTTATTTTTAATAAATCGCTACCAAAAATTTTTTATTCAAACACAATCTAATCTATAATGTTATGTTTAATTGGTATGCTTATCTTATTAATAATTACATATAAAACTCAATGCTTTACATTATTAATTACAATAAAATTTAGCTTTTGAAAGCATTATTTCAAACAAATATTTATCAAATTGCTGTTTAGGAAGATACTCTGATGCATGTTCTAATAAATTTAGAGCTTCTTTATATTTCTTTTGGTTATAAAGAGTGGTAATTTTGCTTTCAAATTACCAATACTTATTATATTCCATATTTAAATCCTCTTCTTCAATATTTTAATGTTTTGCCATTGCTTATGATTGTAAATTCTAATATAAATAAAAATACTTTTAACAATATTATCTCTTACAATGTAATCTTTAAAATTGCCATTTTATTTTTAAACTTATAATTTTGGTTATAAAGAGACCTTTCCATTGGAAAATTTTTAACATCAATATCTGCAATAATTTCCTTTATTGCATTATTGAATAATACTTTAGTGCCATGCCATAATAATTCATTTACGTACCCCTTACCTCTTTTTTCAGGGGTAACCCCAATGTAATTAATAGCACCGATATTTTTATTAAATTGTTGTGGAACTACTAATCCTACGAATTCACCTTCATTTTCATATGCTAGGTTCCACCAATCTTCATTAAAGTCAATTGTCTTTAAAATATTAAAGTATTTTCTAGCTGCTTCTTTAGAACCATATTCATTTATACAATTTAGATCATCTTGGTCTAATGTATTTTCTGTAACCCTTTCTATAGCTTTTAAAAATTTATTCTCTCCAACTTCCCTTAAAGACTTAAAATTTAATACTGATGATAAATTTTCTCTATTAAATTCATCACAAATAAAGCTACTTTTTTCTTGTACTATCTCAAATCCACATCTTAAAAATATTTCTTTATATCTTTCAAATGAATCATTACCATCTGAATAAAGATGATATTCTATAGTTTTAAAATTCTCTAGCTTCATTTTATTCATGCTTTCCCTAATCAACTTATTATAAATAGATATAACATCAAAATTTCCATCCCTTAATGTCATATTCCATATTTTAAGGTCATTGGGTTCATCTTTAAATAACCCATAAACAATCCTACCTAAAAATTCATCATTCTCTTCTACAACAAAACAGTATTCTATCTTTGTCCTTCCATCACCAAGCCATTTTAATAATTCATTTTTAAAATTACAATTATCATTTTTGCTCAATGATGTATACTTGTGCAATTCCTTATTTGAAATATTTCGAATATTCATAAACTACACCCTCAATTCTCTAACCTATTTTTTATATAATCTAATATATATAATTAAATCAATTCAAAATTACATTTATCACATTTACCATCAACTAATCTTTCACCACATTTACATACATACCCAACTACTTTAGCAGGATTACCCATAACTAATGCATAACTTGGTACATCTTTAGTTACCACACTCCCTGCTCCTATCATGCAATATTCACCTAAAGAATGACCACAAATAATTGTAGAATTTGCTCCAATGGATGCACCTTTCTTTATGATAGTTTTAGAAACCTTCCATTCAGTATTAAAAGAACGTGGATAATAATCATTTGTAAATGTTACATTAGGCCCTACAAATACATCATCTTCTATAGTAATTCCATAATAAACAGAAACTCCATTTTGGATTTTAACTCCATTTCCAATGCATACATCATGGTCTATAAATGTATCTTTACCTATTTTACAATTCAATCCTATAATTGCATTCTCTATAACTTGGCTATTTACCCATATGCTTGTACCTGAACCTATCTTACATAAATTTGATACATTAGCTGTGGGATGAATATAAACATTATTCATAAAAAACCTCCATCATTTTCACTTTATTTGATAATATATTTATCAAAGTCTATAATAAACTTAATATTCAAAAAATTATACATATTAATTAAGTAAACAATAACACTACTTCTAACAAGTTTGTAAAATTTTAATTTTATTTTCTTATACAATTGTACCAAAAATAAACACATAAACAAATATTAGTGACTCCTTTGTCATTCTTCTGAATAACGGTTTAAAGTTCTATTTGCCATATTTTCTAGCAATATAGTTAAATTTAGAACTTAAAATCTTCTGTACTTAAACCTAAGCTACTTTATTCCAATAGAATATCTTTCTTCTAATTTTTTACTACATTATGTGATAATAAAGAATTTAAATAAGCTATTCATTGAAAATTGATTTAGAAACTCTTATAGATTCTTGTTTGATTTTTGTGACCTAATCCAAGGACGGATTAGCCGGTGCACCAGACAAGGACGTCGCTTCTCCGGGTAGTCATAAAAATCAGATAAAAATATATTTAGAGTTTCTTTGAAATTTTCACAGACTAGCGTTTTAGATTTTTTCATTATTATTTTTTAACACTATAATTTTGGATTTTTTAGGATTAGCTTTACCCCTATGCTTAAAATCTTATATTTTTATATAATTTTACATATAAAAAGACCGTATCAAATTTGATACGGTCTGTATTTTATCTTCTTTTATTATTCAACTGTTACTGATTTTGCTAAGTTTCTTGGCTTATCTACGTCACAGCCTTTTGCTATTGACATGTAGTAAGAGAATAATTGTAGTGGTATTACTGTTACTACTGGTGCTAGTAAGTCCATTACTCTTGGAACGTAGATTGCACTGTTAGCAGTTTTCTCTACTTCTTTGTGTCCTTCCTTAGCTATAGCGTAAACTTTTGCTCCTCTTGAAACAACTTCTTGAACGTTACTTACTGTTTTATCAAATAACTCTTCTTGTGTTCCTAACGCTACTACAACTGTTCCTTCTTCTATTAATGCTATTGGACCATGTTTTAACTCTCCAGCAGCATATGCTTCTGAGTGAATATAAGATATTTCTTTTAATTTTAAAGAACCTTCTAGTGCTACAGCGTAGTCTAGTCCTCTTCCTAAGAAGAACATATCTTTTTCATTTACAGTTTCAGCAGTCATTTTTTCAATAGCTTCTTTACACTCAAATGCTTTTTCTACTTTTTCTGGTAGAGCTAACATCTCTTCTTTTATCTCTTCTAATTTTTCATTAGATACAGTTTCTTTATTTTGTGCAAAGAATAATGCGATTATATACATTGCTATTAATTGAGTTACATAAGCTTTAGTTGATGCAACTGCTATTTCTGGTCCTGCCCAAGTGTATAATACATCATCAGCTTCTCTTGATGCTGTACTTCCAACTACATTTGTTACAGCTATTACTCTTGCACCTTTTTCTTTTGCAAGTCTTAATGCTGACATTGTATCTGCAGTTTCTCCAGATTGGCTTATTATTATCATTAATGAATTTTCATCAATGATTGGATCTCTATATTTAAATTCTGAAGCTATATCAACTTCAACTGGTATTCTAGCTAATTTTTCTATAACATATTTTCCAACTACTCCAGCATGGTAAGCTGTTCCACAAGCTACGATATAAACTTTGTTTAACTTCTTGATTTCTTCTTTAGTTATAGTTATATCGTCTAATTTTATTGGTTGACCTTTAACTATTCTAGATGTCATTGTATCTTTTATAGCCTTTGGTTGCTCGTGAATTTCTTTTAACATGAAGTGCTCATATCCACCTTTTTCAGCTGCATCAGCATCCCAAGTTACTTTATAAACTTCTTTTTCTATTACATTTTCATTAGAATCTACTATTTTAACGCCTTCTTTTGTTAAAATAACAAATTCTCTATCTTCTAATAGATATACATCTCTTGTTTGAGCAAGTACTGCTGGTATATCTGATGCTATAAAACTTTCTTCTTTTCCAATACCTACTATAAGTGGGCTGTCTTTTCTTACTGCTACTAATTTGTCTGGTTCGTTTTTAGCTATAACTCCTATAGCATAACTTCCTTCCATTTTTTTAGTAGCTTTTATAACAGCTTTTAATAAATCTCCTTCATAGAAATAATCTACTAAGTTTGGTATTACCTCTGTATCAGTTTGAGATTTAAACTCATAACCTTCTGAAGTTAACCATTCTCTTAATTCTATATAGTTTTCTATTATTCCATTATGAACAACACTTATAGTTTGTTCTTTATTAGAATGTGGATGTGAGTTAACATCTGATGGCTGTCCATGAGTAGCCCATCTAGTATGTCCTATTCCTACCATTCCATGTATAGGAGACTCTTCTAATTTATTTTCAAGATTTTTTAATCTTCCTTTACATTTAGTAACTTCAATTTCTCCATTTTCGATTATTGCAACACCTGCTGAGTCATATCCTCTATACTCAAGCTTGCTTAATCCTTCAATTAGTAACGGTGCTGCTTCTCTGTTTCCAAAATAACCTACTATTCCGCACATATAAATCTTCCTCCGATATTTAAATATTTTTATTTATAGGGTTTATTATAGGGTTTACAAAAAATATAAACCTACATTCCCTACATTTGAAAGGTTTTAACACCTGATTGATATTGTGACAAAAATCGCTTTTTGCTTTTATCAATCTTTAACGGTAGTGCGATACCGTGGGGCACCCGCCGAAGATTCGATACTCCCCATCCTCGTCAACTTGAAAATTTTAAAATTTCTCATAAATGAATGTTGCTATTTTAACTCTAATGTAAACACAGCCTAGCATATCCACCTTATTAACAAAATTAATTTTTCCAAGTCCTGGCGCTTTTGAATTTATAGTTTAATATTAATTAAACCTCAATTTATTATATTCAACGGTATACCAATGGTCAATGGATTTTTTTTCCATGAAATTTTTTTAAAATATTTTTTTAAATATTAGAATAATAATAATTTTAAAATATTTTTATTTATGATATACAATTTATTTTTATTCTTCTCTTTGTTCTACATTATTAAACATTTATTATGTATTATTATTCTTTTAGCAGAATTAAGCTTACATTATATGATTTTATAAATATATCACTGAAATTTTAAACTAAGTTTTAAAATAAAAGAAATTTCCTTTAAATATTTATAAAAAAACTACTTTTAAAACAAATTTACATTCATTTTAAAGGTAGTTTTATACTTTCTTTATATAATTTAGTTTGCTTTTTCTTCTATTAACTTAGCTAAAGCATGTGCCATTTCATCTAATTCTTGTTGATTTTTACCTTCAAGCATTACTCTTACTAATGGTTCTGTTCCAGAAGGTCTTATTAATACTCTTCCTTCACCTTCTAGTTTTTTCTCCATTTTAGCTATTTCATTTTTTATTTCTTCATCTTCATTGTGGATATTTTTCTTATCATTTGGAATTCTAGCATTTACTAAAACTTGTGGAAGTTCTGTCATCACTGATGCAAGATTACTTAAAGTTTTTCCACTTTCTTTAACTGTAGCTGCTAATTGTATTCCTGAAACTAAACCATCTCCAGTTGTATTATAATCTAAGAATATAACATGACCAGATTGTTCTCCACCTATACTATATCCACCTTTTTTCATTTCCTCTAAAACATATCTATCTCCAACTTTAGTTTTGATAGTTTTTATATTTTCTTCTTTTAAAGCTATATCTAAGCCTAAGTTACTCATAACAGTTACAACAACTGTATCTTTATTTAATTTTCCTTGCGCCTTTAAGTGTTTAGCTGCTATAACCATCATGAAGTCACCATTTATCAATTTACCATTTTCATCTACAGCTAAGCATCTATCAGCATCTCCATCAAATGCTAATCCTAAATCACATTTATTTTCAACTACATGTTTCATTAATTGCTCTGGATGTGTTGAACCACAATCTTTATTAATATTACATCCATCAGGAGTATTATTAATAGCCAAAACCTCTGCTCCTAATTTTTTAAGAGCTAGTTCTGAAGTTTTATAAGATGCACCATTAGCGCAATCTATAGCAATTTTCATTCCTTTTAAATCGCCATTAACTGTAGATACTGCAAATTCAACATAATCATCTATTGCGCTATCTACAACTATTTTTTTTCCTACATTTTCACCAGTTACAACAGGTACTCCTGCAAATTTATCTTCTATTAATTTTTGTATTTCATCTTCTAATTCATCACTTAGTTTGAATCCTTCTTTGTTAAAGAATTTTATGCCATTGTATTCAACAGGATTATGAGATGCAGATATAACAACACCTGCGTCTGCACCATATTTCTTAGTTAAATATGCAATAGCAGGGGTAGGAATTACACCAACACATATAGCTTCTGCTCCTACTGAAAGTATTCCAGAAACTAATGCACTCTCTAACATATCTTTTGATATTCTAGTATCCATTCCAACTAATATTTTAGGTTTGTGCATTGTATCAGTTAAAACACACGCTCCAGCTTTTCCTAAATTATATGCAAGTTCAACTGTTAATTCACTATTAGCTATTCCTCTAACTCCATCAGTACCAAACATTCTACTCATTTGACAACCTCTTTCCTCTTATATAGTATAACAATACTAATTTAACCTAATATGCTAATATTTTAATGACAAATAAATTACATTCTCATAAATTCTATACATTATTCTTATTATTAGACACTTTTTATCAATTATTTATGTAAGAAATAAAAACAATGCATTAAATTATGTTAATATACTTTACCCTTACTTTAAAATATATTATATAAAAAATGCCATATAAAAATATTAAATTTATTTTATCCCTAATGTTATAAAAAGCCACCTAAAGAGCATTCATTCTTTAAAGATGACTAAATAAACCTTATGCATATAGTGTAGATTTTCTATTTAAAATATACATAAATACACAAATTACATTATAATATAATTTTTTTCTATACACAATAAGACATATGTAAATAAAACTGATGCAACACACATCAGTTTTATTTAAAATTAATCATATTTTTATGTTATTCACTACTTTTCCATTTTGAATAACTTTAAATTCTTCCTCATACTCAACCTTTTTAATATTGCACCCTTCGCCTATAACCACAACTTTTCCTCTAACTAAATCAGCTTTAGTATTTTCTAAATATATTTTCTTACCTTCAATTTTCTTACACTCAATAGAAACTTCATTTTTTACTAACTTCTTAAGTAATCGTGAAAATAGTTTAGAAGTGTTTTCTGGCTTTTTTATATTTATTTTTTCACACTTTATATTATTTATTTTAGATTTACTTCCTAGTGTTATACTCACATCTTGAGCATTTAACATACCTTCGTGAACTATTCCTCCACTTAAAACAAATATATCTGTATTTATATCTTTTTTCACATGACTAGCACCTGAAATATAAACACACTCAGAATTTATGTTGCCTTCTATACTACCTACTCCAGGAAGATTAAAATTTTTACAGATTAAATCCTTTTCTATAGAAACCTTTCCTCCTATAATTAAATCTTCTACGTCTACATTTCCCTTAGTAGCTATAATACCTTGCAATTTTGCAGTTTTACCTTTTATATTACCATCTATAGAAGCCTTTCCATTTATAACAATGTTTTTTCCTTCTATATTGCCCTTAGAATTACAACTACCTTTAGATAAAAAATTTTTACATGAAATATCCCCTTCAAAATATGCATTTCCAGTTATTATAACTTTATTAAAATTTCCACCTTTAATATTAGTTGTGCTTTCTACTTTTAAATTTTCTAATTTTTTAAAATCTAATGCCATAACATACCTACCCCTTAATCTTTTGATTTTATATAAAACCCCTTGCCTTTTTATTGATAAATCCTTATAAAATCATACACAAATTTCCTATTAAGTTGTCTTTAGCAATTAACTTTTTCTACTTTATTAACAACACTTTGTTCGTCGCATTTGTACTCATTCTTATATTCTATTAAATCTATTTCACAATTTCTACCTATTATTACGTTTTCGCCTCTAACAATTTTAGCTTTTGTATTTTCTAGATAAATATAATCAGCTTCTATAGTTTCAACTTCTAGTTCCATATCTAAACTCTTTGAAAAAATGCTAATAAACTCTCTTATTATAGATTTACCAAAACTTTTATTAACTTCTATTTTACTACAACCTATTTCCTTAACTCTACAAAAACCACCAAGTTTAATAAAAACCTCATCTGCATTTAACATTTGTCCTATTTCAAATGATCCTGAAGCTTTAAAAATTTCACTTTCTACATTATTAGAAACTTTAATTCCTCCATTTACTACTATTTCTTTACTAGTAACATTTTCATGAAAATTACATCCACCTGAAACTCTCAACTTTTCAATTGATGCATCTTTTAAAACAGTACATCCCCCACTTATTTCAAAAACATTTGCCTTTATTTCACCTTCAATATTACAACTTCCACTAACAGCCCCTTCATTACAACTTACATTACCAATAAATTTAGAACTGCCACTAGTCTTTAAAGTATCACACTTAGCATTACCTTTTATTTTTCCACTACCGTTCATTTTTAATTGCCCATTACTTTCAACAGAGCCATTAACAACAGTAGAACCACTTATTTTAAATTCATCACAATGTATATCTCCATTTATCTTTCCTGAACCATTTGAAAT
Source organism: Clostridium senegalense (assembly GCF_018916625.1). Lineage (NCBI taxonomy): Bacteria > Bacillati > Bacillota > Clostridia > Eubacteriales > Clostridiaceae > Clostridium > Clostridium senegalense. The sequence continues at coordinate 131,164 of NZ_JAHLNC010000004.1, forward strand.
AACTTTATTATATCTTCCTCCACTAGCAGTACAACTTCCAGATATAATTAAATCACTTATTGTATTTTTATTATCCACAATCTATTCCCACCTTTTCAACAAAGTTATCAACACCTATTGTTGATAACTTTTTTATTTTGTTCATCATTATCTTTATTATACACTAAATAGCGTAACAATGTTACGCTATTCTTTATTTTTTATTGTTATTTATTTAACAAATAGTAAAAAGTAAAGATTTTTGCTGGTTTTATTATAAAAAACTTAATTTTGGTTAAAAATTATAATAAATTCTACTATTTTCAGTTATAGCCATTTTCTTCTTTTAATAAAATATATAAAGGCTATACACAAAAACATATGTAATGATTTCTAAATATATATATATAAGGAGTTTTTATATGACTTTATTTATTAAATATATCCTACCAATATTTTTCTCTTTAACCTGTTTTTTATTTATTGGTATAACTATAAAAATAATATTCAAGAAATTTTTCTTTATTTGTCCTAATTGTGGTCACATCATTTCATACAACTTTAAATCTTTCACTCTATCAACAAAGCGTTTTAAATATAAAATAATTTCTTGTCCTAAATGTAACTTTAAAGATTATGTTAAAGAAACCAACAAAAAAGCTTCCTCTTTTTAATTACTTAAGCCAAAAGACTATCTAAATATAGAATTAAAATTCTATATTTAGATAGTCCCTTTTATATATACTTATTAACTTTAGCTATTTTAAAAATTATTTAACGTAATTTGCACCTAGTTCTAAAGCTTTTTTATTAACCTCAAAGAACTTCTCTTTTCCGTGAGATTTTAATGCAGCTAATAGTTCATCCATTGTAACTATTTTAGTTTTTGCAACTAATGCACCTAAAAGTATCATGTTTGCTATTTTACTACTTCCTAGTTTAGTTGCTTCTGTTTGTGCTGGTATTTTTAATATTTCAATATCGCTTCTTTCTGGCTCTCTATCTACTAAATCGCTATCTATTATTAATAATCCACCTTTTACTAAATCATTCTCAAATTTATCTAAAGAAGGTCTATTCATTACTACTACTGTAGACGGATTAGTAACTACTGGTGATCCTACTTCATCATCAGTAACTATTACCGAACAGTTTGCAGTTCCCCCTCTCATTTCTGGTCCATATGATGGCAACCATGAAACATTTTTATCTGCATCCATACCTGCATAAGCTAAAAACTTACCCATTGAAAGTATTCCTTGTCCACCAAAACCTGCAAAAATTATATCTTGTGATGCCATATTATTTCACCTCCTCTGTATTATCTTTTTTTACTCCTAAAGTATAGTGTGGCATCATATTGTTTCTTAACCACTCCATAGATTCATTAGGAGATAGACCCCAGTTAGTTGGGCAAATTGATAATACTTCTACTAGTGAAAATCCCTTTCCTGCTATAGCATTTTCAAATGCTTTTTTTATAGCTTTTTTAGCTTTATTAACATTTGGAACACTGTCAACAGAAACTCTTTCTACATAACAAGCTCCATCTAAAGTTGCTATCATCTCTGATACTCTTATAGGATGTCCTTGAATATTTACATCTCTTCCATAAGGAGATGTTTCTGTAACTTGTCCTGGTAATGTAGTTGGTGCCATTTGTCCACCAGTCATACCGTATATACAGTTATTTACAAATATAGTTACTATATTTTCGCCTCTTGTTGCAGCATGAACTATCTCAGCTGTACCTATAGCTGCTAAATCTCCATCTCCTTGATATGTGAATACTACAGCATCTGGATTAGATCTTTTTATTCCTGTTGCTACAGCAGGTGCTCTACCGTGAGCTGCCTCAAACATATCACATGCAAAATAATCATAAGCTAAAACAGAACATCCAACAGGAGCAACTCCTATTGTTTTATCTATAACATTTAATTCATCTAAAACTTCTCCTACTAATCTATGAATAACTCCATGAGTACATCCTGGACAATAGTGAGTAGGAACATCTAATAATGCTTTTGTTGGTTCAAATACTATAGCCATTATTTAGCACCTCCTACTAGTTCTTTAACTTTTGAAAGTATTTCTTCTGGTGTTGGAACCATTCCACCACTTCTACCAAAGAAATTTACCGGTTTCTTGCCTTCAACTGCTAATCTAACATCTTCAACCATTTGTCCACAACTTAACTCAACTGATAAATATCCGTGTTTTGTTGAATTTACAGTTTTATCAAAGGCTTCTGTTGGGAATGGCCATAATGTTATAGGTCTAATTAAACCTAGTTTTATACCTTCTTTTTCAGCCATTTTAACAACATTTTTACAAATTCTTGATGTTGTTCCATAAGCAACTAACACTAAATCATTTTCTCTATCACAGTTAAATAGTTCATATTTAACTTCATTTTCTTTTATAGTTTTATATTTTTCTTGTAAATGCTTATTATGTTCTTCTAATACTTCTGCTTTTAAGTACAGAGAGTTTATTACATTGTGTTTTTTTCTTCCATGCAATCCATTGGCAGCCCAAGTTTTTTCAGGTAATTGTTTTTCTTCTCTTTCTTTAAATTGGACTGGCTCCATCATTTGACCAATCATTCCATCTCCCATTATCATTACAGGAGTTCTATACATTTCCGCAACATCAAATGCTTCTTGTACCATATCAACCATTTCTTGTATAGAAGCTGGTGCAAATACTGGCATGTTAAAATCTCCATGTCCGCCACCTTTAGTAGCTTGGAAATAATCTGATTGTGCTGGTTGTATACTACCAAGTCCAGGGCCTCCTCTTACTATGTTTATAATTACACATGGTAATTCAGCTCCTGCTATATATGAAATTCCTTCTGCTTTTAAGCTTATTCCTGGAGAACTTGAAGATGTCATACATCTAACTCCAGTTCCTGCTGCTCCATAAACCATGTTAACAGCTGCAATTTCACTTTCAGCTTGAAGGAATACTCTTCCTATTTTTGGCATCTTTCTTGAAAGATATGCTGATATTTCAGTTTGTGGTGTTATTGGGTATCCAAAGAAGCATTTACAACCTGCTTTTATAGCAGCTTCACCAATAGCTTCATTACCCTTCATTAAAATTTTATCCGCCATGAAATAACCCTCCTTATTTTTCAACTGTAATTACAAGATCTGGACACATTTTTGCACATGATGCACACCCTATGCATTCAGCTTGTTTTTCTTCTATTACTGTTGCTGGATGATATCCTTTTACATTTAACCCTTGAGAAAAACTTATTATATTTTTAGGACATACAACGATGCAATTTCCACAACCTTTGCATCTTTCTTCTCTGAAGCTAACCTTTGCCATAACTTTCCCTCCTTATAATGTTGCAACTTCAATATAAAATATATATAAAGATAATTTTATATATCTAAGCTACCCATATTTTTAACTCTTCAAATAACACTTAATCCCAAATCATGCTTGTACTTTTATTGTAACTCTATTTTGAATACGTTGTCAATTCAGTTTATTAATAATATTCTAACAATTTGTTAAATTCTATTTTATAATTTTTTTGTATTTAGAACTTTCATTATATTTTTACTCTAAGCACCCTAGAAATACTAATAATATTTTAGTTGACTAGGTCTATATTAACCTTATGCATAGAAACTTTATATAATTACTTATATAAAAAATTAATCATATTTCCTATAATAAGTTAAATATTATAGGAAATATGATTTTACTTTTCTTTTATTTTCTCCAAGGTGGTAGCATGTATATCTTTATAGGAAATAATTCAGCACTAACGCTATTTTTCACTTCATCAGCCATATCAGCTGTGCAAACTGTATATTGATGTGGTATGTTAATTTCCTTTGATAAATTTGCAACATACTTATCACCCTTTAAAATATGCTCTTTAGTTGTTTCATAAGATAAGTTTGTATTAGACACTAAATGTGTAACATTTAATCTTGATGCCTTCTGTATAGCATCTATATATTCTTTAACACCTTTATCATCAGATGTAAGTGGTCTGTTATTATTTATGACAAAGTACATATCATAAGGTTCTTCTTTGAAAAATTTATTATATTGGCCAAGTCCTACAGCTCCTGCATCATCTCCACCAACATCAAAAACAACCTCGTAACTTTTATCATTAAAAACAGCCATGACTTCAGCTGGAACAACCATTAGTTCAGCATTTACATACTCAGGATTAGATGATATTACTCTTATGTTATAATTTTCTTCTAAATCCTTTTTTAAGTCTCTTACACAGAAATAAGGATTTACAATATCTAAATCAACTATAGCAACTTTTTTACCTTTTTTAGCTAAATCAATTGCATAATTTATTGCTATCTCAGTTTTTCCACTACCAAAATGACCTGTAAAAACCCTAATTCTACTCATATTATCACCTTTTCTCTTTAGATACTAAATATCTAAAAATTATTTAGATTATTTGTATTCTTTAGCTGTCTCTTCGCCATTTAATACTCTTAATCCACCTTCTGCTAATGCTAATAATTCATCTTCTCCTGGGTAAACAACTACTTGAGAAATAAATTCTACTCTCTCTTTAATATAGCTTACCATAGCTTTTGAATAAGCTATACCACCTGTAAGTATAATAGCATCAACTTTTCCTTTTAATACTGCAGCACATCCACCTATTTCTTTAGCTGTTTGATATCCCATAGCATCAAATATTAATTTAGATTTTTCATCTCCAGCAGCAGCATCATCATCTACTTTTTTAGCATCATTAGTATTTAAGTATGCTACTATTCCACCTTTACCTGTTATTTTCTTATTTACTTCATCTTTAGTGTACTTGCCACTAAAACACATATTTACTAAATCCCCTATTGGTACTCCACCACTTCTTTCTGGTGAAAATGGTCCATCGCCATGTAATGCATTATTTACATCGATAACTCTTCCATGATTGTGTGCTCCAACTGAAACTCCACCACCCATATGTGCAATTATTAAATTTAAATCTTCATAGTTTTTGCCAGTTTCTTTAGCAAATCTTCTTGCTACAGCCTTTTGATTTAGTGCATGAAATATACTTTTTCTTTCTATTTCTGGAATTCCTGATATTCTTGCAACATCAGCTAATTCATCAACAACAACTGGATCAATTATGAATGATCTTATGTTTAAGTCATTTGCAATTTCACGAGCAATAATTCCACCTAAATTAGATGCATGTTGCCCTTGAACTCCAACTTTTAAATCTTCTATCATGGAATCATTTATTTCATAAGTTCCACCTTCTATTGGTTTTAAAAGTCCACCTCTACCAACTACTGCGCTTAATTCTTTAATATCAAAATTCTTTTCTTTTAATACATTAAGGATAACTTCTTTTCTAAAATTAAACTGATCATATATATTTTTATATTTTCCTATTTCCTCTGAACTGTGTCTTAATGTCTCTACTAATACAGGTTTTGTATCTTCATAAACCCCTATTTTTGTTGAAGTTGAACCTGGATTAATTATAAGTAACTTAAATGCCATAACTTTTTCCCTCCTAAAATTGTAACGTGATTAAACCCTATTTATTATGAGCAACTAACGCTGCTAGTGCTATTGAATTCATTTTTGTCTCTGGTGAATCTGCTCTTGAAGTAACTATAACCGGTGCAGCTGCCCCTGCTAATAATCCTCCATTTTTAGATTCAGTTGTGTATGTTAAACATTTGTACATTGCATTACCTGCTTCTATATTTGCCATTAAAAGTATATCCGCATGACCTGCAACTGGTCCTGAAACACCTTTATGTTTTGCTGCTTCTTCTGATAAAGCATTATCTAACGCTAATGGTCCATCAACTATACAACCTTTAATTTGTCCCCTATTGTTCATAGCTGTTAAAGCTGCTGCATCTAAAGTTGCTGGCATTGCCTCATTTACAACTTCTACTGCACATATTGGTGCTACTTTTGGTGTTTCTATACCAATTGCTTTTGCAACCTTAACTGCATTATTTATAATGTCTACTTTTTCTTTTAGTTCAGGATACATATTAAATGCTGCATCTGTTAAGAATATCATCCTGTCATATCCAGGTATTTCAAAAACAGCTATATGAGACATTTGTTTTCCTGCTCTTAATCCCACTTCCTTGTTTAATACAGCTCTTAAGAATGATGCTGTATCAATTAATCCTTTCATCATCATGTCAGCTTTTCCACTTGAAACTAGTTCAACTGCTTTTAATGCTGCTTTTTTTGCATTTTTTTCATCTACTATTTCAAATTCATTCATGTCCATTCCAATTTTTTCACCAATTGAAATTATTTTTCCTTTGTCTCCCACCAAAACTGCGTCTGCTATTTTATTATTTTTAGCATCCCTTATAGCCTCTAAAACTGGCTCATCTTGAGCCACAGCTACTGCTACCTTTTTCATCGGTTGTGCTTTAACTTTTTCAATAATTTGTTTAAATGAATTTGCCATTTATTTATCCTCCCCATGATTTTATATATATAAAGATAAATAAAACTATAAAAATTTTAAATTTGTGATTTATACTATTTTATTTATCAATATTACAAATTTATATTATTTTAAAGTCAAAATCTCTTGTTCATATATTTTGCTCTTCTCTTCACCATTTAAAATTCTTAATGCTCCTTGTGCAAGTGCAAGCATTTCATCTTCCCCTGGTACTAAAACTATGTCTGCTATAAATTCAACTTGCTCTTTAATCCAATCCATAAGTCTTTTATTATGAGCTAGTCCACCTGTAATTATTATATTATCCACTTTCCCTTTAATCACAGTTGACATTGCACCTATTTCCTTTGCTATTTGATATGCCATAGCTTTTAAAATAAGTTCTGCTTTTTTATCCCCTTTGTCTATCATTGAATCTACAATTCTTCCATCATTAGTTCCAAGATATGCAACAAGCCCACCTTGTCCACTTATTAGTTTTGCTAATTCTTTATGAGCGTATTTACCACTAAAGGCCATCTCTACAGTGTCACGCACTGGTAATGATCCACTTCTTTCTGGTGAAAATGGACCTTCATGATTAGCATTATTACAATCAAGTAACTTTCCATCTTTAAATGGTGAAATAGATATTCCTCCACCTAAATGAGCAATAACAAAGTTTGACTTATAAAAATCTAAACCTTTATCGGCACAAACTCTTCTCGCAACTGCTTTCATGTTTAAAGCATGTACTAAAGAGCGTCTTGGTATTTCTGGCATACCTGATATTCTAGCCTCATCACATATTTCATCTACTGCAACTGGATCTACTATATAAGCTTTTATATTTACTTTTTTTGCTATTTCATTTGATATTATTCCACCTAAATTAGATGCATGTTGTCCCTGTATTCCTATTTTTAAATCTTCAAGCATTTTGGCCGAAACTTCATATGTTCCACCTGGCATTGGTCTTAAAAGGCCACCCCTTCCAACAACAGCTGCTAATTCGTTTAACTTTACTCCTTTTTCATCTAACCACTGAAGTATAACCTTTACTCTCATGTCCTTTTGGGCATATATTGTTTCAAATTTATTAATTTCCTTAATATCATGACTTAAACTCGTTGATACTATGCAATCATTTTCTTTAAATATAGCTAATTTTGTTGATGTAGAACCTGGATTAATAACTAAAACATAAGATTTTTTTGCCATAATTAATACCCCCAATTTATTTGAAATTTTTACATTAATTTAATTTAGTATGTTAATATTAAAACAAACTAATCTAAATATTAAAATTAATTTAATTATATAAAAATTTCTGAATCTTAATTGCATTTTTTTATCATATATTAAACTTTTATATTTATATATTTAAATTTTAATGCAATTTTATATATCTAAATCCAACTAGAATACGTATCTAGTTGGATTATAATACACTTTTTTGCCTTGTTTAATTTTCCCCTAATAATATTTTAACAAATTAGTTACATAAATATCAATAAAAATAATCTAATAATTAGGTATATTATATTTTTTAATTACATTTTCTGCAACTTTTAACCCATCTATTGCTGCAGATATAATTCCACCTGCATATCCTGCACCTTCTCCTGCAGGGTATAAACCTTTTGTTGATATACTAACATCTTCTTCATTTCTACTTATTCTAACTGGTGATGAAGTTCTAGTTTCTACTCCAGTGAATATAGCTCCACCTTCTGCAAATCCACGTATTCTTCTATTAAATACTGGCATAGATTCTTTTATTGAATCTACAACATATTTGGGTATACAGTTTTTAAGTTCGCTAAATTCTACTCCTGGCGCATACGTTGGAGTTACTCCTTTTAATTTAGTGGATTTTCTATCATTTAAAAAGTCTTCAACTAGCTGTACAGGGGCATTATAGTTTTTACCACCTACTTCATAAGCTAATCTTTCATATTTTCTTTGAAATTCTATTCCAGCAATAGGAGAATCACTTCCAAAATCATCTGGTCCAACAGAAACAACTATAGCTGAATTAGCATTCACATTATCTCTTTTATAGTTGCTCATACCATTTACTACAACTGTATTTTCTTCTGATGCTGCTGCAACTACATGACCACCTGGACACATACAAAAACTATATACTCCCCTACCTGTTGATTTAGCTGTATTTGTTAATTTATACTCTGCAGCTTTTAATCTTGGATGATTTTTATATTTTCCATATTGATTTTCATTTATTAAATCTTGAGGATGCTCAACTCTAAACCCTATCGCAAAAGGCTTAGACATCATAAAAATTCCTCTTTTAAATAACATTTCATATGTATCTCTTGCACTATGTCCTATTGCTAAAATTAATACTTCACACGGTATCTTTTCACCATTTACAATTATTTCTTTAATATTATTATCTTTAATAATAATATCCTCAAGTTTAGATTTAAATCTAACTTCTCCACCTAATTTTATTATCTCTTTACGTATTGTTTTTACTACATTTTTTAAAATATCTGTTCCTATATGAGGTTTAGCCATATATAAGATTTCCTCTGGAGCTCCAGCTTTAACAAGTTCCTCTAAAACATATGCACCCCTATAATCTTTTGTTCTAGTAGTTAGTTTTCCATCAGAGAAAGTTCCTGCTCCACCTTCTCCAAATTGAACATTCGACTGAACATTAATCTTTCCGTTTTCCCAAAAATTATTAACAGCTAATGTTCTAGCATCAACGTCTTCTCCACGTTCTATTATAATTGGCTTGTATCCTTTTTGAGCCATAATAAGACCAGCAAAAAGTCCTGCTGGCCCCATACCTACAATAATTGGTCTAGTATTTAATTTTTCTGACCCAAATTCTATTTCAGCATTATATTTAACATTTTCTATTGTTACATCCTTATCATTAGCCTTTTTTGCTACTTTTTCTAAATTGTCACAAGTAATCTCTACTGCATAATTAAATTTTATATTGTCTTTTTTTCTAGCATCAATAGATTCTTTACATATTCTAAAATTCTTTATATCTTTTTCACTTAATTTTAGTTTTTTAGCTGCTTTTGTTTTTAACGTATTTATATCTTCTTCTATACTTAAAGATAAATTATTCACCTTTATCCACATTTTCTTTGTCTTCCTCCGAATTCTTCTTTATAGTTACTTTTACACTCTCTAAACTTTGAGATACCTTTCTTAGATTATCAGGTATACCTACTATATTTATAGGCAAAGTGTGTTCTCCTTCTGCAAGTCCAGACAAATCTATATTTGCACTTATTTTACTTGCATCTAAACTATTTATATCTGCTTCACTTCCAGATAAAACTATTTGCACTGTATCTTGTCCTAATGTTATTGTAGATTTTTCTGGTGGATTTGTATAATTTATAGGTACATTAACAGTCTTTTGTAATGTTTTATTTACTACAACATTGATTTTAACATTTACTGTATCTGTTGATAGTTTTAAATTATCAGGAATCTGTAATTTTACTTGTAATGTTGTACTTTCAGATATTTGACTTAAATCTATTGGAGATGTATAAATCACCCCTACATCTGCAAGTTGATTACCATCTCCAGATATTTCAACATTTTTAGGTTCTACTTCTACACTTTGCAATGACCCATTATTTACAGCACCAGTAACCTTTGCTTCTACTGGCACTATCTTACCTTTACTTATGGGTATTTTTACATTTGCATTAGTCTCTGAAAGTGTAACTTCTTTTACCACATTTCCATTTGCATCTACAGCATATAACTCTGCTGACTTATTAACATCACTTTCTATAGATGCTGCATCTATATTAGCAACAACACCTGTAACTTTATCAACAAATTGTTTTGCACCATAAACATTAACAGTTTTAGGTTCTACTGTAGCTTCTCCAGCGTGTATACCTGCTGGCAAATCACCTAATATATTAGGTGTTATCGGTAATTCTTTTTCTTGTAAATTATCTATTTGAATCTTAATCCAAAGATTTTCACTGTTTACAATACTTATATTGTTTGGAGCTTCTTTTATTTCAACTGGAATTGTATTTTCTCCAGCTTTCAAAGCATACTTACTCAAATCTGCAACTATTTTAAAATCTTTTGTTTTATTTATTTGATATACAGATGTAGCCGCACCCTTCACAGTTAGACTTATATTAAATTCTTGATTTGGCAAAACTACTAATTTATTTTCCTCAAGCACTTCTATATTAGTTATTTCTACTGGTACATATCTTATTACATGATTAGTTAATGGATTTTGTATATTTCTTATATATAACCATAGTACAAAGGAGGCAATTACACAACAAACTCTAATTAAAACGTCTTGTCTTTTCGCTTTATCCATCTTTTAACCCTCTCTTTAAATGTTTCCTTATTCTTATTCCTACTTTTCATAATTTTAACGAGAATAGTTTTTAACTTTTCTCCATCATAATGTCTAAGTAGCCTTCCATTAACCGCTAAAGAAATAACACCTGTTTCCTCTGATACTATTATAGTTAAACAATCTGTTAATTCTGTAACACCTATACCAGCTCTATGTCTAGTTCCTAATTGCTTGTTAAGTTTATCATTACTAGTAAGTGGCAAAAAACATCCTGCTGCTTCTATTCTGTCATTTTTTATTACTGTTGCACCATCATGTAATGGTGTATTTACCACAAATATATTTTGCAGTAACGCAGAGGATACAACAGCGTCTATTTTTGTTCCTGTTTTTATTATGTCTCCAAGACCTGTTTTTTGTTCAATTAAAATAAGTGCTCCGGTTTTATCCTTTGCAAGGGCTTCAACAGCATCAACTATTTCATTTACAACATTATTCATAACTTCTTCGTCTTCATATATTATTTTATCCACAAAAGACGTTCTTCCTAAATGTTCTAATGCCTTTCTTACTTCTGGTTGGAATATAATAACAATAGTAATAACTCCTATTGTTATAGTGTTACTCAATATCCAACTTAACATAGTTAAATTGAAGAATTCACTAATAGGTATTAATAAAAATATTAGTAACACACCTTTTAAAAGTTGTTCTGCTCTAGTTTCTTTTATAAGAATATATCCTTTATAAAAAATTATGGATACAACTAGAACATCAATAGCCGAAGATATACTAAATCCTTTTAGGCTATTCATAAATAAATTAAAACCCTCCATTTGCTGCCTCACCTCTCTATTTTACCTTTTTCTTTTATTAAAATTATATGAAATAATCTTGTATTACATAATCAAAAACTAAATATTTATTTGACAAAAAAATATTTATATATACATATAATTATACACTAATACCTTTATTTATAATACATTATCCAATTTATTTTTTATAAATTCTTATTATATCCCCCTATAATTTTTTTCAAAATTTATTAACAATTTAGTAATAAGATTTTCCCTTTAAATTTCTATAATTTAATATTGTTTATAATGATTTTATTAATTAATTGTAAATTTTATTACTACTGAAATTTTATTATTATCTAATGAATATTTTACGTTACAAATTAATATATGTTTATTAGCAATAAAATAAATTTTAAGTGCTTTATATTTAAAATGCACCTAATTCTCAATTTTTAATACAATTTTCTTAAATAAATTTTAAATTTAATTTTATTTATAATAACAGGAGGATTTTTAAATGAACATAATTATATCAGACAAGAAAAATAAACTTCTTATTTATTTATTAGTCATAGTTGGTTCAATATCTTTATTTTGTCTAAGCTTTAATATATTTAAAGAAAAGTCACTACCAACATCTTCTTCTTCACATTCCATATCTGATATTCTTGAAGATGTACAAGCTATAAACAATAAGTGTACTTCCTTTTGCAAAAATGGTGAGTTAGACTGTGATATAGCCCTAAAAAATATATCAAATATAAAAACTAACTTATCTAAATTAAGAAATAATTTATCATCTTCTAACGAAAAACAAAAATCTTTAATAAATGCACTAGATAATAATATACTTATTTATGATCAAATGTATTCAATGTTAAAAAATTCTAAAGCTAATGATATTGAAGTATCTTCAAAAAATCTAAAAACATATCATAATACTGCTAATAATATATATTCCGAATTAGGTAATAATAATGTACTGAAAGATACTTTTTATGCAATAGAAAGTACTATAAATTACTGTTTTGAAAATACTGTTAAAGATAAAGAAAAAGATATAAAAAATGATCAAGCTGCACTGTTTATTTCATCTTTAGATACAATTTTATCTTCTTTCGAAAAATCTATGGAAGATTTAAATTCTCTTACTAAAGATGCTAGAAATAATAAAATAACTTATGAACTAGCTATATCTAAAGTTGATGATAAAATTAAATCCCTAGAAAGTTTTAATTCACAGTTAAAAAATCTATCTATACCTAACAAAGGAACTATTTCTTATGAGAAATTAATTTCATCTTTTAATGAATATGATAATTATCTAGCAAGTTTTAAATATGCATTATCTATGGAAAAAATGTACTCAGATAACAAAGAATATTCTAAGGAATTTTTTGATTCTCTTTATTCAACTTCAAAAGATTATTTAAATAGCTTTCAAAGTTATTATGACAAATTTAAAAATTCCTATTTCCAGTATAAATCTGATGCTTTATAGATGAAAATAATAATATTTAAAGTTTTATGTATTATTTTTTATATTAAGGTAAAACTACTCTTATATTAAAGAGGTGATTATATAATGAAAAATTTAGTTTTAAAATTTTTAATTTTATCCTTTTTAACTAGTTTTGGATCTATTTCATTCGTTAATTCTGATTTATATGAAGAAACCCTTATAAAATTTAATGGTAAATCAACAGAAGTTTTTACGACCACTAATGAACTTGACTATAATGAAATGTAATTAGTATATTACTATTAAAATATAAAAAACCCAATTTTAAGTTGGGTTCTTTGCTTTAGTCATATAAAAATAAGTAATAGACCAAAATCCAAAAGGATATTTGGTCTATTACTTATTTAATTATGCTTTATATATGCTTTTCTATTATTGCTTTTAAATCTTCTTTATCTTTATATCCTATAGATGTATCTACTACTTCACCATTTTTTATTATTTTTATAGTTGGTATGCTCATAACTTTAAATTGTCTTGCCAATGAAGAATTATCCTCTACATTTACCTTTGCAAATACAGCATCTGGCATCTCATGTGAAAGTTGTTCTATAACTGGAGCTAATCTTTGACATGGTCCACACCAAGTTGCCCAAAAATCAACTACTATTGGTTTTTCACTATTCATTATTTCTGAACTAAAATTCTCTTCCTTTAATTCTATCATAAAAATACCTCCAACATTATATTGTAAAACTTAAGCATAAAACAAATAAAATATATCCATATAATAATTTGTAACCAACTTAATATTTTAACTTAACCTAAAATATAACTTTTTTTGTTATTTGTTGATTATTTCTTTTATTTTAGAATTATTATATTGTGATTCCGAATAATTATCAGACACATCACTAGCATATTGCTTAGCCTTATTTAAATCTATATCTTTATTTAAAATAGCTAGTTTATAAATTACTCCTTCTATATAACTTCCATCTTTATATTTGTTATTATATTCTTCATACCACTTTAATGCATTGGCTATGTCACTTTGACTTTCATAACTTACAGCCATCATATAAATTATATGTTCATTTAAATATATTCCATCACTATATTTATACACTTTATTTAATGTATTGATACTACTTTTATAATCTTTTTTGCTCATATATTCTAATGCTTTTTTATAGTAACTTTCAACTGCTTCTGAATTAATTAGTTCCATTCCCTTTATGTATAATGTCTTATCATTAACATTAAGTTCATCTACCTTAAATTCATTTAAATCTTTTATAATTGTTTCATAATCTTTATTAGATAATGCTGCATTAAACTCATTAAATGGAAACACTTTCTTCTCTTCCACTTTTTCTTTACTGTTGTCTTCTACTACTTTCTCATCTATTTTTTCATCTTTCTTATTTTCCATATCATTTTTTTTACTTTTAACATTTTCTTCAATTTTTTTCTTTTGATTTTTACTATCCACTTCATTTATTAATGCCACATTACTATTACTCCTAAATGCAAAGTAATATGTTCCACTTGTAATAAGTAAAAATATTCCTACTATAGCCAATATAGTTATTGTCTTTTTCTGCTTTAATCTATCTTTGTGTTTTATAGCACCTATATCTTGTAATGATTTAATTATTTCATAAGAAAATTTATTGCTATTATCAAAATTTAATACCTGTTTAACATGATAATAAGCAGTATCATATTCACCTAACCTTACATAGCAAAGAGCTATATTATTGTATAAATTAATAAAATTAAAATGTGAATTTTTTAGACTTTCAAATATGCTTAATGCTTCTTTCACCTTAATTTCTTTCAAAAGTCGTTGTCCTTCTCTAAATTTTTCAAGTCTATCTCTATCATTCCTGCTATCATTTAAATATTTCCTTGATATTTCATCACTATTTACTTTAAAATTTATTTTCCATTGATTTCTTCCACTTTCCAAGTCGCCCTTTAAATAATATATAAGTCCTTTTAAATTCAAAGAAGCAGAATTTCCTCTATCTTCCTTTAAACTTTTGTTACAGTAATCAATGGCCTTTGACAGATTCCCCATATCATAATTTTTTATAGCTTTGGTATAATATCTTTTGCTTTTTTCCATATAAATCACCGCCCTAATTTCTCAATCCCCAATTTAAAATTTTATAGTTTCAACTTTTTCTAAATAATTTTTCATTTTTTCATCTAAATACTCTTTTATAGTAATCTCTATGTGATTTTCTTTAACTTTTACCTCTTCTATCTCTTTAAGTGCATTATCTGCTTCATAAATAACTTCTTCATTAAAATTATCGGTATTTAATTTAATAACCTTTTTACCTAAAATAATATTATTTTTATCTATACCAGTTGTTACTAATAAATCCTCATTATTATACCACTGAGCATTAATCATAACTTTACTATCCTCATTTTTTAATAAATCCAATTTATTTATATCATTTGAATTATAGTCCCTAATTAATAAAACGTATCTTTCTTGAAATTCTTCAATCAATGCAAACTCTTTAGTTTTTTCTTTATTATAAAACCATCTTATATCATCGTCATATGTTTTTACCTTTATATTCTTAAAAAATTTATTTTTATTTTCAATTAAATAATTGCTTGGCTCAACTGATTTTGTTTTTAAATCTTTATCTTGAAAATTATTAATACTAATATTTTTAAATGCAATAAATACAATTAATAAACAAGCTGCTGATAAAACCAACATCTTATTTTTATTTAAGATTGCTTTCTTTTTTTTAGTATATTTATTTTTATCTATAGATTCCATTACATTGTTTTTTATTCTTTCTAAATTTATTTCATCTAAAGAAAATGTATTTTCAAGTTCTTTCTCTAGTAACAGTTCTTCCTTATATATTTTTTTGCACTTTTCACAAGTTGAGATATGGTTTTTTACTATTATTTCTTCTTTTTCATCTAATAAACCACTTATATACAATGAAATTTTTTCTTTATCTAAATTACAATTCATATCTCTCAACTCCTTTTCCACTTTTATATTTTTTAAAATTTTCTCTTGCTTTATAAAATCTTTTTTTTACTGTAGATTCTGGCATGTCTATTTCTTTTCCAATTTCACTAAAAGTCTTTTTATATTTGTATTTTAAATAAATAATTTGTCTGTCCATATCTTTTAAATTATTTATATAATCTAGTAATATCTCTCTTGTTTCTTTATATTCTATAAATTCTTCCGGTGATATATTTACAGACTCTAACTCCTTTACAGAATCTATACTTTGTTCCTTTATTAATTTGTTTTTTCTAATATAGTCTATAGTTTTATTTTTAGCGATTTTAAGTACCCATGTAGAAAACTTGTATTTACTATCATATAAGTATAATTTATTATAAACTGTTATAAACACCTCTTGAGTTATATCCTCAGAAAGATGCTGCTCCTTTAACATACTATATATAAATTGAAAAACAATATTTCCATACTTCTCAACAATAATCTCAAAATCTTTTGCATTACCATCAAGCACACTATTGACTAAGTTAATATCACTTAAAACATCAACTGTGGTCATAAACTTACCTCTTTCTATATAAATTAGTTATAGACTAAAAATATAATTATTAAAAATTCTACATTTTTAGCCTATAACCTAAATAATTTAATATATTAAATTAAATTGAATTATTTTTGTACATCTTTTTTTCAACTAAATAAAAGAATAAAGTTACAGCTAAAAGATCTGCACATCCTCCAGGACTAACTCTATTTTTTAAAAATTCTTCCTCTAATTCTTTTATTTTTTCTTTTCCTTCTTTTGTTTTCATTCCACCTAACTTTATAATTTCTTCTGCCTTTTTATGTGAAATCCCTAACATTTCTATAGAATGTCTATGTATTATATTACAGTCATCTAAATATATCATTATAGCAATAAGTACATGTACTAGTCTATCATTTAAAATTAAATTTTTTTCTTTTTTTAAAATATCTAATGCATAATCAAAAACTAATGGTAGACCTTTTTCCACTTGCCCTCTTATGCCTTCTATTCCATAATCCACATACAATTGTTCTCCATATGTAAGTTTTTTATTTTTATCTATATTCTTAAGTTCTCTTTCTACTATGCCTTCTGTCATATCTTTAATTATATTTTTTATATCAGAAAAGGGAAGATTATCATGTAATGCTTTTGCCGTAGCACTTATAGATACACCTAATAAAAATATCATACCTTTATGAGTATTGATTCCATCAGTACTTTCAAACATTGCTCTTTCAGCATCTATTCCTACTTTTCTTATTGCTTTAAAAATTTCTTTTGGACTTTTTTCGCTAAAACCTTCATTAGCAAATAAAATCATATATTTATGTAACGCAGAACAACTTTGTATAAATGTGTAATAATCCATATCATTGTGAGAACCTGTTGAAATTGGTGAAACTAATCCTGGCGATGGATAACAACTAGCTTCACTTAACATAGCCTCATTTGCTAACGCGCCTAACTTAAAGGATATTTCTTTTATCTCATAATTCTTATTCATTTTACTTCTCCATATATCTTTTCACTGCTTTTATTATAAATTCTTCTACTTCTTCTACTGTGTGATTCTTACTTCTAATGCATTCATGTGCATAGTTTCCACATAAATAACATGTTCTTTTATCAAAACCTAAACTTTGTCTACTAATAGATGAAATACTACCTTCATATACATCCAAATCTAAAAATCTACCTAATAAATGAGTATTTTCTATTTCAATGGTTCTTCTCTTCGCTGTATTTCCATCTACTTTTAATATTAATACTATGTAAGGACCTTCAGCTGAACTTTTTTCTATAATATGTTCTATTCTGTCATTAAAAACCTTTATAAGTTCCTCTCGCCCTTTTTCTATAATATAATCACTTATATAATTTTCTTTATTATTCCCTGGATAATTAACTCTTGCTACTACAATAGTATCTTTATAGTTTTCTATAAGAGTTTCAATAAGATTAACTCTTTCTTCTCTTGCATCTAAAATCGCATTAGCTTTTAAAATTTCTTCTTTATTCATATTATTTGGAGAATTTAACTTTAAATTTCTTCTCCATTTCTCAACTCCTCCCTAACTTTTGAAAGATATAATGTCTTATCCAAATCATATATTTAATTTTAAACATCAATATATCATGTTTCTTTACAATTATACAATAATAATTCCTATGATAAACTAATAATAATTTTAAATATTTTAAAATATAATAAAACAAGAAAGAAATTTATTAAACTTCTCTCTTGCTAAACCTATACATGATTCAAATCTAGAGTTTTATTCTATTACTTCTATAGTGTCTCCAGCTTTTACTTTTCCACCTTTTATTACTTTAGTGAAAATACCTTCTTTAGGCATTATACATTTTCCCACTGCTTGTTTAATAGCACATCCACTATGACACTCTTTTCCTATTTGAGTAACTTCTTGAATAGTTTCTCCAATTTTAAGCAAAGTTCCTACTGGAAGTGTATAAAGTACCATTCCCTCTGTTGTTATGTTTTCTGCAAACTTTCCTGGAACTAATCCTTCCACTCCTAAATTAGTCATTTTATCTATACTTTCTTGAGCTAATAAACTTACTTGTCTATGCCACTTTCCACCATGAGCATCATCTTTTAGCCCGAAATCTTCTTCAAAAACTCCAACCTCTATAGGCTGCTTTATTATACCTTTTTTATCACTTATATTTATTGATATTACCTTTCCAGTAACATTATTTTTCATAATATGCCTCCTAAATATATATATTATGTATATATTATTTTCTTTCGTAATCTCCGCTCTTACCACCAGTTTTTTTTATAAGTTTTATCTCACCTATAATCATATCTTTATCTACTGCTTTACACATATCGTATATAGTAAGTGCTGTAACAGATACTGCTGTTAGCGCTTCCATTTCAACTCCTGTTTTCCCATAAGTAGATACTGTAGCTTCTATTTCTATTTCTGTATCTAATACATTAAATTTTATATCTGCACCAGTTAAAAATATATTATGACACATAGGGATTAAATCTGATGTTTTTTTAGCGCCCATTATTCCACCTATTTGAGCAACAGATAAAACATCACCTTTTTTTATTAATCCATTTTTTATTATGTTTATTGTTTCTTTATTCATTTTTATAGAGCCCACAGCTGTAGCTATTCTTTTTGTGTCATCTTTTCCACCTACGTTTACCATATGAGCTCTTCCATTTTCATTAAAATGCGTAAATTCCATTTTTTATCCTCCTATAGCTACCATATTTCTATTTATGTACTCACCATCTTCTAAGTTATGTCTTTGTGGTTTTTTATTTATAGCATTAATAATTATTTGTTTTACATCTTCACCATTTCTTAAAGGGTTCTTTAAATCAATTTCCTCATCAGAATGAAGACAAAGCTTTAATTTACCATCACAGGTAAGTCTAATTCTATTACAATCTTTACAAAAATTACATGATATAGAACTTATAAGACCTACTTTACCTTTAGCATTAGGTAATTTGTAGTACTTCGCTGGTGATGATATATCTTCACTTTCAACTTCCTCTAACCCCTTAACTTTGCTTAATATTGTTTCATTAGATATAAATTTACCTAAAGACCAATTTTTACACTGACCTATTGGCATAAGCTCAATAAACCTAACATGAACATCTTCATCAATAGTTAAATTTACAAAGTCTTTAATTTCATCATCATTAAAGCCTTTTACTAAAACCACATTGAATTTTATAGGAGAAATCCCCATTTGTTTTGCTTTCTCTATACCATTTAAAACTTTTTGTAGCTCTCCACCTCTTGTTATATACTTATATCTATCCTCATTAAAAGTATCTAAACTTATATTTAATCTATTTACGCCAAAAGCCTTTAATTCTTCTATGTAATCTTCTAATAATGTTCCATTTGTCGTTATAGAAAAATCTTTTATCTTCTCAATACTTCCTATGTTTTTTATCAACTTTAGAACATTTTTTCTTACTAGAGGTTCCCCTCCAGTTATTCTTACTTTCGTTACTCCTAATTCAACAAATATCTTTGTTATTTCTTCTATTTCTTCTAGTGTTAATATTTCTTTATTATCTATTTTGTTTATTCCTTGCTCCGGTATACAATACTTACATCTTAAATTACATAAATCCGTTACAGATATTCTTAAATAATTTATATTACGGCCAAATGAATCAATCATCAAACGCTCCTTTCCTGAGTTTTTTTAAATTCTCAGTATAAGTTTCTAATTCTTTTTGTGTATTTAAGTTTATAAACATATTTAAACTATCATTATAATATTTTGCATCTTTTTCATCTATATAAACTGCATTAACATTATCAATAAGATAAGATATTGCTAACTTTTTTTCTAAAACTTGTTTTTCTATAACATCTATAACTTTCTTAGAATAAAATCCATTAAAAGGCTCGATTTTTCCATTCTTACTTTTAGTTATACATGCATCTAATTCTAACTTTTCTATTTTACTTTTCATAAATTTTATATAATCTAAATTTATGTTAGGCATATCACAGGCAATAAAATATGTATATTTGCTACTACTATTTTTAAGCCCTACATGTATACCACCTAAAGGCCCACAATTTTTTATTTCATCACTAATAATTTTATAATCTTTTTCAACATATTGTTCTGCCTTATTAGTAACAACTATAATTTCTTCAAATTCATCTTTTAACTTTTTAACTAATGAATCTATTAATCTATTATTATTTATTTCTAAAAACTGTTTGTCAAACCCCATTCTAGAGCTTTTTCCACCAGCCAGTATTATAGCTGTATTTGCTATATTTATATAATTATTATCTTTATTTTTTAATTTTGAATTCATATATTTCACCGTTTAACAATTATCTAGCACATTCACTTGCCTTGCCAGTAAGAATTTCTAATCCATGATGTAATGATTTTATTATATACTCTAATGATTCTCTAACTGCTTTAGGGCTTCCTGGAAGATTTATAATTAAAGTTTTATGTCTTATTCCACTAACTGCTCTAGATAACATTGCTCTTTTAGTAATAGTCATGCTATATGCTCTAATAGCCTCTGATATTCCAGGTACAAGCTTGTCTACAACCTCTAATGTTGCTTCTGGTGTAACATCTCTTTCACTAAATCCTGTACCACCGGTTGTAAGTATTAAATCCGCATTAAGGTTATCACTACATTCTATAATTTCATTTGAAATCATATTTTTATCATCTGGAAGTACTATGTATTTTTCTACAGTGTATCCTACACTTTCTACTATCTCTTTTATAACTTTTCCACTATCATCAATTCTTTTATTTTCATATCCTTTATCACTACATGTTATAATGGCAACTTTAAACATATTTCTCCTCCTTGTAAATTAGACTTAAATACGAGCTTGTTTCCATATAAATTATTCTTACGAAAATTTAACACTAAAATTTATGACACTGCTAATTTTAATAATTAAAAATAGCAGTGTACATCTTTTTCAATATGTTTTCTTATTTAACTACATTCATAAGTTCAAGAGCAACTTGACTTCTTTTAGCTTCAACAGATTTTTCTATTTCTTTTGATTCTATAATTCTTAATGCTTTTGTTGGGCATATTTCAACACAAGCAGGACCGTCTTCTCTTCCTATGCAAAGGTCACACTTGTTAGCTATCATTTTCTCTTTAAATTCTACATTCTTATCGTCACTAACTTTTAATCCATTTTGTAAGACTTTTTCCCCTTTATCATATTCTTCAACTATATCTATAGCTCCAAATGGACATGCTATAACGCAAGTCTTACAACCTATACAAGTACTTTTATCTATAAATATAACACCATCTTTATTTGTTATTGATCCATTAGGACATACATTTGCACATGGTGCATCTTCACAGTGTCTGCATTGAATTGGTGCACTTACATTTGCAGTTTTTATAACAGTTAAACGAGGGTTAAAATCTACATCATTGCTTTCTTGAGTAAATATGTTATCTTGTGAATGTGCAACTACGCAAGCAACCTCACAAGTTCTACATCCTATACATTTATTAGGATCTGCTACTACAAAAGTATTCATTATTTCTTCTCCCTTCTCATACCATATTTAGTGTGTAAAAGTTCATGTGATTTATGGCCTAACGGCTTTTCTAAAAATTCATCATATATCTTTTTAATATCAGGATTCTCATGAGATTTTCTTATTTTCAATGCTGAATCATGATTATATAGTGATTCTTTTCTCTTTTTATATGCAACTTGTCTATATTCTTCTAAAAGTAGTTTAGGTTGTCCACCGCCACTTACGCATCCATCTGGACAAGTCATTACTTCTACAAAATGATAATCACATTTTCCTAGCTTAACATCTTCCATAACTTTAGAAACATGTTTAAGACCTGAAACTACAGCTACTTTTAATTCTAATCCATCAACATCAACTGTAGCTGTTCTTATTCCTTCTGATCCTCTTATAAAATTAAGCTCTAGCTTTGGAATGCTTTTTTTGCTTATAAGTTCATAGCCAGTTCTTATAGCAGCTTCCATAACTCCACCAGTAGCTCCAAATATGTTTCCAGCTCCACTATAAGTTCCTAATGGAGTATCAAATGTATCTTCTTCCAAATTAGCAAAATCAATACCACTCTCTTTTATTAAATGAGCTAATTCTCTAGTAGTTATAACGCAATCTACATCTCTATATCCACTACTGTTCATTTCTTCTCTATCGCATTCGAACTGCTTACATGTACAAGGCATTACAGCTACACTATATATTTTACTTGGTTCTACTTTATCAATTTTTGCACCATACGTTTTAAATAAAACTCCTGCCATTTGTTGTGGAGATTTACAACTTGATAAATGATTTAAAAGTTCTGGATATGTATCTTCTGCAAATTTTACCCATGCTGGACAACAAGATGTGAACATCGGAAGATTCTTTCCTGTTGTAACTCTTTCTATTAGCTCACTACCTTCCTCCATTATAGTTAAATCTGCAGCAAAATTAGTATCATATACTCTATCAAAATTTAATACTTTAAGTGCCTTAGCTAATTTACCTGGAGTTAATGCTCCAAACTCCATTCCAAATTCTTCTGCTAATGCTACTCTAACTGCTGGAGCACATTGAACAATTTTATAAAGATTTTTATCTTTTAATTTTTCTTTTACCTCAATAACTTGTCCTAAGCTATATGCTGCAAAAATAGGTTCAGTAACTGTATCAAGCATTTTTCTTTCTTTTAGCTTTTCTTCTTTACTTGCTATTTCTTCTTGAAACTCAGACGCATA
Source organism: Clostridium senegalense (assembly GCF_018916625.1). NCBI lineage: Bacteria > Bacillati > Bacillota > Clostridia > Eubacteriales > Clostridiaceae > Clostridium > Clostridium senegalense. The sequence goes on from NZ_JAHLNC010000004.1 coordinate 154,528, forward strand.
TACACTACAAGTCTGTATACATTGTCCACATAAAACACATTTATCTCTGTTTATGCTTTGTGGTTCTCCAGAAATTCCTTCTATAGCATTTACAGGACATATTTCAGCGCAACGTCTACATCCTGTACAAAGCTCTTTATCTATGTTAATTAAGCTTATATTCATCAATCGATCCTCCACTCTTATAAATAAGAATAATTATATGAATTGGTTTTACATATAAATAAATTTTATTTTTGATTATTTATAATTTTTGATAGGCTTTCCACTGCCTTTAAGTTACGAGCTTTTTTTGTTTCTTTTGGAGTTATAAGTGTTAGCGCATCTTTAGGACAAGCTTTCACACAGGCTGCCTCTCCATTTTCTTTACATAAATCACACTTATAAGCTATAATTTTACTTTTGCTTTCTAATTCATTTTCTATATATTGTTTTAAGTTACTTTGTAAAACTTCTTCACCATTTTTATATTCTGGCATTAATTCTATAGCACCAAATGGACATGCTAAAACACAGCTTTTACAACCTATGCAAGCTTTTTCATCTATAATTATTATTCCATCTTCTTGCTTTATAGCTGATGTTGGACAACTATTTGCACATGGTGCATCTTCACAATGCCTACATTGAATTGGCATTGTTATCTTTCCTACTTTTATACTATGTAGTCTTGGTGTAACTGGAGTTTTAATTGTTCCAACAACACCACTAACATTATTTTTTTTGCTATGTGCTACAAAACATGCTACTTCACAAACCTTGCATCCTATGCATTTATTTGGATTAGCTACAACAAAAGAATTAAGTGCAGTTTTCATAAATTTTATCACCTTTCAAGTATATTTATTTCTATTTCACTATTAAATTACTTTCTATTACCCTTTGACCATTAGAATATATATTCATTTTATTTTTTCTAACAAAACCAACTAAAGTTATATTAAGTTTATTTGCAAGGCTTACTGATAATGTAGTTGGTGCTGATTTTGATATGATAATTGGAATTTCCATCCTAGCTGCTTTTAATATCATTTCCAATGAAACCCTACCACTAAGTATCATTATCTTATCCTTTAATGATATTTCATTTTTTAGTGCATAACCTATAGTCTTATCCATAGCATTATGTCTAGCTACATCCTCACATATAACTAATATTTTTTCTCTGTCACTTAGAGCTATACTATGTACTCCACCAGTATTTTTAAATGTTTCAGAATAATTTAGGTTTTCCTTCATAAACTCAAAAATTTTATCTATTTCTATAGTAAGTTCACTTTCTACTGGATTACAGCAAAGTGAATCTAAAAATTTTTCTATATTTTCTTCAACTAAAACATTATTATTTTGAAACCTTATTTTTTTGCTTTGAAAACTTTTAGTATTTATTTCTTTTAAATTTGTTTCTATATATGCAGTTCCTTTATTCATATCTAATTTTAAAGATGTAATATCTTTTATACTATCTATAAGGTTTTCTGTTCTTAAAAAGCCTATAGCTAACTCTTCTAGATTTTCCGGACTACATAAAAGTGTTGCTATTTTTTTATTGTTTAAAAAAATAGTCATTGGATATTCACAAACTAATAGCTCTTCACAAGAAGTTTTTTCTCCATTATCTATTTTTAAAACAGTATAATCTAAAGTTTTATTCATAATTACCCCGCTATATAAAATTTATTTTTCATTTAGTATTTTATCTTCAATAAACTTAACTACTTCCATGGGATTATTAATATCTAAAACTTTTATATCAGTATCTAACTCTTCATCACTAGCTACTGCTATAAAAGTATCTTTTTTAAAGTTTAAATTATTATATAAAAAGTTGTTATCTACAACATTTCTGTGCACTTCAATTTTAGGATATCTATTATTTTTAAATCCTTCTATTATAATTAAATCAACATCTTTAAAAAGAGGTAATATGTCCTCAATAGTTCTCTCTTCTTTTAAAGTCTGTATCATTGCTAATTTAGTAGAAGATGAAATTATAACATTGTCTGCTCCGGCCTGTGCAAATCTATAAGTATCCTTACCTTCTTTATCCATTTCGAACTTATGTGCATCATGTTTTAAAACTCCAACCTTCCAATTTTTCTCTTTTAAAATTGGGATTAATTTTTCAATTAAAGTTGTTTTACCAGTTCCTGATTTTGTTGCAACTATAGAAATAATTTTAGGATATACTTTCTTATTTAAAGATAAATTTTCCATAAACCTTATCTCCTATATTTATTTCTCTTACATCTTCATTCATAATTATTATTCCATTAGCTTTACTCATAGTCATAAGATGATTTGAACATTGATTTCCTAAATCATTAGCATAATATATTCCATCTTTTTCAGTTATATTTACATATATATATTTTCTTCTATTGTTTTTTGCTTTAAATTTACTTGCTGCCAATATAGAAATAATATCATCTTCAATTTTATTAAATCCACTTATATTTTTAATAGCTGGTTTTACAAACTCTTCAAAAGTTGTTATAAGAGATAACGGGTTTCCTGGTAAGCCAAAAAAGAATTTATTTTTAACTGTTGCAAAAGTTACTGGTTTTCCTGGCTTTATTGCTACTGATGTAAAATTAATTTTTGCGCCTATTTCTTCTAAGACATCTTCAACAAAATCAAAATCTCCAGCTGAAACACCACCAGATGTAATTACTATATCTGCACTTTCTAAGCCTTCTGTGATTTTTCCTTTTAAAATCTCTTTTTTATCCGACGCTATACCTAAAGATATAAAATCTAAATTTAAATTTTTACATAAAGCCATAAGTGAATATTCATTAGAATTTCTTATCTTACCTTTTTCAAGAGCTTCATCTATGTTTAGTAATTCATCACCAGTTGATATTATTGCTATTTTAGGAATTTTATAAGTTAAAACTTTACTATAGCCTAGAGATGCTAAAAAACCTATTTCAGTAGGTCTTATAACTTTCCCTTTTGGTATTGCTAAATCCCCAACATTTATTTCTTCACCCATTTTTATAATATTAGTATCTTTTTTAACAACATCAGATATTATTAATTTGTTTTCTTTACATTCTACTTTTTCAATTTGTATTACTGCATTAGCGCCCTTAGGTACCGGTGCTCCTGTCATAATTTTTATAGCTTGACCTTGTTTTAATTCATCTTCGTAATACTCTCCAGCTCTTATTAATCCTACTATATCAAGCTCTGCATTGATTCCACTTTCACATACTGTAGTATCTTCAAACTTTATAGCATAGCCGTCCATAGCAGATTTATCAAAAGGTGGTAAAATATCTTTTGAGTAAATATCTTCTGCTAAAACCCTATTAAGTGATGATATAATATCTACTCTTTCTAAGCCTATAATCTTTGTTTCTTCTTTAATTATTTTCAATGCTTCTTCTATAGTAATCATATTTTTATCCTTTCAAAATGAAATATTATAACATTTTAATATTAAGTCTTTTCCTAAGCTGATTTTTATTAATTTTATATTTTCATATAAAACTAAATTACAAAGTTAATTAATTAACAATTTTACCTATATATTCATATGAGCAAAGCTCCTATTTAAACAAATATTTTTATCACTTGATGAAAATAAGTAGAAATTAAGTTAGTTAATAGTTAAAAGGTAAGAATTGAAGAAATTTATAATTATGAATAAAACTTTACTCCCTGTTTTTTTTGAATCAAACATTACTAGGAACAAAGTAAGGAGTAATAACCTCAACCCTTAACTCTTAACTAAAATATTAACTTGAATTTTCTCACTTGATAAATAAATAACTTTCAAACTTAGTTTAAAACCTTATATTTACAATTTATATAAGTTTTTAACTAATAATGTAGTTTATGAGCTTTTAGAAACACCCATTTGTTTTTTTATGTTATCATATGTTTCTTTTACGTGGTTTTCAGCCCACTGTTGATCTTCTATTTTTTCTACTTTAATTGCACAATATTTAAATTCCGGTGTTTTTGTTATTGGATCAACAAAGTCACTTGTTAACTCATTACAAGAACCTACCCACCATTGGTAAGTCATATATGTAGCACCCTTTTTTACTCTTTCTGTAACTAAAGCTCTAGTTAGTATGCTACCTCTTCTTGATGTTACTCTAACTAACTCTTCTGACTCTATATTAAGCTCTGTAGCATCTTCTGCACTTATTTGAATATATCCTGGCTCATCTGCTAGCTCTTTTAAAGCTCTACAGTTACCTGTCATAGTTCTTACAGAGTAATGTCCAACTTCTCTTACTGTTGATAAGCTTAGAGGATATTCTTCATCTGGCATTTCACCTGGTGCTCTCCATTCAGCTGCAAATAAATTTCCTTTTTCATTTTCAGTTGAAAATTTATTTCCTTCATATAAATAAGGTGTTCCTGGATGGTCTTCAGTTGGGCATGGCCATTGAATTCCACCTAATTCTTCAAGACGTTTATAACTTGCTCCTGCAAAACTTGGACAAAGACTTCTCATTTCATCCCAAATCTCTTCTGTGTTTTTATAGCTCATTGGGTATCCCATAGCTGTAGCTATTTCACAGATAATTTGCCAATCTGGTTTTGCTTCACCTTTAGGTTCAACAGCTTTTCTAAATCTTTGGAATCCTCTATCAGCGCTAGAGTAAACCCCTTCATGTTCTCCCCAAGCAGTTGCTGGAAGAACAACATCTGCATGAAGCGCTGTTTTATTCATAAATATGTCTTGTACTATTACTAAATCTATGTTGTCTAAAGTTTCCCTTACCTCTGCTGCATTTGGGTCACTTTGAACTGGATCTTCTCCAAATATGTAATAAGCTTTTATTTTATCTTCATGAAGAACTAAGTGAGGTATTTCTGTTAACTTATGTCCTGGCTTATTTGAAAGCTTTACATTCCAAGCCTTTTCAAATTTTTCTCTTGCAGCATCATCTGTAACTTTTTGGTATCCTGGGAATACGTCTGGAAGAGTTCCCATATCACATGTACCTTGTACATTGTTTTGTCCACGAACTGGACCTATTCCAACACCAGGTCTTCCATAATTTCCTGTTAAAAGTGCAAGAGATGCTAATCCTTTAACTACATCTACAGCTTGTGAGAATTGACAAACACCCATTCCATAAAGAATCATAGCATTTTTAGCTTTTGCATATTCTCTCATAGCTTTTCTTATATCATCAGCTTTTACTCCTGTTATTTTTTCAGCATATTCTGGAGTGTACTTTTCTACTTGTTTTTTATATTCTTCAAATCCATTTGTATATTTTTCTACATAATCTCTATCATAAAGATTTTCATTTATTAAGACATTACCAAATGCATTAACAAGTGCCATATTTGTGCCACCTTTTAACGCTAACCATAAATCTGATATTCTTCCTGTTTCTGTAAGTCTAGGGTCCACTGATATTATTTTTGCCCCTTTTTCCTTTGCCTTAACAATTCTTCTCGCAACAATTGGATGTGAATCTGCTGCATTATAACCAAATACAAATAATAAATCCGTATCTTCTATTTCTGGTATTCCGTTAGACATTGCACCATTTCCTAATGAGTAAGCCAGACCGGCTACTGAAGGAGCATGTCACACTCTAGCACAGTGATCTACATTGTTTGTTCCAATTACTGCTCTCATAAATTTTTGCATTACATAGTTTGCTTCATTTCCTGGTCCTCTAGCTGAACCTGTTCCCATAATAGCATCTGGACCATATTTAGCTTTTATAGCTAATAATCTTTCTGCTACAAATCTTACAGCTTCATCCCATGAAACTTCTTCTAATTCACCATTTTTTCTTATCATAGGTTTTTTTAGTCTTGGAGTTAAAAGTTGAGGATCATTTAAGAAATCCCATCCATAATATCCTTTAAGACATAAATTTTCTTCGTTTGTTCTACCGTTGGCTGCTTCAGCTCTTACTATTTGTCCATCTTTAACTACCAAATTTAGCTGGCAGCCTCCGCCACAATATGGACATACAGTTAGTATTTTCTTTTCCATAAAATTCTCCTTTTGTTGTGTTTTTTATATTCTTACTATAAAAAAGTAAAAAATATCTCATTATAATATCATTCTAGAGTATCATATTTGCACAGTCAAACTATAATATTAATGATAATTTGCCATTTTTAACTCACATTTTATATAAAACTCATAATTCAACATAATAATAGTTTTTTCGATAAATATATACACATTTTTACTATTCACAAATGATGTTTTATACTGAAAATTTTCACATTAATGCTCCATCTTTTATGTTGATTATTCTATCACCTAAAAGCTTAGCTTCATATGTATCATGGGTAACTAGTATTATGCTTACATCACATACTTTTTTAAATTCCAAAAACTCTTTATACACTAGCTCCTTAGTTTTACTATCTAATGCTGAAAATGGTTCATCCATAATCATAATATTAGGTTTTATTGCTAAAGCTCTTGCCAAAGCTACCCTTTGTTTTTCTCCTCCAGATATTTCTTTTGGATACCTATTTTTCAAATGATCTATTTTTAAAATTTCCATTACATATTCACCATGACTTTGATCAACTTGGCAGTTTTTATTGTTTTTCACGCCAAACATAATGTTGTCTTTTACCGTCATATGAGGAAATAGACCATAATTTTGAAATACATATCCAACGCCTCTATCCTTTATTGGCAAATTTATATTTTTTTCACTAGAATATACTATTTTATCGTTCAAAATTATTTCACCTTTATCCGGATTTGTTATTCCACTTATACAATCGAATATACTAGTCTTTCCTGAACCAGATGGACCTTGTATAACTAATATTTCTTTATCTAATTTTATTTTTATATTTAAATCAAAGTAATTTAACTTCTTAAATATTTCAATATAATTCATTTTCATTCTCCTAAATTAAATTTTTCATATTAATATTTTTTAGATTTGCTCCATCTATTCAATCCGTAAACAATTATAAAGCTAAATACAATCACTATAGTCATTAAAATATTTGCAGTCTTATTATCTCCGCCCTCTGCTGCAAAATATATAGCTAGAGGTATTGTTTGAGTCTTTCCTGGTATATTTCCAGCTACCATAAGAGTAGCCCCAAACTCACCTATGGACCTTGCAAAGGCTAACACTATACCACTTATTATTCCTTGAAATGCTAAAGGAAAAGATATTTTCCAAAATATAGTCCTCTCATCTGCTCCAAGAGTTCTTGCTACATTTTCATAAAGTATATCTATATTTAAAAATGCACTTTTGACACTTTGATACATTAATGGCAATGCTACAATAGTTGAAGCAATACACGCTGCTGTTATATTAAATATAAGCTTTTTATTAAAAAGTTCTAAAAATATTTTTCCAATTATTCCATTACTACCAATGATCATTAATAGACCATAACCAATAACAGAAGGTGGCAATACCATAGGTAGCATTATAATTGTTTCTAAAATATCTTTTCCTTTAAAATTGTATTTTGTAAATATTCTAGCTAAAAATATACCTAACATTAATGTAATCAAAGTAGATATGCTTGATACTTTAAGCGATATTATTATTGGCTCCAATATCATGTCTACACCTACTTATTAATATTAAATCCATGCCTTTCAAATATATTCATACTTTCTTTTTCCTTTAAGTACTCCATAAATTTTTCAGCACTTTCTTTTCTTTCACTATTTGAAATAAGGGCACATGGATAAACTATAGGACTATGTGTGCTTTCATCAAAAGTTTCAGCTATGTAAGAATTTTTTAATTCCATCGCATCTGATTTATATACTATACCTGATGTTACTTCGTTATTATCAACATAATATGCTACTTGTTTTACATCTTTAGAATATATCAGTTTATTTTCAATTTGATTCCATAGATTTAATTTTGTAAGTGCTTCTTTTGCATATTGACCTGCTGGCACAGATTCAACAGTTCCTATTGACATATCTTTATTTTTTGAAATAACATCATTAACATTTTTTATTTCTTCTTTATTTGCATTAGAAACAATTAAAACTAATTCATTTTTTAATAAATCTAATCTACTATCATTAACTATTAATTTTTTATTTTCTAATTGATCCATTTGTTTTTTTCCTGCTGAAATAAATAAATCTACTGGAGCACCTTCTTCTATTTGTTTTTGAAGGGTTCCTGATCCGCCAAAGTTAAAAGTAACTTTTATTCCACTTTCCTTCTCAAAAATTGGTTCTATTTCTTCTAAACTTTCTTTTAAACTTGCGGCAGCAGATACAGTTATTTCTTCTTCAGTATTTTTTGTATCTTGCTTACTGCATCCTACTAATGTACCTACCACTGTAGATATTAGAATCATACTCATAATTTTTTTTAATTTTGTCACTTTAAATTCCTCATTCCCTAAAATATTTTTATATAAGATACTATAGAGTTCTAAACTAAATCCTAAAGTTAACTTGGAACCCTATATCTTTGGACACGTAAAAAAAATAATAGACTAAATTAAAAAGTAATCTTGTATCGCAAATAGGTTCTGCCATTAGTAATTTTTAGCAGAACCTATGGACCAAAAAAGAAACTGGTCTATTATTTAAAGCTAATATAATATTAAACAAACATGAATTTTTCTTTAGTGTGGCGTATTATTATTTTTTATTTTTTCTATAATTTCAATAGCATCATCACTATTTAAAAATTCAAAAGTTGTTTTTGGTACTATTTTTTCTATTTCATCCATTTTTCCTTCTCTTATAAGTTCTCTAACTCTAGATGCACTTATAGGCACTTCATCTTCTGCTTTTCTTTTTACTTCTATAACATCTGTTAAAAAAGTTGGTAATATTTCTTTTAATGTATCGTTGTATGATTTAGTTACCACACAATATGGTTCCTCACCTACATATCGTTTATTTATATTAAATTCATTACAGAAATACTTTCCAAATATCTTTGCATCTAAATTAGTATATGCTTTTAAAACCTCATCTTTTTTCCTTATAAAGTATGATGGGAATGTAGCAGATGATATTATATATTCTCCACCAGGAATTACCTTTACATTTTTTAAATGAGCGCATCCTTTTTTCACTAAATCATATCTAACTTTGAATGGGAATAAAGATTTATCTTCTTCTACAACAAATACAATAACTTCCTCATTTTCACTTGCAGCTTTCTCAACTAAATATAAGTGACCTAAAGTAAATGGATTACAATTCATAACTAATGCTGCTTTTTTTGTATTATTTTTTAAATCGTATTTATCACCAATTTTATTTAAACAAGAATTTATATTATAAACCCCATTTTCTAATAGTGCTACTTTTTCTACCTCTTCTATTAATTTATATCCAAGACCTGAAAAAATTGCTACATTACTTGGTTTAGTAAATATGAAACTATGATACTTACCTTCCTCAAATAATTTATCATTTACTGCATTTAATAAAGTTGCAGATACCCCTTCACCTCTTAAATCATCATCTACAGCAAAACATTTAAATATACTTCCGCCCTTAGAACAAGTAGCTTTTATCTCACCATCCACTCTAATAACAACAGTGTAATCTACATCTTTATCCAGTTCTAAATCAAACTTATTTAAAAATGTTTCAACTTCTTCTCTATATATTTCTTTTTTTATGTTAACTTTTTCTAAGTTTAAATTATACACTTAACATCACCACCATAATTCTTTTGTTTTTAAATTGAATACAAAACAATTATACAATATTTGTTGATAATATTATAATTTTTTAATAAATTCTTATAAAAATTAATTAAGAAACTTTTAATAATTTTTTATTATGACAAAAGCTGTCCTGAAATTTAATTTTATTTCAAGACAGCTATATATTTTTAGAATCCTACTTTAAATAATAATTTACTGATTCTTAATCTACTTTTTCTAAGTTATTATTTTTCTTTTTTATTTATATTAACCATTAATAAATATATAGGCACTCCTATAATTAATCCACCTAGCCCCCATAATATTTTTTCCATTGATGATTGAACTAACAGCCATCCACTTACTACTACTGCTAAAATTGGAATTACTGGTCCTAATGGAATTCTAAATGAACTTTTTAAATCTGGTCTTTTCTTTCTTAAAACTAGCACTGATAAACAAGTTGGAACGTATTGTGCAAATCTTGATACAACGCTTATAGCCGCTAATTTAGTAAAGCTTCCTGATAATGCAACTGGGATAGTTAATGCAACTGTAACTATTATTGCTATGTATGGTGTTCCCTTTTTATTATATTTGTTTAAGCACTTAGGTAATAATCCATCTTCTGCTAAAGCTACTGCTGTTCTTGGTGTAATAAATGATGCTGCTATATTAATTCCACCTATTGAAATTAATGTACCTGCTGTTACTAATATTCCACCCCATGAACCTAAAAATACTGCTGAAGCATCTGCCACTGGAGTTTTAGTTAATGCTAATTGTTCACCTAATATACCTATAGAAACTGCTTGAATTAATAGATATACTACTGATACGATAATCATTACTGTTATTATTGCTTTTGGTATATTTTTCTCTGGATTTTCCATATCTTCAGCTGCAACTGCTATAGATTCAAATCCAGTAAATGCATAAAATATTAAAAGTGCTGCTGCTCCAAATGAACCGCCTTGATATACTCCACCTGGAAATACTGGAGTAAAGTTAGCTCCTTTTATAAAGAATATTCCTACTGCTATAAAAATAAATAAAGGTACTAATTTTCCTACAGTTATTATATTATTTAAAATTTTTGAAATACTAACACCTAATATATTTATTATTCCAAGTCCGCCTAAAATTACTATAATTATTATATTTTTCATCATACCTTCACCAGCTGCTGGCCATACTGCTGATAATGCTGTAACAAACCCAACTGCCATTGTTGCCCAAGCTATAATTCCTATAGCCCATTTCATGAATCCTACTTCAAATCCTACAAAACTTCCAAAGGCTTCTTTAGCATAAACATAAGGTCCCCCATTTTTACTAAACATTCCACCAACTTCTGCAAAACATAATGCTATACTAACTACTAATAGCATATCAAATAATATTACACCTAAACTAGCTGGTCCTATAAGTTCCATTGCTTGATTAGGAAGCAAAAATATTCCTGATCCTATAATTGAGTTAATTCCAAGCAATACAATACTCCAAAAGCCTATCTTTTTTTTGTTGCTCATAGAAAAACTTCACCTCATCCTTTAATTATTTTTCCTTATTTACATTCTTTTATAAAATATTTGAATATGTTTAACATATTTTCATCTACACCAGCTAACATTTCTGGATGCCACTGAATTCCCATAACTAAAGGTTTTTCTATCCTTTCTATAGCCTCAATTACCCCATCTTTTGATCTAGCTACTACCTTAAAACCTGGTGCAACCTTATTTACAGCTAAATGATGAAATGAATTACAACATGTAACATCACCTAAAATTTGATTTAATACTGAATTTTTTTCAATGGATATTGTATGAGTTTTTACATCTGATAATTCACCTTGATTATGTTTTATATAACATCCATCAATTAAGCTTAAATCTTGATATAAACTTCCACCATTAGCTACATTTATAACTTGATGTCCTCTGCATATTCCAAGTATAGGCATTTTTTTACCCATTGCCTTTTTTATTATTAAAAAATCAAACCTATCTCTATCTGGATAAATTCCACCTAATTTTTGATGTGGTTCTTCATTAAATAATAATGGATCAATATCATGTCCTCCTGATAAAATTAATCCATCTACCATGCTTATTTGAGCTTCTATAATTTCATCATCCATATTCATTGGTATGATAAGTGGTATTCCACCTGCATTTATAACAGCCTTTACATAGTCGTTATTTACATAAGCTCTTTTATATCCTGGAAACATGCCTCCTTGGTCTATAATCATACTTCCTGAGATGCCTATAATTGGTCTTTTGTTCATTAAATTGTCCTCCTAAGCTAAATTTTAAAAAATTCCCCTACAATAATTTATATGAGCAAAAATCATGCCAACTTTTAAATCTAGTTAAATAAATGCATTTATATATACATTTTTCATGTAATAATTAGAAAAGATTTATAATTTAAAATAATCCATAATAAAAATAGGTAAATAAATAGGTGAGTTTTTATTCTCAACTCACCTATTTATTTACCTATTTTTAATTATTTTGAAAAATTCTTTACCTTTTTCTGTTATACTGCTACCTTTTCTGCCTTTTCCACTAACAACAAGATTAAACTTACTTAAATCCACTAAAATTTTCCTAATCTCATTCTCTGTTACTTCATATTTCTTTTTACTTAAAATTTTGACTAAATTATTTCTTCCAACATTTTCTTTTATACTATTAAAAAACTCTATTTCTTTTAATATTTCATATACAATCTTAAAACTATACTTATTTTCTAAAAAACTTTCTATTTCATCAAATTCATCTCTTTTTTGCTCCACATTAAAGTAATAAGGTAAATCATTTATTGTTATCCTATCATTACACATAAGAGATAAATATGAGGCCAAATTTTGTAGTTCTCTTACATTTCCTGGCCATGTATGATTTAACAATTCCTTTTTTACTAGTGGATCTACATATTTTATATCCCTATTCATGAAATATATAAGTAAATCCAATATATCTTCTTTTCTTTCATTTAATGGTGGAATATTTAAAGGAAGAACGTTTAATCTATAATATAGGTCTCCTCTAAACTTACCTTCATTTACTAATTTAAATAAATCTTGATTAGTTGCAGCAATAACCCTTATGTTTATATCTATAACTTTATTTGATCCAACCCTTACTAGCTGTCTCTCTTGTAACACCCTTAAAAGTTTAGTTTGCAGATATAACGGCATATCACCTATTTCATCTAAAAAAATAGTTCCATTGTTAGCTTGCTCAAACAAGCCTTTTTTTCCTTCCTTTAATGCTCCTGTAAAGGCTCCAGCCTCATACCCAAACAATTCACTTTCTAATAGATTTTCTGGCATAGCAGCACAATTTACTGCAATAAAAGGTTGTTTGTTTCTTAGAGAATTATTATGTATTGATTGAGCAAAAAGTTCCTTTCCAGTCCCACTTTCCCCTAATATTAATACAGTTAAGTCTGATAATGAAATTCTTAGAGCAAGTTCTATACATTCTTGCATTGGTTTAGAATTAGTTATTATATTATTAAAATTATATCTTGCTATATGTCCTTTTTCTCTTATTTTTTTACTTAAATTTTGTTCTAATTGACGTATATATGTAATTTCTTGAATATGATAATATATTCCTGTTTCTAATCCAAAGCTTGTTATTTTACACTTATTAACACTTAGAAACTTATTATTAAATTCTATTACTTCATCTTCTAAGTAATCTTCATTTAATAAACTAAGTAATTTCTCATCCAGAATATTGTTTATGCTTCTCCCTATTATATCTTTATATATTCCTAACATTTTTTTTGCTTTTTCATTGCAAATATTTATTTTTCCTTCTAGTGATGTAAATATTATTCCGTTATTAGATAAATTTATAATAGTATCTAATTCCTCATTTTTTAAAAATAATTCTTTATACTTATCCCTTATTCCTATATCAACATTTACTAATCTTTCTGAATATTTAATAAGATTGCTATGTATTAATTTGTTATTATCCTCTTCTACATCTAAAAAACTTATTATTTTTATGAAAGTAGACACATCTATTTTTCTATCGCCTACATCAATTATTTCTCTTACAGATGTAGGAACTGATTTATTTTCACCTGGTGTAATTGCAACTTTAAAGTTACTATAATCTCTATCATCATAATATGGAACTAAATTTATATGATTTATTCCTAATTCATAAAAAAAGCTTACAATCTCATATGTTGTTTCTTTATTATCATTAACTACTAATACATCAGTACCTTTAGGTATACTAAATATTTTCATCATAGCTTCTTCTTCTATTGTTCTTTTAATAACTATAACTTTAGCATCACCTTTTATATGTTTTTTTATTTCAAAGGCTCTTTCTTTTATCATTACTAGAACTATTTCATCATCTATTTTAAAATCATTATTTATTGTATTAAGAAAGTAATTATTTATTGATATTTTATTACCTAACACTTCTTCTAAGTTTTCTCGAAGAAAATTTGCTAGTCTAGCATTTGTGTCTGTTATAACTGCAATAGACTTCACATTATCACTCCTTATCAACTAAATTATAAACCACATTTTCACATGCTTTTTATCATATAAATATATTTCCTAATTGAATTTAATTATACTTTTTTAACAAGCTCCAACTTAAATTTACACATCAAATTTTTGTTATAAGTTTTAAAAAATAAGTACAAATATATTTAGTTACGAATTCACTCTTAACTCTTAACTAGAAAAATCCCACAACTCTCTCCTATTAACTTTTGTTAGTTACTTATAAAATATTAATTTGGAACCCTATATCTTATTTAAATAAATTTATAATATTTTATTTGCATTTATTAACTGTAAAATTAAGATATCACATTATAGCAGCTTTTTTTATATACTATATTGTAATCTAATTTTAAATATCAAAAATAATAGCATTAAACTATTTTAATCCAAATTCCCATCTTAATTCATTAATTACAAATGTTGGACAAGCCTTTTAATGAATATAGATTTAAAATTTGTTTAATGTAAAATAAATATTTAAATTCTTAAATTCCTCAAGTAAAACTTTTTAATATATAAAAAGTTTAATATTTATTAATTTGAGTGGTGAATCTTATGAACTTCCCAACACAATCTCCTTCTTGGCACACACTTAGAGATAAAATCTATTATACTATAGGTAAAGATCCTTATGTTGAAGTAAGTAATCTTATACCTTTGGAAGATGGCAATTACACCTTAAAAATAAAAGTATATCGTAGCATAAACAAAGCTAAAGCCTTAAGGGCGATACTTTCAAAAGAATATAAAGTAGAAGATGTAACTGTTAATGTAATCATATTAGATTCAGACAATAATGAAATTACCGTTGGTCCTTTGTCCAATTATACAATTGATGATATTGCATCAATATTTTGCATAGGTCTTCATTCTAATAGATTATTTAATGGTGTTATTATAACAGATGGGTTATTGCTTGCAGAACAAGAGGATATGATTGGTCAAATTGTAGTAATAATAAATAAAAATGTAGTTCAATTTTATAATAGCAATTTATCAGACCTTTATGGAAATTATACTGAATTAGCTACAAATATTTTTGAAGAACTTTTAATTAAAGATTTTCCTTTAAATATCAAAGTATCCTTTTCAACTAGCGATGATTCTTGTGAACTACAAAATAATTTATATTGTTATTAATTATATAGGAACTAACGTTTAAATTATTTACTAGCATAATAAATTTATAAATAATTTATTATGCTAGTTTTTCTTATTATTTATGAAATTTACATCTATCTTTTAAACATTGATCATTTATTTTGCTATAATTACATTTTAAATTTTCTTTCTTTTCAAGTTGCACATTTAATTTTTCTTTAGTAAAATCAACAGCAGTTTCTAAAGCTAAAAAAGTATCTCTCTTACAACATCTAGGGCCACCAAAAGATGCTATTTTTTCTAATGTTTTAGCTGTTATTAAGTTGGATAATCCCCATTTTTCCTCTGACAATGGACTTGCGCCTAATATTAAACTTATGTAAATTCCAGTACCTACAGCAGCACCGCAAGCACCATAAAATCCACAAAATCCTCCTAAAACATTTTTAGCTCTTTTTCCACCTTCATTAAGTAGCCTTTCTAAATTAGTCCTATCACCTATGGAATTTAAATAAGCTGTAACTAATACTGCTGGAACTAAATAATGATGCTCTGGTCCATGCATTTTAACTGATGGATGTTTCATTAAATCTAATGCCATTTCCATTGGATTAGTACTATTACTTTTTAAGCAATATTCTTTTATTATTTCGAAAGCACCTAAACTATGGCAACTATCACAAACATAATGCCCTGATTTGCAACTTGCATTAGAGCTAAATTTTTTCTTGCAAAAGTAGCACTCCATTTCTTTACTTTCATCAAAGTATTCTAACTCTTCACCACATATTAAACAATTAAATTTATTTTCCATAACTTCACCTCATAATAGTAAAATATATCTATAGTATAACGCCATTTTTTTATAATTGTATATAGTTAAAGCATCTTTTAATTTTTTCTTATTAAAAGATGCTTTAGTTTTATTTTATCCGGCAATTTTATCCGTATTATTTTTCATTCTTAATTTTATACTTTCTAATATTAATTTCATATATCCATGAGTTCTAGGTGCTAATTTTCTTAATTTTTCTTCATCTATATTATACAATGCAAAACATTGAGCCCAATATTCTTTTTCCGTTTGAGCATAAACTAACCCTTGCTTATTAAATAACTTAGCACGTTCATCTTTATATATTTTTTTAAATATATCACTTAAGGAAGGCTCAAGTCCCATGCCATAAAATTTCTCTATAGCATCTATAGCATGCCCAAGCTCATGAAGCAAAACATAATGATGTCCATAATATCTAGTTGAAACATACCCTTTTAAATATTGCGGTAAATTAATAAAAGCGCCTCCTATATCCATACTTCCTAAATCGTAACCTATTTCATTTTTAACTATATTTCTTATAGATTTTTTTGTAATATACATTTTAACTTCATAATAATTATAATATTGTAAAAGATATAGTGGAACTTTACTGAGTTCTTTTTCATATTGCTTTAACACGCAATATGGAACATCATATTCCTTATATAATATATTTTTTATATAAAACGATTTTAAATCTGCCTTTATCTTAAGTTTATTATTTTTTCCCACTGTTATATCTACATCACTACAAAATGGTAATAACATAAGAAATAACTCCAGTGTCCCATCCTTTTTCATGAATATCACTCCTAGAATAAGGCATCCTTAATATTTTAAAAGAAGTAACTTTTATTCTCATAATACTTATAAATTTATTTTACTTCTATTTTAAATATAAATTTATAATTACAAAGTTGAAAAATTTAATTTCAACTTACATATCTTAATTTGTTAAATCTAAAGTACTTTTATGCATTTACTTGCTAGTTTGAGTCTCTAATGTTTGCAATGTACTAGTATAATTTTAAAATCTATAAAACATTTATTTTTTTAATAAATGTCTTATCATATTCAAGTGATAATTATATTTATTTTTTAATATAAATTAGTAAATTTGACGATGTAATAGTTATTTTAAGATGCCTATTTATAAAATCGTCAAATTATATCTACTTTTTATAATATTACAAAACTCCAATAAATGTACTTATATAACGCAATATTTTGTAAGTATCCTTATAAAATATTAAAAATTTATTTTTAAACCTAAAATTTATATATGATTCCTTAATATTTTGTAAAGTTTTAGTTGTATTGCGCTGAAAGTATAATAATATAAATTTGTCTTTATTTAATTTTTTATTATATTACATATTTTTTCTTTGTAATTTAAAAACCTTTTTATTATTTATCTATAAAGAAAATTATTATTAATTTAAAAATAAATAGTTTGTATATAAACTTAATTTTTACTCAAGAAAAAGGAGCTGTTGCTCCTCTAACTTTTATCAGCTAGCTTTTCAACAAACTCCTTATTAATTTTATTAACCCACTAATTGCCACGTTTCATCGCTACCTGGTACTGAATTAGTCCACCATTTAGCTCTATATTTACTACCTTGGTATACAACTATATCCCCTTCTACATAAATGCCTCCAGGTACATAATCTACACTACCATCTGGATTCTTTTCAACTATTTTTTCCCATGCCATATTATTTTCTGGTACACCACCTTGAGTCCACCATTTAGCCTTATATTTTTCACCTTTATATATTACTGTATCGCCTTCTACATATATTTTTTTAGGGTCAAAAGTATCCTCTGGTATTTCAGGTTTTTCTGCAACAGTTATTATACATTCTTTTTTGGCATTTAGTCCTTCACTATCTTCCACTGTATATACTAATTTATACGTTCCTATTGTATTAGTATCAACAGTGCCTGTAACTTTAACTTTGCTAGTTAAATCTCCATCTTCTTTATCATTAGCTTTAACACCATTCATTGGATCAAATGTTTCTCCAACAAATATCTTTTTGTTTTCTACACCAGTTATAGTTGGTGCAGTATTTGTTGGTGGATCTACCTCACCATCATCTTCGCTTCCAAATTTTTTAAATATATTAGTAAATTCATATTGACTTTTTACTCCAGAATTAGATTCTAACATAGCATCTCTATTCATAGACCAAAATGATGTCATTGCAATTTTGTTTTTTATTGCATGATCAACTATTAACTTAGACCACTCTGTAGTAAATATAGGATGAGCACTTCCCTCAAATCCAATAGATGGAGTTGCACCAATTTTTCCATATGCTTGCTCATCTGTTAATTCTACTTTTGCAAATCTTTTATAATAATTTTTTAATTGATTTTTAGTGCTATCTATAGCTCTTACAGAACCTGTTCCATAGTTTTCACCTGGTAATAAAGTTCCACTACCATAGCACATAGTCATAATATTTACAACTTTAATATCTACTCCTTCAGTAAGATATGCTTCAACTACATCTAATTGTGTTTGAGTTAAACCACTTGGTAATACTGGAAGAGTTAAAACAATATCAGTTCCTAACTCATCTTGAACCTTTTTAATTGCTTTAGCATTAGCAATATTTTTAGCTTTATCTTGAGCTCCGCCTTCAATGTCTAAGTCTAGCCTTGTTAGCCCATATCCTTGTATTACTTCTTTATAAGTGTTAACTAAAACATCTACGTCCTGTGTCACTTCCCAAAATGTTATACCATTTAATCCGCCTAATGAGATTGTAACATCTCCACCTAAATCACGTAATTCTTTTATTGATTTTTTAATTCCTTGGTATTGGGTATTGTCCTTATGCTCTTCGTTTAAAACAGAGTATCCACCCCAACCCCATTGGACTTTTCCATCTTTTATAGTGTTATTTGTAGATTGTATAAAACCTAAGTTAAAGTATTTAACACCACTATCATTAGAAATTTTAACTAAATTTGCAGCTCCATTATTGGTATAGCCTGGTTTTGTAACCCATGCAACCATATCTATAAATGGACAATTCACTTGTTTAGGCCACTCTATACCTTGACCAACACTAAAATCATATTTTGGTACCGTTGTATTATCTTCTTTTACAATTATCTTTCTTTCTGCTGTTGTAGTTTCATTTTTACTGTCAGCTACACTGTATATTAGTTTATATTCTCCGACTTTTGTTGTGTCTACATTTCCTGTAACCTTAACATTCTTAGTTAAATCTCCATCTTCTTTATCCTTAGCAGTTACACCTTCCATTGGATTAAAGCTATCACCAACTTTGATTTCTTTATCTACAACTCCATTTAATACTGGTTTAGAATTTGTTTCTGGTGGTGTAACACTTTCTCCGTATATAGTTTGTCTTCCAAGTTCAGCACCTTTTGATGTCATTCTTTGAGACAATCCTATACTTTTTATTCCTTTATCATCTGTTGGTGCTACATTAGATTTTAATTTAAACGTATAACTCCTACCCTGATCTATTGTTTTACCATCATATACAGCTTCAAGATCAACAACAGTGTATCCGTTTTCTTGTGTTACTGTACCAGCCAAGTAATCACCTGCTGTTAATTTCTCATCACTTTTTATATATAATTTAGGGAATTTAATTGTTTCTGCTGCTTTTTCAACAGATCTCATAACATCTCCGGACTCATTTGTTGTTTCGTTATTTTTTATTGTTATTTCATAACCGCCACTAGATCCCCATGACTCTTTATACGGTTTTATAGTTGCTGTTACATCCAAGTCTGCATACTTTATTTGATGATCTGGCAATGCTTCACTTCCAAATAAACCATTTTTAATAGTCTTTGTTAGTTCATCACGTTTAGTTCCATTATTGGTTGGTGCATCTTCAGATGCCATCCATGATATAACTCCACCTAAATTGTTATTGTTTACATAAGATGTCTTTTCTCCAATTGATTTTTTATTTTCATAAGTGAAGAATACCCCTGTAGTTTCATCATAAAGATATGGTGCTTTTGCTACATCATCCCAATATTCTTTTATATTTGGGTATTTAGTCTTTATCTCATTCAAATTACGATATGACCATACCCCTCCACGTCTTCCACCTTCACCTGATTTTAATGGCGCTTCATTTACTGCTCCACGACTTGGGCTTTGATCTGCATCTTTTGATATCTGTTCAGCTTTTCCAAATAATCCTGGTGTTTTACCATCAGGACCCTTTGATACTTTTTCCCATCCACGGCTATAAAATGCAGCTCCTACAACTATCTTATCTTCCTTAGCGCCCTGGCTTATTAGATATTTAACGCTATCATTAACACTTAGTCCTTGACTTGCCAATGGATCCTTTGGATTTGAATACAATCCTGTTTGGTGACCACTGGTATCATCCCATGCACCTCTCATATCATAGGTCATTATATTAGCGAAATCTACTACTTCAAATAACCTTTTTATATCAATTCCCTTATCAAGAGTTGATTTTGGAGCAGGAATTGCTACTGATAATTCATATTCTTTTCCTAGTTCTTTTTCCTTTTTATCTAATGCATTTCTTAAGTCTTGTAATAGCAGTATATAATTTTCTTTATCTTTAGGTGTAGCATTAGGTGTACCTTCATCATTTTTATTGTCTACTAAATCTGGTTGACGTACTGAACCTGGATATTCCCAATCTACATCTACAAAATCCATATTAGTATATTCTATAAATTTTATAATATTTTCTACAAGCTTAGCTCTTTTTTGTGAATTATCACAAACCCTTGAAAAATCCCCTGATTTTGACCATCCACCTAAAGAAACTCCAATTTTTAGATTAGGATTTTGTGCTCTCAAATCTTGAAATGCTGATAAAACTCCTGCATTTGCAGCGCCCCATTGAACTCCTGGTTGACCAACTGGTGCTCCTACTGCAGCATCTTTATCTGTAAAAACTAAATTTCCTTCTCCATCAAAATCTAAAAAAGCAAAATTTAAATGTGTTAATTGATCAGCTGGTATATCTTTAGGATAGAAATTTCCTTGTCCACCCCAAATAGACCAATCTCCATAATACATGACATTTCTTTTTCCTTCTTGAGCATTTTCACTTACGACACTTTTATTCATTTCTACTGCTTTTGCTTCTATTGTACCTATTCCTGGAAGAAGCATTCCAAGCGAAAGTGATACTATGGCTGTTGCCGATATAATTCTTTTAGCTACTATTTTTCTTGTTTTTTTACTAACCATACAATAAATCTCTCCCATTAAATTAATAGTCTTATTAATAACTTATAAAAATAATTTATAAAAATAATAGTAGGACTTATACTTGCAAGTATTTTTAGTCTACATATTTATAATAGTAAGCTTATCTAATAATAGTGTCGTATTTTTTTTAAAAATGTTTAGGATAAATAATATAATTAATAAAATCCTTACTTTTTCTATTAATTTCTACCTTATAATAAGAATATTTACTTTATTTTGATACTAAAAAAAGCTTCAAAATAGAATTACTCTATTTTGAAGCTTTTTATATTACATTGGTTTTTTTATTACATCTATTACAGATCCGTCTCTGTATTCTACTACAGCAACTACTTCATCAGATAATTCAACTGCTTTTGGAGCACCTGTCATCTTTTCAGCTGTAGCTTTTAATTCGTCTATTGTCATTATTGGTAGATTTGTTTGTTTTAATTTTTCTATTAAATCTGTTCTCTTAGGGTTAACAGCAATTCCTCTTTCAGTTACGATAACATCTATACTATCTCCTGGAGTTGTTATTGTTGTTAACTTATCTTTTACAATTGGAAGTCTAGCTTTTGTAAGTTGTGTAACTATTATAGTTAACTTAGCTCCAGCAGCTGTATCACTGTGTCCACCAGAACCTCCCATTATAGTTCCATCAGAAGCTGTTGTAACGTTAACGTTAAAGTTTGTATCTATTTCAGTTGCTCCTAATATAACTATGTCTAAGTTATTTACTACAGCACCTTTATTGTCTGGGTTACCATACATAGATGCTGACATTCTCATATGTTCATGAGATGTTGAATAAGATTCAACAGCTTTTAAGTCAAAGCATTGAACATCAAATAAGTTTTTGAATAATCCTTCTCTGTACATATCAACTATGTATCCAGTTATTCCACCTGATGCAAAGCTTCCTTTTATTTCTTCTTTTTTCATATATTCTCTAAGCTCTGCAGCTACTGCTAGAGATGTTCCACCAGCACCTGTTTGGAAACTCATTCCGTCTTTTACAAGACCGGATGCTATCATAGTTTCTAAAGCCATTTTAGCTATTTTTAATCCTACTGGATCTTTAGTTATTTGAGTTGTTCCAGAAACTATTCCTTTTGGATCTCCTATAGAATCAACTTTTACAATATAATCAACATATATTTGACTGATTTCTATTGGACAGTTTGGATAAGCTACTAAATTATCAGTTATAGCAACAACTTTTTCTGCACCTTCTGCATCACTTACTGCATATCCTAAAGCTCCGCAAGCTGATTTTCCGTATAAACCATTAATATTTCCATACATATCACAAGCTGGTGCTGCTATAAATGCTACATCTATGTGTAAATCTCCACTTTCTATAGCTCTAGCTCTTCCACCATGAGTGTGCATTACTGCTGGATATTTTAATCTACCTTCAGATATTGCTTTTGCAACTGGACCTGAAATGTAGTTTGCACAAATTCTAGTTACTACGCCACTTTCTATATAGTCTACAAGTGGTGCATGTACTGGGAATATTGAACTTGCTGCAATTCTTATATCTTTTATTCCTCTTTTTGCGATAGCTTCTACAACCATATTTAAAACATAGTCACCATTTCTTAAATGGTGGTGGAATGATATTGTCATTCCATCTTTTAAATTAACTTTGTCTAAAGCATCTTCTATATTATTTAATAATTTTTCATCCATTGGAGTTACTGATTTTACATTAACAGCAGCCTTTTGTTTTTCTCCTGCTTTTGCAAAAACTCCTTCAAACGGCATAACTTCACCATATCCATCTATAAAGCTAGGAAGTTCACGTCCTAATACGTTTTTCATAATATCACCTCAATAAATTACCTTTACTTCTAAGTCATCTATAAATTAACTAATATAACGACTAATTATTTTTCAAAATCTATCTATTCTTAAAGTAATCCTAATATTTTAGCTAATTCAACTGTTGTTTTTGCTCTATTTATGATTGGAGCATCTACCATTTTTCCGTCTAATGAGAAAACTCCTTTTCCTTCTTTTTGAGCTTCTTCCATAGCTTCTAAAACTCTTACTGCATGTTTTATTTCTTCTTTAGTTGGAGCATATACTGAATGTATTCCATCTATTTGTCTTGGGTTTATAGATGCTTTTCCAGTCATTCCTAGTGATTTAGCTTTTGCAGTATCTACTAGTAATCCGTCTAAATCATTTGTATCAGTAAATGGAGTATCTATTGCATCAACTTTAGCAGCTTTACAAGCTATTGCAACTCTATTTCTTGCATAGAATACTTCTTCACCTGCTTTAGTTCTTTTTATTCCCATGTCTGAAGTATAATCTTCTCCACCTAAAAGAACTCCTGCAACTCTTTTTGATGACTTAATTATTGAATAAATGTTTTCAACACCATAAGCACTTTCTGCTATTGGGAATAGTTTTATTGATCCTATCTCAAAACCTTCTTCTTCTTCAATTTTACTAAGTCTTTTATCTATTTCTATTAACTCTTCTTCTGTAGCTTTAGGAACCATTATTGTATCTGGTTTCACTCTAGCTATAACATCTATATCTTCATCAGCAAATTCTGTTGTAAGTGGGTTAATTCTAACTACCACTTCAACATTACTGTAATCTACATTTTTTATTGCTTCTCTTACAAGTACTCTTGCACTATCTTTTTCTGTAAGAGAAACTGCATCTTCTAAATCTAGTATTATTGAGTCTGCTCCTAAAATTCCTGCATTTTGAAGCATTCCTGGATTATTACCAGGCATAAAAAGCATAGTTCTTCTTAATTTTTTCATTTTATTCACCTCTACTATTGAGCTCTTTTTACAGCTGTTTCTACTCTAGCTTTTATAGTGTAATCTAGTGCCCCTTTATCTTGAGCCTTTACTATAGCACTTTCCACTTTTAGCTCTTTTAAAGTTTCTAAAATAACTTTTCTTATTTCTTCACCAAATTGCTTCATTACTATACTCTCAAGGTCTAATTCTATACCTTTTTCTTCGCTCGGCATAATCATTATATAAATATCATTAGATTCTAAAGTACCTGCTTTCGCAACTTTTTTTATATCCATAGTATTCACCTCTAATTTTTCACGGTTATTTTAATAGCTAAGCTACTAAAACGCTATCTATTTTACTGAATTTAAATATGCTTCTTTTCCCATCTCATAAAGGTTATTTCCTTCACAGTCTATAACAACTACTAATGGTAAATCTTTAACTTCTAATCTTCTTACAGCTTCTGCACCTAGATCTTCATAAGTTACAATCTCTGCAGTCTCTACGCATTTAGCCATTAGTGCTGCTGCGCCACCTATTGCTGCAAAATAAACAGCTTTGTTTTTCTTCATTGATTCAATAACTTCTTTTGAACGTAAGCCTTTACCAACCATTCCTTTTAATCCTTGATCTAAAAGTTGTGGTGTATAAGCATCCATTCTATAGCTAGTTGTTGGGCCTGCTGATCCTATTGCCATTCCTGGTTTCGCTGGTGTTGGTCCAACATAATATATTAAACTATCTTTTACATCTATAGGTAATTTCTCACCTTTTTCTAATAAATCAACAAATCTTTTATGAGCTGCATCTCTAGATGTATATATTACTCCTGAAAGTAATACGCTATCTCCAGCTTTTAAATCTTTTACTTTTTCTTCAGTTAATGGCATAGTTATTCTTTTTTCCATTACTAAATACCCCCTATTAAAGCTCTACTTCAGCATGTCTTGTAGCATGACAGTTTATGTTTACTGCAACTGGTAATCCTGCAATATGAGTTGCATATGTTTCTATATTTACAGCAAGAGCAGTTGTTTTTCCACCAAATCCTTGTGGTCCTATTCCTAAACTGTTTATAGCCTCTAGTAATTCATTTTCAAGCTTTTCATAGAAAGGATTTGAATTTCTCTTATCAAATGGTCTTATTAAAGCTTTTTTAGCTAAGTTTGCAGATCTATCAAAAGTTCCTCCAATTCCAACACCTACAACTATTGGTGGGCATGGGTTTGGACCTGCTTCTTTAACTACTTTTAATATAAATTCTTTAACACCGTCTAGTCCATCAGATGGTTTTAACATTTTTATTTGGCTCATGTTTTCTGAACCAAATCCTTTTGGTGCTACTGTTATTTTTAATTTATCTCCTGGAACTACATTATAATAAATTATTGCTGGTGTATTATCTTTAGTATTAACTCTATCTAATGGGTCTTTAACAACAGATTTTCTTAAATATCCGTCTGTATATCCTCTTCTAACGCCTTCATTTATAGCATCTTCTAAGCTTCCACCAACTATGTGAACTTCTTGTCCAAGCTCAACAAATACACATGCCATTCCAGTATCTTGACACATTGGCATGTTTTCATTTTTAGCTATATCAGCATTAGTTATTATTTTATCTAATATACCTTTTGCTATATCCCAATTTTCATTATCTCTAGAGTTAATTAATGCATTTTTAACATCTTCACCTAAGTAATAATTAGCATTTATACATAACTCTCTTACTTCTTTACTTATTTGTTCAACATTAATTTCTTTCATTGCAACTCCTCCAAAATTGGCAGTCTATTTTTTATTATTATAAAATTTTATACTATGTAAAACTTTATCTTATACAATTAAACTTTTATCTTAATTTAAGCCTATAATATAAAGTTTATGTTATTCATAGTGTAAAAGGCAGTTTTTTATAAACCGCCTTTTATCTAATATATATTTATTATTTGTTTCTTCTGTTAACTAATGCAACTACTCTGTTCATTTCGTTGTTAACTATCATATATCCTTCGTCAACACCCATACCTGGTTTTGCAAGACATTGGTCTGCTCCACAAGCTATTGCGATGTTAGTGCAGATTTCTGCAGATCTATTTGTTTCGTTACAAGTTCCTCCACAGTAAGCTCCTACACCTTTTTTCTTACAGTATAATATAGAATCTATGATATTGTTAACTCCGCCAAGGTCTGGAGTTTTGATTTGTAGCATATGTCCTGCATTGTTATCAGCGAAGAATTTAACATCATCGTATGTGTTACACCATTCGTCTGCAACAAGCTCAACATTCATTCCTCTGTTGTTTATTTCAGTTGTTAAGTCTCTTAAAGCTTCCATTTGTCTTTCTCTATGTTCAACATCCATAGGTCCTTCAATTCTTAATTTGAAAGGTTTAGCAGCTTCTTCTAATGTTTGGATATAATCAGCCATTGCTTTTGTATCGTAATCGAAAGCTACTCCTATTGTTCCATAAACGTCTATGTGGAATACTGGGCTATAGTCTTCACAAGTTCTTAATTTTAGAACTCTGTCACTTAACCATTTAACATATGCATGTAATTTTTCACCTTTGTTACCTAATTTATCAGCAACATGGTTGATTAAAGCGTGAGGCATTACGTCTGCACCTTTTATAATCATTTTGTCTGCATTATCGTATCTGTCATCTCCAGATTGAGTGAATATAGGAATTCTTTTTATTTCTACTCCTGTGTTGTATTCATCTCTTACAACTTCAGCCATAGTTACTTTTTTAGCTTTTGCTACACCATCAAGGATTGCTTGAGTTACACCATATCTGATAGCTGTATGTAATCTTTTTCCATCAACTGTCATGTGATCAAACTCTTCTGCTAAAGCTTTGAAGTTTTCTAATTCTCTTCCTATTAATTTAGGTGCGATTTCTTTTTCAATAACTGGTATAAAGTCTTTTGCTAAGAATAATGGATCTCTTCCACCTGCTCCTGAGTATTGAACTGCTGCACAATCTCCACAAGCTACTTGACCATCTTCAAGTACTAACATTACAGATATAGATTCTCCAGCTTGTCTTACAGATGTAAATCCTTCAGTCACAGCTTCTCCTACATATGTAAATCCATCATGTCCTGCTCCTTTTTTTATAGCTCTTTGGTCATCAAAATAGAATCCTGTTCTTCCTGCTGAACATATTACGTCAACAATTTTCATATAAAACACCTTACCTTCTAAAGATTAATAAGTATATATTAATTTATTTTTTTAACAATTTAATTATTATTCAGGTCTTCCTACTAATTTACCTTTTCCAACAGCGAATATATCATCAACTGTCATTTGGAAGCAAACATCTCTTCCTTCAAATTTAGCTCTTTCTTCTAATTTGTTTAAGTTATAAGCTTTTAATTCTTCAGTGAATGGAATGTTTCCTAATTTTAAGTATCTTACAGCACCATCGTTATCTCTTGCAGGCATCATTTTACCAGCATTGTATTTGCTTGGTGCGAATGGGATATCTAATAATCCTCTTTCAAATGCTTTAACTGTTCCTATAGCTAAGTCGCCATTTCCAGCTTCATAAACTGCTTCTAACATACATTTAGTTTCAGCTTTTATTATGTTAATTTCCTCTTCTAACTCTTTAGACATTGCCATTCTTTGTCCTTCAAGTAAGTTTAGAGTCATTTTTGTTGTTTTTATACCTTGTGCATTAGCTTCTTTTGTTGGGATACCAATAGCTTCGTGTGTAGTTTTAACGATAACTTTAGTAGCTCCAGCTAAAGCTGCTGCTGCTGAACCTGTAGATATAACACCATAAGCTTTTGCTTCGTCAGCAGGGAATCCACCCATCCATTGGTGGAATACTGTTGTAACAAATACATCATTGTATCCATTAGCTTTTAAGTATTCATTACATTGCTCTTCTAATGCTCTTATAGCTGCAACGTCTTGGATTAAGTTTCCGCATTGACCGTATCCTACAGTAATGTTTTTAACACCTTGTTCTGCTGCAAGTAAAGCTTCTATTATAGCTACTACGTTTGATGTACTTGGTGGTACTAATGTTCCAGTTAATGGACCATATGGTTCTCTGTTTATTGATACACCATGTTCTTCATAGTAACCAACTAGTCTATCGCAGTACTGCCAATCTAAGATTGTTTTTTCTAATGTAACATTTTTAGCGTATGGTATGTTATAAGATATACCACCACCCTCATTTGATGTCCATCCTGATGCGTGTGTAATTTCTGCAAGTAATCTTCCGTCTGGAGTACCATGTCTTGATTCTATTGGTAAGTTAACTGATTCAAATACTTTTTTACATCCAGCTACACCATGGTTAACCCCTGGGAATCCGTTAAGTAATGATCTTCCTTCTTTTATACTTTCTTTTATTCCTACTTCACATTCTTCATATCTATTTTGTCTTGTATAACTATCTATTGTTGAAGGTAGTAAGTCTGCTCCACCTTCATTTTGTAAAAATGATAATAATTCTACATGCTTATCTATTAAAGCAACACCTGCTCTTGGTTGTGCTAAAGTAATTCCTTCTTGTTTTGCTTTTACTAATTTCTTAGCAAAGTTTTTGTGGTCTGGAATTGTTTTATTGTACTCTATTCCATCTTGTATATTGGCTACATCTTTTCCTGTTGGCCATTGTGCTAAAACTTCTTCTCTTACTTTGAAAAATTCCTCTTCAGTCCATTTTTTATTTTTAAGTTCCACTTTAAATTACCTCCTGATAATTACACATTAACTAAATATTTTTTCATAATTCTAACGGCTTTATCTGGATGATCATGTGCTAACAATCCCATCGCTGATAATATATAACTCTTATCTAACAAAAACTCTGGTTCCTCTGGTTTTAATGACGTTGGGTTTTCTTTTGTAAAAGTACCAGCATTCAAAATATCTCCTGGATTTTTACTATGAACTAAAACTCCACCTGTACCTATCATATATTTAACTTTCATAAGGTCTTTACCTATTTGGTTAAACACAACTCCCATTGGAGTATATACATTTTCAATACATCCTGCATGTCTTTCAAGTGCAAGTTCAGTTGCTACTTTAGCCATAGCTTCATCAAATTTTATTTCCTCGTCATCCTTAGGTACCATTTTTATGTTTTCGTATCTATATTTACAACACTCTTCTATATTTACTTCTCTTTTTTCATCACCTAAGTAATTTCTTAGCTTTCTAGAGCCACCAGCTTCCCAAAGAGAAACTGCAGAATATCGCATTCCTAAATCACCTTCAACAGTTCTTTTAGCAAAAGGTTCTTCAAGTCCTCTCATGTTAACTCCTGCCTTTGTTGGTTCTCCATCAGCTATTGAGTGAATATCAGTAGTTGCTCCTCCAATATCAACAACTATTAAGTCGCCAATACCTTCTTCCTCATCGCTACCTTCACTTAACACTCTTGCAGCTTTTAATACTGCCGCTGGCGTAGGCATTAATATTCCGTTTACAAAACTTTCTGCATTATTAAGGCCCTTTGCATCTGTTATTTTATCCATGAATACTTTTCTTATTTCTTCACGGGCTGGTTCAACATTTAATGAATTTAATGTTGGCATAACATTTTCAGTTACACTAAAGTAAATACCAGCTTTTTCAAATATCTCTCTTATTTCATCATTAGCTACTTTATTACCAGCAACTACCACTGGAACATCTATGTTATGCTTTACAATCATCTTAGCATTATGTATTACACACTGTTTATTACCACCATTTGTTCCACCTGCTAGAAGTATTATATCCACATCCGAATTTTTAATTTCTTCTGCTTCAGAATTTGTTATTTCATAACTATATACTTTTAACACTCTTGCTCCAGCGCCTAACGCTGCTCTTTTGGCTGCTTCTGCAGTTAAGTCTGGAACTAGACCTAAGGCAACCATTTTTAATCCACCAGCTGCTGATGAACAAGCTAATTTCTTTACAAAGTTTACATCTTTGCCTTCTAATTGCTCTTCTAACTTCTTATAAGCCTTATCAAAACCAGTCATAATATCATCTTCAATTGTTGTTATATCTTTTGCTGAAGCTAATATTTCTTCATTTTCAATATCTACAGCTGTAAGTTTTGTGTAGGTACTACCAAAGTCTAAAAGTAAGTATGCATCCACTTTAATCACTCCACTTTTGTATATTTATTATAGTCCTAAATCTTCTTTTAAATCGTGAATTGTTGTTTCAAGACTTGTTCCAGGTGGGTAAACTCTGTCAAATCCCATAGCTTGGAATCTTCCAAGAACTTCTTCCCAGTTTTGTTTTCCTACAACTATGTTTCCACCTACATAAAGTAAAATGTCTTTTAATCCAGCTTCATCACATTTTTCTCTTAATCCTCTACAGTCAATTTCTCCATGACCATAAAGTGAAGATACTATTATAACGTCTGCATTAGTTTCTACTGCTGCATTAATGAAATCTTCTTGTGGTGATAATACACCTATATTTATTACGTTGAATCCTGCTTCTGTTAAAGCATAATCTAGGATTTTATTACCAACTGCGTGACAGTCAGCTCCTATAACTCCAAGAACTAAAGTTTTCTTTTCCATTTCTAAAGCCTCCCTAAAAAATAATTAATTGTGATTAGTATTTTGCTTATATTTTATTTCAATTAGCTTAGACTTAAGTGCTTTTACAGAACCCGCATCTAAACTATAAGAAAACTCAATTATTTCTTTATTGTGAATATTCAGTATAGAGATATCCTTTACTCTTCCCGGCGTAACTATTAGCACATCAAACTCTTCAACTATCTTTTTTAGTTTGTCCACTTCTAATTCGTTGAAATATTGTACATTTAAATCTGCAAGCCCTGAGTCATCTAACGCTGCTTTCATTTTAAAAATCATTTCTTGTGATATACATATGAAAGCAAAACTTGTCTCATAAGGGTGTCTCGCAATTTTCACTATAGATTCCAACTTAGGATTTATAGCTACTCCTAAAACTTCTCTATTTATTTCCTTTATTGCATTTTTAACTTCATTTACATGATTGAATGTTGCAATTATAACCTCGCTGTCATTTACTATTTTTTTTGTTTTTTCTGACATTTCATTAAGTTCTGACACCGTTAAAGGTATAACATTCATATTACTATTTTCACTTAATTGTTTACTAAACATTCTTGATTGTTCAATGTTACATTCAACAAAAATTGCTGTAACTTTTTTCATCAATTCTTTTTTTTCTTTAACTCTTTCTATTACTATTTCTAGAAAATCTTCTGCTTCTACACCAATTTCTAGAGCCTCTTCAAGGGCTAAATCAACAAACTTTATTAGCTTGTTTTTTATTTCCTCATCCTTCCAGGAAATAACTTCTTCTGCTACGAATGTTCCTTTTCCTTGAATAGACTTTAATACACCACTATTTTCAAGTTGTTTATAAGCAGTACTTATTGTATTCCTACTTACTTTTAGCTCTTGTGAAAGTTCTCTTTCCGTTGGCATTTTGTTTCCTACCTTGAGAGTACCTTCTTTTACCAAATCCATTATTTGCTTTTTAACTTGAATATAAAGTGGTATTCCGCATTTTTTATCTACCACAATATTCATAAATACCTCCCAAGTCTAAATGGACTAATGGACTAATCCATTTACCATTTACAATGTAATAATAACATATGGCCCTATCTAATTCAATGCCAATTTTGATAAAAATCAAAAAAAAGCCGACCCAGATTTCCCGTTCGGCAAGTTTCGATTCATTTGTGTGAATCTTTTTTAAATTTTCTCTATTTTTAATTTATATTTTTTTGTTTTTATTTATTTTTTTACAGTTTTCTTCAAATTTTTTCATATTTTTCTCATTTTACTTACTTTTTGTACCATTTTTATAATAATATTCTATTGACTTGAACAATGATTGTGCAACTTTTTTTTGATAACTTTCATCTTTTAATTTAGACAAATCTTCATTATTTGATAAAAACCCACATTCTATAATAAAACCTGGCATAGTATCATTAGTTCTTAATACCTTATAAGCATCTTTTGCTGGTTTTGCCTGCCTTTTATTATTGGTATCTAAATCTTCTTTTAAGTTGTTTTGTACTATTTTGGAAATAACTTCACTTTCTGGATTATTTGAGTACCATACTTGCGCTCCTTTACAACTAGCATCTTTAAATTTATTTAAATGTATACTTACAAACAAATCGCAATTAGTTTCTTTCTTTAATTGACATCTAGCATTTAAATCTTCATTTTTCTTTTGTCTTACAGTTCCATTCTCTGAATATAAACCTGTATCTTCATATCTAGTTAAATACACATTATATCCTGATTCTTTTAAAAGTTTTTCAAGTTCAAGAGCAATATTAAGATTTATATGTTTTTCTACAGTACCATCTGATGCACTAGCACCACCATCCATACCTCCATGTCCTGGATCTATAAGTATAGTTTTAACTTTATTATCATTTAAATTAACCACATCTTCACTTCTTTTTAAATCTGTTGTAAAAAAACTTCCAAGTACAATTAATATAGCCATTAAAGTACCAATTAAAATACTATTTTTATATTTCATATTTTCACCTCTAATTTGTCTGTTTTAACATAATTTAAGTTGCATTAAATTTTTTCTAATATTCCTCTATTTAATATGCCCACATACTCTTATAAATATTACTATACTAATTAAATTAGCTTGATTGAGCTAAAATATTGGCACTATATGGATTTTATGACTATAATTTTATTTTATAAAAAAATAACATCTCAAAACAAAATTGTTTTGAGATGTTATATCTATTAATTATAAGCAGTTTCTGCAACTATCTCTGCTATATTTACTGCATGGTCACCTATTCTTTCAAAGTTACTTATAACATCTAAGAATATTGCACCTACTGTTGCATTACAAACTCCATTATTAAGTCTTTTTATATGTGATGATCTTAATTGTTTTTCTAAACTATCGATTCTGTCCTCCACTGATCTAACTGTATCAGCTTTGTCCTTATTATAGTTTTTAAAGCACTCAATACTCATTTCTAAAGAGTTAATTGTATAATTAAATATATCATTTAATTCTTTAACGCCTTCCTCAGAAAAGTCCGCATTCTTGGTCATTTTTTCACTAGCTAAATCTGCTATATTTTCAGCATGATCACCTATACGTTCTATGTCATTAACAACATGGAACATTGCCGCAACCATTCCCTTTTGTTCTTCCCCCAATTCACTATTAGATAATTTAACCAAAAATTTAGTTATATCATCTTCTAATATATTTATAAGCTTTTCTTGCTCATATACCTTTTTTAGAGCCTTCTCATCATTATAAACAAAGGCTTTCATGGCATATTCAACATTTTCTTTAGCTTTAGTACCCATTCTTACAAGTTCATTTGTTGTTTGACCTAAAGCAATTATAGGGGTTTCTAATAATCTTTCGTCTATGTACTGAACACCTATTGTGTCTTTTTCATCTTCACCTGGTATTAACTTGTTAACTAATGCAACTAATGGTTTTATAAACCAAATTAATAATAATGTATTAATAACATTAAATATAGTATGTGCATTTGCTATCTGTCTTTTTACAGCTTCTGCATCATTTCCTGGTGTTATAGCCTGAACTATATTAGCAAGTTGAGTTGCAAATCCTATAAATATAAGAGTTCCTATCACATTAAATAGTAGATGTATTACTGCTGCTTTTTTAGCTGTTTTAGAAGTTCCTATACTTGATATCATCGCTGTAACACATGTACCTATATTACTACCTAATAATATCGGTATGGCTACACTTAATGGTAATGCCCCTGTTGATGCAAGTGCAACTAGTATACCTGTTGAAGCTGAAGAACTTTGAATTACAGCTGTCATAACAGCTCCTAGTAGTACTCCTAATAATACTTTACCTTGTAATTTTAATATTAAAGTTGCAAATATTGGTGAATCCGCTAATGGTGACATAGCATTTTTCATCAAATCTAATCCTAAAAATAAAATACCAAATCCTAAAACTATGTTTCCTATTTGCTTCTTCTTATTATTCTTTGAGAATAATACTATCATTGCACCAATTGCTAAACATAATGGTGCTAAAAAATCCATTTTAAAAGCAATTAATTGAGCTGTAATAGTCGTACCTATATTAGCTCCCATTATAACAGCTGTAGCTTGATATAAGTTCATAAGACCTGCATTAACAAATCCTACAACCATAACTGTAGTAGCACTACTACTTTGAATTATACCTGTTACTATAGCTCCTGTTAAAACTCCTTTTACTGGGTTAGATGTTATCTTGTCAAATACGCTTTTTAATCTGTCTCCAGTAGCATTTTCTAAACCGTCCCCCATCATTGTCATTCCATAAAGAAACAGTCCTAATCCGCCGAACAGACTAACTATTGTGGTAAATAAGTCCATAGATTACCTCCAAAATAATTTTAACTTTTATCTAAAATTCCTATTAAATGATACCTCAAAATTAAGTTCATGTTAATATATACAGAACAAATTTAACATAAACATAACATAAAATGAAATCTTCTAAATTCACTGTTATTTTAAACTAATTTTTTTACCATAACTTATATATATCCTTTATATAGGTATAACTATTAATTTAGCATCAATATGTATTATATTAAATTGACTTATAAATAAAATTATAAATCTTCTTATTTAATACTATAGGATTCCAGATTAAATTTTAAACTTATTCATTTATTAAATGAGAAAACTAAAATTATTACTTTATGAATAACTAGTAGATTATTTTAGTTAACAATTACTAGTTACGGTGATTATTATTCAGTATCTTCCTAATAATACCAAATGTACTTTTTTAGGACTAGATTTTATTGCTTTATGTTTTATTAATATCCTCTCAATCTTATTTTAAAAATAACTTATGGAAAATAAATTTCCACACTCCTATCCTTCTTGTTACAGCTGTAAACTTTGGATATAACTTCAGTTAACTTTATATTCCAAATTAAAGGTTTTATTATTCTAATTTAAAAAACTCATTCTCAGTTTCATCCATTACTTTTGACTCTTAATTCTTAACTTTTAACTACTTATAGTTATACTATTTTTATTAAGTAATTATATTTCAGTAAATCCAAATACTTTTAACTTTTTATTTTCAATTCATTGACATTTTTAATTTAGGTTAAAACTTTAATCTTTAATTTCATGTTTTAAACAATAAAAAATGCATATGCCAAAGGCATATGCATTTAATATGTATTCCAAAGTAAAAACTTGAAAAATACGTTTTTGAAATATTATCTTTTTGAGAACTGAGAAGCTCTTCTTGCTTTTTTAAGACCGTATTTCTTTCTTTCTTTCATTCTTGGGTCTCTTGTTAAGAAACCAGCTTTTTTAAGTTCTGGTCTTAAGTTTTCGTCAGCTTTTAATAAGGCTCTAGATATTCCATGTCTTATTGCTCCTGCTTGACCAGTGTATCCACCACCGTGAACGTTAACTAAAACGTCGAATTTTTCTTTAGTTCCAGTTAATACTAATGGTTGATTAACTATAACTCTTAAAGTTTCTAATCCAAAGAAATTTTCTATCTCTCTGTTATTTATTACAACTCTACCTTCTCCAGGTACAAGTCTTACTCTAGCAACTGATTGTTTTCTTCTTCCTGTTCCGAAATATTGAACTTTTGCCATTTTAAATCCTCCTTCCAAACTCTATCTAATTATTTTCTTACTAACTCTAAAACTTCTGGGTTTTGAGCGTGATTGTTGTGTTCTGTTCCTCTGTATACTGTTAATTTTTTAAGCATTTTTCTTCCTAAAATTCCGCTTGGAAGCATTCTTCTTACTGCTTCTTCAAATACGAATTCTGGTTTTTTAGCTAATGCTTCTCTGTATGGAGTCTCTTTTAATCCACCTGGATATAGAGAGTGATGTCTTAACATTTTTTGATCTAATTTCTTTCCTGTTAAAACAATTTTCTCTGCATTAATAACTACAACGTAATCTCCTGTATCTACGTGTGGAGTAAATTCTGGTTTGTTTTTTCCTCTTAATACTGAAGCTATTTGGCTAGCAGCTCTTCCTAAAGGCATTCCTGCCACGTCTACTACATACCATTTTTTTTGAACTTCATTTGGTTTTGCTAAGTATGATTTCATTTCTTTTTCCCTCCCTGAATTTTTAACAATCTTAATTCTATGCTAAAGACCCGGGGCTAGTGGATCTTATACACAATTTTTTTATTATAACAAACAAAAATATTATAATACAATTTGCCACGCGTGTCAATTATTTAAAAAATTATTACATTACTAAAATTGTAGTAAATATGCCTATTTTAGTAATACTAATAATAAACTTCTTCTAAACACAGCCCTTGAGGTGGCATAGATTTTCCGGCGTTAGTTCTTTCCTTTGAATCTATTATATTTTTGATGCTTTTCGGATTAATTTTTCCTATACCCACATCAATAAGGGTACCTACTATTATTCTTACCATATTATATAAAAAACCATCAGCACTTACAAATATTTTTACATAGTTTCCTGTTTTCTCTACATAAAGTTCACTTATAGTCCTCACAGAGGTTTTAACTGAACTTCCTTTGTTTTTAAATGCTGAAAAGTCATGAGTACCTATAAAGTATTTACAAGCTTCATTCATTTTCTCTATATCTAAATTATATTTACATTGACATACATAATTTCTATCTATTGTTGCTTTCATAGGTCTTTCAAGTATAGTATAACTATACGTCTTTCCCCTGCAACTGTATCTAGAATGAAATTCTTCTGGCACTTCTTCAGATTTTAAGACGGCAATATCATCTGGTAATTTTACATTAAGTGCATCTTTAAATTTTTCACTAGGTATAGAACTGTTTGTAACAAAATTGCATATATATCCTTTAGAATGTACTCCACTATCAGTCCTGCTACATCCAATTATCTCTATATCCTCTTTTGTTAAATTAGAAATTACATCTTCTATAGTACCTTGTAATGTAACCTTAGTCTTTTGTTTTTGCCATCCGAAATAGTTTGTTCCATCATATTCTAGTGTTAACTTTATATTTCTCATATTAAATTCCTTTAAAAATAAAATCTTGTTCCAAATATCAATATCGTAAATATAGCAAAGTTTACAAATGCTATACTATCTCTTTTAGTCATTTTTAATACTTTCATTCTAGTTCTACCGTCTCCGCCTCTATAGCATCTTGCTTCCATTGCCATAGCAAGGTCTTCAGCTCTTCTAAATGAACTTATAAATAATGGTACTAACAATGGCACTAAACTTTTAGCCCTATTTATAAGATTTCCACTTTCAAAGTCAGCACCTCTTGCCATCTGAGCCTTCATTATTTTATCAGTCTCATCCATAAGCGTAGGTATAAATCTAAGTGCTATAGTCATCATCATAGCTAATTCATGAGCTGGTACCCCTATTTTCTTAAATGGATTAAGTAGTCTCTCTATCCCATCAGTTAATTCTATAGGGGATGTTGTTAATGTTAATAACGATGTACCTGCTATTAAAAATGTAAGCCTTATTATCATAAAGGCAGCAAGAATCAATCCTTCTTTATATATTTTCAAAAATCCTAATTGATAAACTAATGTTTCTCCCTTTGTGAAAAATATATTGAATATTGCTGTTATTAACATCAATATAAATATGGGTTTTAACCCCTTATATATATATCTAAATGGTACCTTTGATACATATATACATAACATTAAAAATAAAAAGACTACAACATATCCCTGCACATTATTTGCTAAAAATAAAACTATTATAAATAATAATGATATTAATATTTTTGTTCTTGGATCAAGCTTGTGTATAAATGATTCACCAATAATATATTGGCCTATTGTAATATCCTTGATCATATAAACTCCTCCAAAATAGAAACCTATAAATAAATTAAATACTTTAAGATTTTAAAACTCTAAGTATTTCTTCCTTAGCTTCCTTTAAGGTAAATATATCTTCTGATATGTCCAATCCTTTTTTTCTAAGTTCTTTTACTAAATAAGTAACTTGTGGTACTGCTAGGCCTACTCTCTCTAACGTTTCAACATCTTTAAATATTACTTTAGGTGCTCCATCTAAAATGCATTTTCCACCTTCCATAACTAATATTCTATCTGCTACTTTAGCTACATCTTCCATGCTATGTGAAACTAGGATTATAGTCATATTATACTCTCTATGTAATAATTCTATTTTTCCTAATATTTCATCTCTTCCCTTTGGATCAAGTCCTGCAGTAGGTTCGTCTAAAATTAACACTTTAGGCTCCATTGCAACAACACCTGCTATTGCAACTCTTCTTTTTTGACCTCCACTTAACTCAAAAGGAGACTTATCTTTATATAACTCATAATCTAATCCTACTATATTCATAGCTCTTTTTACTCTATCTGAAACTTCCGATTCTGATAAACCTAAATTTTTAGGTCCAAAAGCTATGTCTTTTTCAATTGTCTCTTCAAACAATTGATACTCTGCATATTGAAATACTAGGCCTACTCTTTTTCTTATTTCAGTAAGCTTTATATTTTTTGAAGTAATATCTATGTCGTCTACTATTATCTTTCCTGAAGACGGTTTTAACAGTCCATTAATATGCTGAATCAAAGTTGATTTTCCTGATCCTGTATGCCCTATTAAAGCTAAAAACTCACCATCATTTATTTCTAATGAAACATTATCTAATGCTTTTTTTTCAAAAGGTGATTTTGCCATATATATATGTGTTAAATTTTCTATCTTAATTGACATAATTCATTCACCATCTCATCTATAGTTAATATTTCTCTATTTAAGCTTATTCCATCTTTGCTAAGTTCATAAGCAAGCTCTGTCATCTGAGGTACGTCAAGTCCTAAGCTTTTCATAGTATCAACTTCTTTAAACACTTCCTTTGGAGTACCTTCAATAATTACTTTTCCTGAATCCATAACATAAATTTTGTCTGCATCAACTGCTTCTTCCATATAATGAGTAATAAGCACTACAGTTATGCCAGACTCCTTGTTTAACTCTTTAATAGTCTTTATAACTTCTTTTCTTCCTGAAGGATCTAACATAGCAGTTGGCTCATCTAAGACTATACACTCCGGTCTCATAGCAAGTATACCTGCTATTGCAACTCTTTGTTTCTGTCCTCCTGATAGTAAATGTGGACCATGCTGTTTATATTCATACATATTAACTCTTTTTAAGGATTCATCAACTCTTCTTCTTATTTCTGCTGAATCTATTCCTAAATTTTCTGGTCCAAAAGCAACATCTTCTTCTACTATTGTAGCAACAATTTGGTTGTCTGGATTTTGAAAAACCATCCCAGCTTTTTTTCTTACTTCCCAAAGATTTTCTTCTTTTGAGGTATCCAATCCACCTACAAAAATTTTACCTTTACTTGGTAGTAATAATCCATTTATATGCTTTGCAAAAGTAGATTTACCAGATCCATTATGGCCTAAAACAACTACAAAATCACCTTTGTTTATAGTTATATTAACACCATCTAGTGCAATTTTTTCTTTACCATCTTCATTTGATTCATATTTAAAGAATAAATTTTCACTTACAATTTCAACTTTTGTATCATTTTTAATACCTTGAGGGGCATTTTTGGTAAGTTCCATATTTCATCCCTCCATAGCTGGAAAATTTATATTTTTATAATAAAATGGGGACTAAGCTAGGCATACTTAATCCCCTGGAATATATTATACTAATTCTAATATAACAACTTCTGCTCCGTCGCCTCTTCTTGGACCTACTTTCATTATTCTAGTATATCCACCATTTCTCTCAGCGTATTTTGGAGCTATGTTATCGAATAAATTCTTAACAACTTCCTCTTCTGTAACGAATGCAAGAACCTGTCTTCTAGCATGTAAATCTCCTCTTTTAGCAAGAGTTATCATTTTTTCAGCTAGTCTCTTAGTTTCTTTAGCTCTAGTTTCTGTAGTTTCTATTTTTCCGTGCTTTAAGAAGCTAGTAACAAGATTTCTAAGCATTGCCATTCTTTGATCAGTTGGACGTCCTAACTTACGTTGTTGTGCCATCGCTATCCCTCCTTACTCTTCGTTTGGTTTAAATGATAGTCCTAAGGCTTCTAGTTTTTGTTCAACCTCTTCAAGAGATTTCTTTCCTAGGTTTCTAACCTTCATCATATCATCCATTGATCTTTCTGTTAATTCTTGAACAGTATTTATACCAGCTCTTTTTAAGCAGTTAAAACTTCTAACAGATAAATCAAGTTCCTCTATTGTCATTTCTAATACTTTTTCTTTCTTATCTTCTTCTTTTTCAACCATTATTTCAACATTATCAGCATGATCTGTTAATGTCATAAATAGTTTAAAGTGTTCTATAAGAATTTTTGCTGATAAACCAATTGCTTCATCAGGTCTAATTGTTCCATTAGTCCATATTTCAATTGTTAATTTATCATAATCTGTTATTTGGCCTACTCTTGTATTTTCAACAGTAAAATTAACTCTCTTAACTGGAGTATAAATTGAATCTACAGGTATAGTAGCTATTGGTTTGTCTTCAGTTTTATTTTTGTTCTGAGAAACATAACCTCTACCTCTGCTAACGTTAAGTTCCATAAATAATTTACCATCATCATCTAGTGTTGCTATATGAAGATCTTTATTTATAACCTCAACATCACCATCAGTTTTTATATCTGCTCCTGTAACCTCTCCTGGTCCAACAGCATCTATATATACAGTTTTAGCTCCTTCACCATTCATCTTTAATGCTAATCCTTTTATGTTAAGAATTAACTCAGATACATCTTCTTTAACTCCATTTATAGTTGAAAATTCATGAAGTACACCGTCTATTTTTATTGAATTTGCAGCAACTCCAGGTAATGAAGAAAGAAGTATTCTTCTTAAAGCATTACCTAAAGTTATTCCATAACCTCTCTCTAATGGTTCTATGACAAAT
Organism: Clostridium senegalense; assembly: GCF_018916625.1. Lineage (NCBI taxonomy): Bacteria > Bacillati > Bacillota > Clostridia > Eubacteriales > Clostridiaceae > Clostridium > Clostridium senegalense. The sequence goes on from NZ_JAHLNC010000004.1 coordinate 195,604, forward strand.
TTTCCATATGTACCATTTTCAGTGGTTTCTACACATTCTATTTTTGGCTTTTCTATTTCTAACATATATATAACCCTCCTTCTTTATTAAATGGGCGTTCTATTTTGAGGGCAACTGATTTTATATTATTGACTATTTGCTGTATAACTCAACTATTAATGTTTCATTTACTGGAACATCTATATCTTCTCTAGTTGGTAAAGATACAACTTTAGCAGCAAAAGCTTCTTGATCAGCCTCTAACCATTTTGGTAAAGTTTTTGGGTTTTCATTGAAAACTTTAAACTTCTCAGTAGCTTTGCTCTTATCACATACTGTGATTACGTCATTTATTTTAACGCTGTAAGATGCGATGTCAACTTTCTTTCCGTTTATTAGGAAATGTCCGTGAGTAACTAATTGTCTAGCTTCTGCTCTAGAAGCACCGTATCCTAATCTGTATATTACATTGTCAAGTCTTATTTCAAGAAGTCTTAATAAGTTTTCACCTGTTATACCTCTTTGTTTTTCAGCCTTGTCATAGTATTTTCTAAATTGTTTTTCAAGAACTCCGTAGATTCTTCTTGCTTTTTGTTTTTCTCTTAATTGTAATCCATAGTTAGAAATCTTTTTTCTTCCTTGACCGTGTTGTCCTGGTGCGTAGCTTCTTCTAGCGAATGCGCATTTCTCAGTAAAACATCTGTCACCTTTTAGGTTAAGCTTTAAACCTTCTCTTCTGCAAAGTTTGCAAGTAGCTTCAGTATATCTAGCCATTTTTACACCTCCTATTACTAAACTCTTCTTCTTTTTGGTGGTCTACATCCATTGTGTGGAATTGGAGTTACATCTTTTATTAAAGTAACTTCTAATCCAGCAGCTTGTAGAGATCTTATAGCAGCTTCTCTTCCTGCTCCTGGTCCTTTAACGTAAACTTCTACACTTTTTAATCCATGTTCCATTGCTGCTTTAGCTGCAGTTTCTGCTGCCATTTGAGCTGCAAATGGTGTGCTTTTTCTTGATCCTCTAAATCCTAATCCACCAGCACTTGCCCATGACAATGCGTTTCCAGCTGCATCAGTAAGTGTAACGATGGAATTGTTGAAAGTAGATTTGATATGTGCTGCACCATGCTCAACATTTTTTCTTTCTTTTCTTCTTCTACTTCTTTTAACTTTTTGAGCCATTTTATTCCCTCCTTACTATTTCTTCTTTCCTGCCATTGTCTTTTTAGGACCTTTTCTAGTTCTAGCATTAGTCTTAGTTTTTTGTCCTCTTACAGGAAGTCCTCTTCTATGTCTGATTCCTCTGTAACAACCGATTTCCATTAATCTCTTTATGTCAAGAGCAACTGTTCTTCTTAGGTCACCTTCAACTAATATGTTTTTGTTTATATATTCTCTTAAAGCATTAACTTCATCTTCAGTTAAATCTTTAACTCTTGTATCTGGATTTACTTTTGTAGCTTCAAGTATTTCATGTGATTTTGGTAGTCCTATACCAAATATATAAGTTAGACCTATCTCAACTCTTTTTTCTCTTGGTAGGTCAATACCTGCTATTCTTGCCATCTACGATCTACACCTCCTAAGTATTTATATAATACATAAGGCTATTAGCCTTGTTTTTGTTTATGTTTAGGATTTTCACAGATAACCATTACTCTTCCTTTTCTTTTTATAACTTTACATTTTTCACATATAGGTTTAACTGACGGTCTTACTTTCATAGCTAACCCTCCTTATTACTTATCTCTCCAAGTTATTCTCCCACGAGTCAAATCATATGGAGAAAGCTCTACTGTAACTTTATCGCCTGGTAATATCCTGATAAAATTCATTCTTAATTTACCTGATATATGTGCCATTATTTTATGTCCGCTTTCAAGTTCTACTTGAAACATAGCATTTGGTAGTGCTTCTAAAACAACACCTTGCATTTCAATTATATCATCTTTTGACATAAGGTAATCATACCTCCTCAACTTGCAAAAACTTTCTAATCATAGAATTGCTTACCTTTTTATTGTTAGTAATTAACTCTTTGATATCCTGTGCTATCATGTCTGTAAAAATTAAATGTTTAATTTTTTTCTTCTTTGGCTTTTCTATTTTTCTTAGATCACCATCTGAAATATAGACATAATCTTCATTTAGTATTCCTACTATTATAAAATATCTATTACGGTCTCTACCTGATTTCGAATGTACTACCTTACCTAAAAGGCTATTATCATCCAATCTTTTCACCTCATTAGCTTAAAGTTAGTATCTCAGGACCACTATTTAATACCGCTAAAGTATTTTCATAATGTGCAGATAGTGTACCATCACTAGTAACAACTGTCCATCCGTCCGAATTTACTTTTACATTACATTTACCAATGTTTATCATAGGTTCAATTGCTAGAACCATCCCATGTTTTAGCTTAGGACCTCTACCAGCAGTGCCGTAATTAGGAACTTGTGGATCTTCATGCATTGATCTTCCAATTCCATGACCTACAAAATCCCTAACCACAGAATATCCAAAGCTTTCGGCATGTCTTTGAACAGCTGCTGAAATATCAGTTAATCTGTTTCCAACCACTGCATTTTCCATACCCTTAAAGAAACATTCTTTTGTAACTTTAATTAACTGCTCTGCTTCTTTAGATATATTCCCTACTGGAAAAGTTCTAGCTGCATCACCATGAAATCCATTAAGAATTGCTCCACAATCTACACTAATAATGTCGCCATCCTCTAGAACCCTATTTTTAGGAATTCCATGTATAACTTCATTATTAACTGATGCGCAGATTGTAGCCGGAAAACCGCCATATCCTTTAAAGGATGGCTTGGCGCCCTGTTTTAGTATGAACTCTTCAGCTAATTTATCTATTTCTGCAGTTGTTATGCCTGGTTTTATCACCGACTCAATTTTAGCAAGTGTGTCAGCAACTACTTTACCTGCATTTCTCATATATTCAATTTCCATATCACCTTTAATTATTATCACTATTTATCGCTCCTAAGACACCACAAATGTCCTTAAAAACATCATCAATAGATTGAGTTCCGTCTACTGTAGATAGTAATCCTTGATTCTTATAGTATTCTATAAGTGGTTGGGTTTGTGTTTCATATACATCTAAACGATCTTTTACTGTAGATTCAGTATCATCCGCTCTTTGTATTACAACACTGCCACAAATGTCGCATTTTCCTTCAACCTTAGTAGGATTAAACTTAACATGGTAGCTCGCGCCACAATCTGGGCAAACTCTTCTACCAGTCATTCTATCTATAATAAATTCTTTTTGAACGTCTATTAATAGAGCTGTATCAAGTTTTTCTCCTTTTTCACTTAAGAAATTTTTAAGAGCTTCAGCTTGACTTACAGTTCTTGGATAGCCATCAAGTAAGAATCCATTTTTACAGTCTTCATGCTCTAATCTATCTTGTACTATATCTATGGTTAACTTGTCAGGTACTAATTGTCCCTTATCAATATAACTCTTAGCTTCGATTCCTAGCGGAGTTTTTTCAGAAATGTTCTTTCTAAAAATATCTCCTGTTGATATGTGCGGTATGGAGTATTTATTACTAATTGATTTAGCTTGTGTTCCTTTTCCGGCTCCCGGAGGACCTAATAAGATGATTTTCACTAGCATCAACTCCAAAATTTTATTATTTAAGGAAACCTTGGTAATGTCTCATAACTAGCTGTGATTCTAATTGTTTCATAGTGTCTAACGCTACTCCTACAATAATCAATAAACTAGTACCTCCAAAAGCAATTCCTTTAAAATTACTATAAGCTTCTACAACTATAGGGAATATCGCAATAATAGATGCAAATACACCACCCATTATAGAAACCTTTGTTAAAACACTTTCTAAGAAAACTTCAGTTGGTTTTCCTGGTCTTATACCTGGTACAAATCCAGATGATTTGTTCATATTCTCAGCCATCTCATCTGGTTTAAATGTAACTATTGTATAGAACCATGAGAAGAATAGTATTAAAACAAGATACGTAATTATATATTTCAAAGAACCACTTTTAAATATACTCCAAGGACTTTCCATTATAAACTTTGCAAACGCTGATGTTGGCCAAATTTTTGCTATTGTTTCAGGGAATTGCATCACTGACATAGCAAATATTATAGCCATAACGCCTGCTGAATTTAAGCTGAAAGGAATATGTGTTGATTGTCCTTTAAACACTTTATTTCCTACAGCTTTTCCTGCATATTGTACAGGAACTCTTCTTTCTGCTAAGTTAATTATAATAACTGCCAGTAATAAAACTAAAGCTACTAATACAAATATTATAACCTCTACTAAACTAACTTCGCCTGCTTGACGTAATCCAGCGACTTTGTAAATAGTTGTTGGTATTGTGGAAATGATGTTTACAAATATTATAACCGATACACCACTACCAATACCATAAACTTGAATTTGTTCTCCTAGCCAAACTAACAAGCTTGATCCAGCTGTCATTGTTAAAACTATAATAAATAGTTCCATGTATCCAGTACTCTTCAATGTTCCATTTATTAACATGTACATCGCTATTCCTTGAAATACGGCAAATACAACTGCTGCTAATCTTGTGTAATTTTGAATTTTTTGTCTTCCTTCTTGGCCTTCTTTCGAAAGTTGTTCCAAGGTAGGAACTGCTATTGTAAGTAGTTGAATTACGATTGATGCGTTTATGTAAGGCGTAACACCCATAGCAAATATACTAAATTTACTTAAAGCACCACCGGACAACATGTCATAGAAGGTGAATAATGTTCCTGAACTACTTAAGCTAGCTAATTTACTAGCATCTACTCCAGGAACTGGAATAAATATTCCTAATCTGAATATCACCACTATAAACAAGGTAAATAGCATTCTTTTTCTAAGCTCTGGAACTTTCCAAGCATTTCGTAGGGTTGATAACATCTATATCACCTCAACTTTTCCTCCAGCGGCTTCTATTTTTTCAACAGCACCTTTAGATATTTTTTGAGCTTTTACAGTTAAGCTTTTCTCTAAATTACCGTTTCCTAATATTTTAACACCATCATAAAGTTTTTTAACGATTCCTTTTTCCATTAACACTTCTGGTGTTACTTCTGTACCATTTTCAAATATGTTTAATCTTTCAACATTTATGCAAGCATATTCTTTTGCAAATATGTTTGTGAATCCTCTTTTCGGTAATCTTCTGTATAAAGGCATTTGTCCACCCTCAAATCCAGGTCTTACTCCACCGCCTGATCTTGAGTTTTGTCCGTTTTGTCCCTTACCAGCTGTTTTACCTAATCCTGAACCAGCACCTCTTCCAACTCTTTTAGCTGATTTCTTAGCACCTGCTGCAGGTCTTAACTCATGAAGTTTCATAGTCTACACCTCCTTATTATTAAGCTTCTTCAACTTTTAGTAGGTAATTAACTTTATTTACCATACCTCTGATTTGAGGAGTTTCCTCGTGCTCTACAGTTTTACCGATTTTCTTTAATCCTAATGCATTAACTGTAGCTATATGATCTTTTTTTCTGCCTATTAAGCTTTTTGTTAAAGTTATTTTAATTTTAGCCAAGGTATTTCCCCTCCTATCCTAAAATTTCCTCAACAGTTTTGCCTCTTAACTTCGCAACTTGTTCTGCTGTTCTTAAGTTAGCTAATCCGTTGATAGTAGCATTTACCATGTTTCTTGGGTTGTTAGATCCTAAAGATTTAGCTCTAACGTCTTTTAATCCTGCAAGCTCAAGTACTGCTCTTGCTGGACCCCCAGCTATAACTCCTGTACCTTCTGAAGCTGGCATTATATGCACTTTTCCAGTACCGAATTTTCCATCTATAGTATGAGGAACAGTAGTTCCATCTAATTCAACTTTTACAAGGTTCTTTTTAGCGTCTTCAATACCTTTTCTGATAGCTTCTGGTATTTCTATTGATTTACCAGTTCCAACGCCAACGTGTCCGTTTTCATCTCCAACAACTACTAAAGCGCTGAATCTGAAGTTTCTTCCACCTTTAACAACCTTAGCAACTCTATTTATATCAACAACTTTTTCTTTAAGATCTAGTGTGCTAGGATCTATTTTCATGAATTTCCCTCCTTTTTTTTAGATTAGAATTTAAGACCTGCTTCTCTTGCGCCTTCTGCAAGCATTTGTATTCTTCCGTGATATACGAATCCACCTCTGTCGAATACAACTTCTTCAATTCCTTTTTCTAAAGCTTTCTTAGCTACTAATTCTCCAACAGCCTTTGCAGCATCTTTATTGCTTCCAGCTTTTAAAGTAAAATCTTTCTCTAAGCTTGAAGCTGAAACTAAAGTTCTGCCAGTTACGTCATCGATTATTTGAGCGTATATGTTCTTTGAACTTCTGTAAACAGCTAATCTTGGTCTTTCAGTTGTTCCAGATATTTTTTTACGAACTCTTAAGTGACGAGCTTCTCTTGATAGCTTTCTGTCAACTTTCTTGAACATTGCATTCACTCCTTCCTAATTATTATTTACCAGTCTTACCTTCTTTACGTCTGATAACTTCATTAGTATATTTAATTCCTTTTCCTTTGTAAGGTTCAGGTTTTCTCCAAGATCTTATGTCAGCAGCAACAGCTCCAACTAATTCTTTATTAATACCTTTAACGTTTATAGTATTAGCATCTGGAGTTTCAAATGTTATTCCTTCAACTGCATCTATTTCAACTGGATGTGAGAATCCAAGGTTTAATACTAATTTATTTCCTTTTACTGTAGCTCTGTAACCAACTCCAACTAATTGAAGAGTTTTAGTATAACCATTAGCTACTCCTATTACCATGTTATTTATTAAAGCTCTTGTTAATCCGTGAAGAGCTCTGTGTTGTTTTACATCACTTGGTCTTGTAATAACTATTGAATTTTCCTCTATAGCTATATTCATATCTTTGCACATTGCTTTAGTTAATTCGCCTTTTGGTCCTTTAACTGTAACAACGTTCTCTGGTGATACTGTAACTGTTACACCATTTGGTATAGCTATTGGAAGTCTTCCTATTCTTGACATAATTGCACCTCCTGTTCTTAAACTACCAGATATAGCAGATTACTTCTCCACCTAATCCTAAATTTCTAGCTTCTTTATCAGTTACTATTCCTTTTGATGTAGATATTACTGCTACACCTAATCCATTTAATACTTTTGGAATATCCTCATGTCCAGTATACACTCTTAAACCAGGTTTAGATATTCTCTTTAGTCCTGTTATTACTCTTTCTTTGTTTTGACCATATTTCATTGTAAGTCTTAACATTTTTACAGAACCGTCTTGGTACTCTTCTATATTTTTAAGATATCCTTCTTGAAGCATTATGTTTGCAATCGCCTTCTTGATGTTTGAAGAAGGAACCTCTAATATTTCATGTCTAACAACATTTGCATTTCTTATACGTGTTAGCAAATCTGCGATAGGGTCAGTCATAACCATTTATTGTGCCTCCTTTCATATAATGAATTATATTACCAACTTGCCTTCTTACATCCAGGAATTTGTCCCTTGTATGCAAGTTCTCTGAAACAGATACGGCAAATACCGAATTTTTTTAATACAGAATGTGGTCTTCCACAAAGTCTGCATCTTGTGTAAGCTCTAGTTGAATACTTCGGCTCTTTTTTCCATTTTTCTATTAAAGCTTTACGTGCCACGTTATTCCCTCCTTATTATTGAGCAAATGGCATTCCAAGGAATCTTAATAATTCTCTTGCTTCCTCGTCTGTCTTTGCAGTAGTAACGAATATTATATCCATACCTCTAACTTTGTCAATTTTATCATATTCTACTTCAGGGAATATTAATTGTTCTTTTATTCCTAATGCATAGTTACCTCTTCCATCAAAAGATTTTGAAGGAACTCCTCTGAAGTCTCTAATTCTAGGTAAAGTAACATTAATTAACTTATCTGCAAATTCATACATTTTTTCTCTTCTTAATGTAACTTTGCAGCCTATTGGCATGTTTTCTCTTATTTTGAAGTTAGCTACAGACTTTTTAGCTTTAGTCAAAATTGCTTTTTGACCAGTTATTAGCTCCATATCAGCAACAGCTGACTCTAAAACCTTAGAGTTGTCTTTAGCTTCTCCAATACCCATGTTTAATACTATTTTCTCAAGCTTTGGTACTTCCATGATGTTTTTATATCCGAATTTCTCCATCATAGCTTGAACTACTTCTTTATTATATTTTTCTTGTAGTCTTGTAACCATTAGTTATACCTCCTTTCACGAATTAAAATGTCTCTCCGCACTTTTTGCACACTCTAACTTTTGTGCCATCCTCTAATATTTTATTGCTTATTCTAGTAACAGATTTACATTTGTTGCAATATAACATAACTTTAGAGCTGTTTATAGCTCCTTCTCTGTGAACTATTCCGCCTTGCATATTTTCTCTGCTTGGTTTTTGATGTTTAGTCACAACGTTAACGTCTTTTACTACAACTTTTCCTGTTTTTGGATAAACCGCTAAAACTTCGCCGATTTTTCCTTTATCTTTACCAGAAATAACCATTACAGTATCTTTCTTTCTAACGTGTACTTTCATTATAGCTACCTCCTTATAGAACTTCAGGTGCTAATGATAATATTTTGTTGAATTCTTTATCTCTTAGCTCCCTAGCAACAGGTCCGAAGATACGAGTTCCCTTTGGATTTTTATCTTCTTTTATTATAACAGCTGCATTTTCATCAAATTTTATATATGAACCGTCTGCTCTTCTTAGGCCTTTTACAGATCTAACAATAACAGCTTTAACAACTTCACCTTTTTTAACAACTCCACCTGGTGTTGCACTTTTAACGCTAGCAACGATTATATCTCCGATGTTTCCCCATTTTCTCTTAGAACCACCTAATACTCTTATACACATTATCTCTTTAGCACCAGAGTTATCTGCTACTTTTAATAATGTTTGTTGTTGTATCATGCAAAATACCTCCTTTCAGTTAACTATTTAGCTCTTTCTGTAATTTCAACAAGTCTCCATCTTTTGTCCTTTGATAATGGTCTTGTTTCCATTATTGAAACTCTATCATTAATTCTTGCATCATTATTTTCATCATGAACTTTAAATTTAGTAGTTGTGTTAACTGTTTTTCCGTATAGTGGATGTCTTACCTTTGTCTCAACTGCAACAACGATTGTCTTATCCATCTTATCAGAAACAACTTTTCCTATTCTTGTTTTTCTAATTCCTCTTTCCACAAGATAAACCTCCTTTCAGTATAACTATATTACTGTTCAAAAGCCCTTAATTCTTCTTCTCTAAGGATGGTTTTAATTTGGGCTATAGATTTTTTAACCTTTTTTATTCTCATTGGGTTCTCTAACTGTCCTGTAGCTAACTGAAATCTTAGGTTAAATAATTCTGCTTTTAAATCATTTAATTTAACTTGTAAATCTTGAGGAGTACTTTGTCTCAACTCTTTTAATTCATTAGCCTTCATTGTTTTCACCACCCATTTCCTCAAAATCTTTTCTTGTTACAAACTTAGTTTTAACTGGAAGTTTGTGTGATGCTAATCTCATTGCTTCTCTAGCAGCTTCTTCTGAAACTCCAGATATTTCAAATAACACTCTGCCTGGTTTAACTACTGCTACCCAGTATTCTGGCGAACCTTTACCAGATCCCATACGTGTTTCAGCTGGTTTCTCAGTAACTGGTTTATCAGGGAAGATTTTTATCCAAACCTTTCCTCCTCTTCTTACGTATCTATTGATAGCTATTCTGGCAGACTCGATTTGGTTACTTGTTATCCAACCGCACTCAGTTGCTTGTAAAGCATAATCTCCGTAAGCGATAAAGTTACCTCTTGTAGCTTTACCTTTCATTCTACCACGTTGCACCTTACGATGTTTAACTCTTTTAGGCATTAACATGTCATATTCCTCCTTCCTGAACGTTATTAAGCGTTAACTTCTTCCTTCTCTACTTTCTTTGTTGGAAGAACTTCTCCTCTATATACCCAAACTTTAACTCCAATTTTTCCGTAGATTGTATCTGCTTCAGCAAATCCATAATCTATGTCAGCTCTTAAAGTTTGTAGTGGAATTGTACCTTCATGATATTGCTCTGTTCTAGCTATATCTGCTCCACCAAGTCTTCCTGAACAAGATGTTTTAACACCCTTAACGCCTGTTTTCATAGCTCTTTGAATTGTTTGTTTCATAGCTCTTCTAAAAGATATTCTCTTTTCTAATTGAGCTGCTATATTTTCAGCCATTAATTGAGAATTGTTATCTGGTCTTTTAACTTCAACTATATTTATTAATAAAGTATTTGTTGAAACTATATTTTTTAAATCTTTCTTTAATTGCTCTATACCTTGACCGCCTTTTCCTATAACCATTCCTGGTTTAGCAGTATGTATATTTAATTTAACTCTTTTCGCTGCTCTTTCAATCTCTATTTTAGCGATTCCAGCACTAAAAAGTTTCTTTTTAAGATATTCTCTTATTGCATTGTCTTCAACTAAGTTATCTGCGAATTTTGTTCCTTCAGCGTACCACTTAGCATCCCACTCTTTAATTACACCAACTCTTAGGCCGTGTGGATGTACTTTTTGTCCCACTATATATCCCTCCTTCTTACTCTCTTTCTTTAACTACTAGAGTTATATGGCTAGTTTTCTTGTTTATTCTGAAAGCTCTACCTTGAGCGTGTGGTCTGAATCTCTTTAATGTTGGACCTTGACCAGTGTGAGCGTTAGCAACATATAATCTACTTCTATCTAAACTTAAGTTGTTTTCTGCATTAGCAACTGCTGATTTTAAAACTTTGTTTACTACTTCAGCTGCATCTTTTGGAGTATATTGTAATATAGCAAAAGCTTCGTTTACATCTTTTCCTCTTATTAAATCAAGAACTATACCAATTTTCATTGGAGACATTCTTACGTATTTAGCTATAGCTTTAGCTTCCATTGATGTGTCCTCCTTTCCAAAACTATCTTACTTTACTTGATTTTGATTTATCAATGTGACCTTTGAAAGTTCTTGTTAAAGCGAATTCTCCTAATTTATGTCCTACCATATCTTCTTGAACATATACTGGAACATGCTTTCTTCCGTCATGAACTGCAATAGTGTGACCTATCATTTGTGGGAAGATTGTTGAACTTCTTGACCAAGTTTTTATAACTTTCTTTTCCCCATTTTGGTTCATTTCTTCAATTTTCTTTAACAGTGACTCTTTTATAAAAGGTCCTTTTTTAATTGATCTGCCCATTTATAAAGTCCTCCCTTCATATGAGTAGTTTAGAAGAGAATATTCTATTCTCTTCCTATTACTTGCTATTTCTTCTCTTAACAATAAACTTATCAGAGTATTTTTTAGTTTTTCTTGTTTTATATCCAAGAGCTGGTTTACCCCATGGTGTCATTGGACTTGCATGTCCGACAGGTGCTTTACCTTCTCCACCTCCGTGAGGGTGATCATTAGGGTTCATAACAGAACCTCTAACTGTAGGTCTTATACCCATGTGTCTCTTTCTTCCAGCTTTACCTATTTTAACTATTTCATGTGTTAAGTTAGAAACAGTTCCTATAGTTGCTCTACAGTTGATTCTTACATATCTAACTTCTCCACTTGGTAGTCTTACTTGAGCATATTCTCCTTCTTTAGCCATTAATTGTGCTGAAGAACCTGCTGATCTAACAAGTTGAGCTCCTTTTCCTGGTTGTAATTCTACATTGTGAATTACTGTACCTACTGGGATGTTAGCTATTGGTAATGTGTTACCTGGTTTTATATCTGCTTCTGGACCTGATACTATTACATCTCCAACTTTTAAACCAACTGGAGCAATTATGTATCTCTTCTCTCCATCTGCATATACAACTAATGCAATGTAAGCTGATCTGTTTGGATCATACTCAACTGTTGCAACCTTTGCAGTAATGTTGTCTTTATTTCTTTTAAAGTCAATTATTCTATATTTTTGTTTCGCTCCACCACCGTGGTGACGAACAGTTATTTTACCTTGTGCGTTTCTACCACCAGTTTTTTTCTTGCTTACAAGAAGAGATTTCTCTGGGACATTTGTAGTTATTTCTTCAAATGTAGCCATTGTCATATTTCTTCTTGAAGGAGTGGTAGGTCTAAATTTTTTAACTGCCATTAGGTTTCCCTCCTTCTTTATCGCTTATCTGGCATCATGCCAATAAATGCTTCTAATTACATTCCTTCAAAAAATTCTATAGTTTTACTATCTTCAGTTAATGTTATTACTGCTTTTTTGAAGTCAGCTCTTTTACCAACATGTACTCCAACTCTCTTAGTTTTTCCTAAGTTTCTCATTGTAGCAACATTTTCAACTTTAACTCCAGCAAAAACATCTTCTATAGCTTTTTTGATTTGGAATTTGTTTGCGTGTATGTCAACGATGAAAGTGTATTTTCTGTCAGCCATTGCTGCCATACTTTTTTCAGTTATAACAGGTTTTCTTATTATATCATGGCTAGTCATTTTCATTATGCATACACCTCCTCAATCTTAGATACAGCTTCTTTAGTTACCATGAACTTTTCGTATTTTAATATATCATATACGTTTAAGTTGTTTACTGGTAAAACTGCTACTCCTGGTATGTTTCTAGCTGATTTATAAACATTTTCGTTTGACTCAGCTACAACGATTAAAGTCTTTTTAGCTTCAAAAGCATTTAAAACGTTAATCATTTCTTTAGTTTTTGGTGCTTCAAACTCTAAGCTTTCTATTACTATCATTTCATTTTCAGCAACTTTTGAAGTTAAAGCTGATTTCATAGCTGTTCTTCTCATGCTTTTTGGAATAGAAACTCTGTAGTCTCTTGGTTTTGGTGCAAATACTATACCACCATGTATCCATTGTGGAGCTCTTATAGAACCTTGTCTTGCTCTACCAGTTCCTTTTTGTCTCCAAGGTTTTATTCCTCCGCCTCTAACTTCTGCTCTAGTTTTAGCGCTTTGAGTTCCTTGTCTTTTATTAGCTAATTGAGCTAATACAACTTGGTGCATACTTTCTTTGCTTATTTCAGCTCCGAATATGCTCTCATTTAATTGGATATCTCCAACTTCTTTTCCTTCTTTATTAAAAACTTTTATTGTAGGCATTCTGCATCCTCCTTTCCTTAAGCTTTAACAGCGTCTCTTATTACTACAAGACCTTTGTTTGGTCCTGGTATTCCACCTTTTATAAGGATTATGTTTTTCTCAGGTATTACTCTTACGATTTCTAAGTTTAATACTGTAGTATTAACATTTCCCATATGTCCAGGCATTTTTTTGTTTTTGAAAGTTCTTGAAGGGTCTGATGATGCTCCCATTGAACCTACTGCTCTGTGGAATTTAGATCCGTGGCTCATTGGTCCTCTGTGGAAGTTCCATCTTTTAATTACGCCTTGGAAACCCTTACCTTTAGATATTCCAGAAACATCGATTTTGTCTCCAGCTGCAAATATATCAGCTTTTATTTCAGCTCCAACTTCTACGTTGCTCATATCTTCTAGTCTGAACTCTTTTATATGTCTTTTAACAGCAACTCCAGCCTTATCGAATTGTCCTTTTGTTGGCTTGTTAACTAATTTTTCTCTTATATCTCCAAAAGCAACTTTAACTGCTTCATATCCATCAGTCTCAACTGTTTTCTTTTGGATTACTACACATGGACCAGCTTCTACAACTGTTACTGGAACTACTTTTCTATTTTCATCAAATATTTGAGTCATTCCTAATTTTTTACCCATTATAGCTTTTTTCATTATTAATACACCTCCTACTTATTAGCGGACCACCTTGGTGATCATAATAGTTAGTAATAGTAATCTATTACCCGTACCTATGGAAGTTACCATATATGTACGCCTATATTATAGTTTTATTTCTATATCTACGCCTGCTGGTAAATCTAATCTCATTAAGGCATCAACAGTTTTTGGTGATGGACTTAATATGTCGATTAGTCTCTTGTGAGTTCTTATTTCGAACTGCTCTCTAGAGTCTTTATATTTGTGAACTGCTCTTAAAACTGTTATAACATCTTTTTCTGTTGGTAGAGGTACTGGACCTGCTACTTTTGCTCCAGTTGATTTTGCAGTTTCAACTATTTTTTCAGCAGATTGATCTAGTATTGTGTGATCAAACGCCTTAAGTCTAATTCTTATTTTTTGTTTTGACATTATATTCCCTCCTTTTCATCGCACGCTGGTACTTCTTACGTGCAACAGCGGATGTTCTGTAAACTGTTCCAGGTGTTTCATTATACAATTCAACGCAGAACAACAGACCCCGTCGCCTAATTCAAGATTAGGCATGCTCGGTTAAGAATTCCCCGGAAGTCCGGCAACCTCTTACCTCAACGCTGTTACCACTTTGCAACTTCTACATTATATCGCATTTCATGTTCTTTGACAAGTATTTTTTTAATTTTATTTTTTTCTATTTAAAAAATATTTTTTTTAAGTTTTTTAACTATTTTAAATATTTTCTCATCAATTTGTTTTTTATTTTTATATCTTCTTATTATATTAATTAAGGAGAAGGGCGTCCCCTTCTCCTTAAAACCTAGGTATTTTTATTCGTGCACATTTTAGTAAAATTTACTATTAAGTCTATCTTTATAATCAATTTTTTATTGATTAATTAGTTTCATTTATTATTACTCAACTATTGAAGTAACAACTCCTGATCCTACAGTTCTTCCACCTTCTCTGATCGCGAATCTTAATCCCTCATCCATTGCTACTTGAGTTATTAATTCAACGTTCATGTCGATGTGATCTCCTGGCATTACCATTTCCATTCCGTCTGGTAATTTGATTGATCCTGTTACGTCAGTTGTTCTGAAGTAGAATTGTGGTCTGTATCCATCAAAGAATGGTGTATGTCTTCCACCTTCTTCTTTTTTAAGTACATATACTTGACCTACGAATTTTTTGTGTGGATTTACTGCTCCTGGTTGAGTTAATACTTGACCTCTTTGGATGTCAGTTCTTTGTATTCCTCTTAATAAAGCTCCGATGTTATCTCCTGCTTCTGCTTGATCTAGAAGTTTTCTGAACATCTCAACTCCTGTACATACAGTTTTTCTTTTCTCTTCGCTTAATCCAACTACTTCAACTTCGTCTCCAACTTTAAGAATTCCAGCTTCAACTCTTCCTGTTGCAACTGTTCCTCTTCCTGTTATTGTGAATACGTCCTCTACTGGCATTAAGAATGCTTTATCTGTAGCTCTTTCTGGTGTTGGGATGTATTCATCTACGTGTCCCATTAATTCCATGATACATGCTGTTGCTTCTGCATCTGTTGGGTTTTCTAATGCTTTTAATGCTGATCCTGTTACTACTGGAATATCATCTCCTGGGAAGTCATATTCGCTTAATAGCTCTCTGATTTCCATTTCAACTAATTCTAATAATTCTGGATCGTCTACCATATCTGCTTTGTTTAAGAATACTACTATGTATTGTACTCCAACTCTTGATGCTAGTAGTATGTGCTCTCTTGTTTGTGGCATTGGACCATCTGCTGCTGATACAACTAAGATAGCTCCATCCATTTGTGCTGCTCCTGTGATCATGTTTTTAACATAGTCAGCGTGTCCTGGACAGTCAACGTGTGCATAGTGTCTTGCATCTGTTTCATACTCAACGTGTGCTGTGTTGATTGTGATTCCTCTTTCTTTTTCTTCTGGTGCTTTATCTATTTCGTCATATTTAAATGCCTCTGCGAATCCTCTGTTTGCTAATACTGTTGTGATTGCAGCTGTTAATGTTGTTTTACCGTGGTCAACGTGTCCTATAGTTCCTATATTAACGTGTGGTTTACTTCTTTCAAATTTTTCCTTTGCCATTTCTAATTCCTCCTTAATTAAATCCATTAAGTTTAACATTTTAAAAATGTATTAATTTTGATCGATCATAATTGCATTTACATTCAACAATGCAAATGCAATTTATAATTACTTTAAAGTATACTTATATATATATTATTTTATAAATCTTAAAGATTTATTATTTTTTTCCTATGATTTGCTCTTGTAAGCTTTTTGGAACTTCTTCATAAGCAGCGAATTCCATGCTGTAGTTACCTCTACCTTGAGTTCTAGATCTTAAAGTTGTTGCATATCCGAACATTTCTGATAGTGGTACCATTGCTTTTATTGTTTGAGCTCCGTTTTGAGCTTCCATTCCCTCTATTCTACCTCTTCTAGAGTTTATGTCTCCCATAACGTCTCCCATGTACTCTTCTGGTATAATTACTTCAACTTTCATTATTGGTTCAAGTATAGCTGGCTCTGCTTTAGCCATAGCATTTTTGAATGCCATAGATCCGGCAATTTTGAACGCCATTTCAGATGAGTCAACATCGTGGTATGATCCGTCAATTAATCTTACTTTGAAGTTAAGAACTGGGAATCCTCCAAGAATACCAGCTTCAGAAGCTTCTCTAATTCCGTTATCGATAGGTCCTACGTACTCTTTTGGTACTGATCCTCCAACGATAGCATTTTCGAATTCATATTCTCCTTGGTGAGGTATTAATTCTATTACAGCATGACCGTATTGTCCACGTCCACCTGATTGTCTAACGAATTTACCTTCAGCTTTAACTTCTTTTCTGATTGTTTCTTTATAAGCAACTTGAGGCTTACCTACGTTACACTCAACTTTGAATTCTCTTTGAAGTCTATCAACGATGATTTCTAAGTGAAGCTCTCCCATACCTGCTATTATTGTCTGTCCTGTGTCATGATTAGTCCAAGTTTTAAATGTTGGATCCTCTTCTGAAAGTTTTGCTAAAGATATTCCCATTTTTTCTTGGCTTGCTTTTGATTTTGGTTCTATAGCAACTTCTATAACTGGCTCTGGGAATTCCATGTTTTCTAGAATAACTGGAGAGTCTTCTGAACACAATGTATCTCCTGTAGTTGTCATTTTAAGTCCTATAACAGCACCTAAATCTCCTGCTCTTAATTCGTTAACTTCTTCTCTTGCATTAGCATGCATTTTAACAAGTCTTCCGATTCTTTCTTTTTTTCCTTTATTAGCATTTAATACATATGTACCACTTTCCATTACTCCTGAGTAAACTCTAGTGAATGCTAATTTACCAACAAATGGGTCAGTAGCTATTTTGAATGCTAATGCAGCTAATGGTTCATCATCACTTGCGTGTCTTTCAACTTCTTCATTAGTTATTGCATCTGTACCTTTTATAGATGGTACATCAAGTGGTGATGGCATGTAATCAACAGAAGCATCGATCATCATTTGAACACCTTTATTTTTGTAAGATGATCCACACATTACTGGAACGATTTCATTGTTGCATACACCTTTTCTTAAAGCAACTTTTAACTCTTCTATATCTAACTCTTCTCCATCAAGATATTTCATCATTAACTCTTCGTCAAGTTCTGCAATAGCTTCTATTAATGCAGCTCTATACTCATCAGCTAATTCTTTCATTTCTTCTGGAACGTCAGTTTCTTCGATTTCTCTTCCAAGATCATCTTTGTAGATTTCTGCCTTATTTTTTAATAAGTCAATTATTCCAGCAAAGTTTTCTTCTTTTCCTATTGGTAATTGTATTGGCACTGCATTACAATGTAATCTATCTCTCATCATGTTTACAACTCTGAAGAAGTCAGCACCCATGATATCCATTTTGTTTACATATGCCATTCTTGGTACATTGTACTTATCTGCCTGTCTCCAAACAGTTTCAGATTGAGGTTCAACCCCTCCCTTTGCACAGAATACACATACAGCTCCATCAAGAACTCTTAGAGATCTTTCAACCTCAACTGTAAAATCTACGTGTCCTGGTGTATCTATAATGTTTATTACGTGATCTCTCCAAAAGCACATTGTTGCTGCAGAAGTAATTGTTATACCTCTCTCTTGCTCTTGAACCATCCAGTCCATTGTAGCTCCACCTTCGTGAGTCTCTCCTATTTTGTGAGTTCTTCCTGTGTAGAATAATATACGCTCTGTTGTTGTTGTTTTACCAGCATCTATATGAGCCATTATTCCGATATTACGAAATTTTTCTAATTCATATTGTCTAGCCACGTTTGTTTCCTCCTCTCAACGAGTGATTTTAAAATTTGACAAAACTGTTTTGGCAGAGCCAAAACAGTTTTAATATTAATATCTGTAATGAGCGAAAGCTTTATTAGCTTCTGCCATCTTATGAGTATCTTCTCTCTTTTTAACAGCTACTCCTGTGTTGTTTGAAGCGTCGATTAACTCGTTTGCAAGTCTCTCTCTCATGTACTTTTCGCCTCTTTTTTCACAAGCCATTAATAACCATCTTAGTCCTAATGTTTGTCTTCTTTCAGTTCTAACTTCGATAGGTACTTGATAAGTAGCTCCACCTATTCTTCTTGCTTTAACCTCTAATAATGGCATTATATTGTTCATTGCTTCTTCAAAAACTTCTAAAGCTTCTTTGCCAGTCTTTTCTTTTATTATTTCAAATGCGTCGTAGCATATTTTTTGTGCTACTCCCTTTTTACCATCTTCCATAACATTGTTTATTAACTTAGTAACAACTTTTGAATTATAAACTGGATCTGGTAATACATCTCTTTTTGCTATAAATCCTTTTCTTGGCACTTTTCTTCCCTCCTTAACAATTTAAAATTAACTCATAGGTACTCGATATTTCTACCGCAAAGCGCTCTGCTTCAACTAAATTTATTTAAATTAATGTATGTATAATCTATATAAATGCCGAAGGCATCGCACCTCTTAGCTCAATCAATTGAAACCAACTATTTTTGTTTTGGTTTCTTAGCACCATACTTAGATCTTGATTGTAATCTGTTTGCAACTCCTGCTGAATCTAGAGCTCCTCTTACTATGTGGTATCTTACCCCTGGTAAGTCTTTAACTCTTCCACCTCTTATAAGAACAACACTGTGCTCTTGTAAGTTGTGTCCAACTCCACCGATGTAAGCAGTAACTTCATATCCATTTGTAAGTCTAACTCTTGCAATTTTTCTTAAAGCTGAGTTTGGTTTCTTTGGAGTTGTTGTTTTAACTACTGTACAAACTCCTCTTTTTTGTGGACACTCTTTTAATGCTGGTGCAGTTGATTTAGTTGCTAAAGATTTTCTTCCTTTTCTAACTAATTGGCTGATTGTTGGCATTATTTCACCTCCTATATTTTAGCATACTATTAATTTCTAATAGTATATCTATCTAAGCATCATACATTAATACCAAGTACTAATGTATGATGATATAGATATATTTATATTAAATATCCAATAACAATTGTTATAATATGAGCGCAGTGGCCGCAGAAACATCTATAGAACATAGTTTACCTAAATCCTTCATTGTTTCAACATACTCAATCTGCAGGTGATTAGCTTTTGCTAACTCTAAAATAGGGTTTGCAATCTTTGGATCTACATCTTTTGCTATATACAATATTTTACCTTGCTTAGCCTTTAATGCTTTAGTTGTTTGCTTAATTCCAACAACTTTTTCGCCTATAAGTCTGCTTACCATATTTTCCCCCCTCATATACTATCGTGACCTTTCATAAAATCACACATTCTGTATTTTATCACCTTAGGCCTATACTGTCAATAAAATATATTTTTACTTTTATTGTATTAGGCTTCTAAATTTTCTTCTACTTTTTCTTCTGTTTCATTTTCTGTAGATATTTTAATAGTTCTGTAACGATTCATACCAGTTCCAGCTGGAATTAACTTACCTATAATTACATTTTCTTTTAATCCAACTAATGGATCTACTTTTCCTTTTATCGCTGCATCTGTAAGAACTCTTGTAGTTTCTTGGAATGATGCTGCTGATAAGAATGAATCTGTAGCTAAGGCAGCTTTAGTAATTCCTAGTAGAGTTATTTTACCTTCTGCTGGTACTCCACCTTCTGCTAATACTTTTTCATTAGCTTCTTCGAAATCAAACATATCTATCATTGTACCTGGTAATAACTCAGTATCTCCAGATTCTTCTATTTTAATTTTTCTTGTCATTTGTCTTACAACTACTTCTAAGTGTTTATCATTGATATCAACACCTTGTAGTCTATAAACCTTTTGAACTTCTGAAAGAAGATAGTTTTTAACTCCGTTAACACCTTTGATTCTTATGATATCATGTGGGTTAACTGAACCTTCTGTTATCTCATCTCCAGCTCCAATAAATTCACCATTAGCAACTTTTACTCTAGATCCAAATGGTATATCATAGCTGAATTCTTCGCCATCATTTGCAACGATTATAACAGTTCTCTTCTTCTTAGTTTCTTCTATTCTTACTTCACCAGCTACATCACTTACTATAGCTAATCCTTTTGGTTTTCTAGCTTCAAATAGCTCTTCAACCCTTGGAAGACCTTGAGTGATATCCGCTCCGGCAACTCCCCCTGTATGGAATGTTCTCATTGTAAGCTGTGTTCCTGGTTCACCAATTGATTGAGCTGCAATTATACCAACTGCTTCTCCTATATTTATCTTTTGAGCTGTTGCCATGTTCATACCATAACACTTACAACATACTCCTATTTTTGATTTACATGTGAATACAGATCTTATTTTTACTTTCTTCACTCCTGCTTTTTCAACTTTCTCAGCAAGATGAATATCCATATAAGTATCATTTGGAACTATAATTTCTCCAGTTTTTGGATCAATTATATCCTCTGCACTATATCTACCTGTAAGTCTTTCACCTAATGATTCTATTACTTCGCTACCTTCTTTTATTTCACTTACTTCGAATCCTTCATGAGTTCCGCAATCTTCATGTCTTACTATAACATCTTGGCTTACATCAACAAGTCTTCTTGTTAAGTATCCTGAGTCAGCTGTTTTAAGAGCTGTATCGGCGTTACCTTTTCTAGCTCCGTGAGTTGAAATAAAGTATTGAAGTACGTCTAGACCTTCTCTGAATGATGCTCTGATAGGAAGCTCTATAATCTTACCTGATGGATTAGCCATAAGACCTCTCATACCTGCAAGCTGTTTGATCTGACTCTTAGAACCCCTGGCTCCTGAATCTGCCATCATCGCTATCGGATTGAATTTATCTAAGCTGTCCATTAAGGCATTCGCTATATCTTCAGTAGTCTTAGTCCACTTATCTATAACTCTGTTATATCTTTCATCTTCAGATATGAATCCTCTTCTGTACATTTTTTCAATTTTATCTACTGTTTCATCTGCTTCTTTAAGTAATGCTTTTTTAGCTTCTGGAACTTCCATATCTGATGTAGCAACTGTAATAGCTCCTATAGATGAGAAGTGATATCCTCTAGCTTTTATGTTATCAAGCATTTTAGATGTTTCTGTAGCACCATATTTTAAATAGCACTTATCTATAATTTTTCCTAGATTTTTCTTACTTGCTAAGAAATCAATTTCTAATTTGAACTCATTTTCAGGTAAACTTCTATCAATGAATCCTAAATCTTGAGGTATAGATTCGTTAAATAATAATTTACCTGGTGTAGTATCAATGATTCCACTAACTAATTCACCATCTTTGATTTTACAAAGTTTAACTTTTATTTTAGCATGTATATCTATATCTTTACATTGATATGCCATATAAACTTCTTCTGGTGAAGAGAACATTCTTCCTTCACCTTTAGCACCATCTTTGTCTAAAGTTAGGTAGTATGATCCTAGAACCATATCCTGAGTAGGTACACATACTGGTTTACCATCAGATGGTTTTAATATATTATGTGCAGCTAACATTAAGAATCTTGCTTCTGCTTGAGCCTCAACTGATAGCGGAACGTGGACAGCCATTTGGTCTCCATCAAAGTCAGCGTTATATGCTGTACAAACTAATGGATGAAGTTTTATAGCTCTTCCTTCAACTAAAACTGGTTGGAACGCTTGTATTCCAAGTCTGTGTAGAGTCGGAGCACGGTTTAGTAATACTGGATGGTCTACTATTACTTCTTCTAGTACATCCCATACTTGAGGCATTACTCTTTCAACCATTCTTTTAGCACTTTTAATATTATGTGCAATTCCACTTTCTGTTAGCTTTTTCATAACAAATGGCTTAAATAATTCTAAGGCCATTTCTTTTGGAAGACCACATTGGTACATTTTTAATTCAGGTCCTACAACGATAACTGAACGTCCAGAATAATCAACACGTTTTCCAAGTAAGTTTTGTCTAAATCTTCCTTGCTTACCTTTTAACATATCTGATAAAGATTTTAACGGTCTATTTCCTGGTCCTGTAACCGGTCTACCTCTTCTACCATTGTCTATAAGAGCATCTACAGCTTCTTGTAACATTCTTTTTTCATTTCTTACAATTATGTCTGGCGCTCCTAAGTCTAAAAGTTTTTTAAGTCTGTTATTTCTATTTATAACTCTTCTATATAGGTCATTTAAGTCTGATGTAGCAAATCTTCCACCATCTAATTGAACCATAGGTCTTAAATCTGGTGGTATTACAGGTATTACATCTATAATCATCCACTCAGGTTTATTACTAGATTTTCTAAAAGATTCTACAACATCTAGTCTTCTAATAGTTCTAACTTTCTTTTGACCACTACTAGTTTTCAATTCTTCTTTTAATTCTACAGATAACTGTTCTAAATCTATGTCTTGTAGAAGTTTTTTCACAGATTCTGCTCCCATACCTGCTACAAATCCATCATATCCGTATTTATCAACAGCTTCTCTAAAATCTTTTTCTGTTAATATTTGCTTTTTCTCTAATGGAGTATCCTTTGCATCTAATACTACATATGAAGCAAAATATAATACTTTTTCTAGTGATCTTGGTGACATATCTAGAATTAATCCCATTCTAGATGGAATTCCCTTGAAGTACCAAATGTGTGATACAGGGGCAGCAAGTTCTACATGCCCCATTCTCTCACGTCTTACTTTAGCTTTTGTAACTTCAACTCCACATCTGTCACAAACTATCCCTTTATATCTTACTCTTTTATATTTTCCACAATGACATTCCCAGTCTTTCATAGGTCCAAATATTCTCTCACAGAATAGACCATCTTTTTCTGGTTTTAATGTCCTATAGTTAATTGTTTCAGGTTTTTTTACCTCTCCTCTAGACCACTCTCTTATCTGTTCTGGAGAAGCAAGACCAATTTGTATTGCTTCAAAATTATTTAATTCAACCAAGGGTACATCCTCCCTTCAATTTTTAGTGTTCATCATTGAAATCATTTATTTCTATTACATCATCAGAAAAATCTAGAGGTAAATTTTCATATTCTATCTCTACTTCTTCTTCTACTTCATCTTCTATTGGTTCTATATATTCTTTTTCAGGTTCTTTTGGAGTTTGTTCCTCAGTACCTTCTATATTAACTTCTAAGTCCTCTAACTCTTCTTCTGCAGATTCTTTTAATCTAATCTCTTCTTGTGAGTCATTTAAAAGTTTTACATCTAAACAAAGTGCTTGTAATTCTTTTATAAGAACTTTGAATGATTCAGGTATTCCTGGCTCTGATATGTTTTCACCCTTAACTATTGCTTCATAAGTTTTAACTCTTCCTACAACGTCGTCTGACTTAACTGTTAAGATTTCTTGAAGTGTATGAGCTGAACCGTATGCTTCAAGTGCCCAAACTTCCATCTCTCCAAATCTTTGTCCTCCGAATTGAGCTTTACCACCTAATGGCTGTTGA
This sequence comes from Clostridium senegalense, assembly GCF_018916625.1. Lineage (NCBI taxonomy): Bacteria > Bacillati > Bacillota > Clostridia > Eubacteriales > Clostridiaceae > Clostridium > Clostridium senegalense. The sequence continues at coordinate 219,264 of NZ_JAHLNC010000004.1, forward strand.
GTAACTAATGAGTATGGTCCTGTTGATCTAGCATGTATCTTATCATCAACTAAGTGATGCAGTTTTAATATATACATGTATCCAACTGTAACTCTATTATCAAAGGCTTCTCCAGTTCTTCCATCATGTAAAACTGTTTTTCCATCTCTATTGTATCCTGCTTTTTCTAAGCAGTCTTCTATATCAGTATCTAATGCACCATCAAATACTGGTGTTGCTATATGCCAACCTAATTCACTAGCTGCCCATCCTAAATGAACTTCTAGTACCTGACCGATGTTCATACGAGACGGAACCCCTAATGGGTTTAAGCATATTTGTAGTGGTCTACCATCTGGTAAGAATGGCATATCTTCTTCTGGTAAAACTCTTGAAATAACACCCTTGTTACCGTGTCTTCCCGCCATTTTATCTCCGACAGATATTTTTCTCTTTTGTGCTATATAGCATCTTACTAATTGATTTACTCCAGGTGGTAACTCATCTGAGTTCTCTTTTGTAAATACTTTCACATCTACTATAATTCCAGCTTCACCATGTGGTACTCTTAAAGATGTATCTCTAACTTCTCTTGCTTTTTCTCCAAATATAGCTCTTAATAGTCTTTCCTCAGCAGTTAATTCAGTTTCTCCTTTTGGAGTTACTTTACCTACTAATATATCTCCAGATCTTACTTCCGCACCTATTCTTATGATACCTCTTTCGTCGATATCTTTAAGTGCTTCTTCACCTACATTTGGTATATCTCTTGTTATTTCTTCAGGTCCTAGCTTTGTATCTCTAGCTTCTGCTTCATACTCTTCTATGTGAACTGAAGTAAATATATCATCTCTTACTAATTCTTCAGAAATTAACATAGCATCCTCGTAGTTATAACCTTCCCAAGTTATAAATCCTATACGTATGTTCTTTCCTAAAGCTATTTCTCCTAAATCTGTAGATGGACCATCTGCAAGTACTGTACCTTTATCAACCTTTTCACCTTTATCAACTATAGGTCTTTGGTTTATACAAGTACCTTGGTTAGATCTTTTAAACTTAAGAAGTTTGTAAGAATCTATTCCACCATCTTCATCTCTTTTTACTCTAACTTCATTTGCACTTACGTAAATTACTGTTCCAGCATTTCTAGCTTTTGGTAATACTCCAGAATCTACAGCAGCTTTAAATTCTATTCCTGTACCAACAACAGGCGCTTGTGTTCTTAATAGTGGAACTGCCTGACGTTGCATGTTTGATCCCATCAGTGCTCTTGATGCGTCATCATTCTCTAAGAATGGAATCATTGCTGTAGCAACTGAAACTATTTGTCTTGGAGAAACGTCAACTAAATCAACTTCTTCTCTAGGTACAACTATAACTTCTTCTTTAACTCTGACTGTTACCTTGTTATCTAAGAACCTATTGTCTTCTCCAATCGGCTCATTAGCCTGAGCAACTATATAGTTATCTTCTTCGTCCGCAGTCATGTATCTTATTGAATCTGTAATTACTCCAGTTTTCTTATCAATAACTCTATATGGAGTTTCTATAAATCCATATTCATTAACTTTTGCATAAGTAGCTAATGAGTTTATAAGTCCTATATTTGGACCCTCTGGAGTTTCTATTGGACACATTCTTCCATAATGTGAATAGTGAACGTCTCTTACTTCGAAACCAGCTCTCTCTCTTGAAAGTCCTCCTGGTCCTAAAGCAGATAATCTTCTCTTATGTGTTAATTCAGATAATGGGTTTGTTTGATCCATGAATTGTGATAACTGTGAACTACCAAAGAATTCTTTTATAGATGCAACCACTGGTCTTATATTAATTAATGCCTGTGGAGTTATTACTTCTTGGTCTTGAATTGTCATTCTTTCTTTAACAACTCTTTCCATTCTTGAAAGTCCAATTCTAAATTGGTTTTGTAATAATTCTCCTACTGATCTTAATCTTCTATTTCCTAAGTGATCTATGTCATCTACATATCCAATTCCATAAGCTAATCCTAATTCATAACTTATTGTTGCATATATGTCATCTTTAATTATATGTTTAGGTATTAATTTGTTTATGTTTGCTTTGATTTTTTCTTTTATACTATCTTCATCACTGTTGTTATCTAAAATTTCTTTAAGTGTTGGATAGTGAACTAATTCTCTTATATTTAATTCCTTAACATCAAAGTCTACATGTTTAGTTATATCAACAAAGTGGTTTCCTATTATTCTTAAAACTTTGTCTTCTACTAATATGTCAACAGAGTTTATTCCTAAATTTTGAATATCTAGCGCAACGTCTCTGTCAATTTTTTCCCCTTTTTCAACTATTATTTCGCCAGTTGAAGGGTTTACTATGTTTTCAGCAGCTATTTGATTAGCAATTCTTAAGTGAATAGCTAATTTTTTGTTGAATTTATATCTTCCAACTCTAGATAAATCATATCTTTTTGCATCAAAGAATAATGAATCTATCAATGAAATAGCACTGTCAACAGTTGGTGGTTCACCCGGTCTTAATCTTTTATAAATCTCTAATAATGCTTCATTTCTATCTTTAGTGTTATCTTTTTCTATAGTAGCTTTTAATCTTTCTTCTTCACCAAAGAAATCTAATATTTCAGCATCACTACCATAGTGCATCATTACTCTTGCAAGAACTGTTATTGGTATTTTTCTAGTTTTATCAATTCTTACATATATGATGTCATTTGAGTCTGTTTCGTATTCTAGCCATGCACCTCTATTTGGTATAACAGTAGATGTAAATAACTTTTTACCAGTTTTATCAACTGAATAGTTATAATAAACACCTGGTGATCTAACAAGCTGGCTTACAATAACTCTTTCTGCACCATTTATAACAAAAGTTCCTTGTTCCGTCATTAATGGGAAATCTCCCATGAAGACATCTTGTTCTTTTATTTCTCCAGTCTCATTATTACGTAATCTAACTTTTACTTTTAGTGGTGCTGCATAAGTTGTATCTCTTTCTTTGCATTGTTCTACACAGTATTTGATGTTATCAAAATCAAGCTTATAACCAACAAATTCTAAGGCTAAATTTCCTGTATAATCTTGAATTGGATTAATGTCTTCAAATACTTCTTGTAAACCTTCTTTTAAAAACCAATTGTATGAATCTAATTGAACTTCAATTAGATTAGGCATGTTTGCCTTATCGCCTACTCGAGCAAAACTCATTCTTGTTCTTTTTCCATTTTTGACAGGATGTACCATCAGCTTTCACCCCTTGTATAAACTAAAATAACCCAAAAACCCACTATCCCCTAGGACTTTGTGTTTTCGGACTTCACACTTTTTCATCATGCTATTATAACCAATTGTAGAATTTTTATTCACATATAGATTTTTCTTCTTTTTTCTACAATTAATTACATAACTTAAACTGTCTAATTACTTTCGCATTGAATTATTTTATCACATTTCGAACCTAAAGTCAAGCTTTAGATGAAAAAAGGAGCACTATGAAAGTACTCCTTTTTTTGTTAATGTTACAACTATTTTACTTCTACAGCTGCTCCAACTTCTTCTAATTTAGCTTTCATTTCTTCAGCTTGATCTTTGCTTACGCCTTCTTTTAATGTTTTAGGAGCTCCATCAACTATTTCTTTAGCTTCTTTTAATCCTAATCCAGTTATTTCTCTAACTGCTTTTATAACTTTTATTTTGTTAGCTCCAGCGCTAGCTAAAACTACTTCAAATTCAGTTTTTTCTTCTGCTGCTGCTCCTGCAACTGCTGCTCCTGCTACTGCAACTGGTGCAGCTGCGCTTACTCCGAATTCTTCTTCACAAGCTTTAACTAATTCATTTAATTCTAAAACGCTCATTTCTTTTATAGCTTCTATTATTTGCTCTTTTGTCATTTTAAATGCACCTCCGAAATTTATCTTTCTTTTTTTATCTTTGTTATAGTGTTTTACTTTTATATTATTACTCAGCTGTTTCTTCTTTTTTATCTGCTATAGCAGTTAATAAGTACGCTAAGTTTGATAATGGAGCTTTGAAACTTCCAAGAAGTTTTGCAAGTAATACCTCTCTTGGTGGTATTGAAGCAAGCTCTTTAACTTTATCTCCATCAAATAATTCGCCTTGAACTACTCCAGCTTTTAATTGTAGCTTTTTGTTAGCTTTTGCGAAATCATTTAATATTCTTGCTGGAGCTGTTGGATCCTCATAACCAAATGCTATTGATACAGGTCCTTGAAGGTATGCTTCTAATCCTTCTATTCCTAGCTCTTTAGCAGCTAATGCTACTAATGTGTTTTTGTAAACTTTATACTCAACACCAGCTTCTCTTAAATTCTTTCTTAATTCTGTGTCTTGCTCAACTGTTAATCCTTGATATTCACTTAGTATAACGCCTTGAGCTTTCTCTAATTTTTCTTTTATCTCAGCAACTTTTGCTTCTTTTAATGCTCTGTTTTTGCTTTGCACTGTGTGTCCACCTCCTCACAGCTTTCACTGTTTATTTAAAATTAAAAGTCTCCCCGCAAACATACGAAGAGACCAATAAAATCATCACGTTCTATTAGAACCCTCGGTAGGTTATTCTGTTACGCCAAAGGCACCTACTGTCTACGGAATATTTATTATATTCAACTTTTAAGATTCTAACATACTTGTTGCAACTAGTCAATATATTTTTTAAAAATTATTCAGTAACTTTTACTGGGTTGATTTTGATTCCAGGACCCATTGTGCTTGCTACTGTAACTGATTTTATATATTGTCCTTTTGCTGCAGCTGGTTTTGCTTTTACTATTGCATCCATTAAAGTAGCAAAGTTCTCTTGTAATTTAGCTTCTCCAAAAGATTTTTTACCTACTCCAACGTGTATTATAGCAGTTTTGTCTACTCTGTATTCAACTTTACCAGCTTTAATGTCAGCTAAAGCTTTAGTAACATCAAATGTAACTGTTCCAGATTTAGGGTTTGGCATTAATCCTTTTGGTCCTAATACTCTTCCTAATCTTCCTACTACTCCCATCATATCTGGTGTAGCAACAACTACATCAAATCCAAACCAGTTTTCTTTTTGGATTTTCTCTACTAATTCTTCTGCTCCAACGAAGTCTGCGCCTGCTGCTTCTGCCTCTTTAGCTTTATCGCCTTTAGCGAAAACTAAAACTCTAACTGTTTTACCAGTTCCATGAGGTAGAACAACTGCTCCTCTAACTTGTTGATCCGCATGTCTTGGGTCAACACCAAGTCTTACGTGAACTTCTATTGTCTCATCAAATTTTGCTTTTGATGTTTTTATCGCAAGCTCCATAGCTTCTGATGGTGTATATAGAGTGTTTCTTTCTACTAATTTAGCACTCTCTATGTAGTTTTTTCCCATATTGCTATCCTCCTTTGTGGTATTAACGGTTTTTGCCTCCCACTAATTTAAAAATCGAATTATTCTTCTACTGTTATTCCCATGCTTCTAGCTGTTCCAGCTATCATGCTCATAGCAGTTTCTACTGATGCAGCGTTTAAATCTGGCATCTTTAATTCAGCTATTTCTCTAACTTGAGCTGCAGTTACTGTAGCAACTTTTGTTCTGTTAGGTACGCCTGAACCACTCTCAATTCCAGCTGCTTTCTTTAAAAGAACTGCTGCTGGTGGAGTTTTTAGTATGAAGCTGAAAGATCTGTCTTGATATACAGTAATTACTACTGGTATTATTAATCCAGCCTTATCAGCAGTTTTTGCGTTAAACTCCTTACAGAATCCCATGATATTAACACCATGTTGTCCTAATGCTGGTCCAACTGGTGGTGCTGGTGTTGCTTTCCCTGCAGGAAGTTGAAGTTTTATCATTCCTGTTATTTTCTTAGCCATGAGTTTACACCTCCTATATTGTGGTAATCGGACTTTAAAAGCCCTCCCACTTAATAAGAATAAATCTATATTAAGATTTTATCTTATAAGCTTAATCCATTTTTTCTATTTGATTAAAATCAAGTTCAACAGGAGTTTCCCTGCCAAACATATCAACTAAACCTTTTACTTTATGCTTTTCTATATTTATTTCTTGTATAGAAAGCACAAATTCTGCAAATGGGCCAGATACTATTTTTACCTGTTCCCCAATTTCTATATCTATAGAAACTGATTTTTCAACAATTCCCATGTTTTTTGCCTCTTCTTCTGTTAGAGGCACTGGTTTTGATCCCGGTCCAACAAATCCTGTAACTCCTCTAGTATTTCTTACGATATACCAAGAGTCATCTGTCATAACCATTCTAACCATTACATATCCAGGGAATATTTTTTTGTAAGTTACTTTTTTCTTGCCATCCTTGATTTCAACTTGTTCTTCCATAGGAACTTGAATGTCATGAATGAACTCTTCAAGATTTCTATTTTCAATAGCTTTTTCAAGGTTAGCTTTAACTTTGTTTTCATATCCAGAATAAGTATGAACAACATACCACTTAGCTTTTCCTGTCATAACTTCAGGGGTTGATTAAACCAATCCCCTACCTCCCTTTTTCTATTATTTGAAGAACATTTTAAAGAGGTTATTGAAACCAGTATCCAACAAACCTACTAGAATCACATAAAGAAGACAAAAGCTAATCACTGCTCCAGAAGCTTTTTTAATTTCTTTCTTGGAAGGCCAAGTTACTCTTTTGAACTCAGCTTTTAAGTCTACAAAAAACTGAATGACTCCTGAACGCTTCTTTTTTGTATTTGACTTTTTTTCAACATTCTTAGCCATCTTTTTTTCACATCCCCAATTTTATATTAGGTTAATTATTTTGTTTCTTTATGAAGTGTATGTTTGTGGCAGAATTTGCAATATTTTTGCATTTCTATTCTGTCTGGGTTGTTTTTCTTGTTTTTCATTGTATTGTAGTTTCTTTGTTTGCAATCTGTGCATGCTAAAGTCACTTTAACTCTCACAGTCTACACCTCCTAATTTACGAGTGATTTATCTTAAACTTAATCGTATTGTCTTTATACTTAGAAATTAAAATCCGAATTTTTAACTACCCAATTAATTTATCACAAGTTTTTAAATATGTCAACAAATTAGTTAGTAGCTTTATCATTGGTAAGTATTTCTGTTTTTTCATTTTTTATTCATTTTGGCCTTTTTATTTAAAATGCCTTTTAAAAGGACTAGGTTAGAAACCCAGTCCTATATGGTGATTTCTTTTTATTATTACTCAACTATTGAAGTAACAACTCCTGATCCTACAGTTCTTCCACCTTCTCTGATCGCGAATCTTAATCCCTCATCCATTGCTACTTGAGTTATTAATTCAACGTTCATGTCGATGTGATCTCCTGGCATTACCATTTCCATTCCGTCTGGTAATTTGATTGATCCTGTTACGTCAGTTGTTCTGAAGTAGAATTGTGGTCTGTATCCATCAAAGAATGGTGTATGTCTTCCACCTTCTTCTTTTTTAAGTACATATACTTGACCTACGAATTTTTTGTGTGGATTTACTGCTCCTGGTTGAGTTAATACTTGACCTCTTTGGATGTCAGTTCTTTGTATTCCTCTTAATAAAGCTCCGATGTTATCTCCTGCTTCTGCTTGATCTAGAAGTTTTCTGAACATCTCAACTCCTGTACATACAGTTTTTCTTTTCTCTTCGCTTAATCCAACTACTTCAACTTCGTCTCCAACTTTAAGAATTCCAGCTTCAACTCTTCCTGTTGCAACTGTTCCTCTTCCTGTTATTGTGAATACGTCCTCTACTGGCATTAAGAATGCTTTATCTGTAGCTCTTTCTGGTGTTGGGATGTATTCATCTACGTGTCCCATTAATTCCATGATACATGCTGTTGCTTCTGCATCTGTTGGGTTTTCTAATGCTTTTAATGCTGATCCTGTTACTACTGGAATATCATCTCCTGGGAAGTCATATTCGCTTAATAGCTCTCTGATTTCCATTTCAACTAATTCTAATAATTCTGGATCGTCTACCATATCTGCTTTGTTTAAGAATACTACTATGTATTGTACTCCAACTCTTGATGCTAGTAGTATGTGCTCTCTTGTTTGTGGCATTGGACCATCTGCTGCTGATACAACTAAGATAGCTCCATCCATTTGTGCTGCTCCTGTGATCATGTTTTTAACATAGTCAGCGTGTCCTGGACAGTCAACGTGTGCATAGTGTCTTGCATCTGTTTCATACTCAACGTGTGCTGTGTTGATTGTGATTCCTCTTTCTTTTTCTTCTGGTGCTTTATCTATTTCGTCATATTTAAATGCCTCTGCGAATCCTCTGTTTGCTAATACTGTTGTGATTGCAGCTGTTAATGTTGTTTTACCGTGGTCAACGTGTCCTATAGTTCCTATGTTAACGTGCGGTTTACTTCTTTCAAATTTTTCTTTTGCCATTTATAATTCCTCCTTTTAATCTTTAAATATTTATCCTATAAACTCATCCTGGCGTGTTGTCATCCCTCAACGAGTTTGGAGCCCATAACCGGGATTGAACCGGTGACCTCCACCTTACCAAGGTGACGCTCTACCTACTGAGCTATATGGGCATTTTCCTTATTCAAGTGCGTCGTATAAATTGCTTTATATCAGTTATTCATTATACAATATGTATAATGTATTGTCAACGCAAATCACACTCTTTTATTTAGACATTTTTCTAATTTTCTTTTAACTCTTTGAAGAGCGTTATCTATTGATTTTGCTTGCCTATCAAGATCACAAGCAATTTCCTGATAAGATTTTCCATCTAAATACGACATTAAAACTTCCATTTCAAGTTCTGATAACACTTGCCCTATTTCATTCTCTATGTTTTGTAATTCTTCTCTACTTATAACTAATTCTTCTGGATCTGAAATCTTAACCCCTGATATTATGTCCATTAAAGTCCTTTCAGATTCCTCATCATATATTGGTTTATTTAAAGATATATAAGTATTTAAAGGAATGTGCTTTTGGCGAGTAGCAGTTTTAACTGCTGTTATTATTTGTCTTGTAACACAAAGCTCTGCAAATGCCTTAAATGATGCCAATTTATCCAATCTAAAATCTCTTATTGCTTTAAATAGTCCAATCATACCTTCTTGATATATATCTTCTCTGTCTGCCCCAATTAAAAAATATGATTTAGCTTTTCCCCTAACAAAATTTTCATATTTACATAACAAGTAGTCTAATGCTTCTTTGCTTCCTTCTCTAGCTAATATAACTATTTCTTCATCCGTTTTATCTATAAAGGAATTTTTATTTTCTCCATTGTCAACCCTTTTTTCCAACAGCATTCCCTCCAAAAATTAACTATGAATTTACTTTAGATTATACAGTATTATAAAATTGCGTCAAGCTTACTATTACTGACTTCTTCTCATCTTTTCTAATATTTTTGCTATATCTTCATCTATCATATCTTCAAATAAGTTCCTCTTTTGAGAGTATACCTTCTCACATTTCTTTCCTATTTTCCTCTCAACTTTCATAACTTCATGATAAAATTCTAAAGAAGACATCCTACTAGCACCCCTTTGGAATGTAACTTGTTGTTCTAAGGAATCAGATGTAACTACATATACTTCAAATTTTCGTCCTATTAGATTCACTTTTTTTTCTATATATCCATCTGCTGTTTCTCCCTCTTTAGTAAATACCACACTTACCTTATCATGTTTTTCTTTTTTTTCATAAGCTCCTTTAACCATATGAGCGTCAAATACCACTTCTATTTTATAACCACAAAACGCTGAGTAATTACGCATTATGTCAAGTAATTTTTCTCTAGCTGACTCATAACTATATTCCTTAATTTCTTTTAATTCTGGCCAACTATTTATTACATTATATCCATCAACAAAAACTATTCTCACAATGATTAACAAAAGTCATTAAGACTTTTGTTTTAACACCTCATACATTAATATTCCACCTGCTACTGAAGCATTTAATGAAGTTATTTGTCCAACCATAGGTATTTTAACCAACACATCGCATTTTTCCTTTGTTAGTTTTGACATACCTTTTCCTTCACTTCCTATAACTAATGCAACCGCTCCACTTAGGTCTGTTTTGTAACATACTTCACCTGACATATCTGCACCATAAATCCAAAGTCCCTGTTCTTTTAATTCATCTATAGTAGTATTTATATTAGTAACTTTCGCTATTCTCATATGTTCTGTAGCACCAACTGCTGTTTTATAAACTGTAGGTGTTACTCCAACATTTTTTCGTTTTGGAATTATAATTCCATGTACCCCACAAACTTCTGCCGTTCTTATTATTGATCCAAAATTGTGTGGATCTTCAATTTCATCTAAAATTATTATAAATGGTTTTTCTTCCTTAGATTTTGCATAATCTAATATGTCTTTTATATCATAATATTTATAAGGAGTAACCTTTGCTATAACTCCTTGATGAGCTGAAGTTTGAGACATTTCATCAAGTTTAGCTCTTTCAACATGCTTAATTACAACTCCCTGTTCCTTAGCTAACCCTAAAACAACATTTATAGAGCCTTTTGAATCTCCTTTAGCTACTAATATTTGTTCTATAGTTCTATCAGATTTTAACGCTTCTATAACAGCATTTCTTCCTTCTATCAAATCTTCTCTTACTACTAAATCTTCTTTTATTCTTTCTTCTCTTTCTCTATTTCCTTTAAATTTATTTTCCCTTACTCTATTTTCTTTAAATCTATTATTTTCATCTCTTCTTTTAGTCATAAATTTAACCTCTTTCAAATTTTATAATTGATTATATTTATCTTTAATTTTCAAGATTTCGCCACAAGTCATAGTACCTTCTGGGCATGACCCCTTTAAGCATGAAGGGCCTGAAAACTTAAATATTGTAGGTGCCACTTTTTTAGCTTCTTTAAGCATTTCATCTGCCATATTTCTAATTTCCCATTGAGCTCTATTACAACACCTATGAGCAAAGAAATGCATAAGTTCTCTAGCATTCATAGTTACTATAATTTTAGTTTCACATGCGTTTGGGAATACATATCTAGCATCTTCTATAGCTTTTTTTATACTAGAATTTTTAATTCTTTTTTTAACTTTTTCATCTATTTCATCTTCACATTCTAATTTGTTACTTTCTATATATTTTTGAATCTCACTATTATAAGAATCATTGTATAATATTTCAACTATATCATCATAGTCTTTTTGATTTTTCTTCATTGCATTTATAAAAATTTCTTTGGCTTTTTCATTTTTCTCTATGTTTGGTGGTACTATATATTGAAATTGTTTTAATTTAACATATCTTTGACTTTGTTGTGAATATGAAGCTACTCTATGTCTTACTAATTGATGTGTTAAACTTCTAGATACACCTTCTATAGCAAAGGTAAAACTTATATGTTCCACCGGTGAATAGTGTCCATAATTCATTAACATTTCTATAAATTTATTTGTTTTATTTTCATCTAATCCTTCTAAGATTTCATCAACCCCAACTGAGCTATAGCAAAGTTTAGCTGCTGATGCCACCACTTTTTCTGGATTAGGTGTATGTTCTATAAGTTTAACTTTCAACATTAGTTTTTTCCTCCTCATATCTTATGATCTTTGTTAATATGTAATCTAATCTTTTTGTTTCTCCACTTAAATATAAATATCCAATTAATGCCTCAAACCCTGTAGCCCATTTATACTCTATAACATCACCATTTTTAGGTGTATGCGATTTACTATTTCTACCTCTTTTAAATATTGCCATTTCCTTCTCATTTAACTCGTCAATAATTTGTTTCATATATTCACATTGAGATTTAGCTTTAACATAGCTTACTGTTTTTTTATGTAATTTATTTACATTCATACCCCTAAATTTTTCTATCAAATATGTTCTTATAAACACTTCATATACAGCATCTCCAGCCAATGCTAATACTAATGGGTTTAGCTGTATTATATCTGTTTCTGAAAATTTATTTTTTATTAAATCAAAATCCATGATTTTCTCCTTATTTTATACTTTGTTTTGAACTATCTTTCTTATAGGTTTTTACATTAACTTTTCAAGTTATTCATTAAAATTTTTTATATTGAAAAGAGTGATGCGATTTTACAAACTGTTAAAGTCACAACTCTATTTTACATGAAAATGCTTTTAATTCTTTCAATGAATTTCAATAAAAGTTTATTTCCCTATACAACATATTATATATCAAACTATGTTGTTTTTACACAATACATATTATCATATTAAATAATTAAATAGAAATTTTCTTATATTTATTTTTTAATTATAACCTTTTTAAATATTTAAAATTAATTAATTTTTTAAAAACAAAAGCGTTTACAACTTTGAAAAGTTATAAACGCTTTTTTATAAAATACTTACGTATTTATGTACTATTTAGTTAATTCTTCTACAGCATATCCTTTTGCTGATAGTGCTGTTTTTATCATTTCTGCATGATCTTTAGACTCTGTTTCTACTTCAATTTCAATACTAGAAATTTCTAATCCTTTTGGATTCCAGTTTTTATCTTGTTTTACTTTATAAACATTTCCGCCTAATGATGCTATTTCAGAAATTAAATTTCCTAATTCACCTATTTTATCTTTTAATTCAATTTGTAAAGTTATTCTTCTTTTATTTAAAAGTAATTGTCTATCTATTATTTTAGAAACTGTAGCTATATCTATGTTACCACCACTAACTACTGCAACAACTTTTTTACCTGCATTTTTAACTTTTCCTGATAATAATGCAGCTAGTCCAACAGCACCAGCACCTTCAGCTACAACTTTATTTCTTTCCATTAATGAGAATATTCCGCTTGCTATTTCATCTTCAGTAACTGTAACTATTTCATCAACATATTTTTTAATTACTTCAAATGTTTTATTTCCTGGAGTTTTAACTGATATACCATCTGCTAATGACTTAGGTCCATCAACTGTTACAACTTCTCCTTTTTCTAAAGAAGCTTTACTTGAAGCTATAACATCTGCTTGAACTCCAATTATTTTTATGTTAGGATTTATAGATTTTGCAGCAACTGCTATACCAGCAATAATTCCGCCACCACCAATTGGTACTAAAATAGCGTCTGCATCTGGTAAATCTTCTAATATTTCAAGAGCAATTGTTCCTTGTCCAGCCATTACTTGCTCATCATCAAATGGATGTAAGAAAGTAGCGCCTGTTTCCTTTTGAACTTCTACTGCTTTAGCATAACAATCATCATAAACTTCTCCATGTTGTATTACTGTTGCACCATAGTTTTTAGTTGCTTGAACTTTTGCAAGTGGTGCAGTAACTGGCATACATATTGTAGACTTAATTCCAAATGCTGTAGCTGCATAAGCAACACCTTGCGCATGGTTTCCTGCTGATGAAGCAACAACTCCTTTAGCCTTTTCTTCTTCAGTTAAGGATGCTACTTTATTGTAAGCTCCTCTTAATTTGAAAGAACCAGTTTTTTGTTTGTTTTCACATTTTAGATATACTTCATATCCTGTTTGTTTTGAAAAAGTTGATGATACAAATAACGGAGTTTTTCTTGATACTCCTTTAAGATTTTCTTGCGCTTTTTTTACGTCAGCTAATGTTATCATTGTTATTACTCTCCTTTTGTTTGAAAGATTTTTCTTGTTTCAAACATTGACTTTGTTTCAAACATTCGTTTTTGTTTGAAACATTAGTTTTGTTTGAAACGTATATCTTATCAGAAAATTTAATTTAGTTTTTCCCCTTTTTAATAACACTAATAATAGCCCCTTACATTTAAACCCTTATGTTTTATTATAGCTAGCATGATTATAATACATAATCATGCCAGTTATTATCTACTTTTATTTTATAACTTATTTTGTTCAAATTCAACCTTTATTCTGTCAATTATTTCGGAAATTTTAATTTCTTCAACTTCCCCACCATTTCTAAGTTTAAATTCTACTATTCCATCAGTTAATTTTTTACCTACTGTAATTCTCATTGGTATTCCAATTAACTCAGAATCTTTAAATTTAACTCCAACTCTTTCATTTCTATCATCTAAAAGAGCCTTTATTCCTAATTGTTGTAGTTGTAAATAAATTTTTTCCGCTTCTGCTACTTGTTCTTCATTTTTCATAACAGCAGGAATTACAACAATATGATATGGTGCTATTTCTAAAGGCCAAACTATACCATTTTCATCATTGTGTTGTTCTATTATAGCTGCCATTGTTCTATTTACACCTATACCATAACAACCCATAACTAATGGTTTATTTTTTCCATCTTCATCAATGAAATTTGCATTCATAGATTTTGAATACTTAGTGCCAAGTTTAAATATATGTCCTACTTCTACGCCTCTAGCAATTGTGATATTTCCACCACATTTAGGACATTTATCTTCAACAGTGATTTTTCTGAAATCTCCCACAATTCCTTCAAAATCTCTTCCATAGTTGGCATTTTCAAAATGATAGTCTGTTTCATTAGCTCCAATAACAAAGTTTTTCATTTTAGTAACTTCTTCATCAATAAACAATTTGTCTACTTTTATTCCTATTGGGCCTGCAAAACCAACTTGCGCGTTAGTTGCATTGATAACTTTTTCACTATCACACATCATGAATTCTACCACACCACCTAGTGCATTTGCAACCTTTATTTCATTCAATTCTCTGTCGCCTCTTACCATGATAGCAACTATTTGTTCATCAGCTTTAAATAATAAAGTTTTTGCTAACTTTTTCTTACTTATTCCTAAACCATTAACTAATTCGTCTATAGTTTTTATATTTGGTGTATGGATTTTATTTAATTCTTTTAAGTCTTCATCTGGTCCTTCTTCTGCTGTAGCTGGTGCTTTTTCAACATTTGCAGCATATTTACACTCATCACAGAATACTATTTCATCTTCTCCAACCTCTGATTTAACCATGAATTCTGCTGATCCTGATCCACCCATAGCTCCTGAATCTGCTTCTACTGGACTAAAATCTAATCTACATCTAGTAAATATGTTACAATATGCTTCATACATTTTATCATATGATAAATCAAGTCCTTTTTCATCTCTATCAAAAGAATATGCATCTTTCATAACAAATTCTCTTGATCTCATTACTCCAAATCTTGGTCTTCTTTCATCTCTATATTTTGTTTGAATTTGGTATAAATTTATTGGTAATTGTTTATATGATTTTATCTCATTTCTTGCAAAATCTGTGAACACTTCTTCATGTGTTGGTCCTAGACAAAATTCTCTTTCATTTCTATCTTGCAATTTGAACATTTCTGGTCCCATAACATCCCATCTTCCAGATTCCTTCCAAAGTTCTGAAGGAAGTAATGCTGAACATAAGAATTCTTGTGCTCCTGCTTTATCCATCTCATCTCTTACAATGTTTTCGATATTTTTTAGCACTTTAAGACCTATTGGTAAATAGTTATACACTCCTGATGCTAACTTTCTCATCATACCAGCTCTTAACATTAATTGATGACTTAATATTTCTGCTTCTGCTGGAACTTCTCTTAATGTTCCTAAATACATATTTGATACTCTCATCTTGCCACACTCCTTAAATCTATATACACTTATTTTTTTGTATAAAAAAAACTCGTCCCTGTTTTAGGGCGAGTTATATCGCGGTACCACCTAAATTTTGTACTCTCATTTTGATATCGGTATTTATTACCGGTAGTTTTTGCTACTGCTCAAAAGTAGGTTCGAAATTGGTGAAAACATCTCAGCATAAAGTTTTCTCTCTGTATAGTAATTTCTACTATTCTTTATCATCGCTTATCATTATTCTTTTATAAAAGTAAATTTAATATACCATTTAAAAAAAATCATGTCAAGGTAAAAAAAAAGGAAAGTAATTTATATATTTTATAATTTTTACTTTCCTAGAATTAATTTTGTTATTTTGTATTTTCTATTATCTTTTCAGCTAATAATAAGTCTTCTGGGGTAGTTATTTTTATATTATTATAACTCCCCTCATAAAGAAATACTTTATTCCCATAATGTTCAACTACCATAGTATCATCAGTAACACTTATATTTTCTTTTAAAATATTTTCATGACATTTTAAAATTAAATCGTATTTAAAAGACTGCGGTGTCTGAACTGCAAATAAATCATTCCTATTTGGTGTTTTTAATGAAAACCCACTATTATCTTTTATCTTTATAGTATCTTTAGGTAATACTCCACAAGCACAAGCTCCATAGACTTTGGAATATTTTATTCCATCCTCTATAATCTTTTCGTCAACAAAAGGTCTTGCGCCATCATGTATAAGAACTGTATCACAATCTGTTAATTCCTTAAGCCCATTTAAAACAGAATTTTGTCTTTCCTTACCACCACATACTATTTTCTTTACTTTTTCAATTTTATACTTATCAACAATTTCACGTCTACAATAATCTACTTCCTTTTCAGAAGCAACCAATAAGATTTCATCAATTAGATTACAATTATTAAAGGCCATAAGTGTATGGTATAGTATAGGCTTGCAATTAAGTTCTAGAAATTGCTTGTTTTTATTAGCGCCCATTCTCTTTCCTCTTCCTGCTGCTAATACTATTACTTTATTTGCCATTTAACATTTTTACTTCCTCTCTAATTCTTGCGAAAATCATTCTTCCTGCTGCTGTTTGCAATACTGATGTAACTGTTACTATTACAATATCACCAATGTGATTTCTACCATCCTCAACAACGATCATAGTTCCATCATCTAAGTATGCTAGTCCCTGCCCAGATTCCTTACCATCTTTAACTATTTGTATCTTCATATCTTCTCCTGGTAGAACTACTGGTTTTATAGCATTAGCTAACTCATTTATATTTAGCACTGGAACACCCTGAACTTCTGCAACCTTATTTAAATTATAGTCATTTGTTATTACTTTTCCATTTAAAACTTGTGATAATTTTAATAACTTACTATCAACCTCTGCAATTTCTGGAAAGTCACCTTCCCAAATTTCAACTTTTATACTTAACTCTTTTTGTATTTTATTAAGTATATCAAGCCCTCTTCTTCCTCTATTTCTTTTTAACCCATCACCAGAGTCAGCAATATGTCTTAACTCATCTAATACAAAGTTAGGTATTACAAGAGTTCCCTCTATAAATCCTGTTTGACAAAGGTCAAAAATTCTTCCGTCTATTATCACTGAAGTATCTAGTACTTTAGCAGTACCTTTTGGAATATTTTTTAATTTGCCATCTTTTGATGTAGATCCCTTTTTCATATTAGAAAAAAGATTTAATATATCCTCTTTCTTTCTAATTGCCATATCAGCACAAACCACAACTAATATGACAGTTACTATAAACACTATTATTGTTGAAATAGCAGAATTGGCTTTTACTAGGTTTGCTAGCAATGAAGCAACAATTAAACCTAAAACTGCACCTGCTAGTCCTAATAACATATCTGCTGTTGGTAATTTTTGTAATCTCTTTTCTACACAATCTATCGTTTTAATAATAAGTTTAGTTACATATGCAGATATAAAGTAAAAGAATAACAAAAATAATAAAATACAAAATATAATAAATAAAATTCCTTTAACTGACGATGTTGACATTATTCCTATTTTAGATAATAAATTATAATCTATTACTAGTTTTCCTACTATGTAACCTAAACTTCCTCCCCCTAAAGTTATAAGCACTCTTAATATTTTTTTAATCAATAATATTCACCTCCTATTTAATTATTGACAAATACCACTAATACTATCCTATCTTTATAAATAATATATATTATCAAATATATTATTTCAATAGAGATATATATTTTACAAATATTTTATCACTATTTATTTTATAAAAGTTAAAATTCAGAAACATTTTTATGTTTTTCTCAAAAATTTCCTAACTTTGACCCCCTATCATTATTTAAATTAATAATATATTATAGAGTCATCACATCTCCTCTAGCTTTTTTACAAGAATAAAATTTAGTTATGTTTTTTTATAAGGAGTTGAATGAAAATGAAAGATTTAATTTTTGATGAGTTTCAAAATTCAGTTGATGATTGTTTACTTAGACACAGAAGTATATTAGATATTATGAGTAAACTTGATGAATCCCAATCTAGGGTTAATAGGTCTATTGTAAAGTGTATAACTTCATGTGGCTGCTTACAAATTGAAGCTTCAAAACAAAAGGTACCTAATGATTTTGATACTTCTGATTTTGATTCTTTTAAAAGTTGTTTTGATACACATGTTAAAGGCCAGCTCTGCGATAATTGTAGAGAGATTATTGAAAAAGAATTAGGTAATCACTTCTTTTATATAGCTTCTTTATGCAATTGCACTAATTTGAATATTTATGATATCTTACTAAAAGAGTATAAAAATATGGTTTCACTTGGAAAATACACCTTAAAGTAATTTATAAAATATAGCACAAATTTAAATTTGTGCTATATTTGTTTTTGAATATGATATTGCTCTTTAAATTTTTCGAACCAATCACTAATATATTTAGCTCTTATCTCCCCAATACCTTCTACTGAATCTAATTCAGCTACTGTTGCTGATATAATAAACCTCAATTCTTTAAATTGATTTACTAAATTTTCTATCACCGTTGATGGCAATCTATATATTTTGTTTAAAATTCTATATCCTTTGGGATAAACTATGGTTTCTGTTAATGAGCAATTAGAATAACCTAATATTTTAGATATATTATTCAAATCTAAAAGTTCTTCTTCTGTTAACTTTGCCAAGCTTTTATATATATTACTTGAACAAATATCATGTCCACAGTAATCCTTCATAAGATATATTGCCTCTTCTTCAACATTTTTTATAAGTTCTTTTAGTTGCATATCTATTAGTCTACCTTCATTTCCAAGTTCATAAATATATGTTTCTATTTCTTTAATTATTCTCATTATAAGTTCAACTCTTTGAATTGCTGTAGTTATATCTGTTAATGTTACGTTACCATTAGTTTCAAGTATATTTAAATTTACAATAGCTTTATCGAAAACTACTGTATATTTTTCTAAAGTATGTATAGCTTGATTAGCTTTAGCTAATATTTCGCTACTTTCTTTTAACACATATTTTAAATCGCCTTTATATAAAGTTATTATATTTCTTCTTTGCGATATAGCTATAACTATACTATTAGTCTGTTTCGCTACTCTTTGCGCTGTTCTATGCCTAGTTCCTGTTTCATATGTACTTATTGAAGAATTAGGCAATAATTGAGTATTTGCTAATAAGATTTTCTTTAAATCACTACTTACAACTATAGCACCATCCATTTTAGCCAATTCATATATATATGCAGGAGTATAATCAGCATTTATATTAAAACCACCATCAGCTAAATTTAGTATTTCATTGCTATCACTTAAAACTATAAGTCCACCTGTTTTTGCTCTTAAAATATTATCTAAACCCTCTCTTAATAATGTTCCTGGGGCCATCATTTTTAACACATTCATTAATTCATTGTTTTTCTCTTCTTTCATATAATCCACTACTACAAACTCACAAAAGTAATAATGGGTTTCACTCCCTTCATTATTCAAACTTCCTTTAATTTTTATAATCCAATAAGTGATTGCATAAGTATGATATACTAAATTACTATTATAGTAAAATGCTTTTTAAAAAAATATTAACCTTAAAACACTTTCCCCATTGCTTCCTTAACCGTTGTTATACCTATAATATTTATCCCTTTAAATTTATCGCCTAATTTTTCTTTACTTTTATAAGGCATTATAATATTTTTAAATCCCATTTTTTGTCCCTCATTTACAATCCTCTCTATATTGGATATAGGTCGAACTTCTCCTGTTAGTCCAACTTCACCAACAAATAGTGGGCTTTCTAACTTCACTG
Organism: Clostridium senegalense; assembly: GCF_018916625.1. Lineage (NCBI taxonomy): Bacteria > Bacillati > Bacillota > Clostridia > Eubacteriales > Clostridiaceae > Clostridium > Clostridium senegalense. The sequence goes on from NZ_JAHLNC010000004.1 coordinate 239,075, forward strand.
TTCTACCCTTAGCACTAGATATTAATGCCACTGCTAATCCTAAATCTCCAAATGTCCCTTCTAAATTCAACCCACCAACTACATTAACATAAACATCACTACTATAAAAAGGTATTTTTAATTTTTTCTCTAAAACAGCTAAAATAAGACTCATTCTTGAATGATCAATTCCTACAGAAGTTCTTCTTGGCATAACTGCTTTAGTTTCACTTACTAATGCTTGTATTTCTACTAATAATGGTCTTGTACCTTCTATTGTTGCAATAACAACAGATCCTTCTTGCTCAAAAGATGTTTCTTGCAAAAACACACTAGACGCATCCAAAATTTCTTCAAGTCCACTTTCCCTCATTTCAAAGACCCCAATTTCACTAGTAGTCCCAAAACGATTCTTTATAGTCCTTAGAATTCTAAACTCTTGTGTTCTTTCCCCCTCAAAATATAAAACTGTATCAACCATATGTTCTAAAACTCTAGGCCCTGCAAGTTCCCCCTGTTTAGTTACATGTGCTACTATAAAAAGTGGTATATCTTTTGTTTTACCTATTCTCATTAAATCATTTGTACATTCTCTAACTTGAGAAACACTTCCTGGTGCTGAAGTTATTTGAGATTTAAATAAAGTTTGAATAGAATCTATAATTACAAATACAGGATTCATATTTTCTATATGTTCTTCAATTAGATTTATACTAGTTTCTGAAAGAATATATAAATTATCACTTATACAATCTAATCTCTCAGCCCTCATTTTTATTTGTTCTTCTGACTCCTCACCAGATACATATAAAACTTTTCCATACTTATCTGCTATCCTTTTAGCAGTTTGCAGTAGTATTGTAGATTTTCCTATACCTGGATCTCCAGATATAAGCGTTAACGAACCTTTAACTAATCCACCACCAATTACTCTATTCAATTCATTAATTCCTGTATCAAATCTTTCAAATTGACTTGATTTTATATCTTTTATATTTTGTGGCTTCCCTCCGCCACTTATAGTAACCGCTCTATTAAACACAACTGCCTTTTCTGGGACCTTAACTTCTTCTATCATAGTATTCCAACTATTACAATTAAGGCATTTTCCCATCCATTTAGGCGACTCATATCCGCATTGACTGCATACATATACATTCTTAGTCTTTGCCATAACCTTTCCTCCAAACTTATGTAATTGATTTCTTTAAATTTATTTCTTTATTCTCTTAATACTTTAATTATATTCCCTTTTACTTATAACTCAAAATATGTTCCAATTTTTAAAAATAAAGGTGTAATTTCATTAATAAAATTACACCTTTATATCTTACTAATATTATTCTTTAGTTATTTTTAAGTTATCACTATCTACTGTAACAATTACACTGTCTCCAGTATTTACATTTCCTTTTAAAATTTCTTCTGCTAATTTATCTTCTATAATTTTAGTTATAGCTCTTCTTAAAGGTCTTGCTCCATAGGTTGGGTCAAAACCTTCTTTTGCTAAAAATTCCTTTGCTTCATTAGAAAATTTTATATTTATATTTTGTTGTTGTAATCTATCTGATAATACATTAAGCATTAATTCTACTATTTTTAATAAATCACTTTCATTTAGCTTATGGAATACTATTATATCATCTATTCTATTTAAAAATTCAGGTCTAAAAGTTAATTTTAGTTTTTCCATAATATTTTCTTTCATTTTTTCATGTCCTGTACTTGCTTCTAGTGAATTTTTAGCGAATCCAATTGTATTTTGTTTTTTTATGTCTGAAGCTCCTACATTTGAAGTCATTATTATTATAGTATTTTTAAAGTTTACTGTTTTACCTTTTCCATCAGTAAGTCTTCCATCTTCTAAAATTTGAAGCAATGCATTAAATACATCAGGATGTGCTTTTTCTATTTCATCAAATAAAATTACTGAATAAGGATTTCTTCTTACTTTCTCTGTTAATTGTCCACCTTCATCAAAACCCACATATCCAGGAGGTGCCCCTATAAGCTTAGATACAGAATGTTTCTCCATATATTCTGACATATCAATTCTTATCAAATTATTTTCATCACCAAACATAGCTTGTGCTAAAGCTTTAGTAAGCTCTGTTTTACCTACACCTGTAGGTCCTAAGAATATAAAAGAACCTATCGGTCTCTTAGGATCTTTAAGTCCAACCCTTGCTCTTCTTACTGCTTTTGATATAGATTCTACAGCCTCATCTTGCCCTATAACTCTTCCATGTAAAATCTCTTCAAGTTTCAAAAGCCTAGTTGCCTCAGTTTCTGTTAATTTTTCAATTGGTATATTAGTCCATCTTGAAATAATATTTGCTACATGACTTGCATCTACTATAGAATTTGCATCATTCTTTTTAGATGACCATTGTTTTTCCTCTTTTTCAATCTCTTCTTTTATTGATTTTTCTTTATCCCTTAAAGATGCTGCTTTTTCAAAGTCTTGCATAGTTATAGCATCTGATTTTTCTTTTGTCGCTTGTTCTAGTTTTTCCTGTAAATCTTTTAAGCATTTTGGTGTTGTTAAATTTTCTATTCTCATTTTTGCACCAGCTTCATCTATAAGATCTATAGCCTTGTCTGGTAAAAACCTATCTGTAATATATCTATCTGAAAGTTTTACTGCTGCCTCTATTGCTTCATCTGTAATTTGAACTCTATGATGTGCTTCATACTTATCTCTTAATCCTTTTAAGATTTCTATAGCCTCTTCCTTAGTAGGTTCATCTACTAATACTGACTGAAACCTTCTTTCTAATGCAGCATCTTTTTCTATATATTTTCTATATTCATCTAAAGTTGTAGCACCTATACATTGTATTTCACCTCTAGCTAATGCTGGTTTTAATATATTAGATGCATCAATTGCACCCTCTGCACCACCAGCACCAACAATAGTATGAATCTCATCTATAAATAAAATAACATTTCCAGCCTTAGCAACCTCTTCTATAATATTATTTAATCGCTCTTCAAACTCACCTCTATATTTTGAACCCGCAAGAACAGAAGACATATCTAAAGATACAACCCTTTTTTCTTTTAATATTTCTGGTATATTACCGGATACTATTTTCTGAGCTAAACCTTCAGCTATGGCTGTCTTACCAACCCCTGGATCACCTATAAGACATGGATTATTTTTCATTCTTCTACAAAGTATTTCCAAAACCCTTTCTGTTTCTTTATCTCTTCCTATAATAGGATCAAGTTTTCCTTCATATGCTAAGTCGGTTATATCTTTTCCATACTTATCTAAAGTTTTGGTATCTTTTTTACTTTTCTTACTATGAGATTTAATATTACTTTCCTCTCCTTTAATAGCCTTTTGAATATCTTTATATAACTTTAATGGATCAGCGCCTAAATTTACAATTATCGTATAGGCTACTCCCTCACCTTCTCGTATAAGTGCCAAAGTCATATGCTCTGGAGATATATAATTTTGATTTAAACTTCTTGCTTCAACTAAACTAATTTCAAATAATCTCTTTGTTCTTGGAGTTAAAGCAATTTCATTTTCACTCATTTCAATATTACCATAGCCAACATAAGCTTCTATCAAATTTTTTACATTATCATAGTTGATATTAAAATCATTTAATATATTTTTAGAAATTCCATCTTCCTCTTTTAAGACTGCTAATAAAATATGTTCTGTTCCAACATACCCATGTTTAAATTCCCTTGACTCATCATTTGCATACATAAGCACATTTCTTGCTCTTTCAGTAAATCTATTAAACATATTAAACACCTCGCTTAATAAAATTTTCCCTAATTACTATAGCTCTATAAAAATTTATATTGTCATTTTTAATTTCATTTTTAAATTTATCTTGTAATGCTGGTAAGCTTATATCTATTAGTAATTTATTTAAAGCAGTTTTACTTATATCTTTAATTAAACCTAACTCTATACCTAACCTTATCATAGATAATAACTCCATACTTTCTTTATAATCTATAATTATTGCTGTACTTAAAATCCCTCTAGCTCTCATTATTCTATCTTCCATCTCATATTTATAGCTATTCATGAGTCTTGTTCTTGCTTCTTTTTCTTTATCTATTATTTGATATATCATAGCATTAAGTCCATTAATTATTTCTTCTTCTGTAGGACCTAAAGTTATTTGATTAGATATTTGAAATATATTTCCGTAACCTTTAGAGCCTTCCCCATACAAACCTCTTATAGTCATTCCCATTTTACTAACTGCATTAAAAGCATTTTCTATTTCCCTTGTCATACAAAGGCAAGGTAAATGAACCATTACGGAAGCTCTTACCCCTGTCCCTACATTAGTTGGACATGCAGTTAAATATCCTATATCACTATCATAAGCAAACTCTAATTTTTCCTCTATAATATTATCTATTTTATTTATATTTTCATAAATTTCCTTTAAACTTAAACCATTAGATATACCTTGTATTCTTAAATGATCTTCTTCGTTAATCATTACGCTAATGGTTTCATTATTGTTTAATATTACTGCACCTATATCTTTATTTTTTAGAAGAGATTTACTTACAATGTGTTTTTGAAATAACATTTCCTTTTCAATCTCTGTTTTTTCATCTAACCTTATTGTTTTAAAATCTTCTTTAAAATTCTCATCTAAATAAAAAGCATCTTCTATATTTTTAATAATCTCATCAGCAGTTTCTTTATTAATTTTATTTGGGAAGGGATATCCTTTTAGATTTCTTGCTAATCTTATTCTACTACTTAAAATTACATTATCCTTTACGCCTTCAGCATTTATCCAATTTTCCATAGTATTCTTCCCCTACCTTTCTAACTCTCTAATAACATCTCTAATTTCTGCTGCCTTTTCATATTCTTCTTTTTCTATAGCATTTTTAAGTTTTTCTTTTAACTGTAAAACTTCTCTTTTCTTCTTAAGTTCATTTCCATATTTTTGTGGTATTTTACCATTATGCATACTACTTAATTGAACCCTTTTTATAATAGCTGTCATTGCTTCTCTAAAACTCTCATAACATTCATCACAACCTAATAAACCTGTTTTTTTAAAATCTTCATAAGTTTGACCACATTTTTTACAACATACTTTATTAGATATTTGTTCTTCTCGATTATTAGCCATATAATCAATAAAACCACTTAAAATATTTTGAAACGAGAACTGAGATGAAAAATCTGCATCTAGACCTATAGCATTATTTTTAGCACACACTTCACATAAATGTTCCTCATATTTTACACCATTAACAACCTTTGTTATATGAAAATTTGCCTCATTCTTTTTACATCTGCTACAAATCAAAATTACCCCTCCATTTTATTATTCTAATATATTAAAAATTATGGACTTTAGTATATCTGCCCTTAATCTATTCTTACTATTTCCAATACAAGATAATGTTCTATCATTTAATGTTATCTTAATTATCTCTTTTTCTCTTTCGCTTATTATTTGTTCCTCTTTTAAAGCTTCTAAAATACTTACAGTGTTATTATATGTTATATAATCTCCTATTTTTTCATTAAGAATTTCTAAAAGATTATTATGGATTGTATATTCTATTTTTATAATTTTTATACATCCTCCTCCCCCTCTTCTGCTTTCTATGTAATAACCTTTTTCTCTTGTGAATCTGGTAGATAATACATAATTTATTTGAGATGGCGCACAACTAAAATAATCTGCTAATTCGTTTCTTTGTATCTGAATTTGATTATCTATAGACTCATCTACTAATTCTTTTATAAAACTCTCTATTAAATCTGATAACTTAGCCACAAAATCACCTTTTCCATATTTTTCATTTACCTTGACTTTCTTTGACCTTAATATTATCATACAATATTTGTATTATACTTTCAAATATTATTTTTTCCATTTCTACCTTTTATATTCACATATTATGAAAGCACAACAAAGAACTTTTCCTTATTGGAAAAGCTCTTTGTTTATATATTTTCTATCTTTATATAATGTTGAAATTCCCTTTTCAAAATCATAGTAATTTATCTTAATACAATCATCTTCATAATATCTAATATGAACTGTTTCTTCTGATTTTAATTCCACTTCTACTAAACTTGTTTCTTTCTCATATGAAAAGTTTTTTACTTTATTTATCAATTCACATATATTACTTTTGTTTTTTATCATAATTTTCTCTCCTATCTCATTTCCATTTTACTCTTAAGTTAATATTCTATGTTTTTTTCGTATTTCCTTTTTTTTCCATAAACATAGATGTTTTTCTTTTGCTATTGTACTTAAGAAGGATGATTATTTTTATGATAATTTATTTTTTATAATTTAAAACAGAAAGTTAATTTATGATTATATTTCAGTTAGAAGAAAATATTATAGCTTACTCAACTATAATATCCTCTTCTACATTTGTATTGGTAAATTGACAATTGTACAAGTTAAAATAAATACCCTTTCTATTTAATAATTCATTATGATTTCCTTGCTCTTCAATTCCCTCGCTAGTTATTACCACTATTGTATCTGCATTTTTTATAGTAGATAACCTATGTGCAACTACTATTGTAGTTCTTCCTTTGGATAACTTTTCAAGAGATTTTTGAATCATTATCTCAGTTGCATTATCTAAAGCTGAAGTTGCTTCATCTAATATTAAAATAGGTGGATTTTTTAAAAATATTCTAGCTATGGCTACTCTTTGCTTTTGTCCACCTGAAAGTTTTATACCTCTTTCTCCAACATAGGTATCATAACCATCTGGAAGAGATTCTATAAACTCATGAATATTAGCATTCTTAGCCGCTTCAATAATTTCTTCATCTGTAGCCTCAGGATTTCCATATAAAATGTTTTCTTTTATTGTTCCTGTAAATAAAAATACTTCCTGCTGAACTATTCCTATATTTTTTCTTAATGATTTTATTTTCAAATCTTTTACATCTATATCATCTATAGTAATATTTCCATCATTAACATCATAAAACCTAGGTAGTAAATTACAAATAGTAGTTTTACCTCCTCCTGATGGTCCTACCAAAGCTACAGTTTGTCCACTTTGAATATCTAAATTTATATTGCTTATAACCTCTTCACTATCTTTATATTTAAATGTTACATCATTAAACTTTATATTTCCTATAGCATTTTTTAATTCTATTGCATTATCTTTTTCAACAATATCTGTCTTTGTATTAATAATTTCTAGAAATCTTTTAAATCCAGACATTCCACTTTGATATTGCTCTATAAATGCAGTAAGTCTTCTTATTGGTTGCATAAAATATGTTATATATAAAAGATAGGCAACTAACTCTGATATAGTTATATATTCTTTGTATGCAAAGTATCCACCAGCACCTATAACTACAACATTTAGCATATCCACCATAAACCTTATTCCAGCTAAGAATTCAGCCATACACTTATAAGAATAACTTCTGGCAGTTTTAAATTGAACATTATTATCATCAAATTTTTCCATCTCATAATCTTCATTTGTAAATGCTTTTGCAACTCTAATTCCAGAAATACTATCCTCTAAACTGCCATTAACATCTGCTATCTTTTTTCTTACATTATCAAATGACCTTGCCATTTTAACCCTTTTAACCATAGCAAACCAAACTATGAATGGAATAAAAGCAAATATTATCAGTGTTAATGTTATATTTATTTTACAAAGTAATATGAATGAACCTATTAACATGACTAAAGAAATGAATAAATCTTCTGGTCCATGATGTGCAAGTTCAGATATTTCCATTAAATCATTGACTATTCGTGACATTAAGTGGCCTGTCTTATTATCATCAAAATAACTAAATGGTAATGTTTGTAAATGAGAAAAAATTTCTTTTCTCATATCATACTGAATTCTAACCCCCATTACATGACCCCAATAATCTATTATATAATTACATATTAATTTGATAACATATAATACAGTTAAAGCTATTGTAAATTTTATTATCATATTAATATTTTTATTGGGAATACCGTAATCTAACAACTCTTTTGTAATCATTGGAAAAAACAAATCTAGTGCCGCAACCAAAAAAGCACATACCATATCAATAATAAATATGAGCCTATGTTCTTTGTAGTAAGAAACAAATTTTCTTATCATACTATCCCCCCATAGATTATTTTATTATAAGTTATATACTAATGCCATTTAATATATAACTTATAATATTAATTTTATTCCCCTAATTTTTAAAATCTAATACAACTGAATTGTTATAAATTATATAAAAATCAATCATCATAAAAAATAAACTATCCTATATTATATCATACATATATGTATATATATGTAATTTATTTAAAATTGATTATATTCTTTAAAAGTATATTGATGATGAGATGCATCTGCATTGGTAACAATCTTATAATTTTCATCTTCATCAAATTCAACAACAGTTAAACTAGTTTGTTTTATAAATGGAGGTTCCCACAAATCTTTAATTTCTTTCTTTTGTAGTGCACACATAAAACCTTTTAAAACTGTAGTATGAGTTACTACTAAAATTTCTTTTCCCTTATTTTCTCTTACCATTTTCATAATAGTTCTATATGCTCTATCCCTAACTTCTTCGAAGCTTTCTGCACCCTCTACTGTTATGTACTTTTCTGGTTTATTCCAATAATTATAATGATTTTCTTTATTTAATTCACTTATTTCCTCCTGTGTTAATCCTTGCCATACCCCCAGTCTTATTTCTCTTAAATCTAAGCTTGGCACTATTTCAATATCCCTATCACCTTTTATTATTTCTGCAGTTTTATAAGCTCTATCTGATGAACTAGTATATATTTTACTAAAGTTTATATTTTCTACCCTATCTCTTAGCCATTGGGCTTGTACTTTTCCTAGTTCTGTTAAAGGAGAATCATTCCACCCTTGCATCTTACCAAGTTTGTTCCATTCAGTTTCTCCATGTCTTGTTATGTATAATTTTGTCATATACTCTCCCCCTCGTTTTAAAATTATAGCTTATATTTAAACTATTCTATAAATTCATTATAAATTTTTTTTATACTTTATTGCAACTTTAATTTTAAAATAAAAAAAGAGCCTATAAAGCTCTTTTAATCTTTTGGAGTTCTTTTGCCATGTATAACTGAATCTATGTATATGTCACCAACCCAATTTTTAACTCCATATGATGGTATATAATTTGTTTCTTCAAAATTATTATAATCTTTTTCACCTTCATTGTAGGGTCTATATTCTTCTCGCAAAATTTTATCAGTTTCTATTTCATTTTTTCTTATTCGCTCTGATGAAAAGCCGGCCATTTTCATTTCCTCCTTTTTCCAGTATGTTAAATTTTTCTGTTTGTAGCATGTTACATAAAACTTGTATGTCCTCTTCATTACTATTTTCCATCATAACAGTGAATTCATCTTCCGGTCCTATTATTTCCATATAATCGTGTATATTACTGTAGTCGCTTAAATTTATTCTACCTATTATGTTCATTTTATAGTAAGACATATTAGCCCCCTAAACATTTTATTTATATTATTGCTACTAAAAATAAATATTATTCAATTAATACAAAAAAAGATGTCAATTTATTTATTGACATCTTTTTTAATACTTTATACAACTAACTTATTTCTTTTATAACTTTATTAACTACCTCTATTGGAACCTCTTCATATCTTTCAAAATTAGTATTGAACTCACCTCTTGCACCAGTTATAGACCTTAAGTCAGTAGCATAATCATAAAGTTCTGCTTGAGGTACTTCCCCTATAATCTTTTGGCCATTATCTATAGGTTCCATTCCAAGTATTCTTCCTCTTTTCTTATTTATATCCGCTATAACATCACCCATATATTCATCTGGAATTATTATCTCTATTCTCATTATAGGTTCTAATAATACCGGTTCCGCCTCTTGTAATCCTTTTTTATATGCTAAAGATGCTGCTACTTTAAAAGCCATTTCTGAGGAATCTACTGGATGATAAGATCCATCATGCAATGTAGCCTTTAATCTTATAACTGGATATCCAGCTAAAATACCTTTGTTTACACAATCTTTTAACCCTTTTTCTACAGCAGGTATATACTGTCTTGGTACAACTCCCCCTACAACCTTATCAACAAACTCTAAACTATCATCGCCATCATTTCTTGGTTCAAATTTTATCTTAACATCTCCATATTGACCATGTCCACCAGATTGTTTTTTATATTTACCTTGCACATCAGCAGTCTTTTTAATCGTTTCTCTATAAGGTGTTTTAGGAAGCTCTAATGCTACATCTACACCAAATTTAGACTTTAATTTGCTAACTATTACTTCTAAATGAGTAGATCCAATTCCTGATATTATTGTTTCAGCATTTTCTAAATCTCTACTAACTGAAAATGTTGGGTCTTCTTCTAAAAGTTTGGATAATCCATTTGATATCTTATCCTCGTCACCTTTTGATTTAGTCATTACTGCTCTTGAATATACTGGTTTTGGGAAAGTGGATGTTTCAAATGTAATCATACGTCCTTTATTGCATAGCGTATCCCCTGTGTTTGTACAATTAAGTTTTGATACTGCACCTATATCACCAGCTTTGATTTCACTTGTTGTATACTGTTGTTTTCCTCTTAAAAAATACAATGTTCCCATTTTTTCTTCTTTGTTTTTGTTTGCATTCATAACAACTGTATCAGCTTTAGCTTTTCCAGTTATTACTCTAAACATTGATAATTTTCCAACAAAAGGATCTGCAATAGTTTTAAATACTAATGCTGAAAATGGTTCTTCTTCATTTATTTTTATATCTATATAATTATCATTTTTTAAATTTTTTGCTTTATATAATGTTGTATCAACTGGTGATGGAAAACATTCTATTATATCTTCAAGTAATGTGTGTACCCCCACCCCTGTAGTTGATGACCCACACATTATAGGAGCTATTTCGCCAACAGATGCCCCTTTAACTAATCCATCATATATTTCTTCTTCGCTTAACTCACCTTCATTAAAATATTTGTCTAATAAAACTTCATCCATTTCTGCTACAGCTTCCATTACCATTTGTCTACATTCATCTATTTTATCTTTTATGTCTTCTGGAATTTCTGTTTCTTCCATCTTTTTTGTTTGAGGGTTAAATATTCTAGCCTTTTTAGATATAACATTTACTAATCCTTTAAAATCATTCTCTGATCCTATAGGATACTGTATAGGAACTGCTGATATTCCAAATCTATCTTGTATTTGATTTAATGTTTTTTCAAAATTACTATTTTCTCTATCTAATTTATTTATAAAAAAAGCTTTTGGAATTTTTTTCTCTTTAGCATACTCATATGCTTTTTCTGTTCCAACTTGTATACCAGATACAGCACAAACTACAACCATTGCTAAATCTACAGCATTTAATCCTTCTATCATCTCGCCTATAAAATCAAAATAGCCTGGAGTATCAACTAGGTTTAATTTTACATTTTCCCATTCACAAAATGACACTGCTGTTGAAATTGAAACTTTTCTTCTTTTCTCTTCTACATCAAAATCACTAATTGTGTTTCCTTCTTCTATTCTACCTAATCTATCAGTACTACCAGTATAATAAAGCAATGCCTCCATTAAACTAGTTTTACCTGAATCACTGTGTCCAACTATTCCTATGTTTCTAAGGTTATTTACCTTATATTGTTTCATAAGCTATCCCTCCCATTGATTTAGAGATTTTCCAGTGTATTTTCTTTATTCTATATTCCTTGTAGAATCCCTTTTAATATTTAAAATTTTCAAAATATTAAGAATATATTTACACATCCTTAACCGTTCCGAAATACATTAATTAACTACATATCAAATTATATTTTAAATAATACACATTTATTCATAAAATCAATGATTTTTATCAACATATTAAGTATAAATTGTTGATAAGATAACCTTTCAGTATTTATATTGTTAATAACTTCTCCTAAAATCAATTTATAATCTAATTTTAGGGAAAATAAAAAAGCTAGGTTTTAATGACCTAACTTTTTTTAGTTACCTGGCAACAACCTACCCTCCCACACAGTCTCCCGTGCAGTACTCTCGGCGTCTAGAGGCTTAACTTGCCTGTTCGGAATGGAAAGGAGTGTTACCCTCTAAACCATCATCACCAGATTTTAAATTAATATAAGCTACGTACTGCGTCGTCAATTTCCTTCGTTCCTATGCTCATTTATATAAATAAACTCCGCTTCTCACTCAGTCATTTCCTAGCATTACTTGCTTCTCTTAATTTATTTAAAAATATGGCTCCGCGAAAAGGATTCGAACCTTCAACCTATCGGTTAACAGCCGAGTGCTCCACCGTTGAGCTATCGCGGAATATTTTAAAAATTAATATAAGCGGCGTACTGCGTCGTCATCTTTCCTCGCTCCGATGCTCATTTACATAAGTAAACTCTGCTTCTCACTCAGTCGTTTCCTAGCATTACTTGCTTCTCTTAATTTTATATTTTTTCCAGAGATTGTTCTCTGAAAATTGCACAGTGATTATATTAGGTCAAGCCCTCGACTTATTAGTATGAGTCAGCTGAACATGTTACCATGCTTACACCCCTCACCTATCAACCTGATGTTCTTTCAG
>NZ_JAHLNC010000005.1:0-246808 GCF_018916625.1 Clostridium senegalense
TTTTCTAACATTTCATCATAATCTAGCCAGTAGTATTTTTCTCCATTAAAAACTTTAGATATAAATTTATTATGATTTTTAAATATATAATCTAAAATTAAAATATCATCAAAACTAACATTTGCTTTAATAGCCTCAACTTCATTAAAATTTAATTCATATAACATAAACAAACCCTCCTAAAATTAAGCTCTCACTATTCATATATGCATTAAGAGGAGAGAGTTCCGACTCTTTTTTATGTTTTTTAAAAGAAATTAGCAAGTTTATTCAGTTTTATATTATTTTTAAATTTAATATGAAAGTAAATAAAAATATTATAATGTAATGAGTATAATATAAAGAATTCATATTATATAGGGATATAATCATAGGCGTAAAACTAAGGCTAGAAATCCCAAATTTATAGTGTTAAAAAGTAATAATGAAAAAATTAAAAATGCTAGTCTGTGAAAATTTCAAAGAAACTCTAAATATATTTTTATCTGATTTTTATGACTACCCGGAGAAGCGACGTCCTTGTCTGGTGCACCGGCTAATCTGTCCTTGGATTAGGTCAAAAAATCAAACAAAAATCTATAAGAGTTTCTAAATCAATTTTCAATGAATAGCTTATTTAAAATCTTTATTATTACATAATGTATTAAAAGCTTAAAAGAAAAATATTTTATTGGAATAAAGTGGCTTAGCTTTATGCACGGGGATATAATCTCCAACTTAAGATTATACATAAAATTTTTGTTATCAGTTGAGAAAAAAGATTAACAAAAAATTGCGCTTATATCTGTAATTTTTTAAATATATAAATTATATAGTAGTTAGATTGCATAATTAAAATTTATAAAGAAGGAAAGTTATCCAAAGGGTTAGTGTCATCTAGAAGTTACTTTTTAATAAGTGAGGAAAATAAAAATATACAATTAATGAATTTTACCAGTAAAATATTCATTAAAAACTTATAATACCTTGAAAGTACTAAGTTTGAAGGAGAATTTGCTTATTAACTTAAAAAAAGAAAAATCACTGGTAAAAAAACAATAAAACCTAGTAAAATCAATGGTTAAGGTGTATAATAAGAAATAAAGAATGGCTATTTTTCAATGGTTGAACCTTAACATATGATGTATTTAAATTTTAGTAAATCCCATTGTTTATCTAAGCATTGGAAAGTTGAACCTTAACATATGATGTATTTAAATTAACTATGTTGTTTACTAAACCAATTTGTTTGATTAGTTGAATCTTAACACAAGATGTATTTTAAATTTTATTAACTAATAGAATATGCCTATCCTAAAGTGTTATATTTAATGCTTAGGATAGGTTTTTATTTTAAAAAGATTTTAATATATGATGGATATTAAATGTATAATTAAAGTAGTAAAAAATATAAGAATTTTACCGATAAATACCTAAAGTTACTTTATGCAGAAAGGGGTAAATTATGAAATATAGTATTACAGATTTAGCAGAAATTCTTGGATGTACTACAAGTGCTATTCACTATTTTGAGAAAGAGCATTTAATTGAAGTGGAAAAAGGAAAAAACGGCCATCGTTATTATAATGTTGTAGATGTATTTCGATTGCTTTCCTATACAAAGTATCGTTCAATGGAAATGCCTATGAAAACCATCATTACACAATTTGGTGGGAAGGAAAATAATTATAAGTTGATAGAAGAAAGAGAGACAATGTATCAATTAGAAGCTTTAAAAAAGGCTGAATATTATATGAATTTAGCAGATGCTATTGGAGAACATCTTATTAGTATAAGAAGAATTAAAGAACTATTAAATAAATATGAGTTTGCAAAATCGCCTGAAATAACAATTATATGCGATGATGAATGTGGATGGCTTTCAAAAAAACGTAGCTCCCAAAAGATAATTCATCAATGGGTAAAAGCAATGCCTACAGTTCAATTAGGGGTATTTGATTCAAGAATGGGAATGAGCAGTTTTGGATATCTAGTGAAGACAGAAAAGAGGAAGGAACTGAACTTACCATTAGGATTACATACCAGGGAATTGAAAAGTACATCTTGTATACATACAATTGTAATGGCAGATGAGGATTTTACACAATATCCTCAAAAAGTATTTAAAGAAGCCTCTGAATTTATAATGAAAAAGGGGCTGGAATTAGGTGAAATAGCCTGGGGAAAGATATTATTAGTTGAGGTTGAGAAAGGCTCAAAGTTACATCCTTATATAGAATTATGGATTTCGATAAAAATATAACAATATCCTCTTGAAAGTAAAGTTCCTTTATGCTCTATACTGAAATTAACAGGAAAACATTAAAAATATAAATGTGAATTCAGAAAGGAGAAAGAAAATGAAAGATAAATATAAGGTGCTTTACGACCCAATTAAAATTGGAAAATTAGAGATTAAAAATAGATATGTTTTAGCTCCAATGGGACCAGGTGGAATGTGTAACGCTGATGGTAGTTTTAATAAAAGAGGAATTGAGTTTTATGTAGAACGTGCAAAAGGTGGAACAGGATTAATTATGACAGGTGTAACTATGGTGGAAAACGCCATTGAAAAATGCGCATTACCATCTATGCCATGCCCAACAATTAACCCTTTAAATTTTATTACAACAGGTAATGAGATGACAGAAAGAGTTCATTCATATGGAGCTAAAATCTTTTTACAATTATCAGCAGGTTTTGGTAGAGTAAGTATACCATCTATTGTAGGAAAGGTAGCTGTAGCACCTTCTAAAATTCCACATAGATTTTTACCAGGAGTTACATGCCGTGAATTAACTACAGAAGAAGTAAAAAAATATGTAAAAGCTTTTGGAGATTCAGCAGAAATTGCAAAAAAAGCTGGATTTGATGGAGTTGAAATTCATGCAGTACATGAAGGATATTTATTAGATCAATTTGCAATTTCTTTATTTAATCATCGTACTGATGAATATGGTGGGTCACTTGAAAATCGTTTAAGATTTGCATGTGAAATTGTGGAAGAGATTAAACAAAGATGTGGACAAGACTTCCCAGTATCTCTTAGATACAGTATAAAAAGTTTCATTAAAGATTGGTGTAAAGGTGGCTTACCAGGGGAAGAGTTTGAAGAAAAAGGAAGAGATATTCCAGAAGGAATTGAAGCTGCAAAGATACTTGTTGCAGCAGGATATGATGCTTTAAACGGAGATGTTGGATCTTACGATTCTTGGTATTGGAGTCATCCACCAATGTATCAAGAGAAAGGGCTATACCTTCCATATAATGAAATACTTAAAAAAGCAGTAGATGTACCTATTATTACAGCAGGAAGAATGGAAGATCCAGAATTATCAAGTGATGCCATATTATCAGGAAAAACAGATATGATAGCTTTAGGAAGACCACTTCTTGCAGATGCAGAAATTCCAAATAAGATTTTTGAAGGTAAATATGATAAGGTTAGACCATGTTTATCTTGTCAAGAAGGATGTATGGGAAGATTACAAAACTTTGCAACGGTATCTTGTGCTGTAAATCCTGCCTGCGGACGTGAAAAAGAATATGGACTAGAAAAAGCTGAATGTATTAAAAAGGTACTTGTTGTAGGTGGCGGTGTTGCAGGAATGGAAGCAGCAAGAGTTGCAGCTATTCGTGGACATAAAGTTACATTACTTGAGAAAAATGGTTACCTTGGAGGTAATATTGTACCAGGAGGAGTTCCAGATTTTAAAGATGATGATCGTGCACTTGTTAAGTGGTATGAAGGTACACTTAAAGAGTTAGGTGTTGAAATAAAATTAAACGTGAATGTATCAAAAGAAAGTATTAAAGAGTTTGAAGGTTATGAGATACTTTTAGCAACAGGTTCTACTCCGAGAACACTTTCTATTGAAGGTGCTGATAATGTTTATTCAGCAGAAGATGTTTTAATGGAAAGAAAAAATGTTGGGGAAAAGGTTGTTGTAATTGGTGGAGGTCTTGTTGGATGTGAAACAGCTCTTTGGTTAAAGCAACAGGGAAAAGATGTTACAATTGTAGAAATGCAAAAGGATATTCTACAAGTAGGTGGACCTTTATGTCATGCAAATCACGATATGCTTAATGATTTAATTAAATTTAATAATATTAATGTTAAGACAAATTCTTATATAAGCAAGAAAACAGATAAAGGTTTTGTATTAAATACAAATGGAGAAGAATCAATTATTAAGGTTGATAGTGCTGTTGTAGCTATTGGATATTTATCTGAAAAAGATTTATATAATGAAGTTAGATTTGATATTCCTAATGCAAGGCTAATTGGAGATGCTAATAAGGTTCAAAATATTATGTATGCTATTTGGAGTGCATATGAAGTAGCTAAAAATATTTAAGATGTCTTTATGAAAACTAGATATGGATATATGTCCATATCTAGTTTTTATTCTTAAGGATTATTATCATAACTTTTGTTTTTTATATTTATTATTTAAATAAAATTCTTGTTTGAATAATTTTTAGTATATTAGATATAGCATATGAATTTTTACACATGTTCTAACTATTGAAACAAAAATTAAGAGTAGGTTTTTATCTTGAATGAAATATATTTTACTTATAAAAGAATAGTGGTTTTGAATTGAAAAAGTATAAAAAATAATGAATTTTACCAGCAAAATATTCACTAAAAACTTGTAATGCCTTGAAAATACTAAGTTAAAAAGGTATTTTACTTATTGAGCTTAAAAAATAAAAATCACTGGTAAAAAACAATAAAACCTAGTAAAATCAATAGTTTGGATGTATAATAAGAAATAAAGAATGGCTATTTTTCAATGGTTGAACCTTAACATATGATGTATTTAAATTTAAACACTACTTGTTTATCTAAATCTATTATAGCAAGTTGAACCTTAACATAAGATGTATCATGAAATATGTTGAATTTTATTTATTTAGCATTTCTTTTTTATAAAAACTAATATTTTAGGTAAGAATAAACTCAAGATTATTGAATAGTGGATAGTTATAATAAGGAGTGAGTTTATGCCATTAATAACATTTGAAGATATAAAAAATAATAAAGAATTTAAAACTTACATAGAAATAGGTGATAGACACTTAGGTGTAAAAGGATATACAAAACACGATTTTGGGCATGTAATAAAAGTTGCAGAAACTGCAGGTAATATATTAGAGCATCTAGGATTTAGTAAGAGAGAAGTGGAACTTGCAAAGATTGCAGGATATATACATGATATTGGAAATATGGTAAATAGACAAGAGCATGCTCAAACAGGAGCATGTATTTGTTTTAATATTTTAACTAGATTAGGTATGAGTCCAGAAGAAATAGGTATTATAGTATCTTCAGTTGGAAATCATGATGAAGAAGTTGGAATTCCTATAAATCCAGTAGCTGCAGCATTAATATTAGCTGATAAAGTTGATGTAAGACGATCAAGGGTAAGAAATACTGATTTTGCCACATTTGATATACATGATAGAGTAAATTATGCTGTAGAAAAAGCAGATGTAAAAGTTCATAAAATAAGCAGAAAAATAGAGTTAGCATTAACGATAGATACTACTATATGTCCGCTGATAGAATATTTTGAAATATTTCTTACTCGTATGTTGCTTTGTAAAAAGGCAGCAGACTTTTTAAAGGCTGAATTTAACTTAATAATCAATGAAACTAAAATGTTATAGGGTTCCAAGTTGACTTTTAAAATTATTCATTCCAAAACTTGGATACCTAAAATAGTGAGACATGCTCCGAATCATTTAGAATTCAATGCTGAATCTTGCACGAAAATATTTTAAAGTTATTGAATAAATTTAAATTTGAGCTTGTTTCCCTATATGATTAAAAGAATTAATATTAGAGTTATATAATGATAATCTTATAAAATTACCATTATATAGCTCTTTTTTATGTAATGAAAATAAAATTTACTAAGAATAAATTTCAAAATATAAAAAATATAAATATAGTGGTTTTGAAAGTAATGGTTCTAAGATGAAATTTTAGGAAGTTTAAGACAAAATTGTTACATTTAATGAATAAAGTATACTATTTTGTTTAAATTTGTATTAAAATACATATATAAGAATTTATAGGAGACTATAAAAATGATTTAATTATAGGGTTCCAAGTTGACTTTTAAAATTATCCATTCCAAAACTTGGATACCCAAAATAGTGAGACATGCTCTGAATCGCTTAGAATTCAACACTAAATTTTGTATAAAAATATTTTAAAGTTATTGAATAAATTTGAATTTGAGCTTGTTTCCCTATATATAACAATAACTAACAATTATGTTAAATTTATATTAAAAGATGGGAGAATATTATGGGAGATTTTAAAGTTAAAGAAGTAATTAATAAATGTTTTGTTTTTGGAACTTTAACATTGTCTTTTGCTAATTCTATATGGCTATATTTTATGTCTCAACATAATGCTATAAGTGAATTTTTAGCATGGATAGCAATAGCGATAGCAGCTATCTCTACAGCTATAATGTTTTGTTTTTATATTAAAGATAAGGGAAATGAAAAGGTAAGACAATTAGTAAGTATACCTTATGCTATAATTTATGCTATTGGCTTATTTGGAAGTAAAAGTACGTTATCACCAATACCTATACTTTTACTAGTTGTTATTTGTATGGTTTATTTAGAAGAAAAATTTTTATTAAGGATTTTAATAGGTGCATCAATATTTAATATTATTTGGATTATATTAAATATTGGAAATGTAGCGATACAATCAAAGGTTATTTTTTTAGAAGTAATTATATTTTTGTTCTTTATATTATCATATGTGGTAACAAAAATTTCTAATAAAGTTAGAAAAGCAGGATTACAGGAAAAAGAAAGGACTATTAAACTAGTAAGTGAACAAAAAGAAATAATAGAGCAAATGAAAAAGGCAACAGAGCTTTTAAATACTAATAGTAATTCTATTGAAAATACATTTAATATAATAGAAAAATCTTCTGATACTATTCAAGTTGCAATAGAGGAAATTTTAAATGGTTGTGAAGTAACAGCAGTAAGTATAGAAGATCAAAATGTTGCATCAAATAATATAAAAAATGATATTGAAAGTACAGTAAAAGAATCTATTGAAATGGGTAATCATTTTACTGAAAGTAAAAATACTTTTATAAACACTTTTAATATAGTTGAAGAGTTAGGCAATAAATCAAAAATAATAAAAAGCAAAAATGATAATGTTCACAATATATCTAAGGATTTAGTATCAAAAACCAATAAAGTTATTTCTATAATTAATATTATTGAAGATATATCAGATAAAACTAATTTATTAGCGTTAAATGCTGCTATAGAATCAGCAAGAGCAGGTGAATATGGAAAAGGTTTTTCTGTTGTTGCAGAAGAAATAAGAAAGCTTGCAGAGCAAAGTAAAGAATCTTCTCAAGAGATAAGTAACATTATAGGGAGTTTAGAAAGTGAGGTTTTAAATGTTTCTCAATCCATAACAGATGTTTCAAATATAATGGGTGAGGAAGATACTTTAGTAAAGACAACTACTGAAAATTTAGAGGCATTAAAAACAGAGATGATTACTTTGGAAGGAAAAGTTATAAAAGTTAATGGAAGAATAAATCAAATAAATGATGATAACTTAAAAATTAATGACAGAATAGAAAATATGGCATCGATTTCAGAAGAAACTTTAGCTAACTCTCAAAGCACCAAATCAGAAGTAGATATGCTTTTTGAAGAGGTTAAGAATGCTAAAAAATATTTAGAGGAATTATTAGTTTTAGCGGAACAGATGACAACTTACATTTAACATTCTAATTTAAAATTTTAATTTATAAATTCGGAAAATTAGAAAATTGAAAATTGTCCATTTCAGTAAGTGGATAGTTAAAAAGCTACTGTTAGCAATGCTTTTTAACTGTCCACTTTTACTTAAGATTATTAATTTAAAATAAAAGTTATATTATTATTCTCTTGTAAGTTTTTCTATGATATTCTCATGTTCTGGATATTTACTCATTAAATCACTTCTTGAGAAAAGTTTAAAATCATCAAAGTGGAATCCAGGAGATACCATGCATCCTACTAAAGCAAATCCATCTTCATTCATGCTTGAACCAAATATGTATCCTTTAGGAACTAAAACCTGTGGTGATTCGCCTTTTTCTATATTTAAACCTAATTGTTTTGTTATTAGTTCACCGCTAGGAGAAATCATGTATATTGTTAAAGGGGAACCACTGTGGTAGTACCACATTTCATCGGATTCAAGAATATGAAAATTAGAAACTTCTCCAGTTCTTAATAAAAAATATATACTGGTCCAAAGGTGTCTAGAGTCATTAGTATGATTAACTTTTATGTTTTCATCAGATTGGAAACATTCTTTAAAATAGCCTCCTTCAGGATGAGCAATCATATCTAAAGATTTTATAAAATAGTCTGCGTTTCTTATCATTTTTGCAATCTCCTTTATCAATTAAAATATTTATAAACAATATTAATACATTTGTTATAGATTTACAAGAAAAAAATATGACTAATAAATAAAAACTTATTTCAGTAATGGTTTTTGCGCAAAATAAGAACTTTATGTAATTTAAAACATATTATGTATATAGAGTATTGAAAAGGGAGTTTTGTTTATGTTAAGAGAAATTTGTATTGATAAAAGATATTTAGAAAATATATCTGGAGGAAATGACAGGTATAAATCTAATGATTATATTATTCAAAAACATAATGGTCTTGAGATTTGGAATAGTTTTTATAGGCAAACATCAGGAAATATGGTTCAAATGGATTTAGTTAAACAAGCAGTAAAGGGAACTTTTGAAAAAGCTTTTTTTGAACTTGCAAAAATTTCAGGAAGATTAAGTAATGATGAGGTTCTAAAATTTCATGTAAACTTTTTTGAAAATATGTTTATGCAACATGCAAATAACATACCATGCTTTAAAAAAGTAAAAGAAAAATCACCGGATAAAATGGAGTTTCAAAGAATAGTAGAAACTCATGTAAATAGATTTAGAAAGACATTTCAATTTCATGTTGAAAAGTTTCAGTGTAATAAAAGTATGAGTCCTTCAGAGAATATGGATTTAACCAATGAATTAAATAAATGGTTTGATGATTTTAATAGTAAGCTTAATGAGTTTATGGCATTGAGTAAGGATTTAACTTTAGACCAATCTATGGAGTTACATGATACAATGGTGGAAACCATAATTAGATTACATGTTGAAAATTTAGAATGTTTTAAAAATCTTAAAACAGGTGCTGTAGATGGTATGAATTTAAAAGATATAATAACTAATCATCAAAAGAGATGTAGAAATGTATTTAATATGCATGTAAATATGTTTAATTGTGAATAATATAGGGAAACAAGCTCCAATTTAAATTTATTCATCAAATTTTTGTTATCAGTTGAGAAAAATAAGAACAAATATAGTTAGTTAAGAATTATTGAAGAAACTGGGTATCAGTTTCTTAAATTTAAAAATACGTTGAGAATTACTAGGAACAAAGTGAGTAGTAATAACCTCAACTATTCACTATTAACTCTTAACTAAAATAATCTGTTAGTTATTGAAAAAATATTAATTTAAGTTTTCTCATTTGATAAATGAATAAGTTTAAGATTTAATTTGGGAACTCTATATAAATATATTTAAAATGTAAAATTTTAATAAAAATCTATTGACACTTTTCTTTAAACCATTTATAATCACTAAAAAGTAGTAACTTCGTATAACTCCAATAATATGGTTTGGGGGTCTCTACCAGGTACCGTAAATTCCTGATTACGAAGAAGAGAGTGTAACATTATCTTCTTCGTAATCAGGAATTTTTTTGTTATGTTACATAAAATATTTTATATAATAGGGGGAATTTATTAATGAAAAATTGTTTGCCAAAAATAGATTTACATTGTCATTTGGATGGAAGTGTTAGACCAGAAACAATACTAGATTTAGCTAAAAAGGAAGATATTAAACTATTTTCATATGATATAGATGATATAAAAAAGGCACTTATAGCACCATTTGATTGTGAGTCTTTAAATGAATATTTAGAAAGATTTAAAATACCAAATGATATAATGCAGTCAAAAGAAAGTTTAAAAAGAATAACCTTTGAATTATTAGAGGATGCAGCAAAGGAAAATGTTAAATATATAGAAATAAGATTTGCACCATTACTTCACACATTAAAAGGGTTATCAGTAGATGAGATTATACAAAGTGTAATTGATGGTATAAAACTTGGGGAAGAAAAGTATGAAATAAAAGGAAATTTAATACTAAGTTGTATGAGAAATATGGGCGAGGATGCAGCTATAAAAGTTATTGAAGAAGGAAAAAAATTCTTAGGAAATTATGTTGTTGCCATAGATTTATGTGGACCAGAAGAAAAGGGATTTGTACATGATTTTGTAAAAGCCATAAGACTTGCTAGAGAATATGGATATAGAGTAACTATTCACGCTGGTGAAACAGGATTTGGTATAAATGTTTTAGATGCAGTAAAACTTTTAGGTGCAGAAAGAATAGGTCATGGAATATTTATAACTAACTGTGATGAAGCTTATAAAATAGTAAAAGAAAAAGGGATAACTCTTGAAACATGCCCAACAAGTAACGTTCAAACTAAGGCTGTAAAATCTTTTGATAGCCATCCGTTTTATGATTTTTACAAAGATGGAATCAACGTTACAATAAATACAGACAATAGAACAGTTTCTAATATAGATATGACAAATGAATGCAATATTGCCTTTGAGAAATTTAAAATAAATAATGATGATTATAAGAATATATATTTAAAAACAGTGGAAGCAACATTTGCAGACGAAGACACTAAAGAGTGGTTAAAACAGTTTATTTAGTTAAATGAATTATTTAACTTAGAAAAATTAAAAATAATAATAGAAAACCTGTGTTAAAAATAAGATTTAAATTTTTAAACACAGGTTTTTTCTATATAAAATTATAGGTTAAGAGTTATTTATTACATTTAAATTTTTACAAAAGGTTAGAATAAAAACAGAATATTATGAAAATTATGTATATTAATATAGTATATATTTACCAAATGAACTATAATATATATTATATATTCTAAAGAGGGATGAAAGGAGGAAAAGTTTTGGAACTTTTAAGAACTGAATATTTAACTAAAAGCTACGGATTTAAAGAAACGGAAGTTAAAGCTTTAAAACCTACGGATCTTAGTATAAATGAAGGTGAGTTTACTGCCATTATAGGTCCAAGTGGTTCTGGTAAAAGTACACTATTACATCTTTTAGCAGGTCTTGATAAACCATCAAGTGGTAAAGTGTATATTAATGGAAAAGAAATATATTCTATGAGTGAAAAGGAGCTTTCTAAGTTTAGAAGAACTAATATAGGATTTATATTTCAGTTTTTTAATCTTATTCCTATACTTTCTATAGAAGAAAATATTAAATTACCAATTTTAATGGATGGAAGAAAAGTTGATGAAGATTATTTTAAGGAAATAATAGAAACTTTAGGACTTACTGATAGAAAAAGACACCTTCCTGGAGAAGTATCAGGAGGACAACAACAAAGAGCATCAATAGCACGAGCGTTAATTACAAAACCTTCAATAATATTTGCCGATGAACCTACTGGAAACTTAGATAGTAAAAATAGTAAAGAAGTAATGGATCTACTTACAATGTCAATTAAGAAATATAATCAAACTTTAGTTATGATAACACATGATCCTAAAATAGCAGAAAGAGCAGATAGAATAATAACTATATCTGACGGCGAGATAAGTGGAGATAGGAGGACTCATTAATGAAAAGTTTTTGGGGGCTTATTCCACGTAATATATTAAAGAATAAGAAAAGAAATTTTTTAATAGGAGTATCAATTATGCTAGCAGCGGCCCTTATTACATCTTTAAGCATAATTGAAAGCTCTATAATTAAAAATGCAAAACAGGGATATATAGATGCTTCTGGCGGAATTTATGATGTTCTGGCATATGAAAATGGATATAAAAACATGAGTAAATTCAAAGAAGATGAAATTTTTAAAAAAGCAACGATGGTTACTAATGTTGGTATTCATAAAGTTAAAGATTCCAAAACAGAAATATCAATAGATGGTTATGATGAAAATGCAAAACATATTTTAAACTTTAAACTTTTAAAAGGTAAATATCCAGAAAAAGAGAATGAAATAGCAATTGAATCTTGGATTTTAGATGAAATCCTTCCAAACTATAAATTAGGCGACAAGATAAATTTAAGTTATGAAAATAATAGTTCACAAAACAAGAAATTAACTGGTGAAAATGAGTTTACTTTAGTAGGTGTTATAAAGTACACAAGAGAAGAAGATTCATTAAAAAATAGAGGTAAGGCATATATAACTGATGATTATGCTAAAAAAATAGTTAAGTATTTTCCAGCAAAATATAGTGCATATGGAATAAAAAAAGATAAATATTCTTTAGAAGATATTGATATTATATTAGGTGTTACTAAGGATTATGAACAAATGTCTATATACCATAATTATTTTAAAGAATTTGCATTAAATGGAATAAAAGTTTTAAATGGAACATTTAAAATGATATTTTGGGTTGTAGGAGTAGTAGCGGCAATTGTTATTTATAATATCTTTAACATAATGGTTACAGAAAGAACTAAAGATTTTGGTATATTTAGAGCTTTAGGTACATCACCAGGAAAAATTAAAATTTTAGTTATTTTAGAAGGGATTACTTTAGGGGTGATATTTATACCTATAGGTATATTAATTGGAGGAGCTTTTATTACATTACTTATAAATAATGTTAATTTATCTAATTTTTATATACCTACAGATGGATTAAAATGGTCTTGCATAGTGGGATTCTTATCTATAATAGGTGGTTCGTATTTCCCTGCTAAAAAAGCTTCAAAAATAACACCTATGGAAGCTATTTTTTCAAATAATAATTTAGAGTTGAAGGGTCATATGTTAAAACCAGGATTGGAACCAGAAGAAAAATTTAGAAAAAATTTCTCATTTATATCTAATATGGCCTATTTAAATTTAATTAGAAATAAAAAACGTTTTATAACAACAGTTATATCTTTTAATATAACAATAATAATGTTTTTTGGAGTGAATTTCTTAATAGGAACAATGGACCCTATTAAAGATTTTAAAAATAAATTTGGTGGAGATTTCATAATTCAATCTTCTTCAATAAAAGGTAATCAAGGAATAAGCGAAAATAACATTGAAAATATATCTAAAATGCATTCTGTTAATATAAAAGATAAAGAAAAATCTATAAGTAATGGATTAGAATTAGCTAAGGATAATGTAACTAGTGCAGGATGTGAATACTTAAAGGCTTCTTGTGGAGGTAATAAATCATCACTAGATAATTTAAATAAAGGAATTTATAGATTTTATTGTGATTCATATGGATATGAAAAAGATGAAATAGAAAAGCTTAAGGAGTTTGTTATAGATGGAGAGATTGATTATGAAGAAATGAGAGAAAATCCATATGTGATTTTAATACAAAACAAATATAGTAAAGCAAGTGAAGATGATTTTGTAAAGTTAAAAATTCCTTTATATGATGAACATGGGGAGTTTAAAGGTGATAATACTGTAGAATTTAAAGTTATAGCAGTTTTAGATGAAAGTAAGGTGAAATTAAGTGAAAGATGTATAACAACTATAATGTCTAATGAGGCTATGGAAAGGTATTTAAATGTAAAAAACTATAGTAATTTAAAGGTAAGTTTAAGTGATGAAAACCAGTATGATAATGTAAAAACATTAATCAATAAAGAAATAAAAAATTCAAAAGAAATAACCCTATTAGATTATAAAAGTGAGCTAGAAAAACTGAAAAAAGATAGCAAAGATCAGTTGACGATATTATATAGCTTTATAGCTATTGTTTTTATAGTTGTAATAATAAACATTATAAATGTTATGAATATGAGTGTAATTTTACGAAAAAAAGATATAAGTATGCTAAGAGCCATAGGAATAGGCAACAAAGGAGTAAAAGAAATGATATTAAAAGAAGGTTTGTTTTATGGCATAGCTTCAGGACTCTCAGGGTCAATTTTAGGTACAATATTAGTGTATATATTATCTTATATAGTAAAGAGAAGTTCAAATAAAATTATAGCATTTCATATTCCAATAGTCTCAATAGTACTTTCCTTAATTATATCTATAACAGTATGTGCAATATCAGCATTATTACCATTAAGAAAAGTGTTTAAAGATAGTATTATAGATTCATTAAGAAGTATAGAGTAATTACAACGTCCATTTATAACCAAACAATGGTTATAAATGGACGTTGTTTTATATTATTCCTCTTTAAGTGGTAAGGTTTCATATATATTGTAATATTCGTCACCCCAATACTTATTTATAAATTCATCACGACCAGACTTTTCACGATCTTTTTTATATTCTTTAGAGTTCTTTTTATAAAAATTTTGATGATATTCCTCAGCATTATAAAATGTAGTAGCAGGCAAAATTCTTGTTATTACTGGTTTTTCAAATCGCTTGGAATTGTTAAGATTTTCTTTTGACTCTTCAGCTATAAGCTTTTGACCTTCAGTTAAATAAAATATTGCAGCTCTATATGAATTTCCCCTATCTTGAAATTGTCCTTCATCATCTGTTGGGTCAATTTGACGCCAAAATACATCTACAAGATCTTTATAAGATATTACTTTAGGGTCGAAGATAACTTCTATAGCTTCATAATGACCAGAACTTTGACTTTTTACATCTTTATAAGTTGGATTATCTAATGTGCCTCCGATATATCCAGAGGTAACTTTTATGATTCCATCTAAAATATCAAAAGGTGATACCATACACCAAAAACATCCACCAGCAAATATAGCTTTTTCATAATTTTTAGTACACATAATAACACCCCCTTTCATAATAAGTTATAAAAATTTTATCATTTAAATTCAAAAATTTACAGCATAATATATAGGATGCCAAGATTATTTTTTAAATTATATATTCCAAAACTTAGATACTCAAAATAGTGAGACATACTTAAAATCATTTAGAATTCAACACTATATCTTGTATGAAAATATTTTAAAGCTATTGAATAAATTTAAATTGGAGCGTGTTTTCCTGTATATTTATAAAAATATAATAGTAAAATTTAAAGTTTTTATTTATAATTGACTTTTAATACAATAATTTGTAAAGTATAAAGATGTACAGGAATATAAGTGCAAATATTAATTTATACATAGAGATTTTTATTTTAGCTTAAAATAAGAATCCAGGATTTAAAGTTTGTATTTAAAATTATGTAAGTCCTTTATTATCAATAAAAATAATAAATATTTTAGGTAAGATAATGAATTAAAAATTGAGGTCTTATATAAAAGATAAAAACAAACTTAAAATATAATTTTAGGAGGAAATATATGTACGTAGTTTTAGGAAATGAAGCTGTAGATAGCAAAGAATTTAAAAATAAAATTGAAAGTGAAACAGATTTTAAGGTTGTAAAAGACATGTGTAAGGGGTCAAAAAGAGAAGATATATTAGCATATAATTTAAGTGTTAGCATAGATATATTAAATGAGATGATAATAGAAGCAGGTTTTGATCCAAAAGAATTAAGTGAAGATGAATTATTTGATGAGTATCTTACAGTAGCTGAAGATTTGGCTTTAGATTTAGAAGAATTAGTAGGTGAAGATTCAGTTTTAGATATAAAAGCTTATAAATGGGATCCATCAAGTAATGATATTAAATTAGTATTAGTTATAGCAGACTATGAACTTCCAGAGGTGAAAGTAAATGATGTAGTTCGTAGACTTTTAAAACAAGTGGAATAATGCATACAAAAAGAAAGAATAAGCAAAAGAGTTGATTATGACTTAATTTGTATTGACAAATCTTTCTAAATAGCAGTATTATATAGTTGTATTTATTATTCATTTAAATAAAGAGAATTCTTTATTTTTTTGTTTAAAATATATTTAGCTATATTATAAAATTCTAATGTAATAAGTAGAGTTTCAATTTTTTATACTTTATAAAATGATGTCTGACAGAAAAGAGAAAATCTAATCTGAAAGAGAAGTAATGATATAAATATAGAATGTATAAAATCATTTATTAATGGTTTTATAAGAATACATATTGCTTAAAATATATAGTTTTTAATTTAAAACTATATAAAAATTGAGCAATTTATTTGTAGCTCCATTATAATATAATAGATTTAAAATCATATTATATGGGGTGTATATAAGGTGTATATTTATATGACTAGTTTTCTTTTAGAAGACTAGTCTTTTTGAGTTTTTTAAAAAATATATTAGGCATATTTAAAAAAATAGAAATAAAAGACAAATAAGTAAGAATGCTGACTTATTATTTATTTGATTATGCTTAAATTTATGGAGGAATTATATATGAAAAAAATAGCTGTTATAAGTGCAATACTTGAAGAGCCAATTAGTTGTCAAAATGAGTTTAATGAAGTTATCACAAAATTTAGAGGAAGTATAAAAGGTAGAATGGGTATACCTTTTGAAGAGGGAATTTCAGTTATATCTATAGTTGTTACAGGTGAGTTGAATGAGATAAATAGTCTTACTGGTAAGCTTGGAAATATAGAAGGAGTTACCGTTAAGACGTCAATTTCTAAAGTTGAGATATAAGGCATAATCAAATATGTTTCAAATCTTTGGTCTATTATTTCTTTTCACATGCCTAATTAAATTTTATGGAGGAAACATGGCTATAAAAAAACTTTTAGACAAACTATATAGTACTAATAATTTAAATGAAGAGGAACTTTTATATTTACTAAACAATTTAGATGAAGAAGGGATTAACTATCTTACAGAACTAGCTCATAAAACAGCTATACACAATTATAATAACAGTGTGTACATAAGAGGACTTATAGAATTTACTAATTACTGCAGTAGAAACTGTATATATTGTGGAATAAGGGCATGTAATAAAAATGCTCAGAGATATAGGTTAACTAAAGATGAGATTTTAGAGTGTGTAGAAAAAGGAGATAAATTAGGATATAAAACCTTTGTATTACAAGGTGGAGAAGATCCATATTTTACTGATGAGAAAATAATAGATATTGTTCAGAGTATAAAAAAGAAATGTCCAGATAGTGCTGTAACTTTATCTATTGGAGAAAGAAGTTATAAGTCATATAAAGATATAAAAAAAGCAGGTGTAGATAGATATTTGTTAAGACATGAAACTGCTAATAAAAATCTTTATGAAAGTCTTCATCCTAATAGTAGTTTTGAAAATAGAGTACAATGTTTGTTGAATTTAAAAGAACTTGGATACCAAATTGGTGCTGGATTTATGGTAGGAATACCAGGTCAAACTAATGAAGATTTAGTTAAAGATTTATTATTTATAAAAAAACTTACACCACATATGTGTGGAATAGGGCCATTTATTCCTCATAAAGACACCATATTTAAAGATGAAAAAAGTGGAACCACTAAAAAAACAATAATAATGTTAGCATTGACAAGGCTGTTAGTTCCAAAAGTCTTATTACCAGCAACTACAGCGTTAGGAACAATAGATTCAAATGGTAGAGAAAAAGGTATAAAAGCAGGAGCTAATGTAGTTATGCCAAATTTATCACCTAATAAGGTGCGAGAAAAATATGCACTTTATAATGGTAAAGTATCAAGTGGTGATGAAGCTGCAGAATGTAAAAAAGAGATAGAGGATAGAATAAATTCTATTGGATTTAAAGTTGAAATATCAAGAGGAGATAGCAAAGTATTATAATATAACTGTACTAAATTGCTAATT
Source organism: Clostridium senegalense (assembly GCF_018916625.1). Classification (NCBI taxonomy): domain Bacteria; kingdom Bacillati; phylum Bacillota; class Clostridia; order Eubacteriales; family Clostridiaceae; genus Clostridium; species Clostridium senegalense. The sequence continues at coordinate 17,826 of NZ_JAHLNC010000005.1, forward strand.
ATAATTTTAATAACAAGAAATAAAGTTAAAAATAATAAGTTTATTGATAATGGAGGATTTTTATGTTTATAAAACATGATTATATAGAAAGTATTTTAGAAAAGGCTAAAAGTGCATCAAAGGAAGATATACAAAGGGTTTTAGATAAAGCTAAAGAACGTAAAGGATTAAGTCATGAAGATATAGCAATATTACTTCAAATTGAAGATGAAAATCAATTAATGGAAATGTATAAAATTGCAGGAGATATAAAACAATCTATTTATGGAAAAAGAGTAGTTCTTTTTGCGCCTCTTTATGTTAGTGATTATTGCGTAAACAACTGTGTTTATTGTGGATATAAAAGATGTAATAAATTTAATAGAAGAAAGTTAACTCAAGCAGAAGTTGCTGAGGAAGTTAGAATTTTAGAAAAAATGGGTCATAAAAGATTGGCATTAGAACTTGGAGAAGATCCAGTGAATGCACCAATTGAGTATGTGCTTGAATGTTTAGATACAATATATAAAACTCAAAATAGCAATGGAGAGATAAGAAGAGTTAATGTAAATATAGCCGCAACTACTGTAGAAAATTATAAAAAATTAAAAGATGCCAATATAGGAACATATATATTATTCCAAGAAACTTATCATAAGCCAAGTTATGAGGCAATGCATCCAAACTCATTAAAATCTGATTATATGTATCACTTAACAGCTTTTGATAGAGCTATGGAATCAGGAATAGAAGATGTTGGTGCTGGGGTATTATTTGGACTTGCTGATTATAAATTTGAAGTATTATCACTTATGATTCATAATGAACATTTGGAAGAAAAATTCAATGTAGGGTTCCATACAATTTCTGTTCCAAGACTTAAAAAAGCTGAAGGTATGACTTTAGAAAACTTTCCTAATTTAGTAGATGATGAAACCTTCAAAAAAATAGTTACTATAATAAGAATAGCTGTACCTTTTACAGGAATAATTCTTTCTACTAGAGAAAGTGCTAGTATGAGAAAAGAACTTTTAAAATATGGGGTATCACAAGTTAGTGCAGGCTCTATAACTGGTGTTGGTGGATACAAAGAGCAAGAGGAAGGTAACAATGTAGATCAGTTTACTGTTTCAGATAATAGAAGTCCTATAGAAGTTTTAAATGAATTATTAGATGACGGTTATATTCCAAGCTATTGCACTGCTTGTTATAGAAAGGGAAGAACTGGGGAAAGGTTTATGACTCTTGCCAAATCAGGACAAATTCAAAATGTATGTGAGCCTAATGCTATGACTACATTAATGGAATATGCATTAGATTATGGTGATGATAAGTTTATTGAAAAAGCAGAAAAAACTATAATAGATAACTTAAAATATATAAAAAGAGAAGATATAAGAGAACTTGTCAAAGAAAATATTAAAAAATTAAAAGAAGGAAAAAGAGATCTTTATATCTAAAGAGAGGTTTATATGAATACTACACCAAATAGTAATAGAAAACATATAACTATATATGGAAAAGCTAATGCAGGTAAATCCTCATTAATGAATAGATTTTTCAACTCAAAGGTTGCTTTAGTATCAGAAACAAAAGGAACAACCACAGACCCTGTATTAAAACCTATGGAGTTAATTCCTGTAGGACCTGTAGTTTTTATTGATACTGCAGGTATTGATGATATAAGTGAACTTGGAAAATTAAGAGTAAATAAAACTTTAGAAATATTAAAAAGAACAGATATTGCCATATATGTTATGGATATAAATGATATAGACCTAACCTATTATGACAAAATGAAAAGTGAGTTTAAAAGATTTAATATACCACACATATTAGTGTTTAATAAAATAGATATTATAAGTGAAGAAAATTTATTTTTATTAAAAGATAAGTTTAAAGAAGCTGTATTTATATCAAGTGAAACTAAAGAAGGCTACAATAATTTAATTGATGTTTTAATAAAAAAAGTAGGAGAAACTGAAGAAGATTTGCCTATAATTGGGGATTTACTTCCTTATAATAGTAAGGTTATTCTTGTAGTACCAATTGATAGTGAAGCACCAAAAGGAAGACTTATATTACCTCAAGTTCAGTGTATAAGAGATTGTTTAGATAATGGAATAAAAAGTTATGTGGTAAGAGATACAGAGCTTGAATCGGCCCTTGAAGATGTTAAGGACGTTGACTTAGTGATTACTGATTCTCAAGCTTTTAAAAAAGTTGATAAAATTGTTCCAAAGAATATTAATTTAACGAGCTTTTCAATGCTTTTTGCAAGACAAAAGGGTGATTTAAAAGAGTTTTTAGATGGGGCAAATAAAGTTGAGGATTTAAATGAGAATTCTAAAATACTTATTTGTGAAAGTTGTTCACACAATGTTTCTCATGAGGATATAGGAAGAGTAAAAATTCCTAAACTTCTTAATAAACATGTTGGGTTTAACTTAACTTATGAGTATAGAGTAGGTCATGATTTTCCAGAGGATATAGAAAAATACGATTTAATTATACATTGTGGTGCATGTATGATTAATAGAAAAACAGTGTTAAATAGAGTTAGATTATGTAAGGAAAAAAATATACCTATAACTAATTATGGGGTTTTAATAGCCTATTTAAACGGAATATTAGATAGGGCTAAAAGTATATTTTAAAAGAATAAATAAAAATAAAAGCTATATAAAAACAAGGATATTGTTTTTATATAGCTTTTAAATTTGTATGATATTTTACAGATAGTTAACAGCTTATTTTAGTTAACTATAGTGCTACTTATTTTTATCAACTGATAACAAAGATTTGATGAACAAACTTTATATAGGATTCCAAGTTGATTTTTAAAATTATCCATTCCAAAACTTAGATAACTAAAATAGTGAGACATTCTCCGAATCACCTAGAATTCAACACTATATCTCGTATATAAATAATTTAAAGTTATTGAATAAATTTAAATTGGAGCTTGTTTTTTATAACATATGTTAAATATATTTTATATGTAATAATTTAATGTTAAATAAAAAGAATAAAAATAAGTATTAAATGAAAGTACGTATAAATTATAGCATCATAGAAACAAAAAAGTAATCATCTATCAATTCTATTTTTGAACCTTTATTTATCCAAATTTTTCTAGATGGTATATTATCTTTTTTTATTTTAGAAGATAAGTGTTTTATTCCTTTTGATTTTGCATAATTTAAAATTTGAGAAAAAGCTTCAGTTGTGTATCCTTTCTTCCAATATTTACTGCTAATCCAATAACCAATTTCAGCTTTTTTAAGTTTTATATTTTGATGACTTAAAGAGATTGTTCCAATGGCAATTTCTTTATATAAAATGGCAAATATCTCTGCATTATTAACTTTGGACCAGTGATTGTTATAGATAATAAATTCATTATGAGATATATTGCTTTTTTTTGCACCTAAAGAATCCTGTAATTTATTATCTGTATTTAATATTTTAACAAGTTCATTTGCAAAAGTATTATTAATTTTTGCAAGAGTAATATTATTTGTATTATTAACCACAATAAAGACCTACCTTTTATCATTTACCATACTAAACTTTATTATAAAAATTAGTAATAGGTATATCTATAGTATATACCTATATAGAAATATATGCCAGAATATGCATTATTATAAAGATTTTTGTTTATACATTTATATAAAAGGTTTTGAAATAATTCTATAGAATATAAGTAATGAAACTGTTTTAAAGGGGATTATAATAATGAATAGAAATAAAAAAATATTTAATGGTATAATTTTATTTACTATATATTTTCTATCAATAATATATAAATATAATCATGATGTTAAACTTGAAAAATATATTTCAAAATTTAACGAGGTAAAAATAGTTTATTCACAAGGATTTAAAAAGAAAGATTATAAAATAACTAATACATTAGAAGTTACTAAGTTTTATGATTATTTGTGCAAACAAAAGGTAAATAGAACCTTTTGGAAATGTGTTGATGGAAATATAAAAAAATATCATATAAGTTTTAAGAATGACAAAGATAAAATTAATGAATTAGTTATTTTTGAAAATGGTAAGATATTAATTAATCATATTGAATATGATTTAAATAAAGATATTTTTAATAATGTAGAATTTCAAAATATAATTTCAGGCAAAGAAATATAACTTGTCCAGTTATTATAATTCATGGGGATAATGATGATGAAGAAGTTCAATTGTTTAAAAGGTCTAAAAATGCAATGAATTACTTGAAAAATAGTGATATTGTAGTTATTCATGGAGAAAATCATAGTTTTATTAATCATTATGACAAGTTAGTAGAAATTATTACAAACTGGTTTTTAAAACATTTTAAATAAAATAGAAAAGTATAGTTTTTAAGCTTTTATTTAAATATTATATTGCAAATGTTATCCTATAATTTAGTATTATATACTAGGAAGAGAAGGTGTGTATTAATGAAAAGTTTAGTAGTATTTTTTTCATTAGAAAATAATACAAAAACAATAGCTAAGGCTATTAGTGATGAACTTGATTGTGAATTACTAGAGTTAAAATCTAAAAAACAATATCCTACTTCAGGATTTAAAAAATTCTTGTGGGGTGGTAAAAGTGTTTTGTTTAAAGAAAAACCAGAGCTTTTACCATTGGATGTAGATCTTAATAAATATGATAATATACTTATTGGAACGCCTATTTGGGTAGGAACTTTCCCGCCGCCAATAAAAACTTTTATAGAAGAATATAAAATAGAAAATAAAAATATAGCAGTGTTTGTATGTCATGGTGGTGGTGGTATATCAAAATGTTATAAGGATTTAGAAAAACAATTACCAAACAACAAATTTAAAGGATATGTAGAATTTTTAGAACCTTTAAAAAAGGATACATGTGAATCTATTAGTAAAGCAAAAAAATGGGCAAAATCATTAGATTTAAAATAGAATTTTAAATTTAAAACTAACTTAATATATTTATTAGATGAATTTTTTGTTATATAGTTTAAAAGGGTTATCCAAGTTTTGGAATGAATAAATTTAAAGGGTCAACTTTGAACCCTATAATCATATTAAAATAGAATTTAAATTTTAATATGATTTTTTTATGTTTTATATTAAGTACCATTAAAAAATACATTGTATTTACTATTAAACGTTAGTATAATGTTTAATAAAACGAACAAGTGTTAGTTAAATGTTAAGAAAAGGTGATTAAAAATGGAAAATGAGAAATTAAGTACTAAAGAAAAAATTTTTGCAAAATCCATAGAATTATTTTCTAAAAAGGGATTTAATGGTGTATCCATACGACAAATAGCAAAAGGTGTAGGTATTAGAGAAAGTTCAATTTATAATCATTATAAAAGTAAAGATGAGATAATAGAATCTATATTTGAATATTTTGCTAAGTCTATTAAAGATTATAGGCCTTCTACCCTAGAACTAAATAGAATGATGGATTTTATGTCACCAGAGGAGTTGTTTAAACATCTTGTAATAACCTATGGTAAGTTTTTAAATGGAAAGCTTGATAGTATAGCAATAATAATATATTCAGAGCAATTTAAAAATAAAAAAGCAAAGGAATTAATGGTTGAGACTATAATAAAAGAGCCTTCACGATTTATAAAAGAAATATTAGATATGATGAAAGAAAAAAATTTAATCAAAAATATAGATACTTCACTTGTGGCAGATGAATATAACTATGCTTTAGTTGCAATAACTTTTGAATATGCTCATGCAATAAATGATGGGAAAGATACATCTCCAATAATAAAAAAAATGTTTAAGCATATAAGTTTTATCTGCGATTATTTAAAAGTGAAATAGGAAAAGAGGTTTTACAAATGAAAAAAATTTATCCTTTATTAGGGGTAATTGCATCAATTAGTTATATTATATATGTAAGTGTAGGGGGAGTTTTAAGCGATGGTGAATATAGTCATCTTACTAATGCAATAAGTGATTTACCTTATTTTATACCACAAGATAGTTTTATATGGTTGGAAAAATTAACAATAATCTATAGGGCATCTCTTGCTTTTTTTAGCATTATTGCTTTTATAGATTTTAAAAAATATAAGTCTACTATATGTAGAATAGCTTTTTTATTAGTATTAGTTAATTCTCTAGTAGGTATGATGATGACCTTTTTTCCTATGGATGTTAGAGATCCTCAAATAACATTTATTGGCATTAGATATATTGTGTTAACAGGATTTTCTTTAATATTTAGTACATTACCTCCATTATTTATAGGGATAGGTGTTAAAAATATAGTTAAGTTTAGACATTTAACTATCTATTCAATGATATCAAGTTTAATTATATTTATCAGTGGATGTATTAGTGCTGTTGGTGCTGTCAATGAATATATATATTTTGGAGTTTTTGAAAGAATCACAATTGGTACATATATTATTTGGATTTTAGTTGTTTCAATGAACATATTATTTAGCAATATAGCTACAGCTAATTTAGAAAAGTATTTAAAAAACAAGGTAGAATGTACATAGTTAAAAAAGATAAGGATTCCTCTTTTTAATATTATATAAAAGTATATTTAATAATGAAATAAGTATAACTTATAATGGTAAATTATGATAATATAAAACTATATAGAATTATAGAAAAGGAGTTGCAAAGGATGAAGATTAGAATAGATGAAGAATTAAAGGAAAAATGTCCAAATTTAGTTTTAGGATGCATAATAGCAAATGTAAAAGTTACAGAGTATGACGAAAAATTATGGAAAGAAATAAATAAAGAGTGTTTTAAATTTCAGGGGACAATGGAATTAAAGGATGTTTTGCAACTTGAAAATATAAAGGCATCTAGGGATGGTTACAAAAAATTAAAAAAAGACCCAAGTAAATATAGGGTTTCATCAGAGTCTTTAGTTAGAAGATTGGTAAAGGGATTAGATCTTTATAAGGTTAATACTATAGTAGATATAAATAATTTAATATCCTTAAAAAGTCTTAATTCAGTTGGAACATATGATTTAGAAAAAATAGGTGAAGATATATGTTTTACAGTAGGAAAACCTGGTGAAACTTATGAGGGTATAGGAAGAGGCTCTATAAATTTAGAAAATATGCCAGTTTTCCAAGATGAAAAAGGTAAATTTGGAAGTGCTACTTCAGATTCCATAAGAGCTATGATAACAAAAGATACAAAATGCATATTAATGAACATAATTTCATTTAATGGTGAAAAAAATTTACAAGATTATATAAGTAATAGTATAGATCTTTTAAAGAAATATGCTTATGGGGAAATTTTAGAAGTAAAAGTTGTTAAATAGACACTTAAATGTAATTATAGTGAGGATTTTATGAAAAATAAGAATGCTAATCATAAACATGATTATAATCTTAAGGAAATATTTTTAGATGAAAAAATACACGTAAGAAACTCAAAAGGTGATTATTATTTATATTATAGTATATTTGAATGTAGAATTTGTAATAAGATAAAAAAAGGATATTTTTTAAAATTGTTTATGTCAAAATAGATTTAAAATTATTCATTTATAAAATGAGAAAACTCAAATCAATATTTTATCAATAACTAACAGAAACTGTTTATTTTAGTTAAGAGTTAAGAGTGAACAGTTGTAGGATTTTTCTCAACTGATAACAAAAATTTGATGTATAAATTTAAGTTATAGATTGCATACCTATAGTTGTTTTATAAATTTGAATGAATAAAAAAACTAAACTGCAATATATTAAGAAAGATAAATTAAATTTGGAAGGTGTTTACATGGAACTAAAAACTCAGTGGTATAAAAGCATTGATAAAAGAACATCAAGAAGAACTTATATGGATAAAGACTTAAATTTAGATCATTTAAACAAAATTTCAAGTCTTATAGATAAAATTAATAAAGAATCATCTTTGAATATTCAGCTTATAAAAGATGGAGAAAAGCCTTTTAAAGGAATAAAGAAATCTTATGGAATGATAAGTGGGGTCAAATCTTTTATTGCACTTGTTGGAAAAAAAAATATTATTAATGTTGAAAGTAAAATAGGATATTTTGGAGAAGTTCTAGTTTTAGAAGCTACTTCTTTAGGAATAGGTACTTGTTGGATTGGTGGAACCTATGATAAAAAGGAAGTTGAAAATAAAATAGATATAAAAGAAAATGAAAAACTTTATTGTGTAATTTCAATAGGATATGTAAAAGAAGAGAAGGGAATAAAAGAAAAATTATTATCATCTTTTAGTAAAAATAGGAAATCTTCAAATGAAATTTTAAGTTGCAATGAAAAAGAAGTTCCTAATTGGGTTAAAAATGGTATAGAAGCAGTAAGAAAAGCACCATCTGCTATAAATAAACAGCCTTGGAAATATGAATATTCCAAAGGAAGTATAAAAGCATTTATAGATGAGCAAAAACATGGGTATGAAAAAATAGATCTTGGAATATCTATGATACACTTTCAGTTAGGTGCTAAAAATAGTGGATATGTAGGCAACTGGGAATATATAAAAAATATAAATATATTTAAATAAAATAATGTATGCACTTGAATTTTAGAAATATTTATTATATACTTCAAATAGAATAAACTGAATATGCTTATAGTGATAACTATAAAAGAGGTTCGTTTTGACCATCCCTCTATAAAAAACTAGGCAAACTTATAAAAGTAATTAAGATTTATATTTTTTGTTAAATTAAGTTTTAGTTATATAATATATGTACTTAGATTATGAAGGTCACCCTAATTTAGGTGTGGCTTTATATTTTTTTGCTATATTATATATTTTATAGTTCAGTTTTTTAGAGTAGGAAAATCCTGCTCTTTTTTTATTGCCATAAGATATTTTATAAATAAATTATATTTAACACCTAAAGAAAGGAAAAATGAAATGAATAAAAGAAAAGTGATAATAGATTGTGATCCAGGAATAGATGATATTTTAGCAATAATGGTTGCACTTTCAAGTAAAGAGTTAGAGGTTAAAGCTCTTACTATAGTATCTGGTAATGTTCATGTAAGTAAAGGTTTTAAGAATGCACTTCAAGCACTTAAAATAATGGGACGATTAGATATACCTATATACATAGGCGATGGAAAACCACTTAAAAGAGAACTTGTTGTAGCAGAGGATACCCATGGAGTAGATGGAATTGGTGAAAACTTTTTTGAAGATATAAATGAAGGCATAGTAAAAAAAGGTGCTGTGAATTATATAATAGATATATTAAATAAAGAAAAAGATGTATCAATAATAGCATTAGGACCACTTACAAATCTTGCTGAAGTATTAAAAAAAAGTCCTAATACCTTTAATAAAATAATTGAAATTGTATCTATGGGTGGAACTTTTAAAAGTCATGGTAATTGTTCACCAGTAGCAGAATTTAATTATTGGGTAGATCCACATAGTGTTAAATATATTATGAAAAACTCACAGGTACCTTTTCATATGGTAGGTCTTGATGTAACAAGAGAATGTGTTTTAACGCCAAATCATATAGAACTTTTGAATCAGCTTAATGATGAAAAAGCAGATTTTATTGTTAAGATAACAAGATTTTACGTTGATTTTCATTGGAAACAAGAAAAAATATTAGGCTGCGTAATAAATGATCCTTTAGCAGTTTTATATTTTATCAATAGGTCTTTATGTAGGGGATTTTCAGCATATATGGATGTTGTAACAGAAGGAATAGCTATAGGTCAAACTGTAATTGATAGTGAAAATTTTTATAAATTTAAAGCTAATTGTAATGTTTTAACAACCGTAGATTCTAATATGTTTATGAAAGAATTTTTAACTAGAATTTTACCACACAAAAGAAGTGAAATAAATTTAATTTTAAATAATAAAAAATATAGTGGTTAGGAGTTAAAAAATATGGATAAATCAGATACATTTAAAATAGCTATAATTGGTGTAGCAATAGCTCTTAATATAGTAGGAGCATTTGTAGCATTTAATTTGAAACTTCCAATATATCTTGATTCTATAGGAACTGTATTTATAAGTTTTTTATTAGGACCTTATTTGGGTATAATAACTGGCTTTTTTAGTAGTGTAGTTAGTGGGTTAACTTTTGATATATATTCTTTATGGTTTTCTCCAGTTCAAATATTTACAGGTTTAATATTAGGAGTTATGTTTAAAAAGAACCTCCTAGAAGGATGGAAAATTCTTTTCTCAGTATTTTTTGCTACTATATTTATAAGTAGCGTAGGTGCAATTTTAACAGCTTTCATATTTGGAGGTTTTACTTCTTCAGGGTCTAGTTATATAATAATCTTACTTAGAAAACTAGGATTAGGTAGTATTTTAAGTGCTTTTTTAGTTCAATTTATTACGGATTATTTTGATAAACTAATTGCAGTACTATTTGTAAATAAGGTTGTGAAATTATTAAAATATAATAAAAAAATAGTGTTATAAGTTGAAATTAAAATTTTAAAATTATAACTTAAATAGTAACTTTATATTTTTAATATCTTCTTTTTGTATTAAATATTATAATAAAATTTATTTTTTTACTTATTTAATCTATTAATAAGTGTATTTTTAGTGTATAATTACTAAAAAAATATATATTTTAACATTTAATTACATGGTATGACATATAAAATGTAGTTGTAATAGTATATATGTTATAATATTTTAATATAATAATATTTTTTATATGAGGAGGATGTAGGGGATGATGAAAGAAATTATTTTTGTAACAACTAATAAAGGCAAAATTGCTTCAGCACAAAGAGAATTAAAAAATATTAAAGTGTTACCATATAACGCAGAACTTATAGAACCTAGAGGTGATGATATAAAAGAAATTGCAAAGCAGAAGGTTTTACAAGCTTATAAAATTGTAAAAAAGCCTTGTATAGCACTAGATTCTGGTTTTTTTGTAGAAGCTTTAAATGGATTTCCTAAAGCTTATGTAAATCATATGCTAGAAACTATAGGTATAGAAGGACTTTTAAAATTAATGGACAAGGTAGAAAATAGAACGTGTACTTTTAAATCTTGTCTTGCATATTACGATGGTGAAAATATGGAATTCTTTGAAAGTAATGATTATGGAACTTTAGCTCATAGCATAAGAGAGAATGAGAATAATGAAAAGTGGTCAAATCTTTGGTATATATTTAAACCAAAAGGATTTTTAAAGACTTTAGCTGAATTTAATGAAGAAGATTTCTTAAGATATGATAATAATTCGAAAGATGATACTTGTATAAAAAAATTCGGTAATTGGTATGATACATATTGTAAATAAATTAATACATAATAAATATAAAGTGGAAGTATACTATTTTTTAAGAGTGTTTTCCACTTTATATTTATTATTATTAGTTTAATTTTTTTCTTTTTATATGGAAAGTTTTATATAAATATGAAATATGGGCAATAATAGATATAGTCTTTTAATATATAAAGGAGTATTTAAATATAAATAGAATTTATATAAATATAAATATTTTTAAATAGCATTTTAAATTTAAAATTATTTATTCTAAAATTTAACTGCTAAAGTTAGTGAGACATCATTGAGACACTTGAAATTCAATATAATATTTTAAATTATAAGTTAGAAGTTTTAATTTTAAAAAGGACTATAAAGGAATATTATCATGAAAAAATTTAAAAATAGAGAAGGGAGGAGCTGCTACAATTAGAACCTTCAAGTTATCATAAAAATAATTGGATATTTGCAACCAAGATTAATATAGAATTTAAAAGCTATGGATTGTTTATGAACAAAGCAATGAAAATAATCTCTATATAGGTGTATTTATCTAAATTTTAAGTAGCAGAACGACTTAAGTATGTATAGTGTAATAAATATGGACATTGTAAGCTCTAGAAAAATAAAAGATAGGGCTAATTTTCAAGAGGAACTAAAAATATATTTAAAAACTTTGAGTAAGAAATACTCTAAAATATTAGTTGCACCAATAACATTTACATTAGGTGATGAGTGGCAAATTGTTTCTAGCTCACCAGAGAAAAGTTATGATATTTTTAAAGAAATTCAAAGATATTTATTAAGAAAAAATATACAAGTATACTGTGGGATAGGTATAGGTCAGATATCAACTAATCTTTCGAAGGACACTAGAGAGATGGATGGAGAAGTTTTTATAAATGGTAGAGAAGCTATAAATATAGCTAAAAAAACTAAAGGGTTTTATGGTCAGAATATTAAGTCAAAACATAATAGAGTATTTTTTAAAGGTGCAGATTTACCAATTGATTTATATAATAAATTTATTTTAGATGAAATAGCTGTTACTTCTGAATATGATGATAATATAACTTTAAATCAAGTCATAAATTCAATTATTGAAAATAATGAAACTATAGAAAGTAAGTTTACAGAAAAGCAAAGAGAATTAATAGATTTATATGAAAAACATGGATCATATAATAATATGATTTCTACAGATGGTAATTTGTCTAAATCTAACATATCTCAAAGATTAAATTCTTGTAGTTATTTTTTGACTGTACATAATACAAGAATCATAAGGTTATTATTAACAACATATATAAAAATAATTGAAAGGAGTAGTAATGTATTTTAGTTTATTTTTAGTTTATTTAATTTCACATATTACTTTTGATTTTATTTTTCAACATAATAATATACTAAAATTAAGATTCCCAAAAGATAATTCAATTAAATCTATATTAAAAGGTAATTTTATTCATAGCTTTTTTCATTTTTTAGGTATGAATTTATTTCTTTTGGGGTTTTATTTAGCAAATGGACAACCATTAGAAATTTTAAATAAATGTATACTTATTATTACTATATTTCATTTTTCTATAGATTGCTTAAAGTCAGGTTTAATATTAAAAAAGCCATGGTTGAAAGAGGATGTAATAATTTTTTTATTAGATCAGTTTTTGCATTTATTGGTTATTATTAATGTTTTTATTTTATGTGAAGGCATGAATTTTAAAGAAGGCTTAATAAAATTATTAAATTATAGGACAAGGTTTACATCTATGGATAGGTTTCTATCTATTATTTTAATAATATTAATTTGCACAAATGTAACAGGAATATTTATTAAAGTGTTAATAAGAAGCTTAACAAGTAAAAAATATATAAAAGCAAGAAAAAATAACATATATATACCTATAAAAAATGATAATACAGGTGCTGAAAATGGTGGACTTATAATTGGAATATTAGAAAGGTCATTTATATTACTTATAATGGCCATAAACCAAGCCCCTCTAATAGGATTTGTATTAGCTACTAAATCTATAGCAAGGTTTAAAAAACTTGAAGATGAAAGTTTCGCAGAATATTTTATTATTGGGACTTTTATAAGTTTTATAATAGCAATGATAGGTGGAAAAATTATATACACTTTATTATAAAAAATACCAATAACAATTAAAATGTTATTGGTATTTTTTAGCCTTGTATAACAACTAATGAGCATTGATTTCTTTTAGCGTATTTAATAGCCTTTCTTGCTAAATAAAAGGAAGGGCCATCAAGCTGATTCACAGTAAGTTCAAAATTATGAATTGTTATTTCACCTATTCCAACACCTGTATAAAATTTTACATTTGAAGGTAGTTTACTTTTAAAGAAATCTAATATTTCTAAGTACGGAGAATTTTCTTTTAAAAGTCCTTGCCATTCATCACCTAATGTTATTATAAAAGGAGCAACTATATAATCTTTAAATAAGGTGTTACATTCTTTTAAAACATCAATAAGATATAATTGAAAATCATGTCTATTTTCTAATAGTCTTGAATTTTTTATATCACATATAATTGTAACAAACATTATTAATCCTCCTAAATTTTAACATAAAGAGCATAAAGTTTACTATATATAGTAAACTTATATAAGGTTAACTATATTTTTCAAGAGTAAATATAGTTAAACAAAATTATATAAAATGTAATGTTAAATTCTAAGTTATTCAGAGCATGTCTCACTATTTTGGGTATCCAAGTTTAGAAATAAATAATTTTAAAAGTCAACTTGTTTTTCTATATATAGGGATGCAATCTATAACTTAAATTTATACATCAAATATAGTTAGTTAAGAATTATGAATTATGAATTATGAACTTAGGATGAAAGTGGCAACCACTTTCTGAAAATGATTTAAAAAAATCTATCAATATAATTTGCTTTGCAAATTTATAAAAAGGTACGTTGAGAATTACTAGGAACGAAGTGAGTAGTAATAACCACAACTGTTCACTATTCACTCTTAACTTTTAACTAAAATAACCTGTTAGTTATTGATAAAATATTAATTTGAGTTTTCTTATTTGATAAATGAATAAGTTTAAAATTTAATTTGGAACATTATATCTCACTCTCTGTTATTATAATATGTAGAAAAAGTAAATCTGAAACAGTATTTTTATAAAATAAATATTATAATTAAAGATTTATTTTAGTAGTTCAAGTTGGAAATGCTATAAAAAGTTGTAGAAATATAGTTTTTTATGATAATATTTACTAAAAGATATTAGTTATTTTCAGGGGGAATTAAGATGAATGAAAAGGTTTTAGTTGTTGATGATGAAGAAGAAATACTTTCTTTAATTTCTGATGCTTTATCTGATGATGGCTATTTAGTATTTACTGCAAAGGATTGTGATGAAGCTTTAGAAAAACTTAAAGTTAATCCAGATATAATATTATTAGATGTTATGATGCCAGGAAAAAATGGATTTGAGTTTTGCACTGAAATAAGAGATGCAATTTCCTGTCCAATTATATTTATAACTGCTAAAATAAATGAAGCTGATTTATTAAAGGGTTTAGCTATAGGTGGAGATGATTATATTACAAAACCTTTTAGCATAAGAGGGCTTAAAGCTAGAATAGGAGCGCATATAAGGCGAGATAAAAGAAATTTTTCTATGGAAAATAAAAAATATATTATTTTTAATGATTTAAAAATTGATTTAAAAGGAAGAAAAGTTCTTTTAAAAGATGAGGAAGTTATTTTAACTAAAAGAGAATTTGATATAATTGAACTTCTAGCATTAAATAACGGACAAGTTTTTTCAAAGGAACAAATATATGAAAAAATTTGGGGATATGATGCAGAAGGCGATTCTTCAACAGTAGCTGAGCATATAAAGAAAATACGTTTTAAATTTAATAAGCATAATATCCCTAATAAATATATTTCTACTGTATGGGGTGTAGGATATAAGTGGGAGAACTAAGGAAGTAAGGTGAACAAATGCTTAAAAAATATTCTATAAAAAAGCAATTTATATCAACATTTTTTTTGGCTTTAATATTTAGCTTAATAAGTTTTTTTATATTGTTTTTAATATTTATGTATATATTAAATAGTAATATGTTATATCCAGCAAACTATTATGAAAGGCAAATTCCGAAAATTGAAGATTATATAATGAAGTGTGGGGATAATATATTAAATGAAACTGAAAAAGGAAATCTTGAAAAGATAATACCTACTGAAGGTATAAAATATAAAGTTTATAGCCTAAAAAATAAAAGTAGTTATGGTAATTTACAAATTAAAGATGAAGATAATAATTCTATTTTAAAAAAATTAAACACAGTAGATATAAATGCTTTTAATAATGTAACAAAAGTAGTTCCAATAATAAGTAATAATGGAACATTAGAAGGTGTAGTTTATTTAAATTATAATTTAAAAACTTCAATTAATCCTCATAAAAAGTTAATAGGAACAATGTTAGGTGTTATTACTTTACTTAGTCCATTTATATTTATAATAATATATAGTATTATATTTGGTAGAAAATTAAGTAAAAACTTAAATGAACCTTTTAAACAGTTAATTGAAGCCTCAAATAAAATACAAGTTCAAGATTTAAATTTTAAACTAAATTATCCCTATGACAATGAAATAGGTAAACTTATGAAAAGTTTTGAATCAATGAGAGTTGAGTTGGATAAAACTTTAACTAAACAATGGGAAACAGAAAAGGAAAAAACAGATATGATTAATGCATTATCTCATGATTTAAGAACACCACTTACAGTTATCAAAGGTCATGTGGAGCTTTTGCAAGATGGTTCATATAAGAATGAGAAGAGGCTATTAAGATATCTAAACTCTATGGAAAATTCAGTTAATAGAGCAGTTTTATTGGTAGAAGATTTAAATTTATTATCTAAACTAGAAAATCCTGATTTTACATTACAAGTAGAACAAATTAATGTAAAAAGTTTTCTTGAAGATAAAATTGAGGAATATATACCATTTTCAAATAAGAAAAATATAAAATTAAGTTTAAATGAAATAAATATAGATGCAAATACTACATTTTTATTAGATAGATTAAGAATTTCTCAAGTTTTAGATAACATAGTTACAAATGGTTTAAGATTTTCTCCGGAAGGTGGAGAAATTCAAATTGATGTAGAATATGAAGAAGAAAAATTATTTTTTAAAATTTGTGATAGCGGAGAAGGGTTTAATGAAGAAGATTTAAAAAATATTTTTACTAAATTTTATAGAGGGGACAAATCAAGAAGAAAATCTACAGGGAATTCAGGTTTAGGACTATATATTTCCAAAAGTTTAGTTGAAAAGCACAATGGAAACATTAAAGCTTATAATAGTGAAGATAGTGGAGCTATTATAGAGTTTTTTATAAAAAATCCTTAAAATAAGAGTCTATTAATTAGGCTCTTATTTAAATTTTTTGAAAAATTTTAGTTTTTAAAATTTTTTCTGATATATGGAACTAGGTTTTAATATTGTATATACTAAGTAAGGTTTGTTAATTAAGCTTAAAAACTAATAATACTAGTTTGGAGAATGAATTTATGGAAGAGAGAAAATTAAAAGAAAAACTTATAAAGATTACATGGCCTATTTTTATAGAGAGTATATTATTTTCATTACTTGGAGGAACTGATATTTTTATGCTGGGAAGGTACTCAGATAATGCAGTTGCGGCAGTTGGTGTAGCAAATCAGCTTATGTTTATGGTGAATTTAACCTTTGCAATAATAACCGCTGGTACGTCAATTTTAGTGTCTCAATATATTGGTCATAATAAAGAGTATAAAAAAGGTAATGAAAATATAATTAAAGTAAGTATAGTATCAATAGTGTTTAATCTTATTATTGGACTAATAATAAGTATTTTAATGGTTATGGGAGGAACTGTTTTATTAAAAGCTCTAAATACAGCAGATGAGCTTTTAATTTATGGAAATAGTTATGTGAGTTTTGTTGGCGGATTTGTTTTCATACAGGCACTTTCAATGACTTTTACTGCAATCTTAAGACCACACGGACTTACTAAGATTTGTATGATAGTAACCTTTATAATGAATATAATTAATATTACTTTAAATTACATATTAATATTTGGGAACTTTAATTTACCAGCATTAGGTGTTAAAGGTGCGGCTATTTCAACAACCTTAAGTAAAATTATTGGGACTATAATCTTAGGAATAGTTGTTTATAAAAAAGTATTGAAAGATTTTAAACTAAGCCTATTTAAAAAGTTCCCAATGGAGGATTTTAAAAATATATTGATAATAGGAATTCCAGCAGCTGGTGAGGAAATATCATATAGTCTTTCACAACTAGTTGTTACAGGGTTTATTAATTTGATTAGTATAAATTCTATGGCAACTAAAAGCTATATAGCTAATATTGCAAGTTTTGCTTATTTATTTTCAGCATCATTGGCACAAGGGTGTAGTATACTTGTTGGACAATTAGTGGGAGAAGAAGAAACAGAGTTAGCATATAAATTATGTTTAAAATGCTTGAAAAAAGCAATGATTGTTACAACAACAGTTAGCTTTATATTTCTTTTACTTGGAAAGCAAATACTTGGAATATTTACATCAAATGAAGAAATAATAGCTCTTGGATTTATAGTTCTAATTGTAGATTTAATATTAGAACCAGGAAGAACTATAAATTTAGTTGGTATTACATCTTTAAGAGCTGCAGGTGATGTTAAATTTCCTGTATGTATAGGTATTTTTTCAATGTGGACATTTGGAGTTGGACTTGCATACATACTAGGAATAAAGTTAGGTCTTGGACTTGTTGGAATGTGGATAGCATTTGCAATAGATGAATGGTTTAGAGGAATATTGGTTTATAATAGATGGAAGAAAAGAAAATGGCTTGGAAAATCTTTTGTATCAAAGACTAAGACAGCATCATAAATATATTTATAAAAATCAATAGGTATTATTTTAAAGTTTGAAATAATAATATTTTGTATGAAATATCTCTAAAAATAGTATTAATATTATTTTTTAGGGATATTTTTAGTTTATACAGCAATTATATATTATATTTTTTATATAAAAGGAAAATATATAAGTAAATAATTATAGAATTTCAAATTTTCATGTATTAAGTTAACCTTTAAATTTGTATATGTATAGGGTTCCAAGTTGACTTTTAAAATTATTCATTCCAAAACTTGGATACCTAAAATAGTGAGACATGGTCCGAATCACTTAAAATTCAAAACTGTATCTTATGTGAAAATATTTTAAAATTATTGAATAAATTTAAATGTGAGCTTGTTTCCCTATATATCTAATTATTTAAAAATCATAGTATTTGAAAGGAATAAATTTTAAATGAGTAATAAAAATAATAAATGGACTATTGAAATAGCAGTAATACTTGGAATATTTTTATTAGGTACTATTATTTTAAATATTATATTTAAACAATGGAGTGGGTTGAATTTTTTAATATTGGCTATTGTGTGCATTACATTTCCATTTATAATTACTAGCATTGCTAATAAAAAAAATATAATATTACCTTATAATTTTCAATTAATATCGTTAGTGTTTATTGTACTTACAATATATTTTGGAGAGTTTAGAAAATTTTATATGAGGTTTTGGTGGTGGGATTTATTTATTCACTCTATATTTGGTAGTTATGCAGTTCTTATAGCATTAAAATTAAATCAAGGAATCATTACAAACACAAAGGAAACAACTAAAAAACGGTTTCTTATTTTTAAATTAGTTATTGCATTTAATTTTTCAATTTCATTAGGTACTATGTGGGAAGTGTTTGAATTTGTAGGAGACTATTTATTTAAAACTAATATGGTAAAGGGTGGAATTGAAGATACTGCAACAGATTTAATTGTAAAAATTATAGCAGCGTTTATTACTTCTATATTATGTTATTACCATGAAGCAAAATCTATAAATAGTGAAAATTAATATATATTAACTCGATGTAATAATAATATTTTACAATCTTTCCAAAAAGTATTGACAATTATAAAATATTCATGTAATATAATGTATGTAATCAGTAAACATTGCGATATGGCCTAGTGGCTCAGTTGGTTAGAGTACCGGCCTGTCACGCCGGGGGTCGAGGGTTCGAGTCCCTTCTAGGTCGCCAAATTTGTTTACTGGTTATTTTTTTTATTTAAATATATATGAAATGGGGTGTTTTAGTTGATAATAAAGGAAGACAGAAAAAACATAGATATTCTTTGGTCCAAATATAAATATGTTGTAATGGAACGATCTTATAAAGAGTATAAAGAAATAAGTAAAGATATAGGCTTGAACAATTATACATATAAAGAATTTAATGAAAAGCTAAAAAAAGTAATAAAAGAAGCACCTATGAAGAGTCAAGTAATAAATACAGTTCATCATATATGGGGATATTTTAAAAAAGTTGCTACTGAAGAAGAAAAAACATGCCTTTTTGAAATGATAAAGGAATTTGAAGAAAATAGAAAAGACTTAACAGAAATAAAAAAACTTTTAAAGGAATATGCAATAAAATATGAATCAAAATATTTATTGAATAGTTATTATTTTGATTATAATTAAATTTTGTAGTATATAATAAAAAACCAATTAGATAATTTTATAACCTAATTGGTTTTTTATTTTCTATAATAGTATTAATAATTTTTTCTTTAATATATTCATTTTTATAAACAGTATCAAGAGAAAATCTACATTTTTTTGCTATTGCCATAAAAGTTAAATTTTCATTTGATTTTATTATTTTTTCAATGGCTCTATCAATTTTACAATCTATAACTCTTATTTCTTTATAATGTTTCATTCTTTCTAATACATATGTCCTAAGTTGAGGGTATTTATTTATAACAAAAGGAGTAATCTTTACCTTCTTCACAACCAAAGCAAAACTTAACCTTTGGTTATTATTTAAAATTTCTTTTATTGCATTATTTATATCGATTTTATATTCCTCAATATCTTTATAGGATGATGCATTACAATTTAAACAATTCTCCACCGCGATTCTCCTTATTCGACAAATTCTATTAACTTAATAATATACTATTATCAAACTATTGTAAATCCTTACATTAATATAGATTATATAGGATTCCAAGTTGACTTTTAAAATTATCCATTACAAAACTTGGATACCTAAAATAGTGAGACATGCTCCGAATCATTTAGAATTCAATGCTGAATCTTGTACGAAAATATTTTAAGGTTATTGAATAAATTTAAATAGGAGCTTGTTTCCCTATAGTACCTTAAATTTAATAAAAAATTTTCAGTAAAAAAATTTTAGATATATACGTATAAAACTGAAAATCACTTAAAAAAATATTATTAGTTTACATAATTAAAATTAAGTTTATAAAAATAAATGTAAACTAAAATGAAAAATGAAAACTAATATAACTAAAGAATAAATCACTAGAGAAATGGTTAATTTATTTATATAGAATATAAAATTGCATTTGAATCTATACATTGTAAATTAGAGATTATTTTATTAGAAAAAATAAAATTTTTGTTAAGTTGTAGAAACTATTTTGTTTATCACATATAATAATATGTAATCTCTTTGCACTGCATATAAATCTACAGTACAAACTGATCAGGCCGATGAATTATTTTGTTTATGGAGCCGGGCCTTAATTGGCAACAGGATTATAAAACACCTGTGGGACAGTTTATTGTTCTACAGGTGTTTTTTGTCTACCTTTAGAACAATAAAACAAATAAGATCTTTAATGCAATGCCATAGAGCTATCAAACAAAATATTCTTGATAAATCAAGAATTAACGGAGGTAACTTTTTATGACAGAACAAAAAAAGGTAAATGATTTTAAAGGTTTAACTAAGGAAGAGGTAATTAAAGCTCAAGAGAGGTATGGCAAAAATCAGCTAATACCTGAGAAAAAAGAAAGTTTTTTTCTAAAAATTTTAGAAGTATTAAAAGAGCCTATGTTTTTACTCTTAATTTTAGCTGCAATTATATACTTTATATTAGGTGAACCACGAGATGGACTAGTAATGTTGATATTTGTAGTTGGAATAATTAGTATTGATGTCATTCAAGAATGGAAAACAGATAAAACTTTAAGCGCACTTAAAAATTTATCAGCTCCCAATATAACCGTGATTAGAGATGGAGTAGAATGTGTTATAAATAGTGAAGACTTGGTTCCAAAAGATTTAATGATAATAAATGAAGGTGTGAAAATTCCTGCAGATGGTAAACTAATTAAAGTTAGTGATCTTTGTGTAAATGAATCTTCTTTAACTGGTGAAGCTGAAGTTGTATGGAAATGTACAGATGATAGCCAGAATAAGGACTATTGGAAAAGAGATTATTGTTATGCAGGTACTTTAGTTACTCAAGGTAGTGGAATAGTTTTAGTAGATAAAATAGGAGCCGACACTGAATATGGGAAGATAGGTATTGATATAGCGAAAGCACCAGATATGCCTACACCACTTCAGAAACAAACTGGAAAATTAGTAAAGGTTTGTGCAATAATAGCAGCAGTCTTATTCATATTAGTTTGTGTAATAACGTATATAAATCTTTCAGACCATAGCTTAAAAGATAGGATTATTGAGAGTATATTATCTGGAATAACTCTAGCTATGGCGATGATACCAGAGGAGTTTCCAGTTATTTTAACAGTGTTTTTATCTATGGGAGCTTGGAGGTTAGCAAAAAAGAAATCTTTAGTTCGAAAACTTCCATTAGTTGAAACTTTAGGAGCTGTGTCTATATTATGTGTAGATAAAACTGGGACCATTACAATGAATAAGATGGAACTAAGCGACACATGGACATTTAATTGCGATGTAAGAGAGTTAAGTTATGTTATGGGAATGGCTTGTGAAACTGATGCTTATGATCCAATGGAACATGCTATGCTTAAATATTGTGAAGAGAATAATATAAGTAAAAAAGATTTATTTAGGGGAAATTTAATTTATGAATATTCATTTACTAATGAAAATAAAATGATGGGTCACGTATGGGAAAAAGATAAAAAAGTTGTTATAGCAGCTAAGGGGTCACCAGAAAAAATTTTAACTTTGTGTAATTTGAAGCAAGAAGAAAATAAAAAAATAGAAGAAAAGATACATTCAATGTCTTCTAAAGGATTAAGAGTAATTGCTATCGGTAAAATGGATATTGAGGATAAATCAAATATACCAACTACTTTAGAAGAGTGTAATTTAGAATTTTTAGGATTAATAGGATTTATGGATCCACCAAGAGAATCAATAAAAGGTGATATAGAAAACTGTATTAAAGCAGGTATAAGAGTAGTTATGATTACTGGTGACAATGGAATAACAGCAAGTTCTATTGCAAAACAGGTTGGTATTCCACATAGTAATGAAGTCATTACTGGTGATGAACTTGACAGTATGAGTGATGAAGTTCTTAGAGAAAGAGTTAAAGAAGTTAGTATTTTTTCAAGAGTTGTACCTGAGCATAAAATGAGAATAGTAAAAGCATTTAAAGAAAATGGAGAAGTTGTTGCAATGACTGGTGATGGGGTAAATGATGCACCAGCCTTGAAATATGCAGATATTGGAATAGCTATGGGGAAAAAGGGGTCAGAAGTTTCAAGAGAAGCAGCAGATTTAATTTTATTAGATGATAACTTTTCAACTATAGTTGATACTATTAAAGATGGAAGAAGAATTTATGATAATATAAGAAAAGCTATTGGATATATATTTACAATTCATATACCAATTGCCTTTGCATCTTTATTAGGACCACTTCTTGGTATTAAATCATCACTTTTATTATTACTACCAGTACATGTAGTACTTTTAGAACTTGTAATAGATCCAACTTGTTCGATAGTATTAGAAAGACAACGTGCAGAAGATGATATTATGAATCGTAATCCTCGTAATCCTAATGAGGGAATATTAACTTCAAAAATTTTAATCAAAAGTATAATACAAGGATTAGTTTTATTTGCAGCTTCTTTTGGAACGTATTATATAAGTTTAAAGAATAATCCACTTAGTGCTAATGTAGCTCGCTCTATGGGATTATCTATAATAATAATTTCTAATATATTACTTGTTCAAGTTAATAGTTCTAATAAAGATTTTGCATATAGATCATTTATGTATTTAAAAAAAGACCCAGTAATGTGGTTGGCAATAGGTGGAACATTCTTAGGATTAGCTGTAATACTTTATTCACCAATTTCTAGTTTTTTAAGTTTATCAGCACTTAGTATAAAGCAATTAGGTACAGTTGTGATTATATCTATAATTTCAGTAATGTGGTATGAATTAGTGAAATTATTTAATAAAATAAAAAAACATTAATAATTGTTTTATAAGAACTGCTTTAAAATGGAAATAAAATTCTGTTTTAAAGCAGTTTGTTTGTTATTAAATATGTTATAAAATAAAAAGTGAATAAAAGAGTGTTTACTTTGATAAAAGAAAATGATATTATGAACATAATCATTTAAAATAAAAGTAAACTTTTCAAATAAAAGTAATACTTAGAATAAGTAGTATAATGAAATTTGTAAATACAACTATCATGTATACATTTTGCTAAGTTTTTATATAATAAACCAATCAAATATAAAATTAATAAATAATCACATTTTATTAAGCATACTACAGTGAACACATTTAACAATATCAGTTTAGAATATAAAAAAATAATGGAAATTTTATATAGTAATAAGAATACTAGATACAAAAAGATAAAAAATAAAAATATGTTAAAAATACAGAATATTCTTAACAATAATAGTTGTTTCAAAAAGGAGGAATTACTTCAAATGAACGTGAAATTATTTAAAAAGAAAGATTTCTTATTGCTCATGTTAGGTAAACTTGTTTCATTAATTGGAAGCGAAATGCAAAGTTTTGCTTTATCCCTATATGTTCTAGCTATTACTGGCTCTGCAACTAAGTTTGCTTCAGTTGTTGCAATAACAGTTATACCTAAAATTATACTAGGACCAGTTGCAGGAGTTTTTGCTGATTGGTTTGATAGAAAGAAAATAATAGTATGTTTAGACTTTATAAATGGAATAATTATTGGAATATATGCTATTTTATTTTTTATAAACGGAGAACTTTCAATGATGAGTATATATGTTTTAACTATAATACTTGCCACTGTTGAATTATTATTTCAACCTGCAATTTCAACAGTTATACCTAGCATTGTTCATGAAGAAGAGCTTGTAGCAGCAAATGGGGTAAATTCCACTATAATGAATATAGGCTTGTTAAT
Organism: Clostridium senegalense; assembly: GCF_018916625.1. NCBI lineage: Bacteria > Bacillati > Bacillota > Clostridia > Eubacteriales > Clostridiaceae > Clostridium > Clostridium senegalense. Next base: position 42,347 of record NZ_JAHLNC010000005.1, read on the forward strand.
TTCTCCATGTATTGCAGGTATATTATTTGGAATAAAAGGATTGCAATTGGTACTGATAATAAATTCTGTAAGCTTTATATTATCAGCGATAAGTGAAATGTTTATAAATGTTCCAAAGACTAATAAAAAACCTGAAAAAATTAACTTTAAATCTTTTAAAAAAGATTTTTCAGAAGGTCTTAAATTTATAAAAGAAAGAAGTATTATTAAAACTATAATAAAATTAGGTATGGTTTTAAATTTTGCATTTAGTTCATTTGTATCAGTAGGGTTACTATATATTAGTAAAGAAATTTTAAAAGTATCTGATTCCCAATATGGAATGATGCAATCTATTTTAGTTATAGGAATGTTTTTAGCACCAGTTGTTTGTGCGTTTATGTGCAAAAAAATGCCACTAGGAAAACTAATATTTAAAGGGGTGCTTATTTCTTCAGTAATTATATTTTTAATATCAATATGTACAACAAGCATAGTAGTTAAATACTTCTCAAGTAATCTGACTTTGTTTGGAATAATAACTATGTTATGTATAATGTTTATAACTATGATATCTGCAGTTAATATGGCATTATCTATTTCTATTCAAAAACAAGTTCCTATAGAATATTTAGGAAGAGTATCTACAGTAATGAATTCATTATTAATGTCTATATCACCATTAGGAACAATGTTTTTTGGAATACTTTATGATAAAATACCAGCTTATATGGCAGTGTTAGTTTGTGCTAGTATAATGTTCATAGCAATAATTGCTTTAAGAAAGAGTTTATATGCTGGAGATGCACAGGATGTTCAACTTTTATCAGAAAAGGAAAAAGTTTATGAAACATAATTAATTATAAGGAACAAAATGAATACTAGGTGGTATCATAAATATAACTAAGTTGTATTTTAATAGGAGGATAGATTTATGAAATATACTGCTTTAAAGTTATTTTTCTTATCATAGCAGAGGTTGCTATGATAAAATAAGTTAACTTTTAAAAAATATTTTAAAAGTTTTATTTCACTATAGTAACCTTTTCCCTAACTTTTATATTATTTATAAAAAGGAGAAAAGTTATGGCTTATATTAAAGCAGGAGATGTATTACCAAGTGAAATAATAAAACTAATTCAAGAATATATAGATGGAGATTGTATTTATATCCCAAGAAAGTTTGAAAATGAAAAATCCTGGGGTGAAAAAAATGGTACGAGAAAATTTTTACAAACTAGAGATTCTGAAATCTACAATATGTATTTAAAAGGTGCTACTATTAATCAATTAGTGGATATATACTTTCTTTCGGATAAAAGCATAAGAAGAATAGTTCATAAAGAAAAGAATAAATTTTAACTTAAAATTATTATAAAAGGTTATATAAAGGCCAGCCCCAGATAGCTCCTTAATATTAAGGAGCTATCTGGGGCTGGTTTTAAAGTTAGATAAAATTTAAAGTTTATATTTTTATTAAGTCTTATAAAAATAATATTTAAAACGTTACAAAAGGTTTAAATATTATTTAGTGTTGAAAATGGTTTTTCAACAATTTATTTAACAATGATTTAATATAATATATTTAAGGCATATTTATATGGCTAATTTTAATAAGATGTTAGGGTGTGAGAAAAGATGAAAAAATTTCTAACTGTTATAATAGCATTTATGTTAATGTTTACTTATGGATGCAGTAAATCTTCAAATTCTATACCTAAGCTCTCTTCACTACCAAAGTATGAACAAAATATAAATTCACCATATCAAGTAGATGTGAGAGATAAAGATTTATCTGGATTGGATTTAACTAATGAGTTAAATAATTTAGAACATGCAGTCTTTAACACTTCTACAAAGTGGACTAAAAAGCTTCCAAATGAATATAATCCTAAAAAAGTATTAGAATATGGAAAAGATCCAGGATTAGGATTAAAAAGTATTCACAAAAAAGGAATTAATGGAGAAAATATAGGAATAGCTATAATTGATAAGAAACTTTTAAAAGATCATAATGAGTATAAAAATAATCTTCAAGATTACAAAGAAATTCATAATCTTGAAATGAATCTTAATATGGATGGAGCAGCAGTAGCATCTATAGCTGTAGGAAAAAATATAGGGGTGGCACCAAAAGCAAATTTATACTATGTGGCAACTGATTGGGAAGATATAAGTTCACAATCTGATGGAGTTCAATATAATTTTATTTGGCTAGCTGAATCTATTGATTATATAATAGAAATTAATAAAAGTTTAGATTCAGATAAGAAAATTAGGGTTATATCAGCTTCAGTAGGAATAAGCGAAAATCAAAAAGGATATAAGGAGTTTATGGAAGCTGTTGACAGAGCAAAAGAAGCAAATATATTTGTAGTAACACCATATTTAAACAAGACCTATGGTTTTGGATATGATGGACTAGGAAGAGAAATTTTACAGAATCCAAATGAAACTTCATCCTATAATATAAATGAACAGTGCAGAAAAGCATTCTATGAAGAAAAGGGAGAACTTTACAATAATAAGGCAGAAAAGTTAAAATATAATGAAATATTATTGGTGCCAATGGATTCAAGAACAGTAGCAAGTGAGACTGGTAAAGATGACTATGTTTTTTATCCTTGTGGTGGATGGAACTGGTGTGCACCATATATTTCAGGATTATATGCTTTGGCATGTCAAGTTAACCCAGATATGACACCAGATTTATTTTGGAAAACAGCATTAGAAACTGGAGATAGTATAAAAATACAAAACGATGAAAATCAGTATGAATTAAAAAAGATTGTAAATCCAGAAAAACTTATGAATAAATTAAAAGAAAATAAGTAAAAGTTTTTTAAGTTAGATTGTAAGAAGAAGTAAAATTCTTCTTCTTTTTTTGTGAAATTTAATAATGCAATAATCTAAAATAATTTAGATATACAACTAATCTATTTTATATAAATTTGCAACTCTATAGGTAGTCTCAACTTTAGTTAATAACTGTTTTTAAGATTTAAATAGTCAAAGCTAAATGCTAAAATATGTATAAAGTTTTTATTTTAGGGAGGCTTTTTTATGAATATTGAATTTAGAAAACCAAATAAGTATGATGGAAAAGACATAGCTACATGGAGATATGAAGGTATTTATTCATTTTATGACAATGATAAAACAAAAGAAAAACAGCAATGGGCATTAAATATACATAATGAAAAGGATACATTTGTTATGTATAATGAAGAAAATAAATTAATAGGAAATTGTTGTTTCTATTTTGATGATGATAACGTAAAATTTAATTTTGGGGTACAAATGAGACCAGACTTAACTGGAAAAGGAATGGGTGATGAAGTATTAAAATTTATACTCAAATTTGCTAAGGAGAACTACAAATTCAATGAAATATATTTATTAGTTGCTAAATTTAATAAAAGAGCAATAAAACTATATAGTAATTTAGGATTTGAAATTTTAGAAGAATTTATATGGAATGTAAATGGAGAAGAAACAGAATTTATAGAAATGAAGAGATTTTTGTAAAAATAAGTAAGTGTAATAGATGTAGATTATTAAATTGTTTTCATAATATTTCCTTATTAAAACACCTTTTTTAGTGGAATACTATTTAAAAGTAAAAGAGAAAGGGTGTTAAATATGATTTCATCACCAGGAAGAAGATTTTTGGCTTATATTCTTGATATTTTAGTCAGTTTTATATTAGCACTTATAATAAGCCTTTTTATAGGATTACCTAGTATATTTATTGCAGATACCGAAAATATAAATAGCTTTTTTAGTGGATTATATGCAGTTTATATAGGGGTATTAATATTATCTACAATAATAATACAATTTTACTTCTGGAGTAAAAGTACTTCAATGGGGAAAGCAATTTTGAAGATGAAAGTTTTAGATAAAAGAACTCGTCAACCAGTGGGATTTTTGAAGATGGTTTTAAGAGAATTAATTGGAAAACAGGTATCAGGATTGTTTTTTGGTTTAGGCTATATATGGATATTTATTGATAAAGATAATCAAGCATGGCATGATAAAATATTTGACACTATAGTTGTTGATCAATAAAAGTATATGTTTTTTAGACTACCTAATGTTAGGTAGTCTATTTTTTATATAATAAATTGTAAACAATATAAATATAATATTAGATAATATAAAATAAAATTTTAAAACAACGATAAATATAGATAACATAGAAAATATTTTAATACTTGGGAGGGGAGAATTGTGAGAAAAAAGAAAATACGTACATTAAAAACAGAATTAATTGTAATGGTTATTTTAACAAGTATTATTCCTATCTGCTTACTTGGATTAGGGTTAAATAAAGCTCAATATTCTGCATCAAAAACTGTTTTTATAAATGAAACTTATAAAAATATACTATCAGTCGAAAAAGAGATTGAAACATTAGTTCTAAAAAATACAGAATTTATAGAAATTTTATCACAGGATCCATATATAATAGATAGCTTTAAAGAAGATATCTTTAAGGAAAAAACGTTAAAGGTATTTAAAAGTATAAAAGATAATAATGAAAATGTGTCTTCTGTATATATGGGGTCAATTAAAGGAGAAACATTATTATATCCTAAAAAGGAGCTATCAAATTATGATCCAAGAACAAGACAATGGTATATAGATGCACAAAATTCAGAAAGCATAGCTATTACTCCACCTTATTTAGATGCATTTACATCAACAAATATAATAACTATATCAAAAAAAGTTACTAATGATAAAGGAGAAATACAAGGTGCTTTAGCTATAGATATACAGCTTTCTAAGTTATCAGAAATAGTTTCTAATTGTAAGATTGGTAATAATGGATTTTTAATTGTTGCATATAATGACGATAATATAATAGCTAGTAGCAAAGAAGAATTTTTGATGAAAAGCTTATCTCAAGAGAGTTATGGTGAGAATTTAAAGTCTATAAAAGATGAATCTACAATCAATTTAAATGGAGAAAATTATATTGTAAAAAAATTAGAAAACAAAAACACAAATTATTCATTATATGGGTTTATATCCAATGATGATATATATAAACTAACTCTTTCAAATATTAAATTCACTATTATAATAACAATGTTAATATTTATAATAGCTATAATATTAACCATTATCTTCTCTAGAAAGATAACTAAAGCATCTAAAATAATAGTAGATGTTTTATATAATTGTAAAAATGGGAATTTTAAAGAAAAAATTGATACATCTAAAATTGACAATAAAGAGTTTTTGGAGATTGCTAACGGAACCAATATGATGATAGAAGATATAGTTTTACTTTTAAATAATGCATTTAATACATCTAAAGAAGTCTATGATAAGTCTAATGAATTAACTAGCATATCACAGGAATCAGACAATATAAGTAGTAATATAGCTCAAGCTATGGGGGAAATATCAAAAGGAGCAATAGAACAATCATCATCATTAGAAAAAACTGTTAATTTATCTTTAGAATTAGGTGATAGAGTTAAAGCATCTGTTGAGTATTCTCAAGAAGTAATAACAAAGTCTAATAATACAATGGATTCTGTTAAAAAAGGTAAACAAGTAATATTACAACTTAAAGATATGCAAAATGATATTACAAAAAATATAGAATTAACAGTGGAACGTTCAAAAATATTACAAGATAATTCTCAAAAAATAAATATTATATTAGATACTATAAAATCTATAACAAGTAGAACTAATTTATTAGCATTAAATGCAAGTATAGAAGCAGCAAGAGCAGGGGAAAGTGGTAAAGGATTTGCAGTTGTAGCAGAAGAGATAAGAAAGCTTGCAGAACAGTCATCACAATCAGCTTCTGAAATTGAAAGTATAATAAAATTAAACATTAATGATATAGATAAAGTTGTAAAGGATATTAATAATACCAATATAACTATAAATAAAGGAAATGAGAATGTGGAAAGTACCTTTGAAGTGTTTACAAATATAAATATGGAAATATCAAATCTAAAAATATTGATAAATCAAGTAAATGATAATTTAAAACAAATGAATGTAGCTAAAAATGAATTTATTCAAAATATCCAATCTATATCAGCAGTTTCAGAAGAGTCTGCAGCAGCAACAGAAGAAGTATCAGCAGCTACTGATGAGCAAAACATAAAGATGAAAACTTTACTTAATTATTCAGAGGAACTTAAAAATATATCTAAAAAGTTACATGAAATAATAGAAAAATTTGAAATATAAAAGTAATAAAAAGTGGCTATATTAGAATGAAAAAACTTATTCTAAATATAGTCACTTTTCTACTTTAGATAATATGAACTTAATTAAATAGATATCATAAACTTTATTTAAAATATAGTTTATAACGTTAATTGAATAAATTGTAATTTTATAAAACATTATGTAAAATAATTATATAATTTACAAAAATAAGGGGGCGTAATTAAATGAACAATTATTTATCAAATGCAAAAAAAGAAGTTTCTATGGCTTTAATAATTAATTTTGGTATTACAGCTTTAATGGGGATTATATTAGTTGTAGCATATAAAAAAACACCAACAACTAGTACTTATGATTTTGCTGCAGTCCAAATGCTGTATCCAGCCTTTGCTACAATTATTACAATTAAATATTTTAATAAAGGAAAAATTGATAAAGAATTAAATATATTTTTCAATGTATTTATTGCAACTACTATAGTTTCTATTATTTCATTACTAGTATGTACTTTTTTCTTTAATGATAATCCTGAAATTTTAAGCTGTATTATACAGGGGATTATTACTATATCCAATATCATTTTTATCATGCTTATATTTTCCAACGAAAATAATTCCTTTAAAAAATTTAATTTAAAATTTACTAAAAATTTTAAAAAAGTTGTTATAATTTTATTAATTTTTATAAGTTTATTTATGATAACAACGTGTATAGCTCTAGTAGGTGATAATAGTACTACTTTTAAGTTTTCCACCTTAATTATACATCTAATTACTTTACCAGTTTCATTAGTTTTTAGTTTATTTTTTGAATTTATTATGTTTTTTGGAGAAGAATTTGGATGGAGGGGATATCTTCAGCCAAGATTACAAAGTATTTTTGGAAAAAGATTAGGAGTTTTAATATTAGGAGCAATTTGGGGAATATGGCATTTGCCGCTTTGTTTTACATTATACAGTCCAGAAACACCGATATATTGCGTTATAGCACATATAGCCCATTGTATACTTTTAAGTATATTTTTAGGATATGCATATATGAAAACTGAAAATTTATGGGCACCAATATTAATTCATTTAATAAATAATAATTTTGCAGGAATTTTTAGTGGTGAAAATTACGAAGCAACTTTTGAATTAAAAACATTATTAGTAGGAATAGCAATTAATGTTATTATTTTTGTACCATTCATATTTACTAAAGAATATAAGAAAAGTAGCAATACCCAAATAAATATTTAATTATTTACAAGTGTAGATATAAATAGTTTTATCACTAAAAATACACATTGAATTTATTATAAAAAAGTGAAATTTTATGTGAAATAGTTATATAGTTGATATCTTTAAAATAAGGGGGCGTAATTAAATGAACAATTATTTATCAAATGCAAAAAAAGAAGTTTCTATGGCTTTAATAATTAATTTTGGTATTACAGCTTTAATGGGGATTATATTAGTTGTAGCATATAAAAAAATACCAACAACTAGTACTTCTAGTACTTCTGATTTTGCTGTAGTCCAAATGCTGTATCCAGCCTTTGCTACAATTATTACAATTAAATACTTTAATAAAGAAAAGCTTAGCAAACCGATAAATATATTTTTAAATATTTTTATAGCAACTACTATAATTTCTATTTGTGCTTTATTTATATGTACTTTTTTCTTTAGTAATAATCCTAAAGTTTTAAGTTTTATTATAAATGGTATTATTGGCATATTTAGTGTTGCTTCTACTATTGTTATATTTTCTAACAAAAATAAGGATTTTGAAAGTTTAAATTTAGAAATTGGTAAGAATTTTAAAAAAATTGTTATAGTTTTATTAATATTTGTTGGTTTATTTATAGTAAGTGTATGTGTAGGATTTATAGTAGAACCGGACGATTCCTTTAAAATTTCAAATCTAATTAACACCTTAGTTTCTCTACCCGTAAGCTTATTTTTTAGTGTAGTTTTTTCTTTCATTATGTTTTTTGGAGAAGAGTTTGGATGGAGGGGATATCTTCAACCAAGATTACAAAGTATTTTTGGGAAAAAACTAGGAGTTTTAATATTAGGGCCAATTTGGGGAATATGGCATTTACCACTTTGTTTTACATTATATAGCCCAAAAACACCGATATATTGTGTGATTTGGTATATTATTAGCTGTACTTGTTTAAGTATATTTTTAGGGTATGCATATATGAAAACTGAAAACCTTTGGACACCAATATTAATTCATTTAATAAATAATAAATTTGCAGGAATGTTTAGTGGTGGAAATTACGAAGCAACTTTTGAATTAGAAACATTATTAGTAGGAATAGCAATTAATGTTATTATTTTTGTACCATTTATATTTACTAAAGAATATAAGAAAAGTATAGGGGAACAAGCTCAAATTTAAACTTATTCATTAAATTTTTGTTATCAGTTGAGAAAAATAAGTACAAATATAGTTAGTTATGAATTAAGAATTAAGGATGAAAGTGGCAACCACTTTCTCAAAATGATTTTAAAAAATCTATCAATATAATTTGCTTTGCAAGTTTATAAAAAGATACGTTGAGAATTACTAGGAACGAAGTGAGTAGTAATAGCCACAACTGTTCACTATTCACTCTTAACTAAAATAATCTGTTAGTTATTGACAAAATATTAATTTGAGTTTTCTCATTTGATAAATGAATAACTTTAAAACTTAACTTGGAACCCTATAGTAATACCTAAATAAATATTTAATTATTTACATGTGTAGATATAAATACTTTTATCACACTAAAAATACACATGAAATCCTTATTATTAGTTGAGAAATATATTTAATTAGAAATTAAGATTTAGGAAAAAAATAAATAAACAATTTTAAAAATCAATTGAATTTATTGTAAAAATGTGAAATTTTATGTAAAATAGTTATATAGTTGATACAATAAAATAAGGGAGCGTGATTCAATGAACAACTATTCATCAAATGTAAAAAAAGAGATTTCTATAGCTTTAGCAATCAATTTTGCTATTACAGCTTTAATTGGAATCATACTTTTTGTACTATATGAAAAAATGCCTTCAGAAAACATTCAGTATTTTGGTGCAGTTCAAATGCTGTATCCAGCATTTGCTACAATTATTACTATAAAATATTTTAATAAAGAAAAGCTTAGCAAACCGGTAAATATATTTTTTAATATTTTTATAGCAACTACTATAATTTCTATTTGTGCTTTATTTATATGTACTTTTTTCTTTAGTAATAATCCTAAAGTTTTAAGTTTTACTATCCAAGGTATTATTGCCATAGCTAGTGTTGCTTCTTCTATTGTTATATTTTCTAACAAAAATAAAGATTTTGAAGGTTTAAATTTAGAAATTGGTAAAAATTTTAAAAAAGTTGTTATAGTTTTATTGATATTTGTTGGTCTGTTTATAATAAGGGCAGGTGTAAGTTTAATAGTGCAGCCGGATGATTCTTTTAAAGTTTCAACTTTAATTTTCACCTTAGTTTTTCTACCTTTAAGCTTATTTTTTAATGTAGTTTTTTCTTTCATTATATTTTTTGGAGAAGAATTTGGATGGAGGGGATATCTTCAACCAAGATTACAAAGTATTTTTGGGAAAAAACTAGGAGTTTTAATATTAGGGCCAATTTGGGGAATATGGCATTTACCACTTTGTTTTACATTATATAGCCCCAAAACACCGATACATTGTGTTATATTTCATATAGCTTATTGTATACTTCTAGGAATATTCTTAGGGTATGCATATATGAAAACTGAAAATTTATGGACTCCAATATTAATTCATTTAACAAACAATGCTGTATCAGTTGCTCTTTCTGGTGGAAGTTATGAATCTAACTTTACATTGAAAATGTTATTATTGGGAATAGCAATTAATGCTATTGTTTTTGTACCATTTATATTTACTAAAGAATATAAAGAAAATAATATAACGACAAACATGTAAATGTTTTAAAATTAAATTCTATAATATTTTACAAAAAATAGCTCTAAAGATTTATTAAAATAAAATAAGTCTTTAGGGCTTTAAACTTTCATATATTATAGAAATAAGTATTGTAAAAATGGGAGTTTGATAATTATGAAAAATATAAAGAAAAATAAATTTAAAATTATTTATGTATTGATTTTAATAACAATTCCATTAATAGGAGGTATTTTTTATAAAAATACTAATTTGTATATTGGTTCAGACAGGTACTTATCATGCAAGAATCCAGATGAACTAAAAGTTAAATTAATGGATGATTTGAATGATACTCCTAATGGAATAAATTTTAACTTTACAGGGCTTACTGGCACTTGGGATTTAATAGAGTTAAGTGCTAAAAAAATAATAGAATAACTATAGATGATAATAGTAAGATTAATAGTGGAAAATGTTATACTGTGATTTTAGATTCTGATTATAATATAATAGATAAAAATAATGAATTAGATAAGAAATCAAATATAGAATTTGATGCTATAAAAAATGAAAAATATTTTGTTAGGGTAGTTGGTAAAAATGCTAGCGGTAGTATAGATATAAAAATAAATAATATTGAAAATTTAGATGTTTCACATAGAGATTTTTTAAAATAAATCATGTTTTCTTAAAATATGATATACAAGTAATTATTCTAACTAATATAGGGTTCCAAGTATAGGCGTAAAGCTAAGCCTAAAAATTCTAAATTTATAGTGTTAAAAAGTAATAATGAAAAAAATTAAAATGCTAGTCTGTGAAAATTTCAAAGAAACTCTAAATATATTTTTATCTGATTTTTATGACTACCCGGAGAAGCGACGTCCTTGTCTGGTGCACCGGCTAATCCGTCCTTGGATTAGGTCAAAACAATCAAATGAAAATCTATAAGAGTTTCTAAAGCAATTTTCAATGAATAGCTTATTTAAATTCTTTATTATTACATAATGTAGTAAAAGCTTAAAAGGAAGATATTTTATTGGAATAAAGTGGCTTAGCTTTACGCACATGGGGTTCCAAGTTAACTTTTTAAATTATACATTGCAAAAACTTGGATACATAAAATAGTGAGACATGCTCCAAATAACTTAGAATTCAACACTACATTTTGTATAAAAATATTTTAAGGTTATTGAATAAATTTAAATTTTATAACTATAATGAAGCTTGGATTTTAAAAAAATACATGAATAATATGTAAAAAATTTAATTATTTGACATAAAATATTTAAAATGGTAAACTGTCTTTGGAAATAAAAAATAAGTTTAAATTTAGGGGGATATGATGAAAAGAAGAAAAATTAGTATAATGCTTACAGCATTAATTTTTATGAATACGTTTTCTGCAGTCGAGGTATTAGCTAAAGAAAACATTATAACAAACAATAATTTAGAAAACACACAAGTAGTAGATACTATTGATTTAAAAAATGGTAAAGAAGCTAAAGATTCAGTTGAAAGACCATATGTTGCCAATATAAGCAAATCTCAAGTTATAATTGGAACTATGTATAGGGCAAGTATAGGAATATCCGGTCGTGCAATGCCAGGAAATACGGTTTATATAAAATTAGGTAATGATAGTGCAAAGAAATATATAGGTGAAGATAAAAATTTCTATTTTAATATAAATACAATTAGTAGTTACATAACTGTTGAGTTATATAGTGTTAATTCTAATGGTGATAAATCTGATAGTGTTATTTTAACAATTACATCTGAAGAAGATGATATAAGTAATAATGGAATTAATCCTAATGCTTCTCCTATAATTACAGCATCTGATATAACATTAAATAAAGGAGAAACATTTACACCGTTAGATTATGCTACTGCATTTGATGAAGAAGATGGCGATATAACAAGTAAATTAGAAGTGATAAAAAATACAGTAGATATAAATAAAATTGGTGACTATGAGGTTATATATAAAGTTGTTGATAGTGAAGACGAAGAAGTAACTAAAAAAATAAAAGTAAAGGTAATAAGTAATGAAAAACCTTTATTAAATGTGAATGATTCAACAATAAAAGTTGGAGATAAGTTTGATAAAATGGATGGAGTAACAGCAATAGATGAAGAAGATGGTGATATTACTTCTAAGATAAAGGTTGTTGGTGATGTTGATACAAATAAGATTGGAAATTATAAATTAACTTACAGTGTAACAGACAGTGATGGAAATGTTGTGAATAAAGATGTAATTATAACTGTTGTTGCAAGAGATATCTTAATTAAATCAGCACAAGGAGATAATAGATATGACACTGCGGTTAAACTTAGTGAATTAGAGTTTAGTTCAACTGATACAGTAGTTATAGTTAATGGACAATCATTAGCTGATGGATTAGCAGTAACTCCTCTTGCTTCATATAAGTCAGCACCAATATTATTATCTAAAACTGATAGTATTCCAATGTCAACTAAAAATGAAATTAAAAGATTAGGCGCAAAAAATGTGATTATAGCTGGTGGAACTGGTGTAATCAATACTGAAGTAGAAAAAGAACTTAAAGAATTAGGTATAGATAATATAAAAAGACTTGGTGGAGAAGATAGATATGATACATCATTAAAAATTGCTCAATATATAGATGAAAATTGTTATAGCATAAAAGAAATAGTAGTTAGCAATGGAAAAGGAGAGGCAGATGCATTATCAATTTCATCAGTGGCAGGAAGAGATAAAATGCCAATTATTTTAGTTGAAAAAGAGAATATTTCAGAAAATACTTATAAGTGGCTTAAATTAAAAGATTTACAAAGTGCGTATATTATTGGTGGAATAGGCGTAGTAAGTAATAATGTTTTAGATAAAGTAAATTTAATTACATCTGAAGATGTTAATAATAATAGGTTAGGTGGAAATGATAGATATGAAACTAATGCAATTGTTATAGATAAATTTTTTAATGACAAATTAGATGAAGTTTATATATCCAAAGGAGCAGTGTTAGTTGATGCATTAACATCAGGAACTATAGCAGCATTAAATAGTTCCCCAGTAATTATTGTTGGTGAAGACCTAAATAACATGCAAAAAGATGTTATTAATAAGAAATCTGGTAATACAATAATTAAAGCTGGCGGTGGAATTTCAGAAAAAGCAGTAAAATCTTTAATAGATTGTCTTAAATAATGTATAGCAAAGCAGTTAATAAAATTATTAAAATTTTATTAACTGCTTTTATAATGAAATTTTATCCAGTAAAATAATTATGTTTTTAATTGCATAAGTATCTAGCTATAATAAGTAATTTTATCGTCATTTTATTCATATATATAATTTAATACATAGTTAATAAAAATAGGGGGATTTAAAATGAGTAAATTAGATACTGAACCAACTCCACCGGATTATATGGGCGTTGCACCTGGCTGTTTGGGATTTATTATTGGGGGGATATTCTCATTACTAATTTTGTTCGTGGATTCCATACAAGAAAAATTTTATAACTTTTTTTGTATAGATTTAGGGTTAAGCGATGGATCATGGAAAATTATAGTTATAATTTTAATCATAATTCCTCCGATTATAATTCCTACAATTTGTTTATTAATAAACTTTACATTAAATAAGACAATATATAAGACTAAATTTGAAAATAGACTAAAAGAGTATAACATTAAACTAGAAAAATATAATTTAGAAAAAGTATTGAATGAGCAAATAATAAAAAATGGTGTACCTGAAACAGCAAAGACAGTTGTTTGTAACAGATCTTCCTTAATAAAAATGATTAATAATACTGAATTATATGTATGGATTAAAGATGATAAATTATGTTTTGCTAATAAATATCATTCTATAATAATAAAATTATTAGAAATTCATAGAGATGATATTTTACATTTTTTAAAACAGAATAGAAAAATTCATAATGAGATAATAACATCAAAGGACTCTAAATCTAAAAAAGAGGAGATTACACTTGAATTTATTAATAATAATAAATATGAGCAGTTATTTTTTCATATATCAGCCTATGATATACTAAAAGATTTAATTCCTGAAAAAGAAATACAATTTGTTAATAATGAAAATAATTCTAAGTTAATAGATAATTGCACTACAGTGTATGAAAAACTTAGAGAATTGTCTAGATTAAAAGAAGAAGGAATTTTAACAGACGAAGAATTTACTGAAAAGAAAAAAAAGTTGTTAATTGAAGTTTAAATTTATTTTAAAGAGTGCATCTCAGTAGGAGAGCACTCTTTTTGAATTTAAAAATTTGTTTTATTTCTAGAATTTTTTATAGTGTATGTTACAAAATCAACTAATCCTATACCAAGAGATATTGCTAATGCCTTAGTAAAATTAATTTCTAACCATTTTATAAAATAACCAATAATACAAAGAAATAAAAAAACAAAAATAAATTTAATAATAATTTCCTTAATTGAACTACTCATATAATAAATCCCCCTGTAATTTATTATATCATTATTAAATTATTCCTTAGTAATAATAAGAAAAACTTTACAACCATACTATCTTGTAATACAATGTAGTAGTAACTTGCAATACAATATAGTTAATGGAGGTTTGAATTTTGGGAGAAAAATCACAATTTTTTAAAGGGCTTTTAGAAGGATGCATTCTTAAAATTATAAACGATGGTGAAGTTTATGGTTATGAAATAGCAGAGAAGTTAAAAGACTATGGAATTGAGGAGGTGAGTGAAGGGACCATATATCCATTACTTTTAAGATTAGAGAAAAATGGATTTGTAAATTCAGTGAAAAAAAAGTCTGTTTTAGGACCTAAGAGAAAATATTATAGTTTATCTTTTTTAGGAAAAAATGAGTTAAACAATTTCTATGAAAATTGGAAAGAACTTAGAAATAGTATCAATAACATATTTGAGAATTATGACAAGGAGAATGTATAAATATGATAGATAAAGTTTATAAATTAAGTGAAAATTTAACAAAAGAAAATGATAAAATATTTACAGATATAATTTGCTATTTAAGAGTAAGCGATCTAAGTGAATGTGAACAAGATGAAATTAGTAATGATATATTAGGAATGTTTTTAGATTGGCAAGGACAAGGAAAGTCTATAGACGACGTAATTGGAAGTGATTACAAAAAATTTACAGATGATATAATCTCAGCTGTAAATCCTAAAAAATCTATTTTGGAAAAGTTAAAAGAGTACTTAACTATAATAATAGAGGGATTTTGTATAATGTGTACTATAGATTTTCTTTTTTTATATTTACCTAAATTAGTAAAGGGAAATTTACATTTAAACTATAATTACACATTAGATATATTAGTTAAAACTGCTCTGATTATTTTAGTATCCTGTGTAGTAATAAACTATATAGGGAAAAATAGTTTTACTCTCTCTAAAAAGAAATTTTCTAAATTCTCTAATTTTATATTTGGATGTAGTATAAGTGGATTAATTATTATTTTGATACTCTTATCAAAGATATTAAATAATATAACAATTATATCTATAAATATATTCTACATAATAGCAATAATCATAATTTATTGGGGTTATAAAGGAATAAAAAAATTAAAACCTATAAATATAAAATAGAATAAAATTTATGTTTAAATTTATTAAATTATATAATTAAAATAAAAGAGTGCCATAAAATATTTCTCAATTTTTTATGGCACTCTTAAAATTATAATAACATTACTCAGATAATGCTTTAATTTCTTTATAACTATTAAGATCAGTATAAAGTTCTCCTTTAATAGGATTACGTTTTGTTTTAACTATTTTATAAGCATAGTATATAAATACTGCTATATTTGCTATTAGTGCTATTAAGCTTACAATAAATAATGCAGTTGAATTATGTGATGATCTAACTGCAAACTGTGATTCATCAATAAAGCTCGGACAGGTCATTGCAAACATACACCATAATGCAAGTGTTTGTGCACGATGTTGTAACCAAGCACCTTTTTTTATAAAGAAAGCAGCAAAGGTAGGAGCTAATAATAGTGCTAAACCGCAATACCATGAATGATCAGGTAAACAATTATAAGTATATGCAAAATTCCAAATATCATATGCTACAATCCAAAACCATAGCATATCAGGCCATAACATGTCTTTACTTTTATCTTTACTAATACATATTCCAAACCAGCCTGTAATAGTAATAATATTTAATATTCCAGCAATTCCATTCATAATATTCCAAGGTCCACTTAAAGTCATCATTCCTTCGAATATTTCTTTATTAAGATGTAATCCATAGATTTGAAAATCACGAGCTACTGCTTCACAAATATTAATAGCTAAAATAAGTGGTGGAAAGCATAAAACCCATTTTTTAGTACTTACATCTTTAACATGACGAATAATCCAAAAACCAATACATCCTGCAAGTGCAGAATATACTTTAGCATAATGGAACCAGTCATTTACACTTGTACCTTCAGTAGTTTTTGGCCATATAGCAAAAGTAAGAATTATTGGTAATACAACAAAAAGAAAAATTCCACCATATTTAGATCTACGACCTAATTCATTTAGTCCAATTAACACCAAAAATACTACTAACCACATGAGCCAACTTGTAAAAGGTAATGATTCATAAAAAAACATAAATACACCCCCTAATTATAAATTTTTAGAATCCACTTAATTATTAAGAAAATTATATTGTTCATATAATTAAAGATATGTATTGAAATTTGTAAAAATGCATATATACTGAATAGGCATTATAAATACTTATTTTTAGAAAGAAAGTTTAAATTTAGATATCTTTACTGAGAAATAAAAGTGGTGTATATTAAAATAGTTGATTTACACTTAAATCTATTTTACAAAGGATAAGAAAAGGAGAAGCATGAGATTAGATAAATTTTTAGCAGAATCATCAATTGGAAGTAGAAAAAATGTTCGTATTTATATTAAAGAAGGTTCTGTAAAAGTAAATGGACAAGTTGTAACAGAACCAGCAATAGATATTAATGAAAATGTGGATGTTATTGAGTATTTTGATAAATTAGTTGTTCACCCTGGAAAGGTGTATTACATGTTTCATAAACCAGCAGGATGTATTACTGCAAGAAAAGACGAAGTTAATAAAACAGTCATTGATTATTTTGATGAAGTTGATATGAATGGAGTATTCCATGTTGGAAGATTAGATAAGGATACAGAGGGATTATTGCTTTTTACTAATGATGGTGATTTTGAACATCATTTAATGTGTCCACAAAAACATGTTGAAAAGAAGTACTTTTTTATAGCATTAGGTTCACTAACAGAAGATGATGTTAATAAATTAGAAAAGGGACTTTCTATAGGTAAAGATGAACCATTAACTAAGCCTGCAAAAATAAATATAATTAGAAATGGAACTTATAAAGAATTTGAAAAGGAAATGGACATTAAAAAATTTTATAACATAGATTCAAATCGCTATAATCAACCAGTTGTATCTGGATATCTTATAATTTCTGAAGGGCGTAAACATCAAGTAAAGCGCATGCTAAAAGCAGTTGGATGTTATGTAATCTACCTAAAGAGGGTTTCAATTGGAGGGTTAACTTTAGATGAAACTCTAAAAAAAGGACAATATAGAACTCTTGTAGAAGAAGAAATTCAAATGTTATTAAAAGATTTATAAATTGAAACTATTATGGCTTTGAAAGGGTATGGTTTTATGAATAATGAATTTTTATATGGTTTACAAGAAGATATTCTAGATAAAAAAGGATATTACAAATTATATTTATTTTTTTATATCCCAGTTTTTATAATTACTATTGAAAATATTAAATTGTATATGTATATATTTAGAATTATTTTGTCTGGGTTAGCTTTAGTGTTTTTAACTTTAATTTATTTAAAATATAAGATGTCTAGAAATGAACATGACAATAAAGTAATTATTGGAAATATAATTTTGTTTTTTGCGTTAACCCTTGTATGTATATATCAAGTTGTAAGATACTTACTTTGATTATCTACTCTTTTTATGAAATTGATTATTTTGTAAAATAATGTTATAGTTTTTAAATAGTGCTAAGAAAAATTATTTAATTTAAATGTATTTTATATAATTTTTCATTTATTGTTTATATGGCTGAAAAATAGTGTATATGATTAAATTAGAAATAATGAACAAGTGGTTGTTTGAGAGTGGGTGACAGATTATATGGAATCAAATGCAGTATTAATGACAAACGGATCAATAGGTAAAAAAATTATTAGATTTGCATTGCCAATCTTTTGGGGAAACTTATTTCAGCAGTTATACAATATAGTTGATTCATTAGTAATTGGTAATTTTGTAGGAAGAGATGCATTAGCAGCAGTAAGTTCTACTGGTTCACTTATATTTTTACTAGTTGGGTTATTTGGTGGAATTTTTATGGGTGCAGGTGTTGTTATTTCAAAATATTTTGGTGCAAATGAAAAAGAAAATGTACAAACAGCAATTCATACATCTATTGCCTTTGGAATTATATCAGGAATTATATTAACTTTAGTAGGAACAGTATTTTCACCTCAAATATTAAGGCTTATGGGAACACCGGAGTCAGTATTTCCTAATGCTGTTTTATATGTGAGAATTTATTTTGGTGGAATTTTAACAGTTGTTATGTATAACACTGCAAGTGGTATTTTTCAAGCAGTAGGTGATAGCAAACATCCACTGTACTATCTTATTGTTTCATCAATTGTAAATGTTGTATTAGATTTATTATTTGTTGCAGTTTTTAAAATGGGAATTGGTGGTGCTGCAATAGCAACTGTTATTTCTCAAGCAGTAAGTGTTGTACTAGCATTTTATCATCTTGTTCGTACAAAAGATATTTATAAAGTAACTTTTAGTAAAATACGTTTAAACTTAGATATGCTTAAACAAATTCTTCATATGGGGATACCAGCAGGTATACAAAATTCTGTTATTGCCCTTGCAAATATTGTTGTGCAATCAAATATAAATTTTTTTGGTGCTGTTGCAGTGGCAGGCTGTGGTTCATATTCTAAAATCGAAGGATTTGTATTTATTCCAATTACGAGCTTTGCTTTTTCTATGACAACATTTGTTAGCCAAAACCTTGGTGCAAAAAAATATGAACGTGCTAAAAAAGGAACATATTTTGGAATAATTGTTTCAATTATTCTTGCGGAAGTCATTGGCATAATTTTCTTTTTAACAGCACCAAAACTTGTTGCACTTTTTAATAGTGAACCAGAAGTTATTCAATATGGTACGGCTCAAGCAAGGACAATTTCGTTATTTTTCTTTCTTCTTGCATTTTCTCATTGTGTAGCAGGAATTTTAAGGGGTGCAGGAAAAGCTATTGTTCCAATGATTGTAATGTTGTGTTGCTGGTGCATTATAAGAGTAATTTATGTAACAGTGGCTACACATTTTATACCTGAAATAAGAATGATATTTTGGGCATATCCATTGACCTGGTTTTTAAGTTCTGTAATTTTTTTAATTTACTATCTAAAATTTAATTGGTTACATGGGTTTGAAAAGAAGTGTGAAAAAACAAGTTGTTAATACTACAGGATATTAATCATAGGCGTAAAATTAAGCCTAAAAGTTGGAAATACAGGTCTTCGTCCTTTATGGATGGAGACCTTTTTTATTATAAAAAATTAGACAAATTAAGTAAAGAAATAAGAAAGTTTAGGAGGTGAATTTCTTGAAATAGAGAAATATATAAGGAAATGCTTTAAATTATAATTGATAGAATTGATAAATTAAGTAAATATCAGTTATTTTATAATTTACTAAAATAGCATAATTATCTTCTATAGCTGATAATTATGCAATATTAAAATATGATTAATTTTTATTTGAAATGTTAGGAGGAACTAAATGAAGTTAAATATTCAAAAAATTATTATATTATTAATTAATTGTCTTTTAGGCATTACAATTATATTGGGTCCAAGTATAATTACAGGTCATTTTTATAATGTTACTTACTTATTAGGTGGTTTATTAATTAGTGATTTTATTATGAGAACAGTATCATTTATTATTGGAATATTGGTTATTTATGATTCTATAAAAAGATTTACAACTAAGTAATTAAATATAAAAGTTATATATAGAAGTATTTTTAAAGGGTGTAATAAATAATTTTTATTTTAAAGCAGATTTAAATAATATTAGACTTTAGCTACTTATAATTCAAGAAAGGGGTATGGAAAAGATAGAAATAAGTATCAATCTTTTTCTAAAAAATTATGGTTAATGAAAATCTTTTAAATCAAGTAAAATTAGAAATTGAAAATTATCTATATAAAGAAAATTTTAATGGATCTATATTAGTATCAATAAATGATAAAAAATTAATAAGCAAAGGCTTTGGCATGGCAAATTTTGAATTGGATGTTGAAAATACTAATGTGACAAAGTTTCGAATTGGTTCTATAACTAAACAATTTACAGCTGCAGCAATATTACAACTATATGATAAAGGATTGTTGAATTTAACTGATACTTTAGATAAATATATGAATGATTATCCAAAGGGAAAAAGTATAACCATTCATAATTTATTAACTCATACAGCGGGAGTCTTTAATTATACCGACATTGAAGAGTTCTCTAACATTATGAGAAAAAGTCATAAGACAATAGATTTAATAAATAACTTTAAACATTTACCTTATGATTTTGAACCAGGAACAAACTATAAATATTCTAATTCAGGATATACTTTATTAGGCGACATTATAGAAAAGACCACTAATAAAACTTATGAGGAGTATATTAGAGAAAACTTTTTTGAAAAATTATCAATGAATAATTCAGGATATGATAGCAATACTAAAATAATTAAAAATAGAGCTAGTGGTTATGATTTGAAAATTTATAATAATGATGAGCATATTGTAAATTCAAGCTTTATTGATATGAGCGTACCATTTGCTGCTGGCGGATTGTATTCAACTGTTGAAGATTTGTACATTTGGAACAGGGCTTTAATTAATGGAAATGTTATTGATAAATCTCTATTAAACAAAATGACTGAAAGGCATATTTCAGCAGGCAAAGATGGATATTATGGGTATGGTGTATTTATAAATAACTTAAATTTTAATGACAAAATAGTAAAAAGAATATCTCATAGTGGTCGAATACCTGGATTTTTTTCAGCAAACAATATCTTCCCAGATGAGAATGTACAAATAGTTATGATAACTAATATAACTAGTAAACAATTTAAAATCCAAGTGAAAAATGTAGAATCAATTTTATTTAAAAGTATTTAAGTTTAGATAAGATGTCAAGATAATTGATGAGGCTATAATTATATTCAGAAATAAAACACAATAGATTTAATTTAATATAGATGGGGTATATGAGAATATGGATGTAATTGAATGTATATATAAAAGAAGAAGTATAAGAAAATTTATTGATAAAACAGTAGACGATGAAACATTACTAACTTTGATAAAAGCAGGAATGGCAGCTCCTAGTGCATGTAACACACAACCTTGGGAGTATATTATTATTACAGAGGATAATATAAAAAATGAAGTAAGAAAAAGTTTATATTTTGGACAATATAACGCACCGGCAATGATTGTTGTCTGTGGGAATATGAAATTATCAATGTCAGGACCAGTTAGGGATTATTGGATTCAAGATTGCAGTGCCTCCATTGAAAACATTTTATTAGCAGCAACTAGTATGGGGTTAGGTTCAGTTTGGATTGGATTACATCCTGTTGAAAGTGCTGCAAGACCTTTATATAAAATATTAGATTTGCCAGAGAAAGTTATACCACTAGCAGTTATATATTTAGGATATCCAGATGAAGAAAAAGAGCCAAGAACTCAGTTCGATGAAAAACATGTTTACTGGCAAAAGTACGAACATAGAAAACATAAAGCTAGAAAAAAGAATCTTAAATAATTATAAAAGCGTAAAAACCGGACTTAGCATATTGATATCATTAACACCAAAATGGAGATTTCCCTAAGAAAAGGTAGATTTTAAAAAGAAATTTTGAGATGTCTATTTGGGACTAAAGTTTGTCAGAACAGAGCGAACAAGATAATTAAATACTAGTATAATAATATTAAGTTATATGAGACTAACTTTAGTATAAAGTTTTCTAATAAGATTTATAAATAGAATTTCATAGGGGGAATTGTGATGAAAATAACTGTTTTGGTAGAAAATAATACTATTAATCCTAATTGTGAATCTAAGCATGGGTTAAGTTTATATATACAAACTATAAACCATTGTATTCTTTTTGATTTTGGACCGGATGGTTCTACTTTATTGAAAAATGCTGATGTTTTAGGAGTTGATTTATCTAATGTAGATACTGCTTTCCTTTCACACGGACATATGGATCATGGTGGTGGGATGAATACATTTCTAAAGTTAAATGCTAACTCCAAGATTTATACTCGTCCTGATGCTTTTTCAGCACACACAATAAAGGCCTTTGGAAAAGACTATCCTGTGGGAGTAGAACTAGCTTTGAAAAAATCTCCTCAGATACTGTTAACTAAATCAACTCAAGTTATTGATAAAGAGTTACAGGTATTTAGTAGTCCTTGTGGAAATATTCTTAAGCCTATGTTTAATAATACTCTTTATGCTGAAAAAAATGGTTTGATGGTAGAGGATGATTTCTCTCATGAACAGAGTTTAATTATTACTGAAGGAGAAACAACTGTGCTAGTAGGTGGTTGTGCTCATGGAGGGGTTATAAACTTGTTAAACAAAGCAGAGGAGTTGCTAGGTCGTTCTGTAGACTTTGTAGTATCTGGATTTCATCTATATGATCCACCTACTAAAAATACTGAGCCTGAAAGTAGAATTGATGAACTAGCTGCAGAACTATCTAAACATTCAACAGGTTATTTTACTTGTCATTGCACAGGTGAGACAGCTTTCAATAGACTTCATTCTTTGATGGGAAAGCAAATAAGTACACTTTCAACAGGCAAGGTAATAGAGTTATAATACTATAGCTATTTATCATTAGTAATTATAATAAAATTTTTAAATAGCGTAGCTTAAGGTTTTATTAGTATTTAGATTATTATATAATATTAACATAGCATATCTCGAGGAGGTTTATTGGTACATGAAAAACATATTGACAGAAGAAAATATGAACAAATTAAAAGAAGAATTAGAATATAGAATGACTAAAAAAAGAGCTGAAATAGCAAAGGAAAAATTAGAAGCAGCTGCTCATGGTGATAGGTCAGAAAATGCAGAATACAAAGAAGCTTGTGCAAACTATAGAGAAAATGATAACAGAATTCAATATTTATTAACTATGATTTCAACTGCAACTGTAATAGATGTTCAAAATCAAAATAAATCAGTACTAGGAGTTAATAGTAAATCTAAAGTTAAATTTGTAGAAGATGAATTTGAAACAATTGTATCACTAGTAACTACTATGGATGCAGATCCAGAAAATATGCTTATAAGTGTAGAATCAGATTTAGGAAAAGCATTAATGGGGAAAAAAGCTGGAGATGTAGTGGAAGTTGATGCCCCAGGTGAAAAATATAAAGTAGAAATATTAGAAATACTATAAATTTATTTGATTATATTATAAAGTCTTGGAGAAATCCAAGATTTTTTTATTGCAAATTATTTAAATGTAATTTAAAAAATTGCAATCGCATTAAATTATTTCAAAGAACTAATTTAAATATGTAAATAAGCCCATAAATATGATATGAAATCTATACTATATACTTTCTTTTATAGACTTAACTATTGGATAAGTTACACTTTTAAATCCAAACTTTTTTCTTAAAGTATCAAGTAATACACCAAGTGTAAATGAAGATTCCGTAGATATTTTCAGTGAAAACTCATAATATCCTGTAACACAATGACATTCATCAATATCTTCACATTGATTTACAAAATCAAAAAAACTTTGCTCTATAATTTTATTTTTAGATGAAAGCAAACAAATACAAATTAAATTTTTATTAATAGTTTTAGGATCTATTAATGTTAAATAACCTTTAATACAACCGGTTTCTTCTAATCTTTTCATTCTAACACTAACGGCAGGTTGAGATAGATTTACTTTTTTACTAAGTTCTTTTATAGAGATTCGTGCATTTTTTTCTAAATGTTTCATTATTTCATAGTCAATTTTATCCATTAATATATCTCCTATATGACAAAAAAATATAAAGTTTTTTAATATAATTTGTAATTATATTTTGTTTAAAAGTTAAAAAATAAATTATTATTTGTATTTATTATATAATATTTACCTTAAGCTTACAATCATATAGAATGTAAACAAATAAAAATATTGAGAATATTTTAAATTTTAAATAAAAATTTTATTACTAAATTGGAGGGGTATCTATGGAAAATTCAAATAAAAAAATTTTACTAACTGGCGGAACACAAGGAATTGGAGAAACAACAGTACATTTGCTTGCTAAAATGGGTTATGAAGTTCATATTACCTATAGAAGTTCTTCAGAAAAAGCAAAAAAGTTAACAGAGCAATATTCAGGAAAAGTATTTGCATATAAGTTAGACCAAGGAGACCCAGAAGCTATAAAAAAAGCAGAATTTTTAACTAACCATTCATGGGATGGAATTATCTTTAATGCGGCTTTAGGGTCAGGAACAGTAAAAGATTATGCAAAGGATGATGATAATTTAGGTTTTGAAAGAGATGAGGCAATGTTTAAGGTTAATGCTCTTGGTCCACTTTGGATATATAAAGTTGTGAAAGAAAACTTATTGAAGAAAGAAAGCAAGAGTAAACTAATATTTATTTCATCTGTAGGTGGTGGATTAGCAGCCTTCCCTTATTTTACATTAAGTGATGGAATGAGTAAATCAGCAGTAGCATTTTTAGGAAAACAATTAGCTGCTGAAAATACACATACTTTAATAGATGTTTTTGTAGTTTGTCCTGGTGCAACAGAAACTCCAATGTTTGTGTCTAGCACATTATCTAAAATGTCACATGAAGAAAGAAAGAAATTTGACCTTGCTCAATCAAAACAACGTCTAATTCAACCAGATGAAATTTCTTATTGGATAGAAAAGTTGTTAAGAGAAGAATCTACTGTATTACATGGAGCAGTTATTGATGCTACCATGGGACTTGCATCAAGGCCAGGAATACAAACGGAGGCAGGATTAAGTCACTAAATTTTAAAGTATCATACAGCTATAAAGAGTATTTTATAAAAAAATTTAAAGGGGTGTATATAGAATGTCGTTATCAAAAAGAGGAATGGCCAATGTTAAAGATATGTCTCCACTTATGCATGCTGATTTTAGTACGAGAGACAAACCATACAATCCTGTAACAAGAAAAGATGGATATATAAATTTAGGAACAGCAGAGACACATTTAATTGATGATGAAATTATAAATTTATTATATAAATTACAAAATACAATGAATATAAAGCCAAATCATCTTCACTATGATTTCTTTTATGGAAGTAAGGATTTTAGAACAGCAATAGCTAATCATTGGCAAAAAGTTATTTTTGAAGATGAAAATTATAGAAAAATTACTGCAGACAATATAATTGTAGGCTCAGGATGTTCTTTAGCATTAGAAATGTTAGCAACAATGTTAGGCGATCCAGGGGATGTTTTTTTAGTTCCAGCTCCATATTATTCAGGTTTTGAAGATGATTTCTCAGAAAGAGCAAAAATAGAGTTAGTTCCAGTCCATTGTGGAGAAAATATGGATAAGGATGTATTTGAAAAAGCATATAATGAAGAAATTTTAAAGGGTAAAAAAGTTGTGGGAGTGCTTTATTCATCTCCAAATAATCCAACAGGAACTGTTTATTCAGAAGATGCCATAAAAAATGTAATCGATTTTAGTATTAGTCATAATCTTGATATTGTTTCAGATGAAATCTATGGTCAAACCATTCATGATCCAAATACAAAATGGATTAGTACTTTAAAATTAGTTCCAGATAATTATATTGAACATGTACATGTTACTAGTAGTTTTGCAAAAGATTTCGCTCTTTCAGGGTTTAGAACAGGTTTTGCTATTTCATTTAATAAAGACTTAATAAAAGGCATGCAAAACTTAGCGTATTACTCAGGCGTGTCTACACATACACAAGGATTGTTGACAGAATTATTAAAATCATCAGAGCTTCCTAAATTAATGGAAGATAATAAAAAACAATTACACATAAGTTATCAAAGAATAGAAACTGCTCTAAACAAATTAGATATTAAAACCAAAAAAGCTCAGGGAGGTATATTTATATTTGCTAATTTTGCAAAATATCTAGAAGAACAAACATTTGAAGCTGAAAACAAATTATGGAAAAAAATGTTTTGTGACTTAAAATTAAATATTTCTCCAGGTAGAATATTTGCAACTAATGAACCTGGGTGGTTTCGAATATGTTATGCATTAGAACCTTCAATAATTGAAGAAGTTATAAGAAGACTTAGTACATTAAAATAAAAATTTGGGGTAGTACTCAATTATTACTTCAGTTAATACGCTAACCACTGTTATCTAAAGGATATTTTCACCAGTATATAGATACTAATATAGTGGTTAGCGTATTTATTAAGAAGATATAAAGGTATATTTATTTGCATAATTTAAGGGGGTTAACTCTGTGATAATTAAAAAAAGAAGTAAATGGACTAACTTTTTATTATTGTATTTAGGCGGTGTGGTCATATCTTTAAGTCAATTAAAAATAATTCCTATACAAAATGAAATAGTAGACGTGATGGGGTTCTCACTTTCATCAATTTCATGGTTGATGTCTATATTTACTCTATCTGGAATATTTCTATCAATTCCTGGTGGCCGTTTGGTTACGAAATTTGGACCTAAAAAATTACTTGTTTTTTTAATGTTGTCTGTTATTTTAGGAAATAGCATAGGTTTTATTTCTAATAATTTTATATTAATGCTATTTTCAAGATTAATAGAAGGAATTGCATTTTCAATGATTATAATGGTTGGAATTGTATTTATAAATGAATGGTTTAAAGATGGAAATAGAGGGTTGGCTACTGGAATTTGGGGTACTTTTTCAGCGGCAGGTTCTTTATTAGCTATGAATATATTTTTGCCAATGGTAAAAAAATATGGAATAAAAAGTCCATGGATGTTTATTGTTATTATTTCCATAGTATTGTTTATTATATATTTTTTTAAGATAAAGGATATTCATGAAAATGAAGAAGAAACTATAAGTAAAAATGACGAGAATATGTTTAAAGAGGCAATCACAAATAAATATATATGGATTTTAGCAATTGCACAAGGGTGTATGGCATTAGTACTTTTTACATTCATAAATACTTTTCCGTTAATATATAGTCAAAAATATGGAATTAATAGCTTTGTTGCAAATAGATATGCTAGTTACTTTGGATTATTTGGAATCCCTTTTGGAGCTATAGCTGGGTATTTAATTGATAAAACTAAAAAAGGATCATTAATAACAGTATGTTCTTTTTTTATAATGACAATAGCTGTTATATACTCCAATTATTTAACAGATGCAAAGAGTATAATTCTACAGTTATTATTACTTTCAGCAGGTACTGGACTTTCCTCTGCTTGTGTAATGATTATTGCACCAAACATTATTAAAAATAAAAAACTTATTGGTGTAAGCATATCATTTATCAATTTTATTTATTATATAGGTATATTTGTAGGAACACCTATAATTATAAAAGCAGTGGAAATAACAAAATCATGGACAAGAGGTATATATATTCTTGTAATTATTAGTTTAATTGGTTTTTTGAATGTATTTACTTTTGCAGTGCTTATGAAAAAGAAATCCATAAAAAATGTTAATTTAGGAGGAAATTACAATGAAGATAAAAGCGGCAGTTGTTAATATAAAAGGTGGACCTTTTGTATTTGAAGAGATTGACCTTGCAGAACCAAAAGATGATGAACTACTTGTTAAAGTGGTAGCAAGTGGTATATGTCATACTGATGAATTCGGTAGACAAGGTGGTATAAATCAAAAGTTCCCGGCTGTTTTTGGTCATGAAGGGGCAGGAATTATTGAAAAAGTTGGGTCAGAGGTAAAAAAATTTCAAGTAGGTGACCATGTAGTTTTTTCATACGGATACTGTGGAAATTGTGCAGCTTGTAGAAGTGGTAAGCCTTTTTACTGTGATCATTACAATGAAATAAATTTTGGTGGAACTGCAGCTGATGGAAAAAGTAGATTAAGTAAAAATGGTGAAGATATAGCAATGTTCTTTGCACAATCTTCTTTTGCTACACATTCAGTAATTAATAATAGAAGTGCAATTAAAGTTGATAAAGATGTTAATTTAGAAATAGCTGCACCACTTGGTTGTGGTATACAGACAGGAGCAGGAACAATAACTAATATAATAAAACCTAGTATAAATTCTACAATTGCAGTTTTCGGAATGGGAGCAGTTGGACTTAGTGCAATTATGGGAGCTAATATGGAACACTGCAAAGAAATTATAGCAATTGGTGGTAACAGTAAAAGCTTAGAACTTGCAAAAGAACTTGGTGCTACTCATACAATTAATAGAAAAGAAGTAGATGACATAGTTAAATCAATTCATGAAATAGTTCCAGGCGGTGTAGATTATTGTATAGACACTAGTGGATTTGGACCTATGATAGAAAAAGCTATTAAAGCATCTTCTTTTAATGGTTCGATATTTGTATTAGGTTCTAGTGGAATAATTGATTCCTTTAATATTGGAGAAGATATTTTAA
Source organism: Clostridium senegalense (assembly GCF_018916625.1). Taxonomy (NCBI): domain Bacteria; kingdom Bacillati; phylum Bacillota; class Clostridia; order Eubacteriales; family Clostridiaceae; genus Clostridium; species Clostridium senegalense. Next base: position 71,236 of record NZ_JAHLNC010000005.1, read on the forward strand.
TGAATATGAGGACTTTACGTGGAACATGTGAAGGTGAATGTATTGCTCAAGTATATATACCAGAAATAATTAGAATGTATAAAGAAGGAAGATTTCCTATTGATAAAATTATTACTGTTTATGACTTTGAAGATATAGAACAAGCATTTAAAGATTCTCATGATGGAAAAGTAATAAAACCAGTTATTCGTATATCAAAATAAATAGCAAAAATTTAAATATAATACTTATTGTTTAAAAAATATTAGAATACAAAATATATAACTTAACTTAAAACTCTATAGATTAAAGAAACTGTTGCTAAACTAACTAAATGTTAGAAAAGCAATAGTTTTTTTATGTTTAGTTATAGGGCTAAAGATTTAATACACAAGTATTATAAGATAATATTCTTGAAAATAGAGCTATGATTAGAGAAAATGTTATAAGTTTTAGTGGTAATATTAGAGGTATAGTAGTTAGACTTAATAAGGTGTGTGTATAGAATTAGCATATATTTATATGTTATAATACTTTTGTAATTTGATTCATATAGAGAAATGAGATTAAATTTAGATTTATTCAATGCCTTTAAAATGCTTTTATACAAAATGTAATGTTATATTTGCACAAATTACACTGTATAGAAGATAGTAATTTATATGGCATGAACGGAATTTAAATTAATGATAAATAAAATACAACAAATAAAGATGTTGCATTTTTAACGTTTGGGATATAAATAAACATTTCAAAACGGATATGAAACAGAATTAGATAAAAATACAAGAAATAACGAAAGAAGAGCTCTTTCATAATTTAGATCTTAATTTTAGTAAGGAAATTGAACAAAACAAAATTAAAACTAGTAAAAATACTGTTCATTAAGCTGGGAAGAAGATATAAATAATAGTGATACATAATTAGAGGAGGATATAGTATGAAAATTTCAAAAGAAGACGCGTTAAAATGGATTGAATTTTTTTCAATGTTACCAGAAGATGAGGAACTTATGGTAAAACAACAAGAAATTGTTTACGCTACATTTGCACAAATTGAAGAGGCAATTGATCATAGAAATAATATATTAATGTCAGAAATTAAAGGGTTAAAAACTCTAGAGAATAGAACTTTTTTCGTAGGAAATGAAAATAAATTTTCTAAAGGATGTCATTCTTGTCTTAAAGGAACTGGCTTAAGTGCCATTAGAAAAACAAATAAATGTAACATAGAGTGTAAGTTTTGTTACAATTATGGTGATTTAGATAACATTCCACCAATTGGTGAAGGTATGTGGGAAATTGGTGGTACAAAATTTTATGAAAAGGATATTGAGTTACTTCTTTCTATACATAACAAACCTACTGGTATCTCTTATGTTTATTTAGAACCATTTATGGAAATTGAAAAATACTATTCAGTTGTAAAGAAATTTAGTGATGCGCAAATTCATCAACATTTATATACAAATGGGATTTTGGCTACAGAAGAAACATTAAAAGCTTTAGGTGAAGCTGGCCTTGATGAGATACGTTTTAACTTAGGTGCATCCAATTGTTCAGATAAAGTTATTGAAAACATAAAAATAGCAAAAAAATATATTAAAAGTGTTGGTATTGAAACTCCAATGACTCCTGAATTTTTTGAGGTATTCTTTAAGAAAAAGCAAGCAATTTTAGACACAAAACTTGACTTTATAAATTGTGCAGAATTACATTTAAATGAGAATAACATAGATAACTATTTTGGAGAAAACATGTATATTTCTAGACATGGTTATATTTCTCCAATTTGGAGCAGAGAATTAACTTTCAAATTAATGAAAGTGGCTGATGAAGAAAATTGGGATTTAGCAGTTCATGATTGTTCAAACCATACAAAATTTGCTAGAGATTTAAATTTAAGTAGTAAAGAAGGTAAATGGTTTGGAGCAAGTCCATACGCTTGTGAGTTCCCTAGAATACCATATGAAGCATTTTTACCAATATTACGTGATGACAATTTCAAATTCTTATGTGAGGAAGAATTACCTAACGGTTATAAACCAGGAGAGTTACTTTTTTAGATAATTTTAATTTTTATTGTCCAAGGAATATAAAAAATTACAGTTAAGTTGAATAAGGAATTATAAATTAAAACCCAGTTATAATGATTATAACTGGGTTTTTAGTTTGAAAAAATATAATAATCTATCTCTAAAAGCAAGCTCAATATAATTAAGGTTTTAAAAGACCTTTTTTTATTTTTATTATTTTTCAGGATTGTTCAACAATAATAAAAAGAAAGGTAATAGCCTTGAAATTTTTTTAATAGACTATATAGGACTATAATTACAAAACAATTGATTCTGTAAAACATATTTATTATACGGCTTTCATATAAGTAAAAAAGATTTGTAGAATATGTTTAAGGTTAAGAATCTCTAATTACAAAAATTCATTAAAGAAGAATATTTATATATTATTTTAATTTAAAGGAGGTATATTTATGCTATTTAAGACTACGGAACAACATGAAAATCTGAGAATAAAAATTAGAGAATTTGCTGAAGAAGAAATTAAACCTATTGCATTTATATTAGATCAAGAAAATAAATTTCCTTTGGAGCAAATTCATAAGTTGGCTGATATAGGTATGATGGGCATACCATATTCAAAAGAGTATGGAGGAGCAGGTTTAGATGTAATTAGCTATGCTATTGCTGTTGAAGAATTATCAAGAGTAGATGGTGGTACAGGCGTAATTCTTTCAGCTCATACATCTTTAGGTGCATATCCAATTTCTGCTTATGGGACAGAGGAGCAGAAGCAAAAATATTTAGTTCCACTTGCAAAAGGAGAAAAAATTGGAGCCTTCGGTCTTACGGAAGAAAATGCCGGTAGTGATGCTGGAGGTACAGAGACAACAGCTGTTTTAGAAGGGGATTATTATATTTTAAATGGAGAAAAGATTTTTATAACTAATGCAGGTGAGGCTGACATTTATATTATTTTTGCAGTTACTACACCAGATATAGGTACCCGTGGTATTAGTGCTTTTATTGTAGAAAAGGGTTGGGAAGGTTTTAGCTTTGGTAAACATTATGATAAGATGGGTATTCGTTCTTCTGCCACTGGAGAGCTAATTTTCAATGACGTAAAAGTCCCTAAAGAAAATCTATTAGGCAAAGAAGGAGATGGTTTTAAAATTGCTATGTCCACATTGGATGGTGGCCGTATTGGTATTGCAGCTCAGGCTCTTGGCATTGCTCAAGGCGCATACGAACATGCACTTGAGTATTCAAAAGAAAGAATTCAATTTGGTAAACCTATTTGCCAGCAACAGATTGTTGCTTTTAAGTTAGCAGATATGGCTACAAAGCTTAGAGCAGCAAGATTACTTGTTTATAGTGCTGCAGAGCTTAAGGAAAATCATGAACGCTACGGTATGGAAGCTGCTATGGCAAAACAATATGCTTCTGATGTTTGTCTTGAGATTGTAAATGACGCTCTTCAAATATTTGGTGGAAGCGGATATATGAAAGGTATGGAAGTTGAGCGTGCTTACAGAGATGCTAAGATTTGTACAATATATGAAGGAACTAATGAGATTCAACGTGTTGTTATAGCAGCCAATATAATAGGTAAAATGCCAAAAACTAAGAATGCAGATGAAACTTATAAAAATAAATCTGCTACTACAGGTTATCGTAAAAAAGTGATTTTTAAGGAAGGAACTGCTAAGGAAAGAGTAGATGCTCTTGTAAAAGCTCTTAAGGAAGATGGCTATGATTTCACAGTTGGAATTCCTATAGATACTCCTATAAATAAAGCTGAAAGAGTAGTAAGTGCAGGACTCGGCATAGGAGAAAAAGAAAATATGAAGCTTATAGAAGCTTTAGCAGTTCAAGTTGGTTCAGCTATAGGATCTTCCCGTCCAGTAGCAGAAACACTTAAATATGTACCATTGGATAGATACGTTGGTATGTCTGGTCAAAAATTCAAAGGAAATTTGTATATTGCTTGCGGTATTTCAGGTGCAATTCAACATTTGAAAGGTATAAAGGAAGCTTCTACAATTGTTGCTATAAATAATAATCCTAATGCAAAAATTTTCAAAAACTCAGATTACGGAATTGTTGGAGACCTAATGGAAATATTACCATTGCTTACTGATGCCTTTGATAATGGAGAACCAAAAAAAGCAGCGCCACCAATGAAAAAAATGAAAAGAGCTGTTCCAAAAGAGACTCATCCAACTTGGAAACATTATGTATGTAATGGATGCGGTTACGAATATGATCCTAGCTTAGGAGATTCTGAAGGTGATATAAATCCAGGAACAACTTTTGAAAAAATACCTGAGGATTGGACCTGCCCTGCTTGTGGTGAGGGAAAGGATATGTTTATAGAAGTTTGATTTTCTAAAAATAAATATAATAATGTGCTTTTAACGAAAAGGGGGATTAAATACTATGTATTGTGTTAGAAATATAACTGAAGATCTTTATTGGGTTGGTGGTAATGACCATCGACTTGCTCTATTTGAAAATATTCATCCCATTGAGAAAGGGGTTTCATATAACTCTTACTTACTTTTAGATGAGAAGACAGTGTTATTTGATACAGTTGATTGGTCAATTTGCCGTCAATTCCTTGAAAATATTAAAGGGGTTTTAGGAGATAGAAATTTAGACTATATGGTAATTAACCATATGGAACCAGATCATGCAGCTTCTATTGAAGAAATTATTCTTCGCTATCCAAACGTAAAGATTATATGTACTGAAAAAGCTTCCCTGTTTATGCATCAATTTGATTTTAATGTTCAAGACAGGGTAATAACGGTTAAAGAAGGAGATAGTATGTCCTTCGGCAAACATAAGGTTGCATTTATGTTTGCTCCAATGGTACATTGGCCAGAAGTTATGGTAACATTTGATACTACTAATGGTGTGTTATTTGCTGCTGATGCCTTTGGTACTTTTGGCGCATTGGATGGTAAAATGTTTAACGATGAAGTAAACTTTGATAGAGATTGGATTGATGAGGCTAGAAGATATTATACAAATATTGTAGGTAAGTATGGTACTCAAGTTCAAGCTCTTTTAAAGAAAGCAAGTACTCTTGATATTAAAACTATATGCCCATTACATGGACCAGTATGGCGTAGTGATTTAGGATATTTTTTAGATAAATATGATAAGTGGAGTAGATATGAACCTGAAGAAAAAGGCGTAATGATTGTTTATGGAACAATGTATGGAAATACAGAAGATGCTGCTAATAATTTAGCAACAGAGTTAGTTAAAAAAGGAGTAACTAATGTGGTTATGTATGATGTTTCAAAAACTCATGTTTCATATTTGATTTCTGAAACATTTAAATACAGCCATATAGTTCTTGCTTGTGTAACTTACAACTTAAATATTTATCCACCAATGTTAGCATACCTGATGGATATGAAAGCACTAAATGTTCAAAAACGTACTTTTGCTCTTATAGAAAATGGTTCTTGGGCTCCTCAATCAGGAAAATTAATGCGTAAACATTTAAGTGATATGAAAGAAATGACTATTTTAGATAATGATATATCAGTGAACTCCAGCGTAAAAGAACAAGATAAGGATTCAATTGCTGACGTTGTTGATAGTATTATTCAATCAATGAAATAATTTTATAAAAATATAAATTTAGGACCAATTCATGGACGATTTTGATGAGTTGGTTCTTTTTTTGTTTAACAAACGAGAAGTCTCCTTATATCCTTCAATATGATTATAATACTTTTAATTGGTATTTCATAGCGTGATGAAGCTTTTAAAAAAGCTAAAGACTAGAATAAAACTATATTTTAAAGTATTGATTATTCGACTTGACATTGGTGGCAGGTTTACAAAGGATCTATGAATTAAGTCTATGGATATAATTACATAAAAAGAACATTGAAAAATTAAGTTTTTTTTATATGAAAAATATATAGTATACATAGTAGACGTTCTGATAAAAAGAATTTATACACTAGATTTTTTAATAAGAAAATGGTAGAAGATAATGGAGAAGTTCCACAGTATTATGTAAAGGAAAGTCATCCAGAAATTATAGTTAAATAACATGATATTGTAAAAGTAGAGTATGCTACAATAATTAATCATTCTGCAGGAAAGGTTATTTGTGGACACTGAGGCAGTGTTTTTATAAGAAAGGTTTAGAACTCCACAAATGAATTGCGCAGGAGAATTGTTTGGAGATGTAATAGAAGATATATTAAAAAAGGGAATAAAGACTGTAATAATAAACAGATAGATGATAAAATTTTGTACTAAGCTTTTGTAAATACTTCTAATGCAATGATTGAAAATAAGAATTATTTTATGGAGAAGTGTAAGTAATATAAAAAAAGCAATAACTTGCTTCAAAGATATAAGGCAAAGAAGGATATTATAATTATATAAAATACAGAACCAATAAAAAAGAATTTGATGAAGATTTATTTTTTAGGATAGTGGAGAAAATGATAGTGTTTGATTGATAGGAAACCATTGTAAGTTTACTTGATGAGACGGAGATTGAGGTTGTAATTGAATAAAGAATTTTAATGGAGCCAGTTGAGGTGATACGTAGTCACTTTGACTAGATTTTTGCTTTGTTTAATTGAGTACTATGTAAAATAATGTTATAATTTTAAAATAACACTAAAACATAGTACTTAATGCTAATGGTTTTAGAGATTTTTTCTACAGATGGTTATGATATGTTTAATAAAAAATGCCCTGCTTGTGGACAGCAATTTGGTATAGAAAATATATAGGCAAAATCTAGTGTGAGGGGGATTTATGTGGAAAGACAATTATTTGAAAAGTGGGTTAAAGATAACACAGAATTAGCTGAAGGGACTATAATTTCATATGGTTCTGCAATTACAGCTATATCGAAATGGGCAATAAAACAAAAAATTATACATCAAAATATATATGATATTAACCATACTTATGATTTGAACGAAGTCCTTAATTTACTTAATAATTCGGATATATATAATGAAAAAAATACTACTAGTAATAGGAGATGGAGTTCTGCATTAACACTATATAAACAATTTTTTAAAAATAGATTAACGGTTGATGCGAATAGGATTAATGATTCTATGGAGAAGTATGGAATGCAAGATGTATATTTAAAAGATGAATTTGAGTACTGGATGAGTGAACAAGTTCAAAGTAATGGGAAAGCATATTCGCAACATACACGAAAAGGATATATATATGCTCTTATAAAGGCATGCAGTGAAATTGAAAATCTTAATTTAGATAACAGTGATTTATTTACTGTTAGTTCATTAGATCAGTTTAAAGTCATTGAGGAGACTGTAAGAAGTAGTGATGACTTTTCACGAGTTAATGAAAAATTTGGGAAAGGTCGACTTTCAGCAGCTATGATAAAGTATCGTGATTTTTTAGCAACAAGAAGTTCCTCAAGTATAGTAGCATGGTTTGTTGGAGCAGTTATTAATGATGAAGATCAAATGCAGCGTTTCATTAATGAAGAAATATGGGAAAATGGATATGATAACAAATATACAGAGCTTGTTAACTCTATTAAGGTTGGAGACAGGATTGCAATAAAGTCTTCATATACTAAGAAGAACAATTTTCCATTTGATAACCAAGGAAATAGTGTGTCAGTTATGGGAATAAAAGCAATAGGAGTAATAACTAATAACTTTAATGATGGCCATAAGATAGCTGTTAAATGGGAACTCGTTAGCCCTCTAAGAGAATGGTACTTTTTTACTAGTAGAAATACTATTTGGAGAGTAGATGAGAATAATGGATGGATGTATAAAAATCTGATAGACTTTACATTTAATAAAGGTGCTCAAAATATTGATAAATTTCTTAACGATCCTTATTGGAAAGATAAATATGGAAGTGTTGTAGATAATCAATATGAATGGACAGCATTTTATGAGGAAACTGCAAAAGCACTACTCAAATATAAGGACAAGCGTTTAGAATTGATGAATGAAATAAATAAAATATTTGATAGAATCGATATGAAAAATCCACTAATGAAAAAAACATCTGATGGTAAAGGAGAAGTGTTGACAGATGTTTGTCCTTTTACTGTTTTTGGACTTTTCAATAAAGGTATTACAAGTCAAAATAGAATAATAATAATGGATGAGCTTTCTGAGCTACTTGGGGTGCAAGAAGATGTGCCTACTTCATTTGATGGTATTCCTGTATTAAATAACATGAAATCATGGTTCTTTGGAGATGAGGAACATAGAGAAAAGACCGATATAGATAATCTGTGGCAGTTGTTTGAATGTGCAATTGAATTGGCAGAAGATTACACAGAAGAAAACAAAAATGCCTTTATTGAAATATATGATAAGGTTATTAATCAACATGGTATCCAATGGAATATTACATTCGGACTATACTGGATTAACCCATGGAATTATTTAACTTTAGATAATAATACAAGGATAAGCCTAATAGATAATCTAAAGGTAAAAATTCCACGTAACTCACCGAAGAAGATGTGTACAGGTATAGATTATATTGCTCTAGTTGAACTAATGAAAGAGAAATTTGAGGATGAAGATTATCCTGTTCATTCATTCCCAGAATTATCCTATAAAGCTTGGAGTAGAGAAATTAAAAGTAGAACAGGTATAACTGTTTCACCAATTGAAATTCCTACTCAAGCGAAATATGAGTCTTATACAAAGTTAGATTTTTTATCGGATGTTTTTATTAGTGATGATAAGTATGAAACTATAAAATCACTTCTTAAAAGAAAGAAGAATCTCATTTTACAAGGTGCTCCAGGAGTAGGAAAAACTTATGCAGCTAAAAGATTAGCTTATTCTCTAATGGGCAAAAAGGATACATCTAGAATAAAGATGGTTCAATTTCATCAAAGTTATGCATATGAGGATTTCATAATGGGGTATAGGCCTAATGGAATAGGTTTTGAACTGAAGGAAGGTCCATTCTATCAATTCTGTAAAGTAGCATCAGAAAACCCTGATGACGATTATTTTTTCATTATTGATGAGATTAATCGTGGGAATATGAGCAAAGTTTTTGGAGAATTGATGATGCTTATTGAGAATGATAAACGTGGAGAAGAATTAACCCTCACATACTCAGATAGCCCATTTTATGTTCCAAACAATCTGTATATTATAGGAATGATGAATACAGCTGATAGGAGTTTAGCAATAATTGATTATGCATTGAGGAGGAGGTTCTGTTTCTTTGAATTAGAACCCGCATTTGAAACAGAGGCATTTGAAAATCATCTCCTATTACAAGGAGTCAATGAAGATTTAATAAGTAAAATCAAAATGAAAATGGGAGGCATTAATTTAAAGATTACTAAAGATGTTAACTTAGGAAAAGGCTTTAGAATTGGACACAGTTACTTCTGTAATTACTCAAATTCAGATAAATGGTATGAAGAGGTAATTAAGTATGAAATTCAGCCACTCATTAAAGAGTACTGGTTTGATGAAGAAGAGAAAGCCAAGAATTATGTTGAAGAGTTATTAAGGTGATTAAGATGAGGAATGATCCCAAAATACCAATAAGAAATATATATTATATGCTTTGTTATGCTTGGAATGTGCTTGAACAATCAGATGATATTTTTTTAGGTAGTGAGAAGTTTGACAATATTTACAACCTTTTTGCAAGGATTTATATTAATGGGACAAGTAGTTTAATTAAAAGAGGACTTAATAGGTACTATATCCAAGAAGACGAAGCTGTATCAACAATTAAGGGAAAGATTAACATATCGGATTCAATAAAAAAGCAGGCTTTCTTTAATGGAAGGGTGATATGCCAGTATGATAACTTCTCAGAAGATATTAAACTTAATCAAATTGTAAAAACAACAATTAATATACTAATAAATTCCCCTAAGTTAGAGACTGACTTAAGGAATAAGCTACTGAAATTAAGGGTGTACTTTTCAGACATACAAGATATTCGGTTTTCTAAGGCAATATTTTCTACCCTTAGATATAACAGAAACAATAATCATTATCGTATGCTGATAAACATTAGCCAGTTAATTTATCAAGGGTTAATTACAAATGAAGTAGATAATGAAATAATATTTGCTGATTTTGTAAGAGATAAGCAAATGTCAAAGCTTTATGAGAAATTTGTTTTGAATTTTTTTCGTAAGCATTTAGATGAGACAATATATAATGTTCATGCACCTAAATTGAAATGGAATTTAGATGATGAGATTAGTGAAGAAGATTTGTCTTTACTTCCAGAAATGAGAACAGATATAGTAATTGAAAATAAAGTTAGGAATACACAATTGATAATTGATACCAAGTATTATGCACAAACACTTGTTTCAAGCAACTGGACAGATATTGAAAAAATCCGTACAGGTCATTTGTTTCAAATTTTAGCATATGTAAATAATAGTAAATTTGCAGGAGATGTAAAAGGTATGCTACTGTATCCAACAATAGAAAAAGAGGTTAATGTTAACTTTCCAATTGGTGGAAAAAGTATTAGCATAAGGACTTTGAATCTTGATACAGAGTGGAAATATATATGTAATATATTAGCATCTATTGTAGATTAATTGTATAGGTTAAGAAAAAATATTGAAAATTATATTTGATTTTAGATAACTCCTTTTATAACGAATTAATCTTATTTTGTACATTGATATAAAGCTCGGTTTCTATAGGCAAATAAGACCTCCTTTTAAAATAAAAGATTTATGAGTATTTATATTTTTAGCTTGTTTACATACACGTTGAGACTGTAGTGAAGATAGTGCGTAAATAGGCTGATATCAAAGGTTTTGAAGTGTTTTAAGTAAATATGGATGTGTGTTTTATGTTCTCTCAGACTACGGTTTGAGGGAATTTTTGGATTAGTTGGCTGTACAAATATGCAGAATTAGAGGTTTTGCGTTAAGGTTTAGGTTTTGTGTAATGATTATATGTATATAAGAGTTATAAGTATAAAATTTAATAGCTGCTTATTCAATTTATATAATTTATAATTGATTTGACATTATTCGCATTTGCGAATATAATCATATAAAGAACAAGTGTTTGGTGAGGTGTTTTTTATGGAATTTATCTCAGCCAAGGAAGCTTCAGAAAAATGGGGCATATCAAAGCGGAGAGTACAATTATTATGTAATTTAGGCAGAATAGATGGTGTTACACGTGTGGGGAATATGTGGCTTATACCTAAAGAGGCTAAAAAGCCTAAAGACGCTAGGTATTCTACTAATTTGAAAGAAAGCAACAAAGTAACTAACATATAAACTAATTGAGAAAGTGGTGTATTATAAAGATGGAAAACAATATTGTTAATATTAGTTTATTCTTAGGAGAAGGTGGGCTAGATATAACAAGTTTCATGGCTGATATTCCAGTGGTTTCAAGTATAGATATAGAAAAAGATTGTATTGAAACATTAAAGGCGAATGATATGTTAGGTGATTTACAGCAAGTTGATAGTCAGGCGTTTAAAGGCATATTAGAAAAAATAATATTTCTAAATTTATAGAGGTAAAATGATGAACAAAAAAAGAAAAAAATATAAAGTAATATCTTTATTTTCTGGAATAGGTGGTTTTGAGGAGGGATTAAAACATTCTAATTTAGAGGCAGAAGTTGTTTTTTCTTCTGAAATTGATAAGTTTGCACAAAAGTCTTATCTTGCAAATTATCCAAATCATAATTTAAATGGGGATATAACTAGAATAGAAGCAAAAAAAATTCCTAATCATGATATTCTTATGGGTGGATTTCCTTGTCAAGCATTTAGCATAGCAGGAAAAAGAAATGGATTTGATGATATCAGAGGAACACTTTTTTTTGATGTAGCACGTATTATAAAAGAAAAGCAACCGAAAGTGGTATTTTTAGAAAATGTAAAAAATTTAGTAAGCCACGATAATTCTAATACAATAAAAGTAATTTTAAATACATTAAACGAACTTGGTTATACAGTAGATTTCACGGTAATAAATTCTTCTGAGATGGGAGTTCCACAAAGCAGGGATAGAACTTATATAGTAGGAATAAAAGATATCAAATCGCAAAAATTTAAAGAAGATAGCAGAAGCAATAAAATTAATAAATTAAAACAAGAACTTAATGAAGAAGATTTTAGTGGATTTAATTTTTTTGATAGTTTAAAGCCAATAAATAAAAGAATTTTTATAAAAGATATTTTAGAAAATAAAGTTGATGAAAAATATTTTATAGATAATGAGAGCGTTAAAAAATATTTAAAAAATATTAGTATTAACTATATTAGCGAAGAAATGAAAATTATAAAAATTCTTGATTTGCCAAGAGATGTTTATAACGATCAAGAAAGGCAAAGAAGAGTATACTCTATAAATGGTATTTCTCCAACAGTTCTTGCAAGGTCTGATTCAACGAAGATACTAATTAAAGAAAAGGAAGAATTAAAACTTAGAAAATTTACCCCTATAGAAAATTTACGAGTACAAGGATTTGAAGAAGAGTTTATTGAAAGACTTAAAAATTCAGAAGTAAGCGATACTCAGCTTTATAAACAATCAGGAAATGCTGTAAGTCCACCAGTTGTAAGAGAAATTTTTAATCATATAGATAAATTTATTAATTCTAAAAATGAATACAAGCAAATTAAATTTATAGACTTATTTGCTGGTTTAGGTGGTTTTAGAATAGCACTTGAAAATAATGGAGGAAAATGTGTGTTTTCTAGTGAAATAGATAAATACGCAAGAGAAACCTATAGAAATAACTTTGGAGAAGAACCATCAGGAGATATTATTCAAATAAAATCGAAAGAAATTCCTAATCATGATATTCTCTGTGCAGGTTTTCCATGCCAACCGTTTTCTATTGCAGGAAAAAGATTAGGCTTTGAAGATGCTAGAGGAACATTATTTTTTGAAGTTGCTAGAATTCTAAGAGATAAAAGACCAAGGGCTTTTATACTAGAAAATGTAGCAGGGATCGTAAGCCACGATGAGGGACGAACTCTTGAAACTATTATGAATATATTAGAAGAACTCGATTACTCTGTTGTGTGGAAACTTATGAATGCTAAAAATCATGGAGTTCCACAAAATAGAAATCGTTGGTATTGTAGTGGAGTTGATAGGCGTGTCTATGGAGAACTCAAAAAAGAAGATATATTCCCTAAAGAGCGAGAATTAACTACTTTTTTAAATGATATTATACAAACAGAAGTTTCTGATGGACATCAAATGTCAGAGATTGCTATTAGAAATATGGATACTCATATAGGTGCATTTAGAAATAAAAATACATCAGTTGATGGTCAACCGACAATAGCTAATAATATAAGACCATCAAAAGTTTCATTCTCTGCAAATGGTATATGTCCTTGTTTAACTGCTAAAATGGGTACTGGTGGAAACAATGTTCCTGTGATTTATGAGCAAGGTAGAAAGATGACAACAACTGAATGCTTAATGATAATGGGATTTCCTGATACTTATCAAATAAGACCAAATTATAGTCAAAGTTATAAGCAACTCGGAAATAGTGTTGTAGTAAGTGTCTTAGGACAAATTGCTAGAAATTTAATAAATTTTATGAATACAAGGGAGCAAGTATAGTATAAGGCTCCTTTTTGTTATATAATAAATCTAATTGGATAAATTATGTAATTTAAAGGAGCATAGAAAATGTCAGACGAGAGAATTATAGGTTCTAATCCACATGGATTTAAGAATGAAAAGGCACTAGCTTATGAACTAAACGAAAGGAAATATAAAGATTTAAACACAAATCTGAAGAAGTTCATTGAATATATTTGTAAACAAGAAAAAATAGCTTTAACTATGGATATTATGATTAATTCTGAAAAAGTAAAGGGACAAGTAAAAAGAGATATTTACATCAAAATTGATAATAAAGAATTTGGTGTTAGTGTTAAAATGGGAAGTGGTAATAGTGTACATCAAGAAAAAGTAGAAAGTTTTATATCATGGGCTAAAGAAAATACAGATATTACGGAACTTGAAGAAAATGATTTAAGGATTATGATTTGGGCAGATGGAACTACTGATGGTTCGAAAGAAATTAACTTTGATGAAAATGGTAAAGTTATAGGAAGATTTGGGGCAAAAGATTTTAAAAAATTATATCCAGGAAAACTTGAAAGACTAAATAATTTCTTTGATAGAAATAGAAAACCTATTATTCTAAGAGCTTTATTTGATGGAAAAGGACAAGGTGTAGCTACTTATTTATATAAAGGAACAACTCTGAATGGTAGATGGATTTCTAAAGAAGAATACATAAAAAAATTTATTGATGTAGAAGATAAAGTTAAAAGAGATACTCCAAAAGTTGGAAATCTTACATATCAAGCTTATAATTCCAGTTTACAAGCAACAGAAAGCGGTGAAAGAAAACGTGGAGATATTCAATTCAAATATGGTTCTATGGCAGACGACTTATACACATATGAGAATATCATAAATAAAGTCATTAATTATGGTACGTTCGAGGGAGATAAAGAGGAATTCAACTTATCGAAACTTATGAACCAAAATAAAAGCCACAAGTTTTGGAAAGAAGTTGAGAAAAAATGTGTGATAGAGAATAGAGAAAATTACTATGTGGTTAAAGTTGAGGGGCAAAAATACTCTCAAAATGCCAAACGTAAGGCAAATTGTAAATCTGATAACTATATTATAAAAACACTAAATCCATTAAGTAAAGATTTTTTGCTAGAAAAGGAATATCAAATAACTGAAAATATGCTAAGAGATGTTGGGGATTATGAAATAATAGAAAACTCTGGTATCTCAGTAAAGCGTATGGACTCAAAAAATTATACGATAACTAAAATGACAATTAAAACTTTTAAATCGGCATTTGAAAAATACATAAAAGATATAGATTACATTATCGCAGGGCTTGTATTTTATAGTTCTTCAAAGCAATTAAAAATGAATAAAACAATTGCAGAAGATTTAGATATTTATCCATGTGATTTTGTAAAGTATTTTAAAACACATCATTCTCCTACCGGTATAGATTTTGAAGATGCAGAGTTTATGTCATCAGTTACTACAATATCAAAAGAAATAGTAATCAAAGCTATCGAAGAAAATGAAGAACTTAAAAAGGCTCTATTTACAGGACAAGGTTGGTTTGATTCACCTTACTATATAGATTTTGTTTTAACTCATGGAGAATTAAGCAATGATGTTTATATGCCTTATTACATTGATAATGGCTCAGGAAGAAGTAAAAGAAAATACTATATAACTTTAAAGCCATTATAAACAAATGGTAGTAGGGAGTATCATATAGACCTATTTTTACTGAATAGTATTCTAAAAATGTTGCAGCGAAAGAGGAATATGAGGAAAACGTTTATTCAAAAAAAGATGTTATAATAATTAAAGATAATATGTTTTTTTGCATAGGCATAAAAATATAATACGTAAGAAGTAAAATATTGATTTCATATATTTTGCTATTGTAGATACTTTTCAATTATGACATGGGGATAGCAGAAACATCAGGTCTTATATTAAAGAAATGTTAAGAGTGTAAAATTTAAGTACAATGTATTGAATTGACAAGCAATCAGTTCAATATATTGTACTTAAATTTTATAGGTATGTTATACATCCGGGAGCTAGTTCGTTGGAATAAGTACCAAGAATATTGAATTCATAGAATTCTTGGGCTTCATCTTTAGTTCAGGTATTTTTAAAGATTTATGGGAAGAAGTATTACCTTATGAATTAGCAGATATATTTGATGTATCAGTAACTGTAGCTAAAATAAGACTTAAAAATTTAGGATTCATATGTGAGAAACAAGGAAATCATGAATATTTTCTTGTGTAAAATAAAGAAAGAATTTAATTATGTAAACTAGAATGTTTTGCTAGTTAAATGGAAAGTGTAAAGAATGAGCCCAAATAAATTTGTAGAATTTGTATCAGAGAGAAGAAAAGAAAAAAGATTAGTTTAAGGAAAATGGCAGAACTTTTAGATCTTTCTCCAGCATATTGGAGTGATATTGAAAAGGGGAGAAGAAATCCACCTAATATAAATAAACTTCAAGAAATAGCTAATATATTAGGTCTTTCACATGATGAATTGGATAATATGATAGACATAGCTTCAGAGGATAGAGACGAAATTCCGATGGATTTACCTGATTATATAAAAGAAAGCAATTTAGCTAGAACTGCTCTTAGGAAAACACGTAAGATGGATGAAGTTTGAAGGTAATAATGATATTACAGAAAAAACATGGAAGGATTTTATAAAAGCTTTAGATTTAGAAGAGGAATAATAAAGTGGGAGTAGCTGTGAATGATATATTTAAAAAGATGATTGAAAATAATCTTTATCAAGATATATTTAACTTTTTGCAAGAAGAAATTATGGACAACTATAACCAATATGATCTGCCTTTAAGGGCTAATGTTGTGTAAGAAGTGCTAGAAGCATTAGAAATTTTTAATATTAATCAAGATATAGAGAATGTAATTTTTAACATGCTAGTTAGTTGCGATGTTGAGATTAGTGATTATGCTTATGATGAAGATATTTCAGATGAGTTATTTAAAGAAGAAATAACAGATATTAATTTTATAATTGCATCAAGTAATAAAAATGCAAAACAAATTTACAAGGAGATAAAGAAATATAATGTTTCTGCTTTTATCTTAGTTGGTAATAATGCTTAACAACGTTTTTATTTGTGAGTATGAGAATAATGAATTACTAACTGCCTTATTTGAATTATTAGAACTAAGATGGTTTACCCCTTTCTATAGTATGTTATTGAGTAGTGTTAAAGAAAAAATATCCAACGATAAGATTGATTTTTTAACAGAATTAAAAATGTTAAGTAGTGTAGACACTTTTATATCAGTTAGCTTTAATGAACAAATAGAGATTAATACATTTGCTCCATTAATAA
The DNA here is from genome assembly GCF_018916625.1 of Clostridium senegalense. Lineage (NCBI taxonomy): Bacteria > Bacillati > Bacillota > Clostridia > Eubacteriales > Clostridiaceae > Clostridium > Clostridium senegalense. The sequence goes on from NZ_JAHLNC010000005.1 coordinate 88,180, forward strand.
TAAAGAGTTATCCGGAAAATGCTGAGCTACCTCAATTAAACTTTAAGTTTAGTAAAGAAAAAATAATATCTTGTGATGGTAAAAATATCTTAGCTTTGGCAGTTGGTGAGGCTGATGTTGAAGTATATATTCAAGGTAGCTTAGAACCAATTTCAAAATTTCATATAAATATTATACAAAGAAATAAAATTAAAAAGATTGAACTAGATAAAGAAAACCATGTAATGGGGCTTCAAGATGTACTAAAACTATCTCATAGGTTTTGGCCTAAAAATGCAGATAACCAATCAGCTTTGCAATGGACAAGCACTGATATACTGTAGCAACTGTTTATAAAAATGGAAGTATCGTGGCTCTTAAACCTGGTATGTGTCATATTAAACTATCTACAGAGGATGTTTCTGCGGCATGCTTAATAAGTATTAAGCCCAAGATATCTAATATTAAGTTATCAAAACAAGATATAAACCTTTATATAGGTGAGACTACAGAACTAAATGTTGAGTTTTCGCCAGTAGACGTTATAAATAGCGAAACATTTTGGGAAACAAATGATAAAAATGTAGCTATTTTTGAAAATGGAACAGTAAAAGCAACAGGTATAGGGAAAGCAGTTATCACTTTTTATACACCTGACAGGAGTGTAAGCAGTTCATGTCAGATTTCAGTTAAGAGCACATTTGAAAAGAAAGAATATAGAAATGTTTCATTAAGTGCATCTGTAATTGTTTTTATTCTTTCAATAGCGCTATCAGGAGTAAATATAATAAATATAATTACACCATTAATAGGAGCTCTATTGGGGTTTATGGCTATTAAGCACAACAAAAAAGATAAGGGAACAGCTAGCTTGTTTATTGGACTTAATATAACAATACTTTTTGCAATATATTTGAATTTATTTAAGTTATATTAGATTTGGTAAAATAGGAGGTACAACAGATGGGAATAGAGAGTAATAGAGATGCTGAAAAAAATCAGGAGCAGGCTATTGAGAAGAATGAGACAAAGCCTGAGCAACAGGAACAAGTTGATAAAAAGATAAACAATATAGGAAATGATTTGAAGCCGCCAGCTCTCAGGGAACCTAAAGGAAGTGATGAACCGCAAAAGGAACAGGAAGGTCTAAAAAAAAGTGAGACACAACAAGACGTTGCTAGTGAAGGTGAGAAAAAAGAATCTCAGAAAGGAAATGAAAAAAACTTTGACGAAAAACTAAGTAATTTGCAGAAATCATTGGAGTCAAATAAAAATCTAGATGACCCTAGAAAAGGTGATGGAGGAGGGACTTCACCAGAAAAACTTGATATGATTGAAAAAAGAGATTTTTTAGAACTTAATAATAAAGTTATGGAAGTGGTACAACCTTATTGCAATCAAGCAAGAGAGGTTGCTAAATGTGATGCAGAGGGCAGAGCATACACAGGTCATACTGAAAAACATGTTGTACAGGTTGCCGAGAAATCACAGGAAACTGCTGATGCATTAGAAAGTGTCATAGGTAAGGGAACTTTATCTGACAAGGCAACTTTAGAACGTAATGAGAATGAACCCAACAGGGTGAACTTTGGATTTGGTATAGACAGAAATATTTTGGAGACAGCAGCCCTGAGTCATGACACAGGTATGAGCGGGGGTTATAAGATTACAGAAACTAATGGAGAAGATGGACAGCCGCATTACGATGTTAGTGAATGTAAAAACTTCAATGATATTAGAAGTAATCATTCCTTGAACTCTGCTATAAATGTTTTGGGAAATCGTGAACAATATAATAATATGGGATTTTCAAATGAACAGGTAGATATAATAGCAGCAGAATGTATGGCACATAGTAAATCAAATTCCGGTGTTAAAGATTTGAACAGTAAAGAGGACTGGGGTAAATGCTTTGATAAAATTGATGCTACAGTTCAGGCCTATAATGAAGAATATCCAGGACAGGAGATTTCATTTAATAGGAGTGCCTTTGAACAAAATTACGAAAAACTAGGCCAACTAGCAACGTCAGCTCTTGCACTAAGAATAGGTGATGTCAGCAGAGACTCGCATCCTAACGATGAGGCGCAATCAGGAGAAAAAGTTCATGTAGACAGATCAACAATTAATGATAATGTAAATTCTAGGGAGAACGAGGTTGCTAATGCTGATGTTAAAATAGCCGATGATAATATTGAAAGCCAAAAATCAAGAGAGGTTCATGTTGGGGAGCAAAATATTACTGAGAATCATACAAGCCTAGACGATAACGGTAAGGTCACACATAAAATAACAATAAATGATATGAATTCTGGTAAACTATGTACACAAGCAGCTATTCAAGAGCATATTGGTGAGATGGGTAGTGATGGTACAAAAGGAACTAATGTCGATGCAAGATTTGATGTTAATATTAAATTTGATGGTGAATGCTCAGAAAGTACTATAGATAGTTATGATACTTTTAGAGATAAAATGAGTACAATTTATGAAAATGTTCAAATTAATTATCCCTGGGATAAGGAGGAATAAATATGCAATTAATTAAGCAAGCAGAAAGGAATAGAAAGCTTTATGATGATTATTCATCAGTTTTATTTCAAAATACAAATTTTGGTTTGAAAATTATTGGAGCTGCAAGTAATTGCTCAAGTATAACTGTAAAATCCATTGATATTAACGATGGAATTAGGAACAGTGAAGGTAGTATTTCTACAGTATTTGATAAAATTGATAGCATAAAGGATTTTATAGAAAAGTATCAATATGAAAAACTTGAGTATGCTCTGATGATTGGAATATTCAATAACTCAAAAATTTCAATCGGAGTTTTCTTTAACTCTAAAGTTATTCGAATAGGTTATTCGAAAGGCTCTAATTTTTCTTCAAAGGAATTTGCTGATAAATTAGAAGTATTAACAGAACAATTACCTATTTGATAGGCACATAGAATGGCAGGTATTATAAAACTATGAGAGTGAAAAATATTAAAAATGCATAATGCAGTTAACATTTCATTAAGTTTATAATGAACGTAAGTATCAATTAATTACATTTCCATTGATAAACGGGATATATAATTTGGTGATTCCTGAAAAAGTAAATTATACATTGTACATAAATGTAAAATAATAGGATAAGAAAAATTCAGGAAAGCATATATTTTACGTATTAGTATCATGTTTCCATTACAACACATGTGGAGACTGTAGTGAAATTGAGTAATATAAAAGCCTATTATGTTTAATCACATCCTGAATTCGTGAATGAATCTTTGGATAAAGTTATAGTTGGAAATAGCAAATATGAAAGATGGAATGGTAACATTTGTGAATTAGAAATAACTAAGGTTTATGACAATTTAGCTGAGGATGATATTGACAAAGCATGTGAAATTGAAGCTATTGAGTTAAGAGAAGTTATAGATATATGGATGTATGAATTACAAGAGTTTAAGAAAAGTAACTAAGTGCAGATGTAGTGACTTGAAAATAGGGGTGAACTTAAGTGAAGTTAGAGGATACTAATGTTGAGAAGAACCAAGAACAAAATATTGATAAAAAAAGTGAAAATACTGAAATAGATACTCAAAAACTAAACGATATTGAAGATAACTTAAAGCCTGAAGGAAATGAAGAGCCTAAAATATATAAGGATTTTGAAAAAGAGCAAGAAGATTTTAAAAAAAATGATACTAAAACAGATTATGTTGAAAAAGAGATTGAAAAAAGTAAGGCTAAAGAAGAAAATAAGCAACAGGTTGAAGAAAAATTGAATAGTATAGAAAGTTCACTACAGCCGAAGGTATGTAACGATATTAGTTCAGAAGGTAATATAAAGGAAGAAAAAACAAATGAGCAACTAGAAAATAATAAATCACTTAGTAATAGACTAAATGATATCAAAGATGATGTTTACAATAAGCGTGACAGTGAAGGAAAAGTATCCATAGAAGATAAACAAGAATTTGTAAGCAAGATGAAAGAGGCATATGATTCAACTCCTAAAGAAGAAAGAGGAAATAATTTGGTGCCTGAAAAAACAGAGTATTTAAAAAATCCACCGATATCTGGTAATAGTGAAACAGGACAAAGATATGAAGATCCCAATTATAAATGGCCAAATAATGGTGGCTTTGAAGGGAAACCAACTGAGATTACTCCAAAAGAAGGACAACAATTTGATAGATTAGGCAATGAACAAGGACGATTTGTTGCTCCAATTGATGATGGACAAGTTCAATTAAAAGAAAATAGAGGGTTACCTTACCATTTTGTAGAGAATAATATAACTGATGAGCCCTCATATCATCAATATGAAGTTGTTAGGGATTTCGACCAGTTAAAGGATTCAATTAATGAATTTAATAATCCTGATTTAACACCTGATGAAAATGATGAAATGAGAGATATATTTATGGAAGATTATAATAGGAATACACGACCATCTGACACATATACACATGAACCAGGAAAGACTTATGATGGACAAATTGCAGATGCATTTGAAGAAGATGATGGTGGTGGAAGTCAATGGGAGTTACCGATGTCAGTAGAAAGTTTAAAACAACTTGGAATGATTAAAGAATTGTAAAGGAGTGCTGGATTAATGAATAGAACGGAATTTTACGAATTTGTAAAGCATGAGAATCTTAATAAATATCCAATAGGAGATTCAAAACATATATCAATTGCTCCCTATGTTGTTGGGTGTGTTTATATTGAGGGAAGCTGGTGTGTTTATGAAAATAATGAACGAGGTGAATCAAATATTATTTTCATATACCAAAGTGAGGAAGAAGGACTTGAAAGTCTTTTAGTTATACTAAGAAAGAAAAAAAGAAGAGAAGAATTAATGAATAAGATGCGTGGATAATAAATATTTGTCAGATTATAAATATGAGACTTGGTTAATTTCAGTATTATGACAACTAATTTTAGATCAGACAAAAAAGGAATCATTTTATTAGTGGGTGGTGCAGTGATTTCTATAATAGCCCCTATTATATCCATTGAAAAAAAGCTTAATTCAAATAAGTATAATGTTATCCAATAAGGCCTAATAAAAAGATACAATTGTAAAATATTTTTTACGATTGTAATTCAAAACCAGAAGATTTTAGAAGACCAGGTCACGTTAACTAATGGAATTAACATTAGAAAAAAGAATATCATATGGAGGGCAACCGGTATTAAGTTGTATGATGGATAACATCCTCGTAAAAACAGGTACAGCAGGAAACATAAAACCCGATAAATAAAAAAGCACAGAAAAAATTGATTGAGCTGTAGCTTTAATAATGATACTAGATAGATTGATTAGAAATCAAGGTAATTTAGGAAGTATTTATGATGATATTAGAATTTGAATATTACAAAATTATATATAATATTCAAAATAAGGTAAAAATATGTTATAATTCTTAGTATTGTTATTTATAGGGAGGGTACTATGGCTTTAATAAAATGTCCATAATGTGAGAAAGAGATATCTGATAAAGTAAAGAGTTGTCCTAATTGTGGTTATCCAATAGAGACGGATGATAATGAAACACAAAAAGCTGAGCTCTCATCAGTTAATATTAAATTAGATAAAGATAAGAAAAGTAAAATTGCAAGGGTGATAGCATTAATAACTGTTATATTACTGTTATGTGCAGGGGGGTATTTTTTTATTAAATCACAAAATCAAAAGAGTAAAACTGAAGAATATAAAAATAATGTAATAATTTTAAAAGCAGCTATGATTTCAAGTGGGACAGAAGCTGAGGAGTTACTAAATTTAATATCTAAAGTTTGGGTAAATTCTATTTATGAGGATGAAGATGTAGAAACTAATAAATATACCAAGCCAGATGGATATTTTGTAAGCAACTTTAATACAGCTTTAAAAAACTTATTTGCTGATAATACAACAGTACAAACTGTTGAAAGTATTAAAGATGGACAAGAAAATGTATCAGAAATAATGAAAAAATTAAATAATCCACCTGAAGAATATAAATCAATATATGATACAGTAATGGATATGTATACTGCGTATCAATCAATAACAGATTTAGCTGTAAATCCACAAGGTAACATTCAATCTTTCAATGATAATAAAAGAGAAAGAATAGATAAATTTATGGAGTTATATAAAAAAATAGAAGCTCAATTACCAGAGTAATAATAAAATACAAAGTATTAAAAAGCATCTAATTTATATAGGTGCTTTTTTCATACCCATTTTGAGGAATAATTATAGTTTTTCTTTAGAAGTATTCCAAGTGGTAAAACTATAAATGAAAGACTAGTGCTGTTTGTTCTTATGTTATGATACATGCTGAGATCGTAGTTTCACTGCCACTTCATACTATAAGTACACTAAATAGAGATAAAAGTAGTAGAAAATCAAATATAAAGTATAGATAAAATTTTACTAATATCTAGTGAACTTAATTTAAATTTAAAGAAGTTTTAAAGTATAATTAAATTACTTTTATTTGAACTATTTCTACTAATGGATTAAAATATAGATATAATGAAAAACTAGGAAGGTGAACTGATGAAACCTACGAATTATGAAGATTTAATCATGAAAAGAGCAATGGATATTTTTGCAGAAGAAGGGTTAAAGTTCTTTGGTATAGATAAAAAAGTTAAGGAACTTGGACCAACAGAGTTAGTAGTTTTAGAAACTAAAAATATGTTTATGGACTACACCTTTCTAATGGAAGATGACACTTTTATACATTTTGAATTTCAAACAACGAATAAAGGCAAAATGGATTTAAGAAGGTTCAGAGCCTATGAAGCATTATTAAGTCATCAAACTGGAAAAGATGTATTTACATATGTTGTTTATTCAGGTAATATAAAAAATTCAGAGAGTACTTTAGAAACTGGAATAAATGAATATAAAGTTAAATCCATATCTATGGCGAGTAGAGATGGAGATAAGATATATAATGATATTGTAACTAAAATAAAATTAGGTAAGGATATTACAAAACAAGATATAATATCTTTAACATTCACTCCTATTATGGGAGGAAACATAACAATAGCAGATAAAATAATTAATGCTATACACATAGTAAAAGATATAAACAATGATTATAAGTATGATGTGGAATCAATACTATATGCTTTTGTAAATAAATTTTTAAGTGGAAAAGATTTGGAGAAAGTAAAGGAGGAATTGCGAATGACTGAACTAGGTAAAAGTTTAATAAAAGAAGGAATGGAAAAGGGAATAAAAGAAGGTAGAGAAGAAGGAAAATCTGAACTTTTAATTAAAATGTTAATTAAGAAATTTAAAAAAGTACCTGATGAATATAAGAAAAAAATAAAATCACTTCCAGAAGAAACTTTAGAAGTAATTGCAACGGATATATTTGATTTAAATTCAATAGAAGAGTTAAAACAATATTTTTAGAATAAAGCAATATATAGAGTTTCAAGTTGACTTTTAGAATTATCTATTCTAAAATTTGGATACCTAAAATAGTGAGACATGATCCTAAGCATCTACAATTCATTTAGATTGGATATTGTTTTCCTATATAACTAGCTTATTGTATGTATCAGTAGGCTAGTTTTTCTTTGTTTAATAAACCCGTACTTGACATATTTTTAAATTAGCTCCAGTTGTTTTGGCTGTAATATAAGAAACTATGGTGGAGAAGATGACAGTGATTTATGGGGAGAAGATTATTTTAGATTTGCTTGATGGAACAGATATAGAAGTAGTAAGTAAATATAAAAGTGAAAATAGAAGTCATTTATTGTTTCACAAAAAAATCTTAACTGGATTGTTTTGGTTAATTTGTGTAAAATAAAGAGTAATATATAAGTTTATATACATAGTATTTTTAGGGGGAAACATTATGGAACTAATGAAGTATAAAGAACAATTATGTTCTTTTTTAGATATGCCTAGAGCAAAACTAATTATAGAAAGTGAAGAATTTTACTTTGAGAAAGCTATTGATAAATATATATTATCGAAAAATAGTATACATAATGATTATTAATATAATCTTTAAACAAATATAATTTTGAAAGGAATAAGATTAATGGATTTTACAGAAATTATGAGACAAAATAAAGGATATTTTTCAAATCATAAAGATATGCCATCACAATTACAACAAAAGGCAAAAGAATTATGTTGGAGATATAACCAAACGGGACCATCTGAAGGTGAAAAGAGAAGTAGTATTTTAAAAGAATTACTAGGAACCTGTCATCCACTAACATTTATAGAGCCATCATTTCGTTGTGATTATGGCTTCAATATACATACCCATGGACTTGCTGTAATTAATTATAATTGTGTGATATTAGATACATCTCCAGTTCATATTGGTGCTAATGCATTTATAGCTCCTGGAGTTTGTTTAGCCTGTTCTGGTCATGCTATACTTTCAAGACAAAGAGCAGAAGGAATCGGAACTTCAAAACCTATTACAATACAAGACGATGTGTGGATTGGTGCTAATGCAACTGTATGTGGTGGAGTTACTATTGGAAAAGGTAGCATTATTGGGGCAGGAAGTGTGGTAAATAAAGATATTCCAGAAGGTGTGATTGCAGTAGGTAATCCTTGCAAAGTATTGCGAGAGATTACAGAAGAAGACATAATTAACCTATCATATGAGCAAGAAAATTTCTAAATATGTAGTAAGTAGTATACTGTGCTATTTATAAGAATTCTAAAATAGTGAGATATGCTTCGAACTACTTATAATTCAACATTGTACCTTGTATAAAAATACTTTAAAGTCATTGAATAAATTTAAATTGGAACTTATTTCTCTATATAACTAGCTTATTGTGTATAACAGTAGGCTAGTTTTTTCTTTTTAAAAAACGTTGACCTAAATTAACCTTAAGGTTTTATAGTTATTATATCGGTGAATAATAATCAACACATAAAGGAATATAATTTTTGATTTGGTAGGAGAATAAAAATGAAGGTAATAGTTTATTAAAAGAGGCAAAAATGCTACCTCCTCTTTTGAGACAGCATTTGAATATATAAAAAAATATATATCATGTGATTATTGTGCAAATCATGTTTAATTTGATTTTGAAAACTATGAAAAATATGATGTAGGCCAAGTAAGGATACATACATTGGAAAATGGAAAAAATAAATATTTTTTAAATTAAGGTATTGACATAAAGTTAACTTTACCCCTTATGATTGTTTTGTAGATTATATTAATTATGATTAATTATCACTCAGTGAAGAAAGGAGTGCTATATGAATTATACTATAAGACAAGTTGCAGAGAAAATGGGAGTTACAGTTCCTACTTTGCGTTACTACGATAAAGAAGGACTTCTACCATTTGTAGATAAGAAGCCGAATGGCACTAGAGTTTTTAAAGATGAAGATTTCCAGGGACTGGCTATTATAACATGCATGAAAAATTCTGGAACGCCAATAAAGGATATAAAAAGGTATATGGATTTGTGTGCAGAAGGTGATCGCACATTGCAGAAACGATTGGAAATTTTTCTTGAAAGAAAGGAAGCTGTCCAAAAACAGATGGAAGAATTAAATAAGATTATGGAAACTATTAACCATAAGATTTGGTATTATGAAACAGCAATTGAAGCTGGAACAGAAGAAATTCATAAGCAAAACAAAGAAAATGAAAAAGAAGACGAAAATATAAAAAATGTCTGCAGTAGAATGAATGAATTTTAGGAGGATGAAATATGTATTTAGATAAAATAAATTCACCAGAAGATGTAAAAAAATTATCAGTAAATGAAATGAAAGATTTAAGTGCAGAAATTCGTCAGATATTGCTTAAGAAGTTAAGTGAACATGGCGGACATATTGGTCCTAATCTTGGAATTGTAGAACTGACCGTTGCATTGCATTATGTATTTAACTCACCAAAAGATAAGATTGTTTATGATGTTTCTCATCAGAGCTATACTCATAAGATCCTCACTGGAAGAAAGGAAGCATTTATTAATTCAAAAAAATATGATGAGGTTTCTGGTTATTCTAATCCAGAAGAAAGTAAGCACGACTTTTTCAACATTGGACATACTTCCACATCTATAAGTCTTGCCTGTGGTCTTGCTAAAGCAAGAGACTTAAAAGATGAGAATGAGAATGTTATTGCTATTATTGGGGATGGTTCATTAAGCGGCGGAGAAGCTTATGAAGGACTAAATAATGCATCAGAAGCAGGAACAAACATGATTATTATTGTAAATGATAATGATATGTCTATTGCAGAAAACCATGGTGGTTTATATAAAAATCTTAAAGAACTTAGAGACTCAGAGGGAAAATGTCAATGTAATTTCTTTAAGGCAATGGGATTAGATTACTATTATGTAAAAGACGGGCATGATTTTGAGCAGTTAATCAGAGTATTTAACAAGGTTAAGGATATAAATCATCCAGTCGTTGTTCATATTCATACAATTAAAGGAAAAGGTTTTGAATTTGCTGAAAATAATAAAGAGCATTGGCACTGGGGAATGCCTTTTGTAATAGAGACAGGAGAATCAAAATCTTCTATAAGTGATACAGAAAATTATGGCAATCTTACTGGAAAATATCTGTTAGATACTATAAAAAAAGATCCCAAAGTGGTTGCCATTACATCAGGAACTCCGTCAGTGTTTGGTTTTTGGCAAGAAAGAAGAAAAGAAGCAGGAAGACAATTTGTTGATGTTGGTATTGCAGAAGAACATGCAGTAGCTTTGGCTTCAGGAATTGCAGCAAATGGTGGAAAGCCAGTTTATGGAGTATATAGTACATTTCTTCAAAGAACATATGATCAGCTTTCACAAGATTTGTGCATAAATAATAATTCAGCAGTAATACTTGTATATTTGGCATCTGTTTATGGAATGAATGATATAACACATCTTGGATTATACGATATTGGAATGATGAGTAATATTCCCAATATGGTATATCTTGCTCCAACATGTAAAGAAGAATATTTTAAAATGCTTAAGTGGGGAATGAGCCAAAATGAGCATCCAGTGGCTATTCGTGTTCCGGCAATGGGAGTAATCGAAAGCGGAGTAGAAGATAAGACAGATTACTCTAAATTGAATAAATATAAGGTTTCAAAAATTGGAAAAGATGTTGCTGTTATTGCACTTGGAGATTTCTATCAACTTGGTCAGTCCGTTGTAACAAAGCTTTCAAATGAAAATGGCATTGAGGCTACTCTAATTAATCCAAAATATATTACAGGGATAGATGAAGAAGTTTTAGAAAGCTTGAAAAAAGAACATAAACTTGTAATTACTCTTGAAGATGGAATCTTAGATGGTGGTTTTGGTGAAAAGATTGCAAGATATTATGGACCTTCTGACATGAAAGTATTAAATTATGGTATCAAAAAGGAATTATTAGATCGTTATGTTCCAGAGGAACTTATGAAAAAAAATAGACTTACGGATGTTCAGATTATAGAAGATATTATAAGTATCTTAAAATAAGATATTGGACATGTTATGGATTAAAAAATATATAATAATTTAGAAAATGATTAATTTAATAAAATTGCAATTAATAATCAAAAAATCAAGAGTGTTTGTATTATTTATATAAAATAACACTTAAAGATGTTGTTAAAGTATTTATAAAATATCGTCAATAAAGGAGGATGAATAAAATGAATAAGAACGTACTTGTAATTTCTACTAGTCTTCGAAAGGGTGCTAATAGCGACATCCTTGCAGATGAACTGATTCGTGGAGCGAAAGATGCTGGAAACAATGTTGAAAAAATAAGCTTAGAAGGAAAAACAATAGGATTTTGTAAAGGCTGTCTTGCCTGTCAGAAAACACAAGAATGTGTTATTAAAGACGATGCTTCAAATATAGTAAAAAAAGTTAAGAATGCAGACATAATAGTTTTTGCCACACCAATTTATTATTATGAGATGAGTGGACAAATGAAAACATTACTTGACCGTCTAAATCCCCTGTTCCCATCAGATTATTCTTTTAGAGAAGTGTATTTGATTACTGCCGCAGCTGATGGTAATCCAAAAGCTATGGATGCTGCTGTAGAAGGACTTAATGGATGGATTAAGTGTTATGATAAAGCAAGGTTATCAGGTGTTATCCGAGGTGTGGGGATAACAAATATCGGTGATGTACAACATCATAGAAAGTTAATAAATGAAACCTACGAAATGGGTAAATCACTTTAAAAATTTCAGAAATAATTGTAGTGGATATATTCAATTTAAATTCAAACAATATTTTTAGAATAAAGTAATATATAGGGTTTCAAGCTGACTTTTAGAATTATCTATTCCAAAACTTGGATGCCTAAAATAGTGAAACATGCTTCGAATTACCTAGAGTTCAACTGTATCTTGTATAAAAATATTTTAAAGTTATTGAATAAATCTAAATTTGTTTCTGTATATAACTAGCTTATTGTATTTAACAGTAGGCTAGTTTTTTTATTGTTTAAAACTATTTATTTTTAAATTTCAATACACAAAATAGTAAGACTATTTCATTATGGATTTATACAATTTTACAATAAAAAGGTAAACATATATTTTAGTGCTTCAAGAATATAAGCATATACTTTAGGAGAAAATAAATCTAAAAATATAAATAATTAAGAAGGGATTATAATATGTCTAAAAGAAAGCGTTATTTCATAATAGTTTCACACTGTTTATTGAACCCAGCTACTAGAGTTCATTTATTAGGAAAAAACTTTATTTTTTCTCAAAGAATAATAGATTATTTTTTGGATAAACACATTAGTATTATTCAATTACCTTGTCCAGAGTTTACAGCAATGGGTTACTTAAGAAATCCACAAGGAAGAGAACAATATGACAATATATTTTTTAAAAAACATTGTAAAAAAGAACTTCAATCTTATGTGGATATGGTATGCGAACTTAGAAACAATAATAATACTCCTCTATGCTATATCGGAATACAAGGAAGTCCAACTTGTAGTATATATTGGGGTAAGCATAAAGTAAACAAATATAATACAGAGTCTATGATGCCAGATTTAAATGGTGATCAAGTAGAAGGGACTTACGGAGTAATGACGGCAGTGTTAGATGATATGTTAAAAGAGAATAAAATTAATATACCTTACTTAGAGGTTCCGGTAAAAGAGAATATTGATTCTGAAAAAAGTATTAAATTTTTTAATGATTTATATGAATTATTGGGTGTCCCTGAAAAAAGTAGAAATACTTAAGAAATTCTAGAGGATTAATTACAAAAGCATAATAAATATATTTTTAATATTGAAATTATACATAAGGATAGGTGTTTTAATATGAATACACAATATGTACAAGGTGATTGTATATTTACAAGAATTAATAAAACTATAAACCAATATGAATATTTAACAGAAGATATAGATACAGAAGTAATAATAGTAGGAGGCGGAGTTACTGGGGCAATTTTAGGACACTACTTTAGTAAAAATAATATTAATTGCGTTATTTTAGAAAAATCAAGAATAGGTCATGGTAGTACTAGTATAACAACATCATTGCTTCAATATGAACTTGATGATAATGCTATGGAGCTAAAGTCATATACAAGTATAGAAAATATAATAAAATCATATAATCTTGGAATAAAAGCATTAGATGAAATTGAAGAGTTTATAAATGAACATGGTAATAAATGTGATTTTAAAAGAGTAGACAGTTTTTTATATACAGATAAGAAACTAGAAAATAAGGAAATGAAAGAAGAGTATTATATAAGAAAAGAAGCAGGATTACCTGTAGAATTTATTGATGAAGATAATAATCCATTTTTATTTGATGTAAAAGGTGGTGTAATAGGTAAAAATGGAGGAGCTGTATTGGACCCCTATAAATTTACTCAACATCTAATTGAGGTAAGTTGTAAGCAGGGATTAAGAGTATACGAAAATACAGAAGTTTTAGATATTCACTATTCAGAAAATGATGTTACTGTAGAAACTGTGTATGGTTATAAAGTTAAAGGTAAAATTATTATTGCAGCTACAGGATATAATACAGGAATCTTTACTAAAAGAGCCTTTGGAACTAAAACTACTACATTTAATCTTGCAACTAAACCAATAGATAATATTGAGAATATTTATAAAAATGTTATTATTAGAGATAATAAAGATCCTTATACTTACTTTAGAACAACTAAAGACAACAGGATAATAATTGGTGGTGAGGATATAAACTTTATACCAGATATATATAATAAAGAACTATGTAATAAAAGTTATGAAACGTTAGAACAAAGGTTAAAAAATTTATTTCCAAATTTAAATATAGAAATAGAATATAAATATTGTGGAGCATTTGCATCCACTCAAGATAATTTAGGTTTTATAGGAAAAGATCCGACTAATTCTAAGTTATGGTATTGCTTAGGTTATGGAGCAAATGGTATATTATTTGCTATGTTAGGTGGAATGATGTTAAGTAAATTATATTATGGAGAAGTAGATAAAGATATAAACTTATTTAAAGTAGATAGATTTGATCAATAATATTAGAGTTAAAAAAAGTACAGGATTAATAATTTTTTTGTAAAAAAGATAACATAATTATTGTAGAAAAATGAGCTGTTGCAAAACTAACTTAAGGTTAGAGGAGCAATAGCTTGTTTTGTATGTGTAATTTACTTAATATATGATTAATTACAAGAAAAAATTTAATAATACATATGAAGTGGTTTTACCATTAAATTTAGAGGGTTTAATACCAAAAGATGATTATGTTCTTAGGTTATAATGTCAGAAATAATAATATATGAATGTTAAAATTGCAGTGATTACTCATGTAAACAAAATGTACCTAAATAAATCATAATGGTGAAATGAAGGTATATAAAAATCAAACAAAAAAGGAGCGTCGCTCCTAATTATTTTAATTATTTTGCGACAACCCCTTTTTTAGTATTAATCTTGAAAGTTAGATAATTGTTGACATGCAGAATTAAGTGAATCTATTGCTGATTGAATTTTAGTCTTATTTTCTGCTTTTTCTGCTGAAGTAAGTGCTTTTTCTAATGATGAAACTGTATTTTGCACATTTGTCATACTTTGATCAACATATTGTTTAGCTTTTGCCATGAGTAATACCTCCTAAATATAAAATTTCATTAATAGTATGGTCATAATAATAAAAAATATGTATTCAATAAAATTAATGTTTAATTATTAAAAGAATGTGTATTTACATAAATGATATTAAAAGCAATTCATAAAAGATTAGTGCTGATTTATATTAGAAGTGATTCTTAAACTTTGTAGCTAAGAACTTAACAATTAGCTACTTAGAAGCCTATCAAAATATAGATAGGCTTTTTAATATTTTAAGGATCAAAGGGTATATTATTAGTGTAATAGCAAATAGAAAATGAATTTATAATTATTGGAGATGATATTATGGTAACAAATCAGAAAGTACCTAATAATTTAATAAATGAAAAATCCCCTTATCTTCTTCAACATGCTTATAATCCTGTTAATTGGTATTCATGGTGTGATGAAGCTTTTGAAAAAGCTAAAGATGAGAATAAACCTATATTTTTAAGTATTGGTTATTCTACTTGTCATTGGTGTCATGTTATGGCTCATGAGTGTTTTGAGGATGATGAAGTTGCAAAAATTCTTAATGATAATTTTATATCTATAAAAGTTGATAGAGAAGAGCGACCTGATGTTGATAGTATTTATATGACAGTTTGTCAGGCATTCACTGGAAGTGGTGGTTGGCCTCTTAATCTATTTATTACTCCAGATCAAAAGCCTTTTTACGCTGGTACTTACTTTCCTAAACATGCAAAATATAATGTTCCAGGTTTTATGGATATTCTAAGTAGTATAAGTGACCAATGGAAAAGTGATAAAGAGCTTATTACAGTTGCAAGTGAAGATGTTATGAGGCAGATTCAAAATGCATTTCAGCCAACAACTACAGATGATGAAATAGGAAAAGACATTATTGAAGGTGGCTATTTATGGTGTTTAGAATTTTTTGATGTTGTAAATGGTGGATTTGATAAAGCCCCTAAATTCCCTACACCTCATAAACTCATGTTCTTACTAAAATATTATAAGTTAGAAAATGAACCGAAAGCTTTAGAAATGGTTGAAAAAACTTTAAACCAAATGTATAGAGGTGGTATTTTCGATCATATTGGATATGGTTTTTCTAGATATTCTACTGATGATAAATGGCTTGTTCCACATTTTGAAAAAATGCTTTATGATAATGCATTATTAACTATGGCATATTTAGAAACTTATGATATAACTAAAAAAGAATTTTATAAAAATGTGGCTGTAAAAACTATGGATTATGTTTTAAGAGAACTTACAAGTAATACCGGTGGTTTTTACTGTGCACAGGATGCAGATAGTGAAGGTGATGAAGGTAAATTTTATGTTTTTAATCCTCTTGAAATTTGTGAAGTGTTAGGAGAAGATGATGGAACATATTTTAATAATTACTTTGATATAACTACTTCAGGAAATTTTGAAGGAAAAAGTATTGCAAATCTACTTAAAAATAATTCCTTTGAAAATGATGATACGAAAATAAATGATTTAAGGAAAAAGGTTTTCAATTATAGACTTGAAAGAACTACCTTACATAAGGATGAAAAAATACTTACTTCATGGAATTCTCTTATGATTACAGCCTTCGCTAAAGCTTATTCTATATTAAAAGATGAAAAGTATTTAAAAGTTTGTAAAGGTGCTATAGCTTTCATAGAAAATAATCTAGTAAATAAAGATAATAGGCTTTTAGCTAGATATAAAGATGGTCATGTAGCTTATTTTGCTTATTTAGAAGACTATGCATTTTTAATATGGTCATTTATAGAGCTTTATGAAGGAACTAATGAGAAGGAATATTTAGAAAAAGCAATATCATTAAATAGTGAAATGATTGATAAGTTTTGGGACGAAAACAGTTCTGGATTTTTCTTATATGGTAAAGATAGTGAAAAACTTATTGCAAGACCAAAAGAAATTTATGATGGAGCAATTCCATCTGGTAATTCTGTAGCAGCCTACGTCTTAGTTAAATTAAGTAAAATAACTAAGGATAAAACTTTAAAAGATATTACATATAATCAGCTTAAATATTTCTCAAGTACTGTTAAAAACTCTCCAATATCATATACTATGTATTTAATTGCACTTATGAACTATCTATAATAAAACCTCTACTACTTATTTATAGTGGTAGAGGTTTTTATTTTGAGTTATCATATATCTTTTATGAATAATTTATTAAAAAGTTTTTGTTTTGTTGTAAAATAAAGGATTTATTAAGAAGTCACTAGAATTTAATAAATATGAAAATTTACTAAAGGAGGGTTTAGCTTGGTTAAAACTAACAAAGATAAAGTTGTAATGCAAAGTGTTCAAGGTAAAATTCATCATCCAGCTTTTCCACCATCTCCTTATAGAATAAGTCATGAAGGGGAACCAATGGTTTTACCTGCAACCGGTGGAATTTGTTATAATGTTAAGATTGGTGACAGTGCTTTTGGTTTGTCTGGAGACCATATAGAACCAGGTGTTTCAATAAAAAATCCAGATTCTAGAGAAAATAATGCTCTTACTACCCTTTCGTGTATAGGAAATGTTGCAAAGGTAGTTTCTGGTGATGGAAAAGGCGGAATTGGGTATGTAACAGGAATGCATGGTGGAATAGATCATGTTTTAATACATTTTGAAAATGATATTTTAGATGATTTAGCTGTTGATGATAAAATTTTAATAAAAGCATACGGTCAAGGGCTTAAGCTTTTAAATTATGAAGATATAACAGTTATGAATATAGATCCAAATCTTTTTGAAAAATTGCCTATAAAAGAATATGATGGGAAACTTATAGTTAATGTTGCAGCTATAATAGCACCTTATTTAATGGGGTCAGGTATAGGTGCTTCGACTTCTTTTACTGGTGATTATGATATTATGACAGCAGATATAAATGAAGTAAAAAAACATGGAATAGATAAATTAAAATTTGGTGATTTGGTACTTTTAAAAGATTGTGATAATACTTTTGGAAGGGGATATTTATCAGGAGCAGTTTCTATAGGTGTTGTAATTCATAGCGATTGCATTAAGATGGGTCATGGTCCTGGAATCACTACTATATTAACAAGTAAAAAGCCAATAATAGAAGGTATGATAAGTGAGAATAGTAATATAAAAGATTTTATTTAATGAGCTTTTATAAAGAGTTCCTCGTTAAATATATGAAATGGATTATATATTTTGAACTCTTTATATTTATTGGAATTATATGTAAACATATACATTGCCTTTAGATTAAAATTTCACATGAAGTGTTATTAAACAATATGTTATATAAGTGAATAAGTTAGAGATTCAGTTTGTAACTCTATAGTTAAATTAAGTTTAAGTGTGTTAATATTACTTTAGGTGATGTTATGAGAATAAATAGATTAGTTGAAATAATTATAATCCTTTTAAATAAAAAAGTAGTTACTGCAAAAGAACTAGCAGAAAAGTTAGATGTATCTACTAGAACTATATATAGAGATATAGAAGAGCTTTCATTATCAGGTATTCCTATATATGCAAGCAAAGGCACTGGTGGTGGAATATCTTTAATAGAAGAATATACCATTAATAAAGCTATGTTATCGCAAAAGGATAAAGAAAGTTTAATGTTAGCATTAAGTACATTAAAAGCTACTGAAATTCCAAATATAGATAAAGTTTTAAATAAGCTTGGAGCTATATTTAAGAATATGGATTCAAATGATTGGGTTGCTGTTGATTTTTCTAACTGGGGAAATAAACTAAATTCAGATTATAATTTTGAGGATATAAAAGGTTCTATATTAGAAAAGAAGATAATTGAGTTTAGATATATAAATTCTACTGGAGTTAGTAGCATAAGGAAAGTACATCCATATAAACTTATCTTTAAAAGCAAAGAATGGTATTTATGGGGCTTTTCTATTGAAAAAAACGATTTTAGAATATTTAAACTTAGTAGAATTAAAAATTTTAAGATTAAAGATGATACATTTATACGTAAGGAAGTAGATTTAAATTTATCACGTGAAATGAATTTTGAAGTTATAAATTTAAAATTGCGTTTTAGTAAAGAAGTTTTATATAAAATTTATGATTTTTATGATGAAAATTCTATAATAAAAAATCAAGATGGAACCTATGATGTTACTGTAAATTATCCAGAAGGTGAGTGGGTTTATGATCATATATTATCTTATGGTAATAATGTTACAGTTTTAGAACCTAAATTTGTTAGAGATGAAATTATTAGAAGATTAAAGAAAACTTTAATGAATTATAATTTCTAATATGACAAACAGTTGTCATCTATTCTTTGATAATATCATATTAAAGCAGATAATAAAATTTATAGGCTTGCAAAAATAACTTATTTTATAAATTGAAAGGATGTTTTAATATGAATTTTTGTCAAAGTTGCGGAATGCCACTAGTAAATGAAAATGAGGTTAGTGATAATAAGGAATATTGTGTTTATTGTTATAGTAATGGAAAGTTTAAGGCAGATATTTCATTAGATGAAATGATAGAGGCTTGTGTTCCTCATCTTATGAATGCACATAAAGATTTTAGTGAGGAAGCTGCTAGAGAAAATCTAAAAAGTTTCTTACCTACTTTAAAAAGGTGGAAATAAATTAATTGGAGAAGGATAATGGAATCTATACCCTGTAAGACTATTATTACAAAAAATGCTCATCCAAACTATTGGTTTGGAGCAGATTATACAATGAATATATATAAAGGTTGTTGTCATGGTTGTATTTATTGTGATTCTAGAAGTAGTTGCTATGGAATTGAAGAATTTGATAAAATTAAAATAAAAAAAGATGCACTAAAAATAATAGAGGGTGAATTAAAATCTAAAAGAAATAAAGGTGTTATTTGTACAGGAGCAATGAGCGATCCGTACAATCCTTTTGAAAAAAAATTAAACCTAACTAGACAATCGTTAAAGTTATTAAATAAGTATAACTTTGGTGTAGCAATAGCCACTAAAAGTAACTTAATAACTAGAGATATAGATATATTAAAAAATATTAATGATATTTCCCCTGTATGTGTAAAAATGACTATAACAACTTTTGATGATAATATGTGTAAAAGGATAGAGCCAAATGTTAGTTTATCTTCTCAAAGATTTAAAGCTTTAGAGGAACTAGCAAATAACGGTATATATTGTGGTGTTTTAATGATGCCAATTTTGCCCTTTATAAATGATAATGAAGAAAATATAAAAAGTATAATAAAAAGGGCAGAAAATTGTGGAGCAAAATTTATATATCCTTACTTTGGAGTAACTTTAAGAGATAATCAAAGGGAATATTTTTATAAGAAATTAGATAACAACTTTCCTCATATAAAAAATAAATATGAAACAAATTTTAGGTTAAAATATAATTGTCAATCATTAAATAGAAAAATTTTATATGATATTTTTAGAGAACACTGCGATAAGAGCAATATAATTTATAATATGAATAAAATCATTGATGATTATAAATATGACAGAACATCTCAATTAAGTTTTTTTGACTAATGTTTGATTATTTTTTAGGAATCTAAATCTTTTAATTAAATGTTGATTTTAGATTCCTGTCTTTTAATTTTAACCTAAAAATAAAAGATACAAATTTAGTATCCACATATTAGGAGGATTGATATGTTTAACAAATTCAAAATAAATCTTAAAAATTATATACATCATACATATTTTGATAAATATAGATATGTAAAATTAATCTTTATGTTATTGATTTCATCAATGGTAGGATTGGAAATGGCCTTTTTAGGAACTGGTCTTCCTAAAGTTTTAGATTTTATAGTATTTACTGCCGCTACTTTTTTAGGTTTGATAATTCTTATTGTTATTTTGCAGTTAGTATCTTTAATTATAAAAAAAATACCTATAAAAAATCTTCCTTTTATAATTGGATTGTTTATAATTTCTTATATATTCGTGACAAATTTCTTTATAGATACATCATTCGAGGCTGATGTTTTTATATCTATTACTATTGGAATTATACAATTAATATTTATATATAGTATTTTAAAATTGTTAAGTAAAAACAAGAAAAATGGATTTATATGGTCAATATTTATATTTTCATTATTTATAAATATTTCTATGATATATTTTATTGGATTTAAAGGATATGATGAGAATCTTACTGAAAAGTACTTATCATTAAGGGTTGAAAATAATAACGATTCCTCTATCTTTAGAGAGCTTATTAAAAAAGGGGATTATTCAATAAAGAAGTTAAGCTATGGTTCATCTGATAAATATAATTTAAAAACTTCAAAAGTAAATTTATCACCATATGTTTCTGATGAAGAAGGAATTATAGGTAAGCTTAGAAATATATATTGGGGATTCGATTCTTATTCTGTACCTATAACAGGGGATGTGTTTTTTCCTGAAAAAGGTGAAAAACTGCCATTAATTTTAATTGCTCATGGAAATCATACTATGACTACACCATCCCATGAAGGTTATGAATATTTAGCTAACCATCTTGTAAGCAAAGGATATGTTGTAGCTTCTATAAATGAAAATTTTTTGAATTTTTATATAAATTCAAATTTAGCTGATGAAAATGATGCTAGAGCAATTATGATGTTAAATAATATAAAAGAATTTGAAAAATTTAATAATGATAAAGAAAATCCACTTTATAATAAAATAGATATGAATAATATTGCACTAGTGGGACATTCAAGAGGTGGAGAGGCAGTAGCTATAGCTGCATTATTTAATAAATTAAGTTACTATCCTGATGATGGAGATATAAAACTTAATTTCAACTATAATATAAAATCTATAGCAAGTATAGCACCTACTTATAATCAATATAAACCTTCTGGTAAGTCAGTGGAGTTAGAAAATATTAATTATTTTTCAGTTCATGGTTCCTATGACCAAGATGTAACAGAATTTGATGGAAGAGAACAATATGATAATGTTAAATTCACTGATGGAAAAGATTATTTTAAAAGCTATCTTTATATTTATGGAGCAAACCATGGCCAATTCAATAGCACTTGGGGACGATATGATCTTAACAAGCCAATGGGATGGTTTTTAAATACTAAGCCAATTATTAAAGATGAGGATCAAAAAAATATATTAAAAGGATATTTAACTGGTTTTTTTGATTGTACTCTAAAGGATAAGAATGAATATAAAGACATGTTTATAAACTATAAAAATATTCAAAATGATTTACCTAGAACTGTATATGTAAATGAATATGAAGATAGTAATTTTAAAGTTATAGCTAATTATGAAGAAGATTTAGATTTAAAAACATCGTCTTTAAAAGATAGTTCTATATTTGGAAAGAATTTTACCATATGGCGTGAAGAAAAGGTTAGAAGAAGGGATGGTTCTTCTACTAGAAATACAGCAGTTAGACTTAGGTGGTATAAGGGTTCTGGAAGCTTTTATACTATATCACTTCCAGAGAATGATATTTATTTAGAGAATATAAATAATAACTCAATACTGCAATTTTCAGCATGTAGAATGGATAATTACGATGTTTTAAAAAATGAATTTAATGATGTAGATTTTACAATTCAATTGGAAGATGTTAATGGAAATATCTCATCTCTTTTATTAAAAGATTACTATACGTTATATCCTCCATTAAGGTCTAATTTATATAAAAATAACTTTCTAGTTAAAAACAATACAATAGAACATGAACTTCAAAATTTTACTTTCCCAATAGAAGAATTTGTTAAAAACAATTCTAAATTAAATATTAAGAAATTAAAAACTATAAAGTTTGTTTTTGATAAAGGAGTTAAAGGAGATATTCTGCTAGATAATATTGGAGTATGTATTTAAAGACATTTTTTATTATTTAAATAAAAGTTAGTTATGTTTGAACTTTCTAGGTTGTTTTAAACAATATTATATTAATTATACTTTTTAATTTGAGATATAATAAAACCAGTACTTAATAAAATAGTACTGGTTTTCTATTTAAAATTATAATCCTAAAAAACATTGAACATTTTCTACATGTCCTGCAACTTTTACTTTTCTATATATTTTTTCAATATTACCGCTTTCATCAATTATAAAAGTACTTCTTTCAATTCCAATGGTCTTTTTCCCATAGATATTTTTTTCTTTTAAAACTCCATATAAGTTGCACACTTCTTCTTTTTCGTCAGATAATAATACAAATGGTATATTATATTTTTCGATAAATTTATCATGAGATTTTAAAGAATCTCTACTTACACCTAATATTACTGAATTTTTTTCTTTAAAATCGTTATATACGCTTGTAAAGGCTAGTGCTTCTTTAGAACATCCAGAAGTATTATCTTTTGGATAAAAGTATAAAATTACTTTTTCCCCTAAATAATCACTTAATTTATGTTCATTTTTATCACTTCCCATTAATGTAAAATCTGGTGCCTTTATTCCTTCTGTTAAAATTAAATTCTCCATAAAGAAAACTCCTTTCAATTCTAAACATATTATTAATAATAATTATCTCATAGTAAATGTTATTAGTAAAGCGATAAATAAATTGTACTTTTATTCTATATAGTTTTTTAAAATATGCTATAAATTATAAGTACAATTTAAAAAACTATAAAAAATTTTCAGAAATGTGTTTACAAAGTAATTTTAGTATGATACTATAAGTATAAATTATTAATCTTTTCTGAAAAGGTTATATATTTGAATTTGTGCACAAATAAATGTAAATTAAATATTAAATAGACTATGATAGGAAGAGTATTATAGGTTACAGTTTACAGAGAGGGAATATCACTGGCTGGAAGTATTCCTAAATATGACTATAAGAAAACTACCCTGGAGTTATGGCTTATTAGCTTTTAAAGTGAAATGTCATCGGTTAGATGCCGTTATTAAAACGAGAAGAATTGAATTTTAATTCAATTTGGGTGGAACCACGAATATACAGCATTCGTCCCAACAGGGATGGATGCTTTTTGTTTTACCCAAAATCAGTAATGATTTTAAATTAATAATAAAATAATAAATTAAGCTAAAGTTTTACATAAAATTATTGAAATACAAAAACAAAAGTTCTCTTAATATTAAAATAATTACAAACTATGTGTAATATTAAAATTTATAATTAAAATATAATTTTAAAAGTGTACATAGAATTATAATATTAAGCATTTATTATCAAATGAGAATAGAAACTTTATTATAAAATAATTAAAAATGTTTTATGACGATACTTATAAACGACGTATTATATAGCTTTACAATAAAAAATAATAAACATAAATCTTTTTTAAAAATAAATTTATATTTTCAATTGATAAGGAATTTTTGAAAATTAAGCATTAAAAGTTTGAGAATTTATATAAAAAATATTTTGGAGGGATAACAATGAAAATGATAAATATAAGATTAAAAGATAATTCAATAAAAGAAATAGAGGAAAATATTAGTGTATATGAACTTGCTAAATCAATTAGCAACAAATTAGCAAAAGTAGCTATAGTAGGAAGAGTTAATGATGAATTAGTTGATTTAAGTTATAAATTAAAAGAAAATGATAAAGTTGAAATTTTAACATATGAAGATAAAGAAGCTATAGATGTTTTAAGACATTCAACTACTCATATAATGGCACAAGCTGTTCAAAGACTTTATAAAAATGCTAAATTAGCAATAGGACCTTCAATCGACAATGGATTCTACTACGATTTTGATGTTGAAAAAGCTTTTTCAGAACAAGATTTAGAAAAAATTCAATGTGAAATGGATAAAATAATAGAAGAAAATCTTCAATTTGAAAGAATAGATGTATCAAGAGAAGAAGCAATAAAGTTAATGGAAGATAAATGTGAACCATATAAAATAGAACTTATTAAAGAATTACCAGAAGGAGAAAATATTTCACTATATAGACAAGGTGATTTTGTTGATCTTTGCAGAGGACCACATATTCCATCATCAAAATATATAAAAGCTTTTAAATTATTAAGTGTAGCAGGTGCATATTGGAAAGGTAATGAAAAAAATAAAATGCTTCAAAGAATTTATGGTACAGCTTTCGAAGATAAGAAAGCCCTTGATGCATACTTAAACAACTTAGAAGAAGCTAAAAAAAGAGATCATAGAAAGTTAGGTAAAGAGCTTAAATTATTTACAGTTATGGAAGAAGGACCAGGATTCCCATTCTTTTTACCAAATGGAGTAGTGTTAAAAAATACTTTAATAGATTTTTGGAGACAACTTCATATAGAAGATAACTATATAGAAATAGAAACACCTATAATGTTAAATAAAAAATTATGGGAAACTTCAGGACACTGGTATCACTATAAAGAAAATATGTACACTTCTGTTATAGATGAAGAAGAATTTGCATTAAAACCTATGAACTGTCCTGGTGGAATGCTTGTATATAAATCAGAAGCACATTCATATAGAGATTTTCCAATGAGAGTTGCAGAACTTGGAAGAGTTCATAGACATGAACTTTCAGGAGCGTTACATGGACTTATGAGAGTTAGAGCGTTTACTCAAGATGATGCCCATATATTTATGTTACCAGATCAAATAAAATCAGAAATCAAAGGTGTTATATCACTTATTGATAAAGTTTATTCAAAATTTGGATTTAAATATAGTGTAGAACTTTCAACAAGACCAGAAAATTCTATGGGTAGTGATGAAGAATGGGCAATTGCAGAATCTTCATTAAGTGGAGCTCTAGATGAAATAAATATGGAATACAAAATAAATGAAGGTGATGGAGCTTTCTATGGTCCTAAAATAGATTTCCATCTTGAAGATAGTATAGGAAGAACTTGGCAATGTGGTACTATCCAATTAGACTTCCAACTTCCACAAAGATTTGATCTTAACTATATAGGAGCTGATAGTGAAAAACATAGACCAATAGTTATTCATAGAGTAATTTTAGGTAGTATCGAAAGATTTATTGGTATATTAATAGAACATTTTGCTGGAAAATTCCCAACATGGTTAGCGCCAGTTCAAGTAAAGGTACTTCCTATATCAAATAAATTTAATGACTATGCAATGGAAGTAACTAAAACTCTTAAGGATAATAATATAAGAGTTCAATTAGATGATAGAGATGAAAAAGTAGGATACAAAATTAGAGAAGCTAGCAATGAAAAAGTTCCTTATATAATAGTTATAGGTGAAAGAGAAGTTGCTGACAAAACAATTGCACTTAGAACTAGAAAAAACGGTGATCAAGGAACTGTTGCTTTAGAAGAATTTATTAAAAATATTAAAATTGAAATTGAAAATAAAGACATATAAAATTTAATTTGTAATAACTAAAATGTGCTATTAATGAACTGAAAAGTTTATTAATAGCACATTTTTATTTAGTGAAACTCTAAATCAAATATTATTGATAATCACTTGCAATTAGAATGAGAATGTGTTAATATTACTTTGGAAAACAAATATGTAATATAAGTAAAATATTTCATTGAAATGTAATTTAAAACATATTGTATATATTTAAAAATCTAATTTCATTTATACGTTGTGTTTTTGAAAATCAAAATAAGTTGTACATGCTTAGCTGGTTTATAAAATATATTTATTATTAATATAACATTAAAGAAAGAGGTGATATTATGTTATATAAAGTTTTAAATTTTTTACATAAGGAAGGAAATTTTTCAACTAAAGCTATATCTAAATCACTTAAATTACCGGAACCTATTATTGATGATTTAAAAGAAAAGCTGATTAATATGGGGTATATAAAAAAAGTAATTTGTGATGTATCTATGTGTGAAAAATGCTCCTGCGGATGTAACAGTAAGAAACTAAATGATAAAACTGATTGGGAAATAACTGAAAAGGGAATCAATTTATTAAAAAAAATTAGTTAATATATTTAAAAGTAATATACTAGGGAGGTTATTATGAACACATTAGATCAATTAAGTATTGGCGAGAAAATTAAAGTTAAAAGTATAGAAAAAGATAGTGCTGTAAAAAGAAAACTCTTAGATATGGGTATAACACCAGGTGTAGAACTTAAAGTAACTGGCAAAGCGCCTTTTGGCGATCCACTTGAGATTTTAGTAAGAGGATACAAATTAACCCTTAGAAAAGATGAAGCTAAGGTTATTAGCGGAGAATAAAAAGAGGTGATTTTATGATAGTACCTATGAATTTAGCAACAGAAGGTAACACAGTGGAAGTTAAATCTATATCTATGAAAGATGGACTAAACAAAAGACTTGGAGAATTAGGAATTATATCAGGTAATAAAATAAAAATAATTAAAAATGATGGAAGAAGTCTTATAATTTCCATAGAAGATAGTAGATTTGCTTTAGATAACAATATAGCTAAGAATATTATGATAGCAACTTAAAGAAAATTTTTTTGAAATTTTATTGATAATGACTTTCATTATCGAAGAGGGGGATTAAAATGAAGACAATAGCATTAGCAGGTAATCCTAACTGCGGAAAGACTAGTTTGTTTAATATATTAACTAAAGCTAGACAACATGTAGGAAATTGGCCAGGAGTTACTGTAGAAAAAAAAGAAGGTATTTTAAAATATGAAGGTAATGAGTATAGAATTGTAGATTTACCAGGTACTTATAGTTTAGGTGCTTATTCAGAAGATGAGGTTATAGCAAGAAATTATATAGTAAAAGATAATCCGGATGTAGTTATAAACGTAATTGATGCTACTAATATAGAAAGAAACTTATATCTTACACTACAATTGATAGAAATGGGAGCTAAAGTAGTAATAGCTTTAAATATGATGGATGAAGCTGAAAGTAAAGAAATTTCTATTAAAATAAAAGAACTTTCTAAAAAACTTGGGATAGATGTTATACCAACAGTTGCTGTAAAAAATAAAGGTATAGATAATCTTATAAAAGCTAGTATAAAGGATAACATTAATACTTCAAATATAAAAATTAATTATGGTGAAGATATCAATAAAGAGTTAGAAGGTTTAGCAAAATCTATTGAAGAAAATGTTAAAAATAGTACTCTTTCTTCAAAATGGGCTGCATTAAAACTTTTAGAAAATGATTCTCATATAAAAAGAGAACTTAATATCGATGAAGATGATAAGTTGAAAAAGCAACTAGAAGGATGTTACAAAGGAATTGAAGAAAAAGTTGGATTTGAACCGGAAATGGCTATTGTAAATGAAAGGTATTCTGTAATATCTGAAATTGTATCAGATACTGTAACTAGAAAAGAACAATCTAAAGAAACTTTTTCAGATAAAATAGATAAAGTTGTAACTAATAAATTTTTAGGAATTCCTATATTCGGAATAATTATGTATTTATTATATCAAATTACATTTACTGTTGGTGCAGGAATTCAAGATTGGACTGATGTTCTTATTAACTCATTAGGGGAACATACCGGTGCTTTCCTCATAAATGTAGGAGCTCCAGAAGTTTTATCAAGTTTTGTTAGCGATGCAATTTTTGGTGGTTTAGCAGCTGTAATAGCTTTCCTACCTTTAATTATGGTGATGTATTTCTTAATTGGTATATTAGAAGACAGTGGTTATATGGCCAGAGCTGCTTATGTTATGGATAAATTAATGAGAGCTTTAGGTCTTCATGGAAAAACCTTTGTTTCTATGCTTGTTAGTATCGGATGTAATGTTCCTGGTATAATGGCAACAAGAACTCTTGAAAATAAAAAAGATAGAATGATTGCAATACTTATAAATCCATTTATTTCTTGTGGTGCAAGACTTCCTGTATATTTATTATTTATAACAGCATTTTTTGAGAAAAATCAAGCTTTAATATTATTCGGCCTTTATGCCGGTGGGCTTGTTGTGGCGCTTTTAATGGGAAAAATATTTAGTAAAACGTTATTTAAAGGTGAACCTTCTTATTTTGTAATGGAACTTCCAAGTTATAAAGTACCATCAATCAAAAATGTTGTAATGTTAATGTGGGATAAAGCTGGTGCATTTATTAAAAAAGCAGGAAAAGTTATTTTACCAGTAATGGTGGTTCTTTGGGCATTATCTAACTTCCCATTAGGTGTTGAACCTAATAGTGAAGAGTCACTTCTTGGAATTATAGGTGGTTTCTTTGCTCCATTATTTACTTTAGCTGGTTTTGGAACATGGCAAGCTGGTATATCTCTTATAACTGGTATATTAGCTAAAGAAACTGTTGTAGCTACAATGGGATTAATTTATGCTGGTGTAGAAGAAGGTGTTGCAGTAACAACTGCAATTCAATCAATATTTACTCCACTATCTGCCTTATCTTTTATGGTAATGTCTTTATTATATACACCTTGTTTAGTTGCTCTTGGTGCGGTAAAAAGAGAAACTAACTCTTGGAAATGGACATTATTCACAGCAGTTTATACATTTGTAGTTGCATGGATAGCGGCAGTACTTGTATATCAAGTAGGTTTATTACTTGGATTTAAATAATAAAATCTAAAATTAATAAAATATCTATAAACTAAACACTTTTAGTTTATAGATATTTTTTATTTTGAAAAATATATTCAGTATTTATAAAAACTTTTATAAATCTATATTCTATAAGTAAGTTTTCCTACATATTTAATGCAATTATATCATATATTTATATTAATAGAACTTTCTAAAGGAGATTTTATGGCTACAGGATATATACGGGTTCAAGTTTCTTTTGCAAAAGAAGCTATGCCAGTTCAAAATTGTAAAGTCACTATTCGTAAATTTAACGATGAAGATATATCCTTTGAAAAAGTGTTATATACTAATATCAGTGGAATAGCAGAAACTATAGCATTAGACGCACCAGCAGAAGAGTTTTCACAAACAGCTCAAAATAAGGTTATACCTTATAAATTGTATACTATTACAGCTGAGGCGGAAGGGTATATACCTACGGTTATAAATGGGGTTCAAATTTTCCCAAATGTAACAGCTCTTCAAAAGATAGAAATGTTTCTTAAAAATCCTAAATATGATATAAAAGAAAACATATTAAATATTCCTCCTCATCAACTTACTTTAAGTGAGCCAAGGAATAAACAAGTAGGACCAAAAGTTGCACAGTATCTTTTAAAAGAGACATATATTCCTAAATATATAACTGTCCATTTAGGTGAACCCAATGAATACGCAGAAGATGTAACAGTAGCTTTTCCAGAGTATATTAAAAATGTTGCTTGTAGTGAGATTTACCCAACTTGGCGTAACGAAGCTTTAAAAGCGAATATTCGTGCTCAAGTTTCTTTTGCATTAAATAGAGTTTATACTTCATGGTATAGAGATAAAGGATATAGTTTTGAAATTACTAATTCTAAAGCATATGATCAATGTTTTGAATTAGGACGAAATTATTTTACTAATGTAAGCCAAATGGTTGATGATATATTTAATCAATATATATCTAAAATAGGATTACTTGAACCATTATTTGCAACATTTTGTAATGGTATAACAGTTACTTGTAATGGTTTATCTCAATGGGGATCTTTGGATTTAGCAATTAGAGGCTATGACGGCTTTGGAATATTACAACATTATTATGGATATGATATTTCACTAATTATGGCTAATAATATAGAAGGTATGTTAGCACCTTATCCCGGAAACACTTTAATGCTAAATAGTAAAGAAGAAGATGTTAAAATTATACAGTTAAAATTAAATGAAATCAGTAATAATTATACTGCTATACCTAAAATCCCAAAAGTGGATGGGTTCTTTGATGTTACTACTGAAAAAGCAGTTATTGCATTTCAAAATATTTTCAATTTAATACCTGATGGAATAGTAGGTATTTCTACATGGAATAGAATTTATTTTATTTATGCTGCTGTTTTAAATTTAGAAGAAGTAGAAGCACTTAGTAGTACTGATGAGTATAAATATGTTACTCTTAAAGAAGGCTCTACAGGGGATGAAGTAAAACTTTTACAATATTATTTATTAATTATATCTAATATTTATAACGAAATACCAAAAGTTAAAATTACTGGAGTTTTTGATGAAGATACTAAAAATGCAGTTTTAGCTTTTCAAAAGTATTTTAATATGTTAGTTGATGGTATAGTAGGACGAAATACCTGGGAAAAGCTTATTGAAATATATTATGAAATTGAAAGTACATTCCCTAAAAGCAATAAAAACCAATTTCCTTCTAACTATATGCTAAAAGAAGGATCTATAGGAGATGAAGTAAGGTTACTTCAATATCATCTTGCTGTTATTTCAGATATATATCCAACTATATCTAAACCTAAAATTACTGGAGTTTTTGATGCTGAAACTAAAAAATCTGTATTAGATTTTCAAAGATACTTCGGGCTTGATGAAACTGGAAATGTAGATTATAATACATGGAATAAAATACAAGGGGTATTTTATGGATTAAAACCATTTTAAAAAGAATAAAAGAAAAGAGTCATATCACTTTTAATTTGGATATGGCTCTTTTCTTTTATTTACTAGATTTTGAAGAGTATATATTAATTATAGAAACTACAATAATAATTCCATAACCTATTAAAGATAGGTAGTCAGGTATTTCTTTAAAAAGAACAAATCCATATAATGCAGCAAATAAAAGACCAATATAATCAAACATAGATATTTCACTAGCTGGAGCATTTTTATATGCCAATGTTAAAAAGATTTGCCCTAATGTAAATGAAAGACCTCCTAATATTAGAAATGTTATGTTGGTTAATGTTAAAGCACTTGTGTTAACAAAAATCCATGGACTCATAGTTATAGTTGCTATGCCAGTAAAAGACAGTATAACTGTAAAAAAGCTTTCTTTATCACCTAGAACTCTTATCATTGTATAAGCTAAACCAGCACTTAATGCAGAAATAACTCCCATTAATGCTGGTATTATAGCTGCATTAAATTGGGGCTTAATAACAAATAAACTTCCTATAAAAGCTAACAATAAGAATATAAGCTGCTTTTTAGTGATTCTTTCTTTTAATATAAAAAATGAAAATATTATTGTGAAAAATGGACTTAATTTAGTAAGTATCGTTGCATCTGCAAGTAATAAGTATTCTATGGAATAATATAAAGTTAATATGGAAACTGTTCCCATAATACCTCTTAAAAACAAATACTTTCTATTTTCTCTTTTACCTAAAAAAGAATCCTTTCTCTTAAGTATTATTATAGAAATTATAATTGTTGCTACTGCATTTGAAATGAAAGTTTTTTGATATGGACTACATTCAAGTGCTAATTTTGCAAAAAGATTCATAGTTGCAAAAGATAAAGAAGCTAGTATTATATAAATAATTCCTTTAATTTTGTTGTTACTACTCATTTATTTTCTCCTTAATTATATTTTAAAAGTACTAAACAATTATATATTAAATTTATATTTTTTTCCACTTTCATAATGCAAATACTTAATTTATAGTTTATTAACAGGGATTATACAAGTGGTTGTAGAATTAAATTATTATACTATTTATATTAATGATACTTAATATATTGTTTATAAGTTTTACTAATAAAAAATATACTAATATATAATGCTTTAAGTTGACTTTATAGAATTTTGTTATCTTTTTAAGAATTGATTTTTAAAATAGACAAAATTCTAAATTTAGCTTCTTTAATAAATTATTAAAATCCCCTAGTTTATTTAACATATATATGTTAAAATTCATATGGTTTTAAAATAATTTACATTTTTATGTACAAAGGAGGCCAATATGCTTAATGTTAGCTTAGTATTAGGTATACTTGTCAGTTTTTCTATGTTTTTATTAATTTTTTTAAAAAGAAAATTTATTATAAAGTCATATATAGAATCATTTTATGTTATGACATATTTTAATTTGTGCTATTTAGCCTATGCTATAGAGTATCATAGTTTAATTAGTTTTAAAAGTTTATTTGTATTAGCACTGATGGGAATTTTATATTATATTTCTTTTGATCATGGAAAATATAGTTATAGCATTTATGGTGAACATGGCTATTCTGTTGATGATTTGATTTTATACTATTTAAGAAAAAATAACATAAAATTCAAAACTGTTAATAATTCATATATTTTATATTTTTATGATGAAATATTAAAAATAGAAGTAAATTCATTAAATATATGCAGCAATATCTCGCTAAATACTAATGCTAGTAATACCAACAGATTAGACGCTCTTGCTGAAGATATAAATTCATATTTTAATACACAACGTAAAAAGCATTCTTTAAAATCTAAAATGTTATATTCAAGTTTTTTATTCATATTTGTAATATTGACGGTGGCATCTATTTTACAACTAAATAATATATTAATATAAGAGGGCATACTTTCCCTCTTATATTAATATATTAAGTTTTCAAAATTTTCTATAATTTAAAATTGAATTATATTTTATTGGGTTTATAATTTACATCTTTACCAAGATTGAGCAATAAATATTTATTAATATTTTAAATTTAAATATGTATTTAAGCTTAATTTTGGATTATTATATCTCATAAGGTTCCAAGTTGACTCTTAAAGTCATCTATTCCAAAACTTGGATACCTAAAATAGTGAGACATGCTCTAAATCACTTAGAATTCAACACTGCATCTTGTATAAAAATATTTTAAGATTATTGAATAAATTTAAATTGGAGCTTGTTTCCCTATATATATAGAAGATTTCAATTTCTAATTTATTTTAATATATGTTTTGTAAAGGGGTGTTTTTATGAGTTTCAAAAAAATCAAACAACCGAAAACTATATATATAAACGATAGATTAAAACTAACAAAAGTCACGAAAGACAGATATAAGTTGGCACTGCCCTGGTACAGCAATCCAGAGATATTATATTATTCTGAAGGTAGGGATATAGCACCTTATGAAATAGAAAAAATAACTAAAATGTATGATTATTTATCGTCAATTGGTGAATTATACTTTATAGAAATTTTAGAAAATAATTCTTGGAAAGCTATAGGAGATGTAACTTTATCACAAGAAAATTTACCTATAGTTATAGGGGATAGTGATTATTTTGGAAAAGGTATTGGAAAACAAGTTGTATCTACATTGATAAATCGTGCTAAAATCTTAGGATTAACAGAACTTCATATACCTTTAGTTTATAAATATAATATAAGATCTCAAAAGCTTTTTACTTCTCTTGGATTTACTCTTTTACAAGAAAATGATGACTATTACTCATATGTACTAACTTTATAGTTTATCTTGATTCTGAAATTATATAATTTATAAAAAATAGAGCTTAAAAGGATATTATTATTCATTGATAAACATTATTCAACTTTGATTTATATAATTTAAATTTTTTTAAAATTAAATTCATTGATAATTGTACAAGTGGGCGAAAGTTTTTTGCTCACTTTTGGTTTTTTATTTCAATGTGTTTGCTACCTCTTTTTAGGTTATTTTTTCTGTTTTTTATTACATTTATTATTATATAGTTAATTACTACCTCTTTTTAAGATTTATTATTATAACTTATATTTTATATTTATTTTTAACTCAATATAATAAAAGTTATATTGAGTTAAACTTATTTTCTATAATTATCAACAGTTAATCATTTATTTGTTTACCAATTTATGATATAATTTATAGTGTAAACATTAAGTTTACGTTGAAAACTTAATGTTTACAATTAATAAGCATATATAGAAGTAAACAAATTTTATAGATTTAAGGAGAATTTTTATGGATACGACTTTTAGTGTAAGAATAAGTGATGAATTAAAGGAAAAATTTAATGATTTAGCACAAAAACAAGGAATAAACAACAAAGAATTCATGGAAACTATGGTAAAATTCTATGAGTTAAATTCAATTAAGGATGATAACTTTAGTATTAATGATGATATTAAAGAATTGCAAAACATTACAGGAAGAATTGTAGACATTTTTATAAATTCTACAGAGCGAAATAAAATAAAATTTCAAGAAGTAACTAATTTAAATAAAGAAGCTAATGTATTGAAAGAAGGAGAGATAAATAATCTTAAAAAGGAGATAGCTACATTAAAAGAAGAAAATAATAAATTAAAAGAGCTTAATAAAGAAATTGATAAAAGAGATAAGAAAATAAGTTCTTTAGAAAGTGATTTAAATCAATTAAAAAACTTTAATGTTATGTTAGAAGAAAAAAATAAAGATATGGAAAAATCACTATATGAGTTTAAAAGCATAAAAGAGGTCGATGAAAAGAAAAATAAATTGATAAATGATTTAGAAAAAGAAATTTTAACTTTAAAAAATCACTTAAAAGAAAAAGAGCTTAAAGTTGAAAATCTCGAAGAAAAACTTACTATTTTACAAAATAATTATAAAAAAGAGGTAGAGGAGTTAACTAATAAAAATATATATTTAAGTGAAATGGAACTTGAAAAAATTAAACTTGAATATGAAAGAAAAATGTTAACTTTAGAAGAAGGATATAAAGAAAGATTAAGTAGTAAAGAAACAGAACTAAATAATAAAATAATGCATCTTATGGAAAAACGTGAGGAAGACGGGGAAGTTATACGTAAGCTTATAATGGGAACTCAAAAGAATAACGAAAAATAATATGTTATAAATAATAGGTTTAAGAATTGGTGATAATTATTTAAATACACATTCCATTTATGTTTTAATAAGTAAATATAGAGAGAAAATTTACACAACAAAAACATTTTACAAATATTCATTAAGGTGAGTGGAGACCATTTTATCACCAATTCTTATTTCAATTATTGACTTTAGTACAATTTTTATGCACTTTACAAAAATAATTTTAAAATAAATAAATTAAGCTGAAAAAAAATCTATGTGATTTATATTATCATTTCCTTTTACCTTTATATTAAGGTGTCCGCCTGCATTTTCACCAATAATTCTAATAAAATATTTATCACTTTTAGGTATATTAATTTCTATATCTTCATCTTCATTTTCTTTTACTTCATTTTTTTTAGCTACTATGTTATAGTTGGAATCTAATACTACAATGTAAAATAACCCCTTATTAATCTTAGTTTTATCTTTTATAACTATTTTTGTATCTTTATCACAAAATGCCTCCATTAAAGACCACTTACCTGTAAATTTATCAAAATCAAAACTCTTTCCATCCCGTGAATCTATTACATTTGTCATATGATAAATACTTTTATCAGATTCATCTTTACTAGATAAATACATATCAGAATTAATATAAAAGGAACTATTTTTATATAAACTAAATCCTAAAATTAAAAAAATTATACAAATAGCTATTAATTTTTCACTCTTCTTCATTTCATACCTCCATTTAATATTCTGTATAGAATAAATATAAAATGTATATATTATACATTTTATATTTATTTACTTTTTAAGTCAAATAATCCATAATATTAAAATAGTATGTGAATATTAATTAGCTATAAATAAACAATTATATGATAAACTCTATAGTATATACAAATAAAAGAGGTGTTTAAATGAAAATTTTTATAAGTGCAGATATTGAAGGGGTAAGTGATATTTGTCATTGGAATGAAACTACAAAAGGACAGGAAGATTATGAAGAATTTAAGATTCAACTTACAAGAGAAGTTAACGCCGTTTGTTTAGGTGCATTGAAGAATAATACAGCTGATATTTTTATAAAGGATGCACATGAAAGTGGAAGAAATATAATTCATAGAGACTTACCTAGAGAAGCCAATTTAATTAGAGGGTGGGCTTATCATCCTTATCTAATGATGGAAGGACTTGATAAAAGTTTTAATTGCAGTATATTTATAGGTTATCATAGTGCTGGTGGAACAAATGGAAGTCCTTTAGCTCATACAATGGACCCTAATAAAATTTTATATATAAAAATAAATGATGAAATAGCTAGTGAATTTAAAATTAATTATTATACTTCATTATATATAGGTGTTCCTGTTGTTTTAGTAACTGGAGATAGAGCATTGTGTGAAGAAGTTAAAAAGGTTAATGAAAATATTAAGACTATTGTAACTAAAATTGGAGTAGGAGATTCTGCTGTAAATATCCACCCTATGGAAATAGAAGATACAATTTTAAAAACAACAGAAAATTTAATAAAAGAAACTGTTTTTGATAAATTTATAGAACCCTTACCTAACAGTTTTAATGTGGAAATAAGTTATAAAAATCATAATGATGCCTATAAAGCTAGCTTTTTTCCAAAAGTTGAGTTAAAAGACAGCAATACTATAACTTTTAAATCTAAAGATTATTTTGAAGTTCTACAAGCATTTTTATTTTTAACATAAATTCAGTAGTTAAAGCAATTTATAAACTAATAAAACTTAATTTTATATACCTAAACTTTGGCAATAAAGACTTTTAAAAGTAACTTGAAACTTTATAAGTCTTTATAAGTTTTTATAAAAAAGTCTATATGAAGATAAAATATTAATTAATTGTATCTCACATAGACTTTTATGTTTCAAACTTCATCTTTATAAACAAATATCCCTATAAAACTTAAAAAAATCATAACAACTAAAACTACAAAAATAAAATTGCATAACACAGTTTTAAAACCTGCTTTCCATGGTATAGTAACTGCATTTATTAAAAAAGTAATGGACCAAAGAAATATTATTAAAACATTTGATACTCTAATATTCTTTTGCTTTTTCTGACCACTTAACATATATCTGTTAAATTCTTTAACATTTACTAATTCTATAAATTTTTCATGAAAATTCAAATCTCTTCTTAGTACAATACATAAAAATAACAATAATAAAGCTAGTGTAAAAAATATTAATTTAAAACCAACAAGCTTGCCAACCAAGAGTGCTGTTATTGCAAGTATATACATAGAAAGGTATTTTTGAAATATTTCACTAAATAGCATTTTACAACAACTCCTATAAAGTTAATAAAAATATGTAGTTTAAAATAATTATTCTTTATATTAATATACACATTGATAATAATATTGATATAAAATATTATTTTGAATTGTTATGTAGATTAATTTTAACATATATTTTACCATTTTTAACCATGTTTTTCTTACTTTTCTGTTAATATTCTGTAATAAATATATAAAGTAATTGAGTAAATTTATTTTATACAGTGATATAGATTTATTTGTTCAGGTTAATATTTATAATTCTTATCAAAATACTAATAAAATATGCAAAAATGATAATTTTAACTATAAAAAGAAACTTTTTATATACATATTCTATATAACTGAATTATATTTGTTTTATACAATAATTGAATTTATAATATTTATAACTTTCATTTTAAAAGTGAAATTCTTTTATAGACTCGGGAATTTTTTTAATAACCAGCTCCATTTTGAATTTTTTCACTTTAAAAATTTCTCTTTATAAATAAAAACATATATTATTTCAAACTTTTTCATTCTATATTTTAAAATCTTAATAAGTTTTAATAAAATCTTAGTGCCTACTTGTATAAATTGTATGTTTTATCTTCATATTAAAGTATATTTTGAATTAAAAAACATGTTTTAATTTCATTTTTTATGGATTTTAAATATATATCCTCGGTAAATTTTATAATTTTAACTATATATATGAAATATATCATAAAATTTCTTTCATATCTCTTTAAAGTTGTTAATAATATTTTATTTATGTATAATTATGTTATATCTAAAGAAAAGGAGACTTTTAAATGAATAAAAAAAGAACTAGAGGCTTTGAAAAAATTTCTATAAATCAATTTGAAAAAGATTTCCAAGATTTAAATGTATCTTATGATGAGTTAAAATTACCTAAAAGAGCTACAGCTAGAGCAGCAGGCTATGATATATATTCTCCTATAAGCTTTATATTGAATCCTAAAGAGGATATAATAATCCCAACTGGATTCAAATCTTATATGCTTAACGATGAAAGTTTAGACATATATCCTAGAAGTGGAATGGGATTTAAATATTATATAAGACTTGCAAACACTATAGGACTTGGTGATAGTGATTATTATAATTGCGATAGTAATGAAGGTCACTACTTTATTAAGTTAAGAAATGAAGGTAATAAACCTTGGATTATAGAAAAAGGAGACGCTATAGGCCAAGGAATCTTTAGAAAATATCTTTTAGCAGATGACGATGATTTTATTGGCAGTGAAAGAATAGGTGGCTTTGGTAGTACTGATAAATAATAAGTTTGAAATATAACTTTTAAAAATTTTATATATTATATAAAAAACCTCGACCCTTATTAAATTAGAAAGGTAGAGGTTTTTATTAATGTTTTTCTTTTATTATATCATCTGATAAAATAAAAGAAATCCAACCTTTTTTACTTACATATCGCAGAAACATTATAAGTCTTTGATAGATAGGGTGACATCCATTAATATAATCTTTTTCTGTTGTATTTTCATATTCCTTTTTTAAAATAGGCATTTCAAGTAGACATTTACCTAAATCATAAACATTTTTTCTACCATCTATATTCATCCAAACATTGCTACCTATTTTATCAAATTTAATATCACTAATAGCAGGCCTTTTTTTATTAATCTTTCTTAAAAATCTTTCTGCTAGTTTATTATGATAGAATATTAAATATACAATATCATCTTTTATTTTATAATCTTTATGTTTGATAACTGGTATATATCTAAGAAAATTATCTTGCTCTTCATAGTTTTTTTCTTTTTTCATCATGATACTCACTCCTTATATTTAAAATTATTACACATATATCTAAATTTAATACAAATTCACTTTAAAAGTAAATAGAAATTAAAAAACATATAAAAATAGGGTAGAGTACAAAACTCCACCCATAACAATATTAAGCTTTTTCTTCTATTCTAATTGAAAATGCATATACCCAATATGCTAATAATATAAAGGCTACCAATGCAGTCCAAGGACTGTTAGCAATTGACGGCATAAAATTTGTTCCAATAGATATTTTTTCTGATAGAGGAGTACCTCCAATTGTAATTGTTGAAATAATTGCTACAAGTATTCCTGTTAATGCATCTCCAGCAACCAATCCTGAAGATAATAGTATACCTCTTTCTGTTTGAAGTTTACCTTGTTCTTCATTAGTTTTAAATTTCTTAGTTACAAAAGTTCTTACTATTCCACCAGTTAAAATTGCCGTAGTTAAATGTATTGGTAAGTATAGTCCAAGTGCCACTGGAAGTATTGGAAGTCCTGCCAATGCACAAAATATTCCTAGAATAGCGCCTACAACAACTAGTGTCCATGGTAATTGTCCAGTCATAACACCTTTGATAACCATAGACATCAATGTAGCTTGTGGTGCTGGAACAGCTTTAGATCCAATTCCATAACTGTTATGTAGCATTAGTAAAACACCACCAGCTGCAAAAGAAGCTAAAAATAAACCTAAATACATGCCCCATTCAACTTTTTTTGGAGTACCACCAATTATGTAAGTAGTTTTTAAACTTTGAGCAACTCCACCAGCAACAGCTATAGCTATACATACTACAGCTCCTGAAAGTATTGCAGTATTCATACCAGCTTGCTCTTCATATCTAAATAATTTTAAGATTCCTGTAATAAACAGTAGGGTAGCAATAGTCATTCCTGATACTGGATTATTAGATACTCCAATAATTCCTGCCATTCTTGCTGAAACTACAGCAAAAAAGAATGCAAATAATACTGCTAAAAATGAACCTAAAGCACCTAGTTTTAAACCTGGTAGGAACCAACCAAGGATGAATACTAAAATTGCTGCACCTAAAACCCAGGTTAGTGGTGTATCTACATCAGTTCTTTTTACTATAGTAGTTTCACTATTTCCACCAAGTCCTTGTAGTGCTGTTTTAAAAGATTTTATTATTGTTGGTAATGACTTACCAAGACTAATAAATCCACCAGCCGCAACAGCTCCAGCACCTATATATCTTATGTATTGGCTCCAAATGTCCCATGCACCCATTTCTGATATTAAAGATGCTGAAGGAAACAAGGGAGTCATAAGATCTGCTCCTACATATTTTATTAATGGTATAAGCCCAAGCCATGCAATTAGTGCACCACCAAACATATAAAGAGCTACTTCCAGTCCTACAATAAATCCAACACCTACAAGAGAGGCCATTGCATTAACCCCAATTAATGTTCCTTGAAGAGGAGTTATTACCCATTCTGGTGATTCTTGCCAAATTTTAAATGCAGATGAAAAGAATTTAAATAGGGCACCTACACCAATACCTGTGGTTACAGTTTTAAGACCACTTCCACCTTCCATTCCTGTAACAAGAACTTCGGCAGCAGCCATACCTTCTGGAAAAATTAATTCACCATGCTGCTCAACTATTAAATATTTTCTAAATGGAATAACAAAAATTAGACCTAGTAGACCACCAAGGGCAGTACAAATAAAGATTGTATAAAGATTTAAAGTCATTCCCCAAATTATTATAGCGGGAAGGGTATATATTATACCACCAGCTATAGATTCACCCATAGCCGCAACGGATTGTATCATATTTGCTTCTAAAATATTATTTCTTCTAAATATTTTCTTTAAAATACCAGCGCCTAAAATAGATGCGGGTATACCTGCAGCTATTGTCATTCCAACTTGTAATCCAAGATATACATTAGCTGCTGCAAAAATACAAGCAAATATAATACCAATTATTATGGAAATTGTAGTTGCTTCTGGCATTGCTACATCAGTAGGTACAAAAGGCATATAATCTTCACCTTTAATTCCTCCATAGGCATTGTGAGAAAGCTTTTTATTTGTAGTCATTATTCTCCTCCTTACTTATTTCATTTGTTTAGTAAAATAAAGAGCATTATTTCTCCTCTTTATCTTCATTTGTTAAATAAATACCACCTTTAACTAGTTACAGATTGCATTTATATGCTTATTATTTTCTATAATATATTTTTTATTCTATTAGTATCTATTCATCCATCAATGGGTTTTGATTTATAGCTTCTCTTAAAGTGTCATTGTCTACATGAGTATATATTTGAGTTGTAGCTACATTTTCATGACCCAAAATCTGTTGTAATGTTCTAACATCAACTTTTCCGTATTTGTGCATTAAAGTAGCACTAGTATGCCTTAGCTTATGTGGTGTGTATTTATCCTTATCAAGACCTGCAAGCCCAACATACTTTTTTACTATTCTCTCTACAGTTCTTTTGTTAATTCTACCATATTTTCCACTTATAAATAGGGCGTCTTTATCTTCATTTTTAACTCTAAAATTAATTTCATTTCTAATAGGCATATAATTATTTATAGATTTTAGTGCAGCTTTATTTAAATATATAGTTCTTTCTTTGTTGCCTTTTCCTAAAACTTTTA
Organism: Clostridium senegalense; assembly: GCF_018916625.1. Taxonomy (NCBI): domain Bacteria; kingdom Bacillati; phylum Bacillota; class Clostridia; order Eubacteriales; family Clostridiaceae; genus Clostridium; species Clostridium senegalense. The sequence goes on from NZ_JAHLNC010000005.1 coordinate 130,523, forward strand.
ATATGTCACCTTTAATATTAGATATGTTTATACTACAAAGCTCAGATAATCTAAGTCCACAATTTAAAAATAGGGTAATGATACAATAATCTCTTTGTGAATTTTTATCTCTAGTTTTAGCGGCAGTTAAAAGATCTTTACTTTCATCTAATGTGAGATAAATAGGGCTACGTTTTCCTAATTTAGGGGACTCCAGTTCTAGTGTAACATTGTAGGGAATTAACTTAACTTTATTTACAAGATAGTTAAAAAGGGATTTCAAACTAGCAACTTTTCTTGCCTTAGCACTAGGACCATTTCCTCTAGAGTTTTCTAAATAGGAGACATAAGCATAAAAATCATTTAATGTAAGGGTTTTTAAAAGTTCAATAGAAATATCATTGATAGGGATGTTATCAAAGTGAGTATCTAAAGGTGCTAAATTTTTATGCAATTTCAAGAATCTAAGAAAAAGATTTATATCTGATGTATATGCCTTTAGAGTACTTTTTGAAACACCTTTAACAGTGGTCATATAATTTAAAAAATCATCTATGTAATAGGGTTTTTTACAATTTAATTTAGCCATAAAAAATTCCTCCTAAGGTAAAATAATAAATAATTTACATAATATATACAGTATATCATAAAAACATGAAAATGTCGTGAAACTTACATTTCACGACATAAATGTATCACTGAAAAGAGAGGTTTTTATAGCTTTATATAATAAGTATATCTATAACCTATCTTTTTTACCTACTATAATTTTATAAATTTAAATTATTTTTTTATAATAAAAGTTTTAGTAATAACTTTTTTGTTTTTAGTAACTTTTTTATTTATTTTAAACTTAAAATTCTTTCCAATACCTTTTATTCTAAATCCATTATTATTAACTTTATAATCTAATTTTAAATGGCCTAAGCTCTTTATACTATTAACTATCATCTTACACCTCTAAGTTTATATAATTATATTAATCTTCTATCCATTAAATTTAACTTTATTTTCCTATATTATATCATACTCAAATTATTAAGTAATCTTTCTTTATTATTATAATTTTAAAATTAATAAAAACAGACTGAATCTTTTTCATTTCAATCTGTTCTTATTTATACTTTATGAACTTATCCTAAACCTTTTTCATTTTATTTTTTCTTATTAAATATATAAATCCTATAATGACTATTATTTCTATAAATGTGGCTACTAAACCTGCTTCTGGTCCAAACACACCACCGGACACTATTGAATTATCTTTTAATTTTAAATCTATAAGTGTACCAACTGATGTATCTAAACCACTAACTTCAAATCCAAATATATTGCCTTGCATAAAGTTCCATGCAGCATGTAACCCACAAGCCCCCCAAAGATTTCCTGTATATATTACATATAATCCAAATGTAAATCCTGATAAAATAATATTTACAATAGCTAAAACATTGATATTAGGGTTAAATAAATGAATTAATCCAAAATATATAGATGATACAATGAGCCCTACTAACCCATTATATTTAGCACCTAAAATATTCATTAGCCACCCTCTTGCAACTATTTCTTCGCTAGCACTTTGAATAATCCATCCAGGTAAAATTATAAGTATGCTAGTAATAGCACTTATCCCTACATTTTGTATAGAATTCGTTTCAAGTGTAGCATAACCTAATATATATAATATAAAAGCAATTGTACACATCATTACACTTCCTAGTAAAAAACCTTTTAAATAGTTTCTAATACTATTCTCCTTATTAAGCCCTAAATCTGATATGTCTCTTTTTTCTATAAATTTTACTCTAAAAAATACTACTAGACTAATAAATAAAAATCCTGATAAATCTAAAAAGAGAATTAATAATTTATTGTCATTTGTATTTAATCCTAATGTAGTAAAGAATTTAAATAATATAATTGCAGCTATCCAGCCAAAAAATCCACCAAACTCAATCATAATTTCAGCTAGTATAGGAGTCCAAATTATATTACCAAGCTTCTTACTTTTTTTAGCTTTTAAGAATAAACTCTCATTATTATTTATTAACATTATTACACCACCCTTTTATATTTCAGTCTCCATATTAATGTTATATTAAGTAAATGTAAACAATTATTACTTTAAAATGAAATATATGTACTTGAATAGCTTTTAAATTACAAATTTTAGGTGGTAATTCATCATATTTATGTGTATAATATTTTAGTATGCTATAATAAACAATTACCTATTTATAAAATAACAAATTAATAAGGAGCAATTTTTATGGAAGAACTTAATGAAGTATTAAACTTAAATTTAAGTAATTTAAGTTTATTTGATATGACAGAAGATAATTTAATAGTTTTTAAGGAAGAAAATTATTATAACAAAAGTAATTTTTATTTTTGGTTATTAAATAAATTATCAAAACTAGAAAATTCAAACTCTATAAAGGAGTTAGCTTATGGACATTATTTAGCTTCGTATTATCTATTAATTATATTAACACCACTATGCTATGAAGAATTAGCATTTAATCATTGCAAAAAAGCTTTGGCCTTAGATGATAATTTAAAATATAAAGAATGGATGCTTATATTTTCTACTTATAACCTATTGACAGTTGAAGATATGGAATCATTAGTATCAGATGTATTAAAAAACAATCCTAATAGCTTACTTGTAAATACGTTGTATAATAATTAAATTAAAAGTGTCATACATAAAATTTAAATTATGTATGACACTTTTAATTTAAAATTCTTTTATTATTATATCAGATATAAATTCTGCATTATCTTTATTTTGTATGCTAAATACTGTAAGTGTTAATTTGCTTTCATCTAAAGAAGCATAAATTTTATTACTATTTATACAATTGTTATCTATACTCATGTTTATTTTTTTACTTAATTCCTCTTTCAAAGTTTTGTCCAAAGGAATAAAATCATTTAAATAAATAGTTAAATTCTCTACTATTCCACCAACTCTTAATGTAAAATCTAAATTACTAGTTTTAATACTTTTAAATAAACTATTTACCTTTTTATCATTGTTTAAAACTTCTATTATATCTCCTTTAAAATCTAAAGTAACTAAAGATATATCTGCCTCTTTATCATAAAGATTAAATGTATGATCTATTATACCTTTACACACATTTTTATATCCATTTTCAATATAATTCATCATTTTATCTATTGAAATACCAGTAACTAATTTTCCAGGTATGAATTCTTTAAGTATTTCTCTTAAAGGTTTAACTATTTTTATAGGAGCAACTAATGATATCTTGCCTTCTATATTTTTTAGGTCATCTTTTAATGAATTATATAAAACAAGACTTAATAGTTTATTAATTTCATAATATGAAAGAGTTATTTCTATATTATTATCTTTTAGATCATATTTAAGCTTTAAATCTTTTTTACCTGAATCTTGAAGAAACATTATTATTGTATTTAAATTTGAATAATAATTTTTTATTGTTTCTTTTAAATTTAAGTTTATGTTTTTACTGTCAAAAAAGTCTATATTAACATTAAAATTTTCTAAGTTATCTAATTCTCTAAACATATCTTCTGTTGTAATAAAGTTAATATATTCATTTTTTATATTTAAATTTAAAGATTTATAATAACCATATTTCATTATTAAATTACTTAAAGCTTCTACAGATATATTTAAATTTTTTGAAACTACATGACCTTCTCCTTTTGCAGAATAACAAAATTCCCCTTCTTCAATCTCACAGTGGCTTTTAAAAATTAAAGTTTTATTCATATCTAAAAATAAAAGGTTATCCTTATATTTATTTATTTCAAGATTATCTTTATAAAGATTTAATGCTAAAATATTTATTACATTTAAATTTGATGTTAATAAATTATTATCTTTCTCTTTCATTAAAATTTTTATCATATTGTACTCATTAAACGCAATAATTAAGTTTTTATATATTATGTGTTTTAATTGAAAGAACGCCTTTAAAGCATCTAAAAGTTTATATATAAATGTGTCCTTACTTATAGTAATATGATTTTCATTATCATCTAATATAATTGTAGAATTTTTGTTGCATAATAGGTTTTCTATATCATTTATTATATAGCTTGAACTTTTTTTAATTTCATTCTTCAGTATTAAATCTAATATTTCAAGTTGAAAATTATCAGGAGATTCTATATCAGAAACTACTATTGATAAGGGTAATGTTAATAAACTTTTGCTACCCTCTTTTTTTAAGATTATACTTCCACTATTTATGTATATAAATATATCATCTTGCAAATTAAAGTTATTTTCAATTAAATTTTCTGTCATGTTAAAATACTCCCCTTCAATTATATTTTTATTAGATATAAAATTATATGTTTCACTTTTTTCTTCGGTAAAGCTTATATAGTCTATAGACTGTTCTACTAAGGTAGTTGCTAGTTCTATTTCAGAAGATTCCTTTAAAAATATCTCTTCATCTTTAATTAATCTACCTTTTTTATTAAGCAATTCTAAAACTTTGTTTTCTAAGAGCTCTCTATTAAAAAGAAAGTCTTTATATTGGCTATAACTTAAATTAAGTTCTTTTAAAAGTATTATTATTTCATCTATGTTAGCATCTTTTATGTATTGATCTGTATACACCTTATTATTAAATTCTATTTTAAAAGTCAACTTTTTCAACTCCTTCTAAAATTCCAAAATACACCTATACTTAATGTCGGTTATTATTTTAAAATCTTAATTCTTGTATTTGTAAACAATAAGAAATTCATCATAGAATTAATACACTTTTAGATTATAATGTACAAATAAAAAACTTACTAAGTACTAATTTCCTTAGCAAGTGTTTTTATAGAACGTTTTTACTTAATTTAAAATATATATTATATAATAGTCTTATCCTTATCTTTTTTATATTCGTTTAAAAAGATAAATGGTCCATAGGTAATAATATTAAGAACTGCTGCAAAAATTAAGGCTTTTAGTGTTATAACACCTGCTTTTCCACCGGTTAGAGCCATTCCTATAGTATTATTTGCAAAGTGTATCAAAATCGGTGTCCATAAATTATTAGTTTTCATATATGCAAATCCTAAAAAAATGCCTAAAAATACACAAAATAAAATATGGTTTATAACACAATATATTGGTGTCTCAGGACTATACAAAGTAAAACAAAGTGGTAAGTGCCATATACCCCAAATAAATCCCAATATTAATACTCCTAGTCTTTTCCCAAAAATATTTTGTAGTCTTGGCTGAAGATACCCTCTCCATCCAAATTCTTCTCCAAAAAAAATAGTAAATGATAAAAAAGCATTTATACATAAACTTAACGGCATCATAAGTAAAGTAGAAAGTATTTTTAACACATCAAATGATTGATCATCTTGAAACAATATAGGTATGCCAATGCGAAGAAGATATAATCCTATAAATATTAATAAAATTATAGCAATTTTACATAAATTATTATTAAATTTTAAATTTATACTTTCAAAGGAATTATCATCATTACGTAGTATAATAATAACCGATACAAAGCTAGATATAGCCACAATTATTTGTATAATAATTGATAAAATGTTCAAATTGTTTTTAAAGACAAATGTACCTATAAATAAAATAATAATTGATATTATAGTAGTTATAATGAAAATATTAAAAAATATCTTTACAGGTCTTTTGATTTCTTCTTTTCTAAAATATCTCATGGTAATAATTGTGGCAAATGCAGGATAAAGCATTTGAACAATTGCAAAATTTTCAATAAATTCTGATGAAACATTTTTATATGCAATAAAAAGAATAACTCCCATTAAAGCTGTAATCCCAAAATTTATAATTAAAAAAGTTAAAATTTCACTTTTGTTTTTAGAAGAATAATTATTCATTAAACTAGCTCCTCTCATTTAGTATAAGGTCTAAATTGACATTTAAAATTATATATTTTTAAATTTTGATATCCTAAATAATAAGACATGGTCAAAATACTTTAAATTTCAATAAAACTTTTTAAAATTTACCTATTAGATTTATATATAACTTTGAATAGGACCATATTTTCTTATGTTAACTTTTTTAACTTTAACAATTATTTTTATCTAAATATTCATTCAATTCTTCCCAGTGTAGTTCCCATTGTTCTATAAATTCCTGTAATGATTTCTCAACATTTTCTTTTAAAATATTTAACTCCATTATTTTAAAGTAGTCTGAGCTATTTTCTTCCATTTCATTGTTTAAATGCTCAATTTTTTTTTCATTTTCTAATATAATAGTCTCTAGTTTAAATATTTTCTTTTCTAATACTTTTTTCGTATTTATATTTTTCCAATTTTTCCTTTCAGGTTTACTTTTCTTATTTTCTTCAATTTGAATATTAAATTTAGATTTTTCTTCTTTGTAAGCATCATAATTTCCATCATAGCTTTCAAAAGAGTTATTTTCTATTGCGATTATTCTATTAGCAATTCTATTTATAAAGTATCTATCATGAGATATAAAGAATATAGTCCCTTTAAAATCCCTTAAAGATTCTTCTAAGTTTTCTATTGAGTCAATATCTAGATGATTTGTAGGTTCATCAAGTATTAATAAATTTATATCATCATACAAAAGCATACTTAATTTTAATCTAATTTTTTCACCACCAGATAAATGCTTAACCTTTTTAAATACATCACTACCAAAAAACATAAACTTTGATAAATACTCTCTAGCTTTTCCCTCAAGAATAGAAATATCTTCTCTAAAACATTCTATAACTGTCATATTTTCATCATTAAAACGTATGCTTTGTGGAAGATATGCTACTTTAGCACTTTCTGAAATCGTTACTTCTCCAGCATCTAAGTTTTCTTTATCAAGTAGTATTTTTAAAAAAGTAGTTTTACCACTTCCATTAGAACCTATTAATGCCGTTCGTTCTTTGAATCTAACTAACATATTTCCATTATAAAAAAGTGTTTTATCATCATAACTTTTACATAGATTTTTTGATTTTATAACTTCATTACCAGAGCGTTCACTATCTTTAAAATTAAGTGTCATATTTTTTCTTTCTAATTTAGGTTTATCTATTCTTTCCATTTTATCTAGACTTTTTTGCATACTTGCTGCACGTCTGAAAAACTTATTATTGTCTGCTCTTAATGCCCAATCTCTTAAATCTTTTATAGCTTTCTCCATAGCATCTATTTTCTTTTGTTGTTCTTTAAATTGATTAAACTGTATAAGCATATTTTCTTCTTTTTGTTTAACAAAATCAGAGTAATTACCTTTATATGTCTCGCAAACACCATCCTCAATTTCTATAATTTTATTAACTACATTATCTAAAAAGTATCTATCATGGGAAACTATAATAACAATACCATTATAACTTTTTAAATATCCCTCTAACCATTCTACTGATTCCATATCTAAATGATTTGTTGGTTCATCTAATAAAAGGATATCTGGAGAATCCAAAAGAATTTTCCCTAAAATTACAGTAGTCTTTTCACCTCCACTTAAAATATTAAAATCTTTTTTTAAAAAGTCATCATTGAAATTTAATCCTTTACAAACCTTGCTTAATTTTTCTTTTTGCTCAAACCCACCTTTTGCAGTATATTTATCTTGCAAATAACTATATTCTTTTAAAGTCCTATTTAAGATTTCTCCTTCTAATGTTTTCATCTTAATTTCTAAAGATTTCATAGTTACTTCAATTTCTTTTAACTCACTAAAAGCTAAGCTTAAAATATCTATAACCTTAACATCTTCATCATAATTTGGAATTTGGTCAAGATAAGAAATAGTATAATTCTTAGGTATAGTTATTAGCCCTTTATCATCTCTTGTCATTGTAAAAATCCCTGCTATTAACTTTAATACTGTACTTTTTCCACATCCATTTGCTCCAACAATTCCCACCTTTTCACCATCATAAATATTAAAAGTAACATCCTCTAGTACCAATGTAGCATCTAAATACTTTTTTACTTTATTAAAAGATAGTTCAATCATCATATCACCTACAATCTTTAGTATTTAGTAAAATTATACCATTGAAGATTAATATTTACTATGAAATACCCTTTTATTATTCTAACTAAAAACTATATTTAATAAGTCCTTTCCTTTATTAAGCATAATATTGTGCTTGTGCCATATACATTTTGTTGTATTGACTTTCTTTTTCTTTTATAAGCTCTTCATGTGTTCCATATTGAACAATTCTGCCTTTATGGAAAACTGCAATTTTATCACAAAATTTACAGCTAGATAGTCTATGTGAAATATATATTGCTGTTTTATTCCCTATAAGTTCATTAAAACTATTATATATTTCAAATTCTGCAATAGGATCTAATGCTGCTGTTGGCTCATCTAAGACAACTATAGGCGCATCTTTATATACTGTTCTTGATATAGCTAGCTTTTGAGCTTGTCCTCCTGAGAATTCTATACCATCCTCTTCAAAAGTTTTGTATATATGAGTGTTTATACCTTTATCTAATTTTAGTACATCTTTTTCTAGTCCAGATTTATTTAAAGCTTCATATAACTTATCTTTATTAAACTTTTTAGCATCATTAAGTATAATGTTTTCTTTAATAGAAAATGCAAATAACTTAAAGTCTTGAAAAACTACTCCTAAAATTTTCATATATTCATCATAATCATAATTTTCGATATTTACTCCATTTAGTAAAATTACTCCTTTTGATGGTCTATAAAGTCTTGTTAATAATTTTATAAAAGTTGTTTTTCCTGCTCCATTTAATCCAACAACAGAAAGTTTTTCGCCAGCTGATATCTTTATAGATACATCTTCTAAAGTATAGTTACTACTTCTTGGATATTTAAAACTTACATTTTTAAATTCAATTTCATATTGAGCTATGTTATCAATTTTATTCTCACCACTTAATTGATTAGATTTAATTTGTTCAAACTCCATATATGGGTTTAAATATATACATAGTTGTCTTATTCTTATAAAATTAGTTATAAATTTAGAAATATTACTACTAAAATTACTAGCAGCAGAAACATACATAGCAAAAGAACCTATACCTATTTTATTCATTAATACTTTGTAAGTCATATAGCTATATACTGCTAACATCTGAATTTGTAAATTTATATTACTAATACCGTTATATTTTCCTATTGCATTAGATAAATTTCCAAATTTTTTTATTGTAGTTTTGTTATATTCTTTTATTTTGCCTAATATCAAAGGTGATATATTATAAAGTCTAATATCTTTTGCAATAGAAAAATCATTAGTTGTGCTTAAGTAATATCCAAATGCCCTATTAAGTGGAATTAAATCCTGAAAAATATTAAATTGCATTTTTTGAATTTTCTTGTATATATAAGAATTTAATATTACTATAGCTAATATAACTAATATTATATAAACATCTAGTGTTAAAATAACAGCAAGTATACTTATTATTGCTATAGATTCAGTAAATATATTTACTATTACAGCTATTAAATCTTCTATAACTCCTTGATTATTAACTGGGAAAATTGCTCTCTCTTTTAAATCTAAAATTTCAGGATCCTCGATATTTTGAAAATCCATATCCATTATCTTTTTACCAATTAATAGCTCAAACCCATTTACAATTTGAATCTTTAAAATACTTAACTTTGTATCTAATATACTATTAATAATATTTAACAATGCATTACTTATTATTATTGTTAAAACTAAAGTAATAAACACTTCCCCCCTTTTACTACCTAATAATTCATCTATAATAAACTTAGGCATAATAATATTTATTAAGGGAGTTATTGCTTTAAATATAGAGGATAAAATAAGCAAAGGAATATACATTTTAGAAATATTATTAGTAATTTTCAAAAAATGCTTTATTGTTTTAAAATCTACTTTAATTTCTTCTTTTAATTTAGTTTTCATTTATACACACTCCCTCTCTAGATTTTCTTTTGCATAATAGGAAGCTTGTACATTAAACATAGAGTAGTATTTTCCTTCTTTTTTCATTAATTCATCATGAGTTCCATATTCTTTAATTTCTCCATCTTCAAAAAAAGCTATTACATCACAAAACCTAGTGCTAGATAATCTATGTGAAATATATATTGCTGTTTTATCTTCAATCATTTCATCAAACTTTTTATAAATATTATATTCAGCTATAGGATCTAATGCTGAAGTTGGTTCATCTAAAATAATTACCTTTCCATTTTTATAAAGAGCTCTAGCTAATGCTATTCTTTGATTTTCACCACCAGATAATTCTATACCTTGAGAATCTAATATTTTAAGTAAAGAAGTATCTATACCATTTTCCAAAGAATTCACCTTATTGGTTAAGCCTGCCTTTTTAATACACTGAATGACTTTATTTCTATCAATAAGTTCATTTTCTATAAGAGCTATATTTTCAGCTATGCTAAAAGCAAATATCTTTATTTCTTGAAATACTACAGAGAATAATTTATAATATTCTGACTTGTTCAAAGTAGATATATTTATTCCATTAATAAAAATTTCACCTTCTGTTGGTTCATAAAGTCTTGTTATTAGTTTTACAAAAGTGGTCTTTCCTGCACCATTTATACCAACTATAGCTAAACGCTGACCTTTTTTTATTTTTAATGAAAGATTTTTATAAATATATCTATCACTGTTAGGATATTTAAAACTTACATTTTTAAATTCAATTTCATAAGTGGTATCTTTGGGAATATTATTAAATTCATTATTATTTTCTTTTTTATTTTCAAATTCTAAAAAATCTCTAAAATCATTTATATATAAATTTTGAGCATTAATATGAGCTATATTATCTAAAATAGTTTGCATCCAAGATGCAAATCCTGAAATAGTTGTAAAATACATAGTAAAATTTCCAATACTCATAGTACCCTTTAAAACATTATAAATTAAATAAAAATATACCAATCCTTCTCTTATAAGAAGTAATACTATAGACACTATAGATACTTTAAATTCTTTATTCTTAATGGTACTTTCAATATTTACTTTACTATTATTAAATAAATTAAATTTATCTTGTAACCATAAACTTAAATTAAAAATTCTAATATCTTTTCCGTAAGAAAAATTATACATAATATCATAAATATAATTACGTTTTCTTGAATAATTAGATAAGTCATCTTTCTTTGAGTATCTGTATTTCTTAATTTTCATCGTCAGATAATAAACAAAACTTACATTTGCTAATAGATATAACAATATCCATGGACTTAAAGTTAATACTATAGTTATATATCCTAAAAAAGCTATAACAGCTCCAAAAAGTTCAAATAATTTATGATAAACCCCTTCAATACCATTTGTATTGTCTCCAATAGCCTTTGAACAAGTTTCTATATCATTCAATATTTTCGAATTTTCTGTGTATTCAAAATCCATAGTCATACATTTTTCCTGCATAAGATTCATAAATTTAAGTCTTATTAAAAGCATTTTAGGAAAAGCTATATTATCTAAATATGTTGTTAAAAAGTTTGATATTGAAGATATTATGAAAAAAACTACTAATATATTAATAAGTACATTAGGTCTTTTAAGTCCAGTTAATTCATCAATTAAGAACTTTGGAAGAAATATACTTATAAAAGGAACTAACGCTGTAACTACTGTAAATATACTAAAATAAAAAAATATTTTTTTCTCCCATCTCCAAGCATTTTTTAATAAAAATAAAACATTTACTTTTACACTTCTATTTTTCTTGTCCATAACAAGCCCCCTGCAAATTCATGATTATTATATAATATATGTTATCATATCAAATACATATTTTTACTTATCATAATTACAATTTACAAATTATAAATAAATATTTGAAGTTATTTATAGGTATACATTCTAAAGTATAGATAATTTTAAAAGACAACTTGAAACCCTATATAACATACAGCTTTATTAAAATACAAAAATACCCTAAAAGTAGATCATTATAATCTTACATGTAGGGTATTTTTAATATAATTATTAATTTTTAACTTTAATTTCTAGAGGATCATTTTTACTATTCATCTTTTCTAAACTATCCCATGTAAAGATTTTAACATTTAAATTATCTTCATTAGGTAAACTTATTTTTTCTTTAATATCTTTAATTTCTCCATTTTCTAATGTATTTTCTAAGGTTTTATATGATATAAGTTTATTATTCTTATTAAAAACTCCTATTATTATAGTTACATTTTCAACAGAATCATTATTCTTATTATTAAGTTTCAATTCTATATTAACATCATGGCCCTTTATAAAATTTTCTTTGATACTATTATTTTCAATTGATAATTTATTATTTTTTTCTACTGGTTCATCTAGCTTAAAATTATTAAAAACTACAGTTTTATTTTTCAAGGCAATAATACTTCTTAAAACGTATCCAGTATACATATTTTGTTCATATCCTCCAAGAGAACTTTCATAAATATATCCTTTTCCCATTTTAAAAGAAAGTAATGCATCTAATGGATTTTTTCCATTTTTAGTCCATTCTTCTGATAAAGGATCTCCACCAGAAGCTATTATTGCCTCTATAGCTAGTGCTGTATTTTCACTTTCACCACTTGAAAACATATCATCAATAGTAAAAGCACCATTTTCTAATTGCACATTTTTCAAATCTTCCACGCACTTACTAATTATACTTTTCACCTCATCATCTTCCTTATATGGAGATAAAGCAATAATTAATAATGATTTATCATTTATTTTTTTAATTTTATTATTATTAAATTCTGTTTTAAATTTAGATATAATAGTATCTATGTATTCTTTTTTAGCTGAAGACATTTCTAGTGCTATTAACCCATAAATACTTTTACCTGTAAACTTATCATTATTTAATTTATCATATAACAAATCAATATAATTCTTTCCGTTATAATTTTTAGGATCCTTCTCTATGGTTATAATAGACATAACATTTTGAGCTAAATTAAATACATTTTCTTTATCCTTTAATTTTATATTTTCAATTAGTTGATTTTTATCATAAGATAAAAAAGATAATCCCATCATTGCATTATAATCAAACTCTTTTACATCTTTAAAATAGTCATTAATATCATTAAGTTCATTTTCTATTATTTTATTGTAATCCCTTGGTTCTTCTTTTATAAATGTAAACGCACTATAAACAGATTTTTCTTTATATGCATCTACTAATGCTAAAAGCGCAAGCTCTGTTGCAGTTTCATCATCTTCTCCTTCTCCCATGCCTTCTATCATTTCAAAACCTTTACCTTCGATTTTACATGCAAGAAGTGCTTCTATTGGTGTTCTGCCTTTATTCCATTTCTCAGAATTTAAATTTTCACCAACAGATATTAATGCTTGAATTGCTGGTCCTGTAGAGTAAGGACTATTTCCAAAACCACAATAATCAAAGCCGCCACCTTCTAACTGCATTTCTTTTAATTTTTCAATAGATAAATTTATTATATCATTTACACCTTGAATATCTCTATGTTTTGATAAGGCTATCATACTGTTAGTTATAATATCTATGTCTTCAAACCCGCTGTCATTAATTTTATTTATTAATGTTTTAACCGTTTTATTTTTATCAAAATCAGCTTTAGCCATATCTAAAGCAATTATACAACTTGCTAATGTAGTAGCTGAACTCTTGTCATTTTCACTTACAACAAATTCTCCATCATCATCCTGTGATTTCAAAAGTTTTTCTACGTAATTTATTTCTTTGTAATTATAAGGATTTTCACTTAAAGCTAATATTCCCATAATATTTGATGCATAACTTGAAGCATTATCACTTTCTTCTAACGTAAAATCTGTTCTGTTTACTTCATTATAATAATTTAATGCTAAAAGTTTCTTATAGTTTAATTCTTGATTTTCATAATTTTTATTAAAATCATCAAGAATTTTAACTATGTTAACATCATTGTCTATTACATCTCCTGTTAGAGTAAAGCTCTGTCTTACTATTGCTGGATATTCTACACCTTTAGAATCTTTTAAAGTTTTATAAATATGGACTTTATTTTCTCCAGATTTAATTTTAAATGTTGCTTGTCCATTTTCATCAGTTTTATATTCTCCAACTCCGTCAACTTTTATGTTAACATCTTTTGCATTTCTCTCGTCAATACCCATCATTATGTTTTGTTCTGTAATTTTTAAAGTATAATTATTGTTAACATTGCTATATGTAACTTTTGGCACACAAGTTATTCCATCAGACCACTTAGCCATATGTAATACTAATTCTTTATAATAATTATTATTAATATCTTTTATTTTTTCATTACTTATTACATCACCTTGTTTTACATTTCCATCTTTATCTATTAAATAATACATCCATCCTATATGAGATTGTCTTTTTTCTCCTAATACTCCAGTTATAAAATTACTTTCTAAACCGTCAACATTATCCTCCCCTATGGAGTTTTTAATTACATCTTTTACTACTTCTTCATTTGTTATCTCAAATTCTTTATCAAATAATGTTTTATTCGTGCCTTCTACTCTAACTTTAATTTCATTACAAGTTAAATCTTTTGCTTTAACCTCAAATCCCATAGTTGGAAATATTAAATTAATTATTAATAGTAACGCTAAGCACATTGAAACTTTAGATTTTTTTATTTTATTCATTTAACCACTTCCCATTATTTATATATTTTAATTTTTACTTTAGGATAAAACTGCCATCATTTATATGGCAGTTTATACATATTTACACTTTAAATTTGTCTTTTAAATTAAATATATCTTTCTTTTATTTAATTGAATAATAAGTTTTTTAAAACTTCTTATGTTTTTTATAAATCATTCCAATTAGGTGCGTTCCCATTCATCCCACCAGTAGAATAGTACCAAATAACTTTATCACCTTCTTGTAACTTTACTTTTCCAGCCATTTCATTAGGTAAAACACCATTAACTGTATACATCCATCCATTAGTTCCTTTATTTTTATATCCATATATAGATGTAACCATGCTACCAGTTGTTTCATATAAGGAAGTTGAGGCTTGCAATGCTCCTAAAGCAGTAAATCCTCCAGTATGTTTCTCATCATCTATAATAACTTCCTGTGGTTTAAAATAAGCTACATAGGATTCATTTTCCGGCAATGCTATAGCTACATTTACCTTACAAGTGTTTCCTTGTTTTTCTTTATCATTGTAGTTTTTAATTTTTATATTTTCTATAACATAATCTGAATAACCAGCGTTTTTAATATCTACTAGTCTATGCAATGCCTTTTTACTTGCTACAAGCCATCCCCTATTATTTGAACTTTCACCTTCTTTATCATCAAAAGAATTATCATCTTTCCAAAGTATAAATAATCCATCTATAAGATTATTTCCAGAAGCTGTTGTCCATTTTTCTGATGTAATATCTTCTCCACAAGCTATTAAGCCTTGAAGAACATCACAATAACAACTTGTAATATAAGTTGTTTCGTATATTGCGCCATCTTCCTTTTGAAGACACTTTAAGTAATTTATAGCTTTTTCTATTGCTTCGTTAACACCATTTATATCTCTATGTCTATTTAATACAGTTAGTGCAATACCTGTATTAGTTGGCGTTGAAGTTTGTCTTTGTTTAAATCCACCATCATTACATTGTGCCTTTAATATATTTTCAATAGCCTTATTTACATTATAAGAAACTTTTTCATTTTCAAATTTAGAATTATATTTATCTATTGCTAAAACTGCATTTAATTCTGGAACTGTAAAATAACTATTTTTTTCATCAATTTCCTTGACTATTTCTTCTATAAACTTTCTGCCTTCATAATCATTTGGATTTTTATCTATATCTAAAAGTATTAAACTTTGTTGAGCTTTTGTGCCTAAAAGTCTCCAATTCATATCATATTTAGTTTGATATTTTTCATTTATATACCAATTTTTTTCACTTAAATCAGCGCCGGCTCTATACATAGCTGAATAGTGAAAATTACTTAATTGACCTTGCTCTTCTATAAAATGCTTTTCATTATAATAGTCTATTACACCATCTATAACTTTATTTATAGTAACTTTCTCATCCTTAGATTGATTAGTATCATCTCTAACCACATTTAAAAATTCAATATTTTTTAAAAAGACATCTTTGTAACCTAATTCGTTAAGCTTACTTAAAGTATATAATACTTCTGTATAATGATTTATAGCTCTATCTTTTCCATATTTATCAATGAAATTTTCCCCATTCCATTCATAAAATAGACCATCTACTATGTTATACCCATCTTTACTCCACTTTTCTGAAGTTACATCTTCACCTGCTTGTAAAAGAGCTCTTACTGCTTGAGCATGGATATAAGTAAAATAAGTACCTCCATCTTTGTATAGCGCACCTTTATCTTTTATTTGACTTTTTAAATAATTAATTCCTTTTTCTTTTCCTTCTATTACTCCATCTATATCACTATACTTATCAAATATTTCTATTGCATAAGCTGTATTATGAATTGCACCTCCTATACATCCAGATTCATCTTGTTCTTTTAGTATTAAATCAATTATGTTTTTCACATTATAATTTATCTTTTGATCTGGAAATTTTTCATTAAACATTTCTACAGCTAAAACTTCTTGTAGTATATTTTGTATAAATTTAATACTTGTAGTTTTATTTAAATCTTCCACTACTTGCTCTATTAAATTTTCACCTTTATAATTTATAGGATTTATGTCTAACTCCATCAATATTATGCTTTGTTTTGCTTTTCCTGATATTCCATAAGTTTTTATTGTTTCATTAGTTGACCAATTTTTCTTAGTTAAATCTGCATTGGCTTTATACATTGCTGCATATTCTAATCCTTCTAAGGTCTTATTACTTTTAGAATTATTATAATATTCATTGTCATAATAATATATTAATCCGTATATAGCATCATTAATTGTAAATCCTTTTTCTGTTATTTCACTAGCAAGCACTGATGTATTATTAATGATAGGAATATTAAAAATACAAGTTGAAGTTATTATTAAAATTGCAATTAAATAGGATAAAATTCTATTTATTCTTACTTTCATAACATACCCTCCATAAATTCTTGTTTAAGTATCTTATTTTAAAAAAAGTGCCTTATTTATAAAAAAGACACTTTAAAAACATAAATCTCAACTTTTAAAATTTATATATATGGTTTCTACCATTTTTTAATTCTCTATAAGATTCTAATGCTAACAATGCTTGTTCAGTAGCTTTTTCGTTTGCTCTTCCATTATTAATATGAGAAAAACCGTTTTCAGAAGTTTTAAATGTTAACAGAGCATCTATAAGATTTTTTCCACCTTTAGTAAATTCTTTACTTGTAGGATCTATTCCATTAGCACATAATCCTATTATAGTTTGTGAAATACTTTCACTGTTTTCTATTTTATAGGATGACATAGTTCCATTTTCATTTTGCATATTACTAAGAAGATTAATAGCATTATCTATAGAGTTTTTAACTTTAGCATCATCTTTATAATTACTAAGAGCCGTTATAGCCATTCCTGTCATATCTGGATCTGCTTTTACACCAGCAAAGTCCCATCCACCATCGTTAGTTTTCATCTTAAGTAGAGTATCTACTAAAGATTCTCTTGTAAAATATGAATTCTCAGGTATATTATAGTTTTTAGTATCCAATGCTGTAAGTGCAAAAATTACTGCATTAGGTCCTTGACTTATAGTATCTTCATTGTTACATATTTTTTCTATAAAATTAATGTTTTCAAAATTAAGAGGACTTTCATTTAATGCTGATAAAGTCATTACTGTTCTTTGATAATCCGTCGGTTGAATTAATTGATCATCATTAATTTTTTCTCTTATAATTTCTAAATATTCATTTTTTATATCTTTATTATTCTTTACTAAAGCTATGATTTCCCAATCTGTATCTATTCCTTTGTTTAGAATATAATTACAACCATCTTCTAAAGTTTTTTCTATTAAATCTTTATATTTATAGGAACCACTATTAAAAGATTTAGTTGTTGTATCTACTTTAAAAGTAAAGTCTTTAGGTGATTTTATTCCTTTAAGGTTTTTAGATTCAACATTTTCATTTATATTTAATTTATAAACTTGTCCATCTTTATATCCTTCCTCTGGTGGTAGGATGTTTAAAGTGTCACCTTCTTTTAAGATAATTTTCGTAGAAATTTTATTCCCATCATTATCTGTTATAGTTATATTATCATTTATTAAATCATTATAATTTAACTCTTTATTAAACTTTATAGTCCATACTTTTTTCAAATCGTTTGTTTGAGCATCTATATCAATAGCATTAGCTTTAGATGTGAAAATTATTGTACTTAATATTAATGCTGATAAAATTTTTTTACTCTTCACTTTATACACCTCTCTGAATAGTTTTTTTATTATTTTTTATTCTGATTATAGAGTTTCTTTTGTTATATCTTTCTAGACCTTTAATAAAACTTTCTCCAAAAAAATATGCAAACAATACATTTCCAATAGCATGTAATGTATCGTGCCAAAAACTTAATACATTTCCCATAACTATAGTTTTAAACGTTATAGGCCTTAAAAATTCTAAAACATACCATTGATTTAGTATGGTTCCGTATATGTAACCCCATAATCCACAAAGTATAATAAATCGTATTGACCTATTTTTTGATATAAAATTTTTAAAAACATGAAAAAACACACCACAAAGTCCCCAGCCCATCATTTGCCACAAACTCCATGGCCCATGACCTAAGAAAAAGTTAGATATGAAAGCGCACATTGCACCTACCATAAATCCATTTACAGGACCTAATGTGTATCCTGTTACAGCTACAATAAATGTAACTGGTTGAAAGCCTGGTATAACTGCAAAAGGTACCCTTAATATTCCACCTAATGCTGACATTGTAGCTAATGCTGCCATTGTTCTTGCAGTTATCTCTCTATTTTCAAATAGAATTACAAATGTCCCAAGTATAAAAATTGTAGATATTTCTACTGCTTTTTCCATTTGAAAATCAAAATAAGTGATAATTAAAAGGATTATTATATATAAAATAATAATTATAGGTCCTATTTTATAATTTCTTTTCATCTACATCACCTTTAAAAGCTCTATAGCATCCTTTGACTTTATTACTCTACATTTCTTTTTAAAAACTTTTGATATTTGAGGAGAGTAATATAATGAATCACAAAGTATATCTATAGCTTTTCCTTTTGCTACAATTTCTCCATTAAACATAAGCATAACAGTATCTGCATAATCACCAACAAAGTCTGCGTCATGGGTAACAATTATAATAGATTTACCTTTTCTTATTAAATTTTTAATTATCTTTCCAAGATTTTCTTTTGCTACAGAGTCCATACCTCTTGTAGGTTCATCTAAGATTAAAATATCTGGGTTAGCGATCAATGTACAGGCTATTGCTGTTCTCTGCTTTTCTCCACCACTTAAATCCCTAGGATTTCTATCCTTTAAATGTACTAAATCTAAATCTTTTAATGTATTAATTACTTTATCTTCATCATATTCATTTATATTCTTAAGAGTATATGAAACTTCATCAAACACTGTTTCGCGACCAAAATAATCATTAGGATTTTGTGATAAATATCCTATTTTTTTTATTCTTTCATTTATGTTGAACTTTTTTAGATTCTTTTCATGTAATATGATTTTCCCTTTATAATCCTCTATAATTCCTGCCATTATTTTAAAAAGAGTACTTTTACCTGCTCCATTCTCACCCATAACAGCCATTATTTCTCCCTTGCCTAAATCAAAGTTTATATTTTTAAGGGTTTTACTTCCTCTTTCATATTCAAAGTTAACTTTATCTACTTTAAGGACCTTATTTGAAAAGTTTTTTTCATCTTTTTCTATATTTTTAAATTTAATATCTTTTATAGCATCTCTTCCCTCTTTAACTGTAATAGGCAATTTACTATTTTGAGCTTGTCTAAAAACATACGCTATATTAGGAAGATGATATTTTTTATTTATACTTTTAGGAATGTTAGTTGAGGTTCCCTCTTCAATTATTTCTCCATTTTCCATAAAAATAATTCTATCAGCCATATGAAAACATTTATCTAATCTTTGTTCAACTAAAATAATTGTTTTCCCCATATCTACATTCAATCTTTTTATAGAATTTAAAACTTCTTCACCATTTATTGGATCAAGTTGTGATATTGGTTCATCAAAAAGTAATATATCTGGATTCATTGCAAGTACAGAAGCTATTGCAACCCTTTGCTTTTGTCCTCCTGATATTTCATCTGTCTGTTTTTCTTTTATTCCATTTAATGATAAAAGAGACATTACCTCAGATACATTTCGTTTCATAAAATTTATATCTTTATTCAAATTCTCAAGTCCAAAAGCTATTTCTCTTTCTACATCTTGAAGCACTATTTGCTTTTCTGGATGTTGATATACCATTCCTACATTTGTAACTATCTCATCTTTTTTAAAATCATCTATATCTTTATTGTTTATATATACATTTCCCTCTAATGTTCCCCCATAATAATCTGGTATAATTCTGTTTAAAAGCCTTATTAGAGTAGATTTTCCACAACCTGATGGCCCTACAATTAGTATGAACTCACCTTCATTAACTTTTAAATTAATATTTTTCAAAGCCTTTTTATTTCCATCAGGATAAGTAAAGTTAACATTATCTATATTTATTATTTCCAATTCTTCCACCCCCAGTTGATAAAAGCAGGTATAAATGTCATCACACATAGTATTAGTCCTACTCTAGTTGTTTTTTCAATAACTCCATCTACCTTAGGATAAAAGTTAAAACTATTAAAACCTTTAAAGGTAATAAACTCTAAATATACTAATATAGAAATACATATAAAAATCAAAGTAAAATCCCAGGCTGTATATCTTTCAGCAAAATAAGTACTTCTTTTTTTCAGTGCACCATATCCTCTTGAATACATAGACTCTGCCATGTCTTGTGAATCTTCTAAACTGGATAAAAATAATATATTAACTATATTTCCACTGTTTTTGATAGATTTTTTCATGTCTTTAGTTGAAAGTTCATTACCTCTTAGTTTTTCTATTTCACTTATATTTTCGTAGGACTTCATCATCGTTGGAAAAAGTCTTATTGTCATGCTCATAAGCAATGCAGATTTTTTAAATATCTTAGAAAAAAATCCAAAAGCTCTATCTGGATGTATAACTAAATTTCCAAAACCAAATATTATAGTTATTGTTATAATTCTAAATCCATTTAATATTCCAAATAGAATTGCTTCTTTCGTTATAATTATAGGTCCAAGAACTGGAAAGTTAAAAGTTCCTTGATATAATATTGTTTGTCCATTATGAACTAATATTGGATTTAAAATAATTATCATTACTGCAAATGGAATAATCATTTTCCCATAATTTAATACATTTTTAAGTGAATTATCAATATATGCTAAAAGTAATACGCTAAAGAATATTAATGCTAAATACACTGGATTACTCAATTTTAATGCTACTATAATATAAGTTGCTATTAAAAATACTGATGTTAACGGATGTATCTTTTGCAAAAAAGAATTCCTATTTCTATATGTGAGCATTAATTTCACGTTCTCATATCCCTTCCTTATACAAATAAGTTTTTAAAATTTGTAGCGATTTCTATAACATCAAAGTCTGATATAAATTTATCTAATATACTTTCAGGTACTACTTTTTCTCCACCAATTGCTATTAATTTACTTTTAGAAGTTATATTATTATTTATATAATCCTCAAGAGGTTTTTCTACATCTTGATTAGTTAATATAATTGAAGAATTAGAATTCGATGCCATCGGTGCTACTGAAAGTGCATCTGCAAATCCAGTTGAAGATACAAAATACACATTGTCAAAATTTAATTGTGATTTAAAAGTAGTCAAAACCTCTTTATTAGTCATATATCTATTTTCACCACTTATTCTTTCACTGTTTTTGACATCTTTTAAAACATCATCTGATAAAACTCCATTTCCACCAATAAAATAAGCTTTAGAAATTTCAATTTCATCAATATAATTTTTTACATCTGATTTTAATTTGTCTTTTTCTGTATATAAAATTGGAGCATTCATACTAGCTGCTATACTTGATACAGATAGTGCATCAGCATAAGTTTGTCCATTTGTTACAAATGCTGAGTCAACTTTTCCTAACTTCTTCGCAACTTTCAATGAAGTTTCATATCTCGTTTCACCGAATATTCTTTCTACTTGAGATATTCCAATGTCCTTTAATTGTTTTTCTACTTCTTTTGAAATTGCTTTTTCCCCACCAAGTATAAAAACTTTTTTAGGATTCAATCTTTTTATTTCATTAACTGTATTAGTAGGTAAACTTGACTTTCCATTTAATATTATTGGTCCATTATTTTTTTTAGCAAGTGGTGCTGCAGAAAGTGCATCTGCAAAATCATAAGCTGCTGCAATTACCACTGAATCTGAACCATTTTCCCAGCCATGTTTACTTATTTGCACAGATGTTTCTATTCTATCTTGTCCGTAAATTCTCTCTTTATTAGATTTAGTCTCTGCAAAAGCATTAGTAGAACCTATTGATAGTGATGTTAAAACCATACCTAAAGCTATTATTTTAATTTTCAAGTTTTTACTCATTGTGAAAACTCCCTTCATTTAAAATTGTTGAATACGCATAATCACTTCATCTGTTAAAGGATTCATGTCTTTTAAACTATCCCAAAGAAAAACTTTTATTTTGTAGTTTCCTGTTTCTGG
This sequence comes from Clostridium senegalense, assembly GCF_018916625.1. Lineage (NCBI taxonomy): Bacteria > Bacillati > Bacillota > Clostridia > Eubacteriales > Clostridiaceae > Clostridium > Clostridium senegalense. The sequence continues at coordinate 153,270 of NZ_JAHLNC010000005.1, forward strand.
TATAGAAATTTGTTGATTTATTTCTTCACTACTAGAGTTATTTTTTATTGTAGTTTCATTTGAAAAATAATTTATCATTTTATTATTTTCTTCATTATATAAAGCTACTATTACTACTGCACTTTGATCTTTATCTAAGTTATTTTTTATATTTAGTTTTATATTAGCTTCACTATTTAGTTTTAGTGAGTTTAAATCTGTTAAATTGTTAATTTCTATATTTTCTTTTGTATTTGTTTCATCACTAAAATCCTTTAATAAATATACTGAACCTTTTTTGCCTTCTTTAAATTGTTTATATGCTACTAGAGCTAAAAAACCTTGTTCTGTAGACATATCATTTCTTCTGTCCAAGCTATTTTTTTGATGTGCAAAACCACCATCATCAGTTTTAAATTCTAAAAGTAAATCTAATAAATTCTGTCCATTTCTTGTAAATTTATCGCAAGTTGTTGGATCTATTCCTAATGAACAAAGGGCTATTATAGTCTGAGAAATACTTTCACTTGATGCTGATGTTGATTCATCATTTCCCATAAAATTCCCGTTATCATCTAAAGTTTTGCTTAATGCTTCTATAGATTCATCAACTGTCTTTTTCACTTCACTATTACTATCATAATAATTGGATAGTGCTGTTATTGCCATTGCTGTTGTATCCGGGTCTATACCGAATGTTCCTTCCCATCCACCACCATCGATTTTTTTATAGATTATCCTATTTATTAAATTTGTTTTGAATTCTAATTTGTTTGGTATATTAAAATTCCCACAATCCATTGCAATAAGATCATAAATTTCTGCATAAATATTATATTCCTCTTCTAAATTAATGTTATATAATATATCTATTAGATTTTTATTTCCTATATTTCTTGGGTCTCCACCAGCTGCTACTATACTAAGTATTGTCCTTTCATAGTCTGTAGTCTCATTAAATATATCTTCACTATCTCTAATTGCTCTCTCTTTTTTTTCTAAATATTCTTTAGGGACAGTTTTACCTAAAGCTCCAAGACCTATAACTTCCCAATCACTTAACTCATTTAGATTTTTATTTAATAATATGTCACTAATACAATCTAAATTTTTATTTAATACAGAATCATAATTTTTACTATTAATTTCATTAGCTAAAACTTTATTGTTTTTTGTTGACATAAATCCTGTAGTAAAAGTTGCAAAAAACATAAAAAATATAACAAAACTTGCTATAAAACGTCTATGTCTAAATTTCATAGTACATCTCTCCTAATTTTTAAATTAACCATAGATTTTTAACAAAATTAAATCATAATAATCTAAAAATATTAACATTTAAAGTTTGTATGTATATTAATATTGATTATTATGATTTAATTATTATTTTAAAATTTATCGATTACGTTTTTAGTTGAAGTCTTTTACAAAATATATAGAACCTACTTTACCACTTTTAAATTGCTTATATGCTGAAAGTGCTCTAAAAGCTTGTTCTGTTGCAAAACCATTAAGCTGATCTGAATTTTTCTTAGCATGTTCAAATCCACCATCTGTTGTTTTATATTCTAGTAATAAATCTAAAAGATTTTTTCCATTATCTTTTATAAATTCATTGCAATTAGCTGGATCTTTTCCTATTGAACAAAGAGCTATTATAACTTGAGCTAAGCTTTCACTTGAACCATCAGGTGTCCATGTTGAAGTAAATTCTCCAGTAGTTTTATTTTGAACTGTACTTAAAGTTTTAAGTGCATTATCTATAGCATTTTTAGCTTCATTATTTTCTTTATAATAAGGTGATAATGCTGATATAGCCATTGCAGTTGTATCTATATCTATAGTGTCACCCCAGCTCCAACCACCTTGAGGTAATTTATTTAAAATTATAGATTCAATTAATTCTTCTTTTGTAAATTCATTATCAGAAGGTACTTCAAAATTTCCACAATCTATTGCAATAAGTCCAAACATCTGAGCATATATATCTTCTGCTGTTAAATCACGACTATATAAATCTTCTAGTAAATTGTATCCTGCAAAATTTCTTGGATCTTTTCCTGATGAAGCAAGACCTATTATAGTTCTTTCACAATCAGTAGCAGTTTTAAACTTTCCATCCTTTCCAAATAATGAGGAATCCTTTGTTTCTATTTTTTTTGCTAAATTTTCAATATAACTTGCTGGAATATCCTTCTTAAAGCTTGATACTGTAAGAGCTTCCCAATCATTAAAATCTTTACTATACCAAAGACCAGAATCTTTGCTTATAAGATGATGTAAACCACTATTTACACATTCATCTATTATAGAATTATAATCTTTCTCTATAATTTCTCTTGATTCTACAGCATATCTTTCTGTTGCAAAGACATTATTATTTAATACTCCTATGTTAGCTGTAGTTAAAACACTATTAGCAATAATAAATGCTGCTAATCCTCTTTTTAAATTTTTATTCATAATTTCTTCCCCCTGTTTTTAATAAAATTTATTTAATATTAATTTTAAAATTAATTAATACTCCTCGTACGTTGCAAACCCCTGTAAATTCACCTTTGTCTAAATTAGTGTTAAAGTTGCACATTTTATCTTTTAATTTACCTTGATCAACATATACTATTTTCCCATTTTCATCCAAAATTTTTATTGTTACATTAGATTCTAAATCTTCTTTTATATTTTCATCTTTTATAGAAAAGATTACATTATCATCATTATCTTTGTTTATATTTACAGATACATTATCTTTTTCTGTATTTTGTACAACATTAACTTTACAATCTGCTTTTACCCCTTCTTTTTCTGCTGTTATAGTATGTTCACCTAAACTATCTAATTTTATTTTAACTCTTCCAGTTTTAGCAGTTCTTCCAGCTTCTTTTCCATCAATTTTTACAATTGCTCCATAAACATTTTTAGTTACACATTGTACAGCAAAATTAACTCGTGTATCTAATTTTATACTTTCTGGATATAGGGTTTGAGGTACTATTCTTAAAGGCATTTCTCCACTGTAATTCGGATCTACTAAATCATGCCAATCCCATTCTCTAAACTCAAAAGATAACACCTCTCTATTTTTCATAAATACCGCTGGTGCTCCAACTGGTGTTTTTTTATCATTTAAATATATAAACCAGTCCATTCCAAAAATTCCTTTTTCTAATTGATCATCCTCTAAATAATTCATAGAAACATTTGAGATGCCATTAATCTCACATATCAAACCTGTTGAGTCTTGATTGAATGAATCAGCATTTTCCCTTAAATACTGTAAAGCACTTTTATCAGTATCTAATTCCAGTGTTTTAGTAAATATTTTCTTACCTTTATCTTTTATAACAAAAGTAAATTCTAGTTTATCTACTTCATTTGGTTTTCCTTCTAAAATTACATCATCATGTTTTTCTACTAGATTTACTTTAGCGCCATCCTCTATATTTATTTTACTTTTTTCTATAGCTTCTATATTTTCTACAGTTGCAGTTTTTTCTATTTTAAGCTGAGACGAATTCTCTACCTTAACTTTAGCTATTGTTCCATCTAGGGCAGTATAAGAGCAATTTCTTACTTTAAGTGTATCTATTTTTCCATTTAATATAACTTTAGAAATTTTTTCTAAATCCTTTTCTTTAGTACCAATTTTAATATTTTTAACGTCCTCACATTTTATTTTTGATGGACAATTAACTAATATTTCTTTATCAAAGGTTCCCTCAAATTCAATATCATAATTTGAATCTTTTGAGCCTGTAATTTTTACAGCACCAAAATCTCCTTTTGTATTTTTAAGTATTGCATTTGATTTGATTTCTGTTCTTTTAATTTCTGAGTCTTCAAATAGCTTTACTGCCACATTACTTTTACTTTCCACTGTAAGATTATCTGATTTTACATTAGTTAAATTTATACTATTAACGTCACCAGATTTTACAATTACATTTTTACAAGTAGTTCCTTTAATATTTACAGTTCCTTTTTCACCTGGATCCAATATTAAATTTCCATTTAATTTGATATTTCTAATTTCTATATTATTACCTTTTACTAATATATCTTTATTTACTTCTTTAATTTTACTTTCATCACCAAATTTTCCATTATCTTTTGACAATTGAATTTCTTTATCAGTTTCATTAATACCATCATCTTTATCATCACCATCTTTTGGTGGTTCTGTTGTTCCACCACCTTGATTGTTTGATGACACCGTTATTTGGTTTTCAACCTTTACCCCTTCTTTTAAAACAGATATAGTATGTTTTCCAGCTGAAGATATTTTTATAGTAGCTTTACCATCTATGTTAGTTGTTGAAACTTCTTTATCATCTACTTTTATAGTAGCTCCATATACAGGTCTATATACACATGTAACTACAATATTTATATCTTCGTTTTCTTTTACATTCTTGTTTATTCCGTTCACTGTCAATTTCATTGGATCGCCAGGTTTCACTAAATCATGCCAATCCCAAAATCTATATTCTAATTCTAATTTATCACCGGATTTTACAAAAACATCATTTGCCCCTACAGCGGTTTTCTTACCATTTAAATATATAAACCAATCTGCTCCTAGATAACCTTGCTTTCTTTCAGATTCACTTAAATTTTTTAATGGTTTACTTTTTATTTTATTTATTTCATTTATAAAACCATTATTAGTTTTAATATCAGCATTTTCTTTTAAATATTCCATTGCTGTTTTTTTAGAATCTACTTTAAGATTTTTATTTAATATCTCATTTCCATCATTAGAAATGATTAATTTAAATTCATCATTTTTAGGTTTTTCAGAAGAACCACTACCACCAGAACCGTTACTTGAATTGTTGTCTACTATTTTATCGGCATTACCAGATATAGTAACATTCTTATTTTTTTCTATTAAGTTTACTTTTGCACCATTTTTTATAGTTATTTTGCTTTTATCTAGTGCTTCAATTTTTTTAATAGTAGCATTCTTATCTATTGTAAGTTGTGATGAATTTTCTATTTTTACATTAGATATTGTCCCATCTAAAGTTGTATTAGAACAATTAATTATATTAATATCAGTTACTTTGCCTTTTAATGTAACTTTAGAGTTACTTTCTTTACTATCAATTTTGATATTCTTAACATCATCACATTTTATATTTGATGAGCAATTAACTAATACTTCTTTATCAAATCTTCCTTCAAGTTCAATATTATAATTTGATTCTTTTGTTCCTGTAACTTTTACAGTTCCAAAATCCCCTTTTGTATTTTTAAGTATTGCATTTGACTTAACTTCTGTATTTTTTATAGTTGAATCTTCAAATAGCTTTACTGCCACATTACTTTTACTTTCCACTGTAAGATTATCTGATTTTACATTAGTTAAATTTATACTATTAACGTCACCAGATTTTACAATTACATTTTTACAAGTAGTTCCTTTAATATTTACAGTTCCTTTTTCACCTGGATCCAATATTAAATTTCCATTTAATTTAACATTATTTATAGTTACATTATTTCCAGTTACTAATATATCGCCTCTTACTTCTTTAATAGTTTCTACATTTCCAAAAGTTTCATTATCTTTTGATAATTTTGTTTGAGAAAAATTCGAATCTATTTTATCTAATATACTACTAGGTACTACTTTTTCTCCGCCAATTATAGTTAATTTACTAGTAGAGGTTATATTAGAATTTATAATTTTTTCCACATCACTATTTAAATTATTATTTGTTAATATTATAGGTGCTTTTTTAAGTCCTGCTATTGGAGAAATTGATAGAGCATCTGCAAAATCATTTCCTCTTACAAAATAGACATTTTCATAACTTATGTAATTAATAAATTTTGATAATACTTCTTTATTAGTTAAATATCTGTCGTTTCCAGCTATTCTTTCACTATTTTTTATGCCTGTTACAACAGTATTATCTATTACATTAGTACCACCTACAAAATATGCTTTAGATATGTTAACTTTTTTTATATACTCTGTTACTTTACTTGGAATGTTATTTTTTTCTGTATATAAAATTGGACTTTCTTTCTGAGCTGCTATAGTAGCAACTGAAAGTGCATCAGCATAACTCAATCCATTAGATATGAATATAGTGTCACTTGTTCCAAGTTTTTCACTTACCTTCAATGCAGTTTCATATCTAGTGCTACCATAAATTCTTTCTGTTTCTGTTATGCTGCATTTTTTAATCTGTGCTTCAACATTAGCACTAAGGGCTCTTTCGCCACCTAGAATAAATGCCTTTTTAGGTTTTAACCTTTGTAATTCCTTAATTGCATTTTCTGTAAGGCCATTTTTATTTGATAATATTATAGGACTGTTATATTTTTTTGCAAGAGGAGTAACAGATAATGCATCTGCAAAGTCATACCCATAAGCAATAAAAACATAATCAGAACCACTTTTCCAACCTTGCTCACTTATTTTTATAGCAGTTTCTATTCTATCTGAACCATATATTCTGCTTTCATTTACTTTAGCAGAAGCATTTACTGGTAATAAGAACATGAACATGCTAAAAAATAGCAATAAAATACTAAGCTTTTGCTTAAAAAGCTTTTTCATAAACCCTTCATCCCCTTATTAAAAATTCTTGTTATTTAATGTTAGTTATGTGTTTTAATCTTCTGGTGGTGAAAGTTCTCTTTTATCCCACTCATGAAAATCAAATAAAAGTATGTCTCCCTTTTTTACATATAAATCATTTGCTCCTACTGGTGTCTTTTTATCATTAAGATATATAAACCAGTCTATTCCTTTAACTCCATTTGCTTTTTGTTCTGGAGTTTTTTGATTTTCAGGTATAGGGTAAAAATTGTGTATTCCATCAATTTCAAAAATAAATCCACCATTTTCTTGCATAACTGTATTTTCTCTTAGGTACGTCATTGCATTTTTACCGTCCTCTACTTTTAATGTTAACTCTTTTACTTGTTGAGGACTTTTACCGGTATAACCCTTTATATCTTTGCCTATTATCATAGTAAAGGTATCTTCTTCAGGTTTAGACTCTACAACCTCAGGACTTTCTTCCTTTTTAGTTGCTACATCTGAAGTATTATTACTACTATCATTGGAATCATCATTATTTTTTGCATTTTCCTTTTGTGATAAATCCTCTTTATTTTTTTCAACATTCGAAATATTTTGTCTATTTTCTTTATCACTATCTTCATTTTTATTATTATCATCTTTTTTATTTTCTGATTTTTCTTTAGAGTCTTTTTTGCTATCATTTTTATTTTCTTTTTTAGATTTTTTACTACTACTATCATCTTTTTTTACTTTATTTGTAGTAGTTTCAGTTGTAGTTGTAGTTGTCTTCCCTCTTTCGCATCCCCAAGCAACGGAAAATGCTATTAAAATTGTTAACAATATAGCTAGAAAAATTTTATAATTTTTTTTCATTAAATCACCTCCACTCTTTAAAAATTTGCAATAAAAAAAGTTCCCATTGGGAACTTAAATAGCATATTTTATACAAGCAAAATAAAAACAACAATTTTATAAATGCTTGCAAATCCATGATATTTTATCTCTCCCAAGAAAGATTCAATCCAGTATAGGCATGTCTCCTGACTTAACTTCATCTTACTACCAAACCTTCCCAAGATATCTCTCAGTGGTATTTTTGGATTCATCAGTTTCACAGTAACTTTGGGCTGTAGTGGACTTTAACCACTTTCCATTTTAACTTTCTTATTGCTAAGAAAGAACCTATCCTCTATCTCTATTAACTTGTCACACTCATTATATTACAAATATTTTTCAATTTCAACATTTATTTTAAACATTTAGAATATTTTGTATGTTTTTGTTTTTTTATAAAATAATTAAAATTTTTATTTAGTATTTTAATAATTAATGTAATTAATTAATTTTTTTTCATAACTTTGTAAATAATTATGTGCACTTATAATAAAGATAATTATTATATTATAATTATAAAAAAGATTTTAAAAAGTGATTTTATATGGCTATGTATTACAACAATGTAGTATTTATAAAACTAAAATTATTATCAAGAAATCTAAGAAAATATTACTTTATAGTAAACAATTAAATTTTGATATGTTAAAATACCTTTAAAAAAATTATAGAAAAACAAGCTCCAATTTAAATTTATTCAATAACTTTAAAATATTTTTATATAAAAAGAACCTGCCTTAAAATATATCTATGTTTTAAGGCAAGTTCTTTAAATTATATTTTTATTTATAGTTATTTTATTACAAGTTCTACTGGACAATGATCTGAACCTAATACTTCAGTATGAATATTAACTCTTTCTAATTTTTTCTCTAGCTCTTCTGATACACAAAAATAATCTATTCTCCATCCTGCATTATTTTTTCTTGCATTAAATCTATAGGACCACCATGAATAAACTCCTTCTTTATCTGGATTAAAATATCTATATGTATCTATAAAACCACATTCTAAAAGTTCAGTAAACTTAGCTCTTTCTTCATTGGTAAATCCTGCATTTTTTTTATTAGTTTTAGGGTTTTTCAAATCTATTTCCTTATGTGCTACATTTAAATCTCCACAAAGAATAACTGGTTTATTTTTTTCTAATTCTTTTAAATATAACCTAAAATCATCTTCCCATTCCATTCTATATTCTAATCTTGCAAGTTCAGTTTGAGAATTTGGAGTATAAACAGTGACTACATAATATTCTTCAAATTCTAAAGTTATTACCCTTCCCTCATTGTCATGCTTTTCAATACCTAAGCCATAATTTACAGAAAGTGGTTTTATTTTTGTAAATATAGCTGTACCTGAATAGCCTTTTTTTTCTGCATAATTCCAGTAATCATAATAACCATCTAACTCTAAATTTATTTGACCTTCCTGTAATTTGCTTTCTTGTATACAAAATATATCTGCATTTATTTCTTTAAAAAACTCTAAAAACCCCTTTTTCACACAAGCTCTAAGGCCGTTAACATTCCATGATATAAGCTTTGTCATAATTATCGCTCCATTCATTTAATATATTTAAAACTTATGGTATAAGTCTATACCATATTATAACTATAATTTAGAATTACTACAAAATATTTTAACCCATATTATAGATTTAAAAACGTATAAATTTAAATGATATGATTTTATAACACTATAATAAAACTCCAACTTCCTTATAAAGTTGGAGCTTTTATTAGTTTTACGCTGTAATATCCTTTTTTATAAAAATAATATGACTTATAATATAACAAATACTAATCCATCCTAATAAAACTGTTATGGAGAAGTTTAAATTTACAAAAGTAATACCCAAAAGTTCATTTATTTTGTTGCCTATAATAATAGATTCATCACAGTAAGATGTAAATATAAATGGTAGCATTTTATTTAAAACACCTGGTGGAACTGGATTACCTTTATCAGGAGCAGATTTTATAATATTAATCCATTGAGTAGCCACTATAAAAATTATAGGAAGTACTAATGCTGTATTACTATCATTACATATTGTTGAAAACAAAAATGAGAATGCTATTGTTGCTGTTACAACTAAGAATTGTAGTATTAATATTTGTAATAAAAACATTCCATTTGAAATTAAATAGCTACTTCCTACTATTGGAATAACTATCTGTTTTAATTCTCTTATTAAATATGGGGGAATAGATTCGTAAGTTGTTCCTACAATGTTTGGAAGAGACATATCTCCAAATCCATATATAAGTCCAATTACTATAAACATTAAAAGCTCTAATACTAAAATTATTAAATTTATAGATAATATTGCTGCTATAAATTTTGAAAATATTATTTTCCACCTTTTAATTGGCTTTACTAACATAAATTTTATAGTAGCTGGCTTATTTTCTCCAGCCACTATATCAGCTGTCATAACTGCTATTATAATTAACAATCCTAATTCGCCAATTTTAGGTATTATATTATATATCAATTGATCTACAGCATTTATTCCTCCTTTAAAATCATAAGAGATGCTATTATTTATATAATATTGACTTTTAAGAATCTCACCATTATAATATTCAACCATAGATGATGATGAACTATATCTTTTTTTTCGTTCTTCACAATAGTCAATCTTCATCTTTAATCTGTCTTTATTTGGTATGTTTTCATCTAGCATATTTTCTAAATGCTCTATTTCTTTTTGACTATCTTCTATTATCATTTTATAAGCCGAATCTATATCACTATATTCCCCATTTCCACTATTTATTTTACATTCTTCTTTTAAAGTTTTTATATAATTTTTTTGAAAATTTATAGTGCTTTCTGTATTTCCATTTTTCTTTTGAAAATTTATCCCTAAAAAAGTTATAAAAATTGAAAGTATAAAAAGCAATACTACTCCTATTAAGAACTTTTTTCGTCTAACAAGCTTAGATATCTCAATTGATATTAACTTAATCATATATAACCCTCCATTTATACAACATCTTTTTTTATAAATTTTCTATGGGCTATATAGTAAAAAATAATAGTCCATATCAAGCAAACTATTAGTCCTAATTTTAAGCTTATATTTGTTGTACTTAATTTTAAATTTATAATACCATCTATTATAGAAATACTGTTATTATAAGATGTAAACCAAAATGGATATACATTTTTCAGAAAGTTTAATGGAGTTATAAATGTTATAATTGATGCAACAATATTTATCGTTGCATTAATTATTAAACTACTTCCATTAGTACTGCATTCTTCTGATATTAATAATGATAATGCTATTATAGGAAGTATAGCTACAAATTGAAACATTAATGATTTTATTAAATATTTATATATTGGAATTATATATGAGCTATTATTTATAGAACTTAAATTTCCTAGTTTATCTATGTTGTATCTTGTTCCTACTATTACAGGATACATATAATCACCAAAGTTAAATATAATTCCTATGATAATTAAAAATATAATTTCTAATAGAAATATACTTATAGAGGCTAATAAGAATGCAGATAAAAATTTAGCGAGTATTATGCTACTTCTTTTTATAGGCTTTGCCATAAGATATTTTATAGTTGAATTTTGATACTCACCACTTATTGAATCATAAGCTAAAATAACTACAAGCATTGGTAAAAATATTACATTTAAAGAACCTAAAACTTCTTTCATATCTAAATAAGAAGATACCTCATACTTTTTTCGTGGCTCTAAATTATTATCTAACAAATATTTATTAATTTTAATTTTGCCATTATTTTCTTCAATTTGATTATAATCTAAGGCTATTTTTGCACTCTCTATACCTTCTTCTAAAAATTTATTTTCTTCCTCTAACTTAATTTTCCAGTTATAATTAGGATTTTTAATCTCTTCTTCTAATTCTTCATTTTCTTTTTCAACAACTTTTATCTTTTGTTCATAATTTCTTTTCATATCTTCACTTAAATTTTCATCTTGTGCCTTTACCCTATAATCTACTAAAAGTTTTTCATTATTTTTTATTTTTATCTCTGGTTTTTCATTTTGTGCATTTTTGTAAAGTCCTACTCCACTAAAAACTAACATAATAATTAGGGAGAGTATAAAAATAATATATTTTTTACTTTTTACTAATTTATAAATTTCTACTTTTAGTAATTTCAATTATTTCACTCCTTCTGTAATTTCCATAAACCTATTTTCAAGATTTTGTTTAACTTTATAAACATCATATATATCTATATCATTTAAAGTTAAAATTTTTATTACATTTGGAAATGAATCTTTATTACATATTAAGGCTAATAAATTATCTTTAGCTTCTATAGTATCTATAAAGTCTAATTCTTTTAAAATATTCTTTGCTTTTTCTATTTCAGATACTTTTATGTTTATATGCTCTTTATTATCGCTTTTTAAATTATTGATACTTTCAATGGAAACAATCTTTCCTTTATCTATAAAAGCAACTTTACTGCAAAGCTGTTCTACTTCAGCTAAAATATGAGAAGATACCAAAACAGCTGTATTAAATTCACTTACAACATCCTTTACTATTTTTCTAAAATCAACAATTCCTGATGGATCTAATCCATTGGTAGGTTCATCTAATATTAGAAGCTTAGGATTTGGAAGTAAAGCTTGACCAAGCCCTAATCTTTGCTTCATGCCTAAAGAATATTTTTTAACTTTATCATCAATTCTATCTTTAAGTCCAATTATTTCAATAACTTCATCAATACGTTTTTTATCAACATTTCCATAAAGCTTAGCAAAAATATTTAAATTTTGTCTTCCAGTGAAATCTCCATACATATCTGGATTTTCAACAATTGCACCAACAGAATCCATTGCATGTACAAATTGTTTTTGTATGTCAAAACCATTAATCAAAATGTTCCCTTTGTCTGGTTTTATAAGTCCTGTAACCATCCTAATAGTAGTAGTTTTACCTGCACCATTAGGCCCTAAAAAACCATAAATTTCTCCTTCTTTCACATCAAAACTTACACCTTTTATTATATCTATCTTACCGTACTTTTTGTAAACATTATCTAAAACCAAAACTGAACTCATGATATCCCCCTTAAATTTAATTCATAATAACTACTTATAGAATATTTATGTAAATATATTATTTTATATCAAAATATCAATATAATATATTGTAAATAATATATTATATTTAGATTTCTATGCTACTATATGTTAAACTATTATTCTCATATTAGATATACTATAATTATAAGTAGCAAATGTACGTTGTAAAAGCTTTCAGAAGTGATTTATATAACTTCTAATATTATACATAATATGTAGCATTTTAGAAAAACATACTAAAATGCTACATAAATAAATTACTTAACTTTTACAATTTATATAACTTTATATAGTTAATTTAAAGTTGTTTCCATAATATACCAGTACATGTATTGGCACAATTTGCACAATATTTTACACATGAAAATTCACAGTTTTGTTGACAATATCCAGAACAATTCTTTGAGCATTCAGAAACGCAATCAGCTACAAATGGTTGTGCACCAGATTGGTTTATTTTTGATAAAAAGTTTTCCATAGTAATACCTCCATCCAAAAATTGTAATTAAAGTTAAGTAATATTATTCTTTAATTAAAACTGTATTGTCATTAAAATTTAAAATTAAATCTTCACTAGAATCTACTTTCCAATTATATTTTTTTATTAATTCGTTCCAATTTTTCTCATAATTAATTTCTTCATTTAAAAAGTCTAATTTTATTGATTTTATTAATGAATTTTTTTCTTCTTTATTATCAACATAATCTTCAACTGAATAACTTAATTCTTTTAAAGCAAGCATTTTTTCATAAATTACTAAAATCTTATTTTTTTCATAAGTTTCTATATATCCCATTACTTTCATTCCATTTAACCTCCAAAAATTTAGTGATTTTGCATTGCAATTTCTCTTTCCATTTTTCCAATAATACATTGCTCATCACTTGGTGTGTTACATTCATAAGTTGTTTTTTTATTTTTAAAAGTACATCTTTTACAATGGTATACATCACATTTTTCACATTGAGGAAAATGTAAGCTATCATACAGCTTTAGCTCCTTTTTATTTATATTTTCTATTCCATCATCTAAGCTACCTATATAATTCATTTCATCATCATAGTAAAATGCAGGACATACATATATTTTACCATTTGGTGCTAATGTAAATGTATGTTTACCACTGTCACAACTACAAGGTTTTTTCAAATTCAAAATATCTGTTGCAATATTAATTTCTAGATTTTTATCGTTTTTATTACTTATAATATCTTGTATCATATTTAATTGAGTTTTATATTTACTTAAACTTTCTTTATCAAGTAATTCTTTATCCCTAATAATTAAGTTTATTCTATTTGAATAATTACTCAAAAAATCTATATTTGAACATATATTATCTATATATTCTTTATCAACTATATATATGCAATTAAATATTTTCTTTATATTTTCTTTTGAAAAATTATTTTTATATATAATAATATCATCTTTTTCTATTAATTTTTCATAATTATCAATAATTTGTATAAAAGGTATTTTATTTTTATTTAAAAAATCTCTATTGATTTCTCTATTTTTCCCCATTAATACGGGAATAAATCCATTATTAATTGCCATTTTTGTAGCTTTATCAAACATTTCCTGACTCATAAGATTTCTTGTTCCTTTTGGTAAATTGTTATGATAATCACAAAAGGCATCTATAGAATCATCTAAAATTATTTGCAAATATTTTTTGCTATCTTTAAGTCGATATAATTTTCTTAATGATATTTCTCCAGTTTTTTTCTCATACTTGTCCCAAAATTTTTTGTTTGATTTGACGGTGGCCTTATGCATTTTACAATTGAAAGTTGCTCTATCATAAATACTGTCATTTTTAGAATTATCATAATTGAACCCAGTACACCACGCGCATCCTGTTGCAACCTCACATTTCAAACATTCTTCATTACTTATATATTTAGACTTAAGTGTTAAAAAAGGCTTTAATAAAGTTGTATTTATACCATTATTTATATCACCTATCTTCCTACCTTTTTTATTATTCATAGAAAAGTCTAAAAATCTTATACAAGGAAAAAAGTTTCCTTCACAATCTATAGCTATCATTTTTCCTGCCCCACAAAAATTTCTATCTAAATCTTCTTCTTTAAGTGGAAATCCTATAGAATAATCAAAAAATCTTACAGAATAATCTTTCCATAATTCATTTTCTAATATATATTCACCTAGTTCATCAAGTTGTTCTTCTAAAATTATATCATCACCATCATGCCATATATCTTCAAAAACCACATTAGCTGCAACATCTTTTATACCTAAGTTCCATAAACTTATAATACTATCCTTTAAATAAGGTATATCTTCATGCGTAAATGTTGCCTTTGTACTTGATCCTGGAAATTGTTTAAGCCACAAATTAATATTTCTTTTCACATCATCATATGATCCTTTTCCATTAGGATATATTCTTTGTTGATCATGTTTTTTTTTATTTCCATCAATACTTATTCCCATAGACACATGATTTTTGTTTTTTTCTAAATAATCTTGTACTTTTTTTGTATCATAAAGTATGCCATTAGTTGAAAAACTAAATCTATATGCCTCAAACCAAGGATGCTTTTTTATATACATTTGTATTTTTATATAATCACAAATTTTATCAATTAAATCCATCTCTAATAATGGTTCTCCGCCTATAAATTCCCATACAACTGCCTCTTCATCAAAAAGTTCTCTATTATTCAAAAAATAATCCACACATTTTTTAGCCATATCAAATGTCATTTTTTTCTTTTTATTTTTACCAACCATATAGCAATATTTACAACATAGGTTACAATCTTCTGTAACACATAATGTTATATTTTTAGTTTTTCTTCCATTTCCCTCCCATGAATCTGCAAATTTTCCCATAGAGATATTATTATTCATGTAAATCTCTCCTTCTAGATAATATTTTTATTTTTTATAAATTTTAGATTATTGTACTATCATTAGATATATTAATTCATTGTTATAATATTATTGGATATATTAATAAGATCTTTATCATGTGTTATCATTATGATAGTTTTATCTAAACTTAATTTTTTAACAATTTTCTTTATTATAATTTTAGATTCATCGTCTAATGAAGATGTAATCTCATCTAAAATTATAATTGGAGTGTTTCTTGCTAAACATAAAGCTAAAGCTAATCTCTGGCGTTGTCCACCTGACAAATTATTACAATTCTCTTTTATAACTGTATTATACCCTTCTTTTAAATTTTGTATATAATCATTTAATTTTACATAATTACACAATTCAATTATTTTATCGTCATTAATGTTTTTATTAATCAATTTAAAATTTTCTTTTATTGTCAAATTAAATATATAAATTTGTTGATGAACTACTGATATTAGATTTCTAATAGATTTTTCATTTAGCTCATTTAGTTTAATATTATTAATTAATATATTTCCAGAACTAATATTATATAGTTTTAATAATAAATTTATAATAGTTGTTTTTCCTGAACCATTTTTCCCAACTATTACATTTAAACATTTCGATTTCATTTTACAATTAAAATCATTTAATATATACGTTTTATTATCATAAGAGAAATAAACATTTTGAAAAATTATATTTGCTTTTTTTATTTTTTTATTTTTTTGTCCAAATTTTTCACATTCCCAATTTTCATTATTATTTATTAAGTCAAAAATTCTTTCTAAAGATACTAAAGATTTTTGTATAGTAGCATTAAGTTGAAGGATATTGTTTAAATCTTCTGAAAATTGTTTGGAATAAGATGTAAATGCTACAAAATATTGAATTGTTAAATTTCCTCTAATTATAAGATATAATCCAAATATATTTAAAATAAAATTATTACTTATGTTTATAATTTTTATTATAAAGTAAGCAAAATTATGAAATTTTGAAATTTTATTTTTGTCTTGATTTAAAATTAAAGATATATTGTTAAATTTCTCAAAATTTTTATATTTTATATTATTTGTTTTTATATATTTTATTCCTAACAGCGATTGTTGTATAAAATTAAAATATATATCTTGAATTTTACTTAGAGATTTATTTTTTTCTCTTAACTCCTTGCCAAATCTTAACATTAATATATAATTTATAGGAAATTGAATAAGTATTATTATTGATAGCTTTAAATTAATTTTTAAAATAATAATAGATAATATAAGTACTCTTATTATACTAATTAATGTATTTATAAATTCATTTGTAATTATATTTGCTAATATATTTACATCACCTTGTAATCTTGATATAAATTCACCTATACCAACCTTATCAAAAACTTTCATAGACAAATTAAGTATACTGTTGTACATGTCATTTTTTACATCTAATATAATTTTATTATTTAAAGTAATTTCCAAATAAGACTTTAATGATGTTATAAAACTTTCTATAATTTGTATGAATAATGCCAATATAAGAAAATAATATATATCATTAAATTGTTGTAATGACACTTTTTCAATAATTTTACCTGCTATTAATGGTTGTATTATTCCTAATAATATCATAATAATCATAGAAAATATTATACTTAAAAAATGTATTTTAAATTTTTTTAAATATTTAAATGTATTTTTAATTAATTTAACATCTCTTTTAGATATTACATTTTTTATTCTCATGTTAAACCTCTTTTTATCTAGATTTTATTTGAATTATTTTACATAAAATATAATAACATACATTAATTGAAATATATTATTTTTCCGAAAAAATTAATTCTTATTTTACATTCTGTTAATATTAATTACTTATATTTCATTTTTAAATATTCAAAAACCTGTACTCATTATAATTAACAAGTACAGGTTTTTTTATTTCTTATGCTATTTCTTTTTTTATATTATTTTCTACCTTTTTTTCAAGTTTTAAGGCTTTAAGTACTGGTATTGTTATAATCCCATCTACTATATGATGAATAATTGTACCTACCCCTACAATTATTAATGCATCTTTAAAACTAAATCCAAAAGGCATTACAATTAACGCTTCTAAAACACCGTGTAATGGTGCAGTAAATAAAACCACTTTTTTTAAACTATAATTTTTATCAACTAATTTAGCACCTAAAAACCCTACAGCAACATGCATAAATGCTCGTGCGGCTACTACAGGATCTGGAAATGCAAATAAAAAACCTATTGAAGAGCCTAGTCCCACAATTGATGCAACTGATGTTCCTAAAAACATAGATAAAAACATAGGAACATGTGATGCTAATGTTGCACTAAAAGGTGGTATATAAACCCTTAAAGTAGAACCAAATACCAGTGGAATTATGATAGCAATTGCCATAAGCAATGATGCTTGAACCATTTTCTTTACATCTAATTTCATATTTATTTCCCCCATCTATATTAATATATACTGCTGTATATACAGTAGTATATATTAATATAGATTTTTTGTAAATATTTATTTTTCGATTAGATAAATTTAAAACATAAAAAGCAGTTTTACAATAAAGTTTAAACTCTATTTTAAAACTGCTTTCAAAATCTATATAATAATTTTTAAATACTAATTTCTTTAAATTCTACATGAATTGGATTATGAAGTGTAACATGCCTTTCAACATTTTGTATTTTAGTATTTATGTTCTCTCCTTCAACATTTAAAACTATATTACTATAGTCGCCAAAACGGCTTAAAAATTTATCCATATCTGAACATTTAATAGCTATAGGTATTTGAGACTTATCACTTCTTATAATAATTCCCATAGTTTCTCCATTATTTATAAACTTTTTTCCCTTTAACTTTAGGTCTCTCATTTTTGCTTCTAATATCATAGTATTCCCCCTTTTATATTATATAAGTTTTTTATATTTTATTTATGATTATTAACTAATATTACTTTTCTATTTTAATTCTTAAATTACCCCAGTTATCGCCTTCTGAGGACATCTACTTTCACAAAGACCACATGAAAAACATAAAGACTTATTAAATATAGGATATTTATTTATTGTTATTGCAAAACAAGGACACACCTTTTCGCAAATCTTACATGAAATACATTTATTATTATTTACCATAGGGTAACTTGAAGCAAATTTTACTCCTTTTTTCAACCTTGTATTTTTAACTTCTTCAATTGAACTAAAACCATATTTTTCAAGTGTCGTTGGTAATTCTTTTAATATTTCTTTATATATTTCTCTACCATGTATCATTGCACAAGAACTCATTTGTACAGCATCTGCTCCACATAATAAAAACTCTATTACATCTTCTGCTGATGATACTCCACCTGAACCAATTATAGTAAAATCTTTGAAGTTTTCTCTTATTAGATTTATTGTTGCTAATGCAAAGGGTTTTACAATTGGACCTGAAACATAACTTTCACCCTTTTCATTACCAAATTTTACAGCTCTTTCATTTAAATCTATTACCATAGCTGGTCCTAATGAATGTACTGCTACTATTCCATTTGCACCATTTATTTTTATTATTTTTACAAACTCTAATAAATTTCTTATATAATTATTAATTTTAATAAATATAGGTTTTGTTGTACTTTTCCTTGCCAATTTTACTATGTCTCCAACTTTTTTTAAATCAATGTTGTGATCTAAAGAAATTTCAAAACCATCAGCATATTTATCTAGTTTGGAAATTAGAACTATAATATCTTCCTTGTTATAACCAATACTAATTATTAGAGGTTCCTTCAAAAAACTTTTTATATTAGGTAAAAAATTTTCAGTCCATTTTTCATGAGGATATTCAGACCAAAGGTTTAAATTTAATACTTTGTTATTGCCTCCATATATGCAAGGTTTAGGTACCATTGCTCCTTTTATACCTATAGTTTTTGTAACCATTGCACCTAATCCAAAAGATGCTAAAATATTTATTTTATTATCATCGCTAACTAAAGGCCCTGATGCAGGCATAAGTGGATTTTTAAGTTTCAATTCCCCAATAGTTGTACTTAAATCCATTAAAAACTCCTCCATTTATAAAATATTATATTAAGTTTCTTTTAACTTCTAACCTTTAAAGGTTCTTCATATAACTTTTCATTTTCATAAAGAACTTTATAGTCTTTCATTAAAAATTTTCCATCACATATAACATCTTTTGGAGAAAAACTATCAAATACTGCATAGAATATATAATTTAAAATATTTTCTTCATCTAATGGTACTATTTCTTTATAAGGAATTATAATTAAATCACTCTTATAATTTTTTTCTATTTTACCTATTTTTATATTAAGTATTTTATTTGCATATTCATAATTATTTTTTATAACTTTTACTAAATCATTTAATGTAAAACTATTAGAATTATTATATTTGCTTCTCATAGTATAAACTAGATTTGAAAAGTCTCTTGTAATGTTAGCACTTAATCCATCTGTTCCAATTATGCAAGGAATATTATATTTTTCAAACATAGAATAATTAAAAGATGCTAATCCTTTGTTCATATTAGATGTTGGAGTTACTGCTACATATATATTTTTTTCATTTAATAATTGAGCTTCTCTATCGCTAACATATACACAATGAGCAAGTAATGAATTATCTGTTAGTAAATCCCAATCATTTAATCGCTCAATTATTCTTTTTTCATATTTAGACATACAATCTGCTACATCATCTATAGTTTCAGCTATATGAATATGGATAGGTGTATGGTTTTTATAGCTCTCAATCTTTTTCAAAGTTTCATCACTTAGCTTCATAGATGAATTTAATCCAAACAATCCAGTATAGTTTTCACTAGAATTAGTTAAAAAATCTATATTTTCTTTTATACAGTTATCAATATTTAAATCTTCACTAGTACTAAAAGAGAATATACCTCTTAATGACAAACTATCACATATAGCTTTTTTTAATTCATTTAATGTTCCTAAACAATTATATTCCTCACTACTGTGATCTATAATTGTTGTAACACCATTTTTTATACACTCAATTCCAAACATTAATCCATTATAATAACAACCTTTATTTTTAAATTCATTCCATATGCTTAGTTCTTTTGAAATTTCTGGTAAAATATGTGTATGTCCATTTACCAATCCAGGCATTATTATAGAATTTTTACAATCTATAATTTCTATATCATCTCTATTAAAATTAGTCATATTCCCAACTTCAATTATTTTGTCATCAAAAATAACATATCCATTTTCTATAAAGTTATTAAAATCATATATTTTAGCATTAATAATTGCTTTCATTTCAATTCACCTCAATAAAAGTTTTACATATCCTATTTTAATTTTACATTTCTATTTATATGACTGAGTATTAATTAATATTTAATTAACTTTAAATTTAATAAGTAAAATTTAAACTTTTTCTTATATATAGCTATAAGTTAACTTTTTAAATTATCCATTTCAAAGTTTGGATGCCTAAAATAGTGAGACATGCTCCGAATCAATTAGAATTCAATACTGCATCTTGTATAAAATATTTTAAGGTTATTGAATAAATTTAAATTGGAGCTTGTTTCCCTATATTAATCATCATTATTTATTATATTAAATAAATTTATAGCTTTTTTAGTCATTTCATTTACTAATTGTTTATCATAAACATGTCTTTTTATATTAAGTATTTTAAAACTATTCAATATATGATTTATTACTTGTCTATATTCATCCTTAATATATGAATCTAAGGATATTTTTAAAAAATATATACTGTTTTCTCCTCTTATAATATATATTTCTCTTGTCTTTCCTATAGTATTTTCCTTTGTAAATGATAATGCATCGTTATCATTTATTTTAAATTTTTTTATATTATCTACTCCCATATCTTTCATATATTTTGCTAACTCTAATTTATTAGAGTATGGAAATTCAACAAAAGTAATCCATAATTTTATATCATTAATTTTATATTTATCATTTTTACCAATTATTCTTAAATCCTTTTTTTCATCGTCATTATATATAATATCAATATCCCATTCTATTGGTATTTCAATTTTATATTCATCTTTAACAATATAATTTTTATAAAATTTGGGTGTAAAAATTATGTTGTTACTTAACTTCTCTATTTTTCTTATATCTTTTAAATGATTTTCTGATAATTTACAGCCATTTTCAAAGCTATCAATAAAATAATTAGTTGCCATATTTAAATTTTTTTCTACACCTTTTCCATATTTATAGCACAATCCTAATTCATATTTAGCATCTTTGTCACCAGATTCAGCAGCCTTTAAAAACCACTTTACAGCTTCTTTGTCATTCTTCTCTACGCCTTTTCCATCTTGAAAATTACATGCCACATTAAATTGTGCTTCCATTTTTCCATCTTTTGCAGCACTAAGATAAAAATTAAATGCTTTTTCATAATCTTTTTTAACAGATAACCCTTTGCTATACATAACTCCTAAATTTAATTTTGCCTTTGGATTTCCAAGCGCTGCTGCTTTTTCATACCAATATCTAGATTTTTTATAATCTCTATCTATATTATCAAGCCCAACCCAGTATATAGAACCTAACATGTCATAAGCATCTTCATAACCTAATTCTGCTGCTTTATGAAAATATTCTACTGCTTTTTCATAATCTTTTGAAACGCCCAATCCATTTGCATACAATTGTCCCATTTCATAAAAGCTTTTACATTCACCTTTTTCTATTCCATTTTTTATAGATAATTTTTTGTTTTTTATGTCAATTATATTTCCATCTTCATCATACAAATTATATAAAAATTCATCTGCAAATTTATAACCATTTATACTAGCTTTTTTTAACCATTTTTCCGCTTCTATATAATCAACTTCTACACCTAATCCTTTATAATAAATTTGTCCTAGATTGCTTTGAGCCTTTACCTCACCACTTTGTGCAGATAATCTAAACCACTTTATTGCTTTTTCATAGTCTTTATATACATTTAAAAAAAGTGCACCTAAATTATTTTGTGCTGAACTATTACCTTTAATTGCAGAAATATAGAAATACTCTTTTGCCTTTTCATAATTAAAATATTCAAATCTATCATCTAAATGTATTAAACCTAAATAATATGATGCATCTAAAAACCCTAAATTTAAAGCAATTTCTAAAAATCTCTTTGCCTCTTTATAATCATTACTTTTATAATTTAAAATCCCTTTATTTAAAAATTCATTACCATCTTTTTTATTAATATTAATCTTTTTCATTAACATATCTATTTTTTTAAATATTAACTTTGTATTCTTAATATATCTTTTCAATTAAGCGACTCCTTTTATAGATTCCTATATACTATAGTTTAATTTTCAAATTAGTATTATATTACTTTTAATTATAATATTTTGTATTTTTTAGTTTACAATTTAAATTAAATACTTAATTTAAATTATGTAAACTTACTTAGTAAAAACTTTGTCAATTATTATTAAATAATAAAAAATAAGATTATATAAGATAAATGTAATTAAATCTTATATAATCTTATTTATGTTTTTTATAAATTTATTGATACATAGCTATCGGTATAATTTGTATACATGGACCATTTATCTTAGTAGCACATAATTTTTCATCTATTATTTCTGGTAAAACTATTCCTTGTTTTTCTAAAATTTCAAAATAAGGTTTCATATTTAATATAAGTTTTCTAAAAAAATCTCCATTACATGATTTTCTTAATAAATCTACATGTTGATTTTTATTGCAAACACATATTACTTTGCCCATAACTGTACAGTTACAATTACAAAAATCATAACTATGAGTGGTTTTAGATATAAAATTATCATTATGAGCATTTATTATAGCTTTACAACAACCTAAGTCCATTATCATATCAAAAGTATTGTTTAAAGTTAGATATTTTTTTATCATATTAAGTTGATTTATAATAGTATTATAATTTATTAAAGTATCTTTTGGTAAAAGTCCATTTAATAAAGCTATATCGTAACAACTTATTGTATCTATCATTTCATTTATATTTGAAAGAATAGACATACTACTTACCACCCCATAGAATTCTACATGATTTCCAGGTTTAACTTTGCCTAAAATTATATCTTTACTATTTATTACACTATACATATTATTATCATTCATAGATTCTCTAACTTGTCTGAAAAATGAAAATGTGGCATATGTTTTACTAATACTATATTCTTCACGATTAATTGCCCTACCATCCAATGTCCCTCTTGTTAACCCTTCGTTAGTACCATCAAGGCCTATTGGACTTTTATCTTTTTCTATTTTATTAGTATCTTTTAAGTACTTTTCAAGTCTTGCATTTCCCATGTCTTCTGTAATACATTTAAGTGTTTTAGTTTGTATATATCCATCAATTAAAAGCCCTGATAAATCTTGTATTAATCCCCCATTTAAATACAAAGGTACTGTAGTCAATAAATCATTCAATATTAATTCACCCTTTTGTCTTAATAATATATATATATGACTATTAATTACAGTAAATGATATAAAAAGCTTTAGTTAGATTCACTTTTTAGATATGTATTTATTATCTTTTATGTAATATCTCCATAAAAAGTCTACTGCTTCTTCTGCATAATCTATGCCTATTCTTTTAGTTTTTATTATTTCAAAATTATCTATTTTGCTATTTTCCACATAAATTTTATTACTCTTACTCATATCTTCATAATTATCATCTTTAGATATGTTCATAGCAATACATAGTTTTGCTGGACCATTAGTTAAAACCTTCATTTGATTTTTGTTAAGGTCAGAGTAATCTTTTCCAAACCTTAAGTTCGACATAATATTAATACCTTCTATAGGTTCTATGGCTCTTATAAGTACCCCTTCTGGAACATCTTTTTTATTGGTTATTATATTAAAACAATAATACATACCATATATAAAATATACATATGCAGTGCATGGCTCGCCATATAGTGGCTCAGTCCTTTTAGTTCTTTTTCTGCCATAAGCATGAGATGCTTTATCTATTTCACCTATATATGCTTCTGTTTCTACTATTTTTCCTTTTAAGATTTTACCATTATAATTGGAAACTAAAATTTTTCCTAAAAGCTCCTCTGCTACTACTCTAGCATCTCTATTAAAAAAATCTTTTCCTAATTTCATAAAATCCCCCCTAACTTAATTATAAATATAATCAATGTTATTTATTTTATATTTTTAGCTATTTACTATTTCACCACCATTTACATGTATTGTTTCTCCAGTTATATAGGAAGCACCTTTTGAAGCTAAAAATACATATGATTCTGCAAGTTCTACCGGTTGACCTGCCCTTTTCAATGCTGTTTGACTACCAAACTTAGAAACTTTTTGTTCATCAAAGGATGCTGGTATAAGTGGAGTCCAAATTGGTCCTGGTGCTACAGCGTTTACTCTTATTCCCTTTTTAGCTAAATTTAATGCCAAAGAACGAGTAAAAGATGTAAGTGCTCCTTTAGTGCAAGAATAATCTATTAAAGTTTCATGTCCATGATATGCAACAACTGATGTTGTATTTATTATAACTGAACCACTTTTCATATGTTTTACAGCTTCTTTAGTTAAATAAAATGCACCAAACATATTAGTTTTAAAAGTTCTTTCGAATTGTTCCTTTGTTATATCTTCTAAATTTTTACAAACATGTTGTTCAGCTGCATTATTGACTAGTATATCTATTTTTGAAAATTTATCCATAGTTTTTTTTACTACTTCATTAGAAAATTCTTCATCACCAATATCTCCATTTATAAGAAGACATTCACCATTATTTTCTGTAATAATTTTCTTTGTGAAATTTGCATCTTTTTCCTCATTTAAATAAACTATAACAACTTTAGCCCCTTCCATAGCATAAGCTATTGAAACAGCTCTACCAATTCCACTATCTCCTCCAGTTATTATTGCTACTTTATTTTTTAATCTATTTCCACAAAAACTATATTCATCTAGCTGAAATATTGGTAATGGAATCATCTCACACTCTTTACCTGGTTGAATTTTTTGATGTTGTGGTGGAAAGCACATGGAAAAATTTTTATCTAAACTCATAATAACACTTCCTTTTAAAATTATTAAAGCTTTTAAATTTTGCTATTATAAGTATTAACCATTTACTAGTTTTATATAGCCATAGTTGTTAATTATCTTTTTTATCTATATAATTTTTATAAGCCTTATACTGAATGTTTGCAACTACTTTGCTATTTACTATATTAGGAGACATTTTGGATAAAAACACTGCAATTTTATTCATTGCCCCAGGGATTACATTCCCTTTTCCTTTCATTAAACCTTTATATCCTTTATATGCTACATCATATGGATTCATTGCTATACTTAAATCTGATTTCCCTGCTCTTTTAGAAAAATTAGTCTTTGTAGCACCAGGACATAGAGCCGTAACTGTTATTTTATATGGTTTTAATTCTTCTTTTAGTGCATAAGAAAAAGATAATACATATGCTTTAGATGCATAATATGTAGCTATAAAGGATCCCGGCTGATATGCACCAGTAGAAGCTACATTTAAAATTTTACCTTCTCCTCTTATTTTCATATCTTTAATAATGAAGCTGGTTAATATAGTTAATCCTCTTATATTTACGTCTATAACTTGAAGATGTTTATCTATACTGATATCATTAAATTCTCCATTATATCCAAGACCAGCGTTATTTATCAAAATTTCTACTGTATAGTTATTTTTAATTATATAATTGTATAGATTTTCAATTTCTATTCTTTTGCTTAAATCTACAATTAAACCATCTACATTTATATTAAAATCTTTTATTAAACTCTTTTTTAAGTTTGAAAGCACTTTTTCATTCCTACCAACTAAAAATAGATTATATCCTTCTTTTGCAAAAATTTTAGCAAACTCCATCCCAATTCCACTAGTAGCTCCAGTAATCAGAACTATACTTTTCATAAAATCACCTTCTATAAATTTACTCTTTTTTAATCCTTTAATATTATTATTACAAAATCACAATGCTATTTTCAATATATTTCTATAAACATAAAATTATATTGAAAATAAATTAATATCTAAAATATAGCTTTAAAATTTAAAGTTATATTTAAATTTATAACAGAAATTGCCTTTAATAAAAGATAAAGTTTACTTATACAACTTGTTGAATATTAGTTTAAATGCTATACTTATGTAGAAATTTAAAATAGTGAAGGAGAAGAGAACGTTGAAGAAGCTTAAAAAAATCATTGCATCCACTTTGATATTTACTTCCATTTTTTCAACAACAGTTTTAGCAAAAGAAGCATCTGAAGAATTAAATTTAATAGGTACTTCTGCTATTTCTGTTGACTTAGAAACTAATGATATCATATACGCTAAAAATATAGATAATCAAATGTTTCCAGCTAGTGTAACTAAACTTATGACTGCATTATTATTAGCAGAGAATAAGCAGAAAAATGATTTACTTACTTATCCTAAAGAGGCATTAAATGAAGCACCTTTTTCATACGGATTAAATGTTCATCCAGTTACTCCTGGAGATACTTTTACCGCTGCTAATGCAATGGATATTTTACTTTTATATTCTGGAAATGACATAGCTTATATGATTGCTAAAAACATTGGTGGGACTGTAGATAATTTCGTTAAGATGATGAATGATAAAGCTAAAGAGTTGAAAATGACAAATACTCATTTTGTAACACCTAATGGATTAGATGATAACATAAATGATCATTTAACAACATCTTATGATTTATCAATACTTTTAAAAGCTGTTATGGACAACGAATGGACAAGTTCCATATTAGGTAAAAAAGAATCTGAAGTAAAATCTACAAATGGACCAACTGCTAAAGTTGAAAATAGAAATAAAATTCTTGGTGAAAATGGAAATATAGGTGGTAAAACTGGATATACTGAAAAAGCTGGTAGATGCTTAGCTGCAGTATATGAAAGAGATGGTCGTAAAATTGCAACAGTAGTTCTTAACTCTGAATATAATCTTCCAGAAGATAGCAAAGTCTTCGAAGATGTTGCCAAATTAGCTGATTATAGCTATAATGCAGAGAAAAAGTCACTACTAGCAAAGGATACTGAACTTGAGAGTAAAACTTTAAAGTATAAGGTTTTTCCTTTATTAGGGCCGGAGAGAACTATAAGAGTTCCAGTTACAGTAAAAGAAGATGTATTAGCTTATGAAACATCATTAGAACCTGAAATTAAATATGAACTTAATGATGGTAGCGCTTGGAAATTAAATAAAAATAAGCCTATAGGTAAAGTTACTGTAAAAATTAAAGATACTACAAATCAATATGATTTATATCCAACAATATCAAAGATGGATTTAGTTAAACAAAACATACTAATATACATAGTGGTACTTGCTATAATAACAGCTCTAATTGTTATTATATTAAAATTTATAAATAAAAGAAAAGATCGTAAAAGAAGATCTGTTAGATTTTATAGATAAAAATAGTATATTATATTTGAATAGCACTGATTAAAAATCAGTGCTGTTTTCAATAAAGCAAACTATATATAAAAAAGTGATACAGTACAACTATATCACTTTTTTTATATGTATATTTATTAATTATTTTTTACTTGCAGCTATAGATACACATCTTTGATGTTCTTCATCTACGCCTTCTGTGATTGATCCATCACTATGTCTCATACTATTTAAAAAGTGTAAATCACATACACCATCCATTCCATTATTTTTAACTACATCTAAATTCTGACCAGTTCCGTATCCTCCTGATAAATCCGGTGCTTCAGCTAAAGCTGGATAAGCATCATTTCCTGCATGAGGCATCGCTGCCATAGATGCTGCTATTCTTTTACCACTTACAGAAACTATAACCGGTCTTCTTTCCCAAGAGTAATTTCCACCCCATACATTTTTTATAACATCACTATCTTCTTTTGTCAATGCTTCAACATCTGCATGATTTGTTCCAAAAGTACGTTTTAATTTAAATGTTTTACCAGTATAAACATCTTCAACTTCAGCAATGGCACCTATTGGATAAACATATTGAGCCTTACTAAACCAATCTAAATTTTCAATCTGTGGCTTAGCTGATTTAACAATTTCCTTTTGGGAGCTTACTGCAACCCCTCTAACTATATCACTATTATCATCTAAAGATTTTTCTTTAGAAATTGCTTTTTCATCTATATCTCCACCTCTAGAAAGCTTAGAGTCATCTTTTTCTAAGTCATTTAAGGCTATATTTATTTCATCATTATTTTTTACAGTTTTAAGATTTTCTTTATTGTTAAATCCTGATAAACTCAAAGTTTTAGTATCATTTTTAGCTACCACTGTATCTTTCTGAAGGCTATTCCTAGAATCAGACATGCAAATTATTGTTAATAACCCTAAAGCTATACTAGCTAAAATTTTCCTATTTCTTTTATTTCTTATCTTTTTTCCCTTAGAACCAAAAATCATTCTCGACACATCAAAAACTCCTTTTAATCTAAATTTAATAGTTTTTATCAAATTAATCTTTTTCATAAATTATTTTGTATAAAAAGTTCTAATTTATTCATTAATTTATAAATTTCTGTAATTATTTTTTATAAATTATGGATATAAATTAATACTTTTAACTTATACCTTTTTTGAATAAATAGCAACAGCATAAATTATAATATATTTTTTAAATAAAAACAAGTTATAAAATCAAAGAGCTTATTTTTTACTCCTCTTATTTTTAAAAAAAATTAAATTTATCCAAATAAAAAATCTATCTCAAAGTAGATTTTAACACCACTTTGAGACAGATTCTTTATTTCAATTTTCTAGTATCACATATAAGCTCAGCTCTATGACGTTTTATTTTTATTACTCCTTCTTTAGTGAATTTATATATATAATTTAAAAAAGTATCCTTATTAAACTTACCTTTTTCCATATCTGCAAGAGCCTTCTCCATTCTTCCAGTATAATCAGTATCTAAAAGCTCTTTTATTGGGAAAGTTTCTATAAGTTTTTTACCTTTTTCAGTTATAAGAAGAGATTTACCTTTGGTTGTTATATACCCTGTATATTTTAACTTACTTATAGTCTCTGCTCTTGTAGCTGCAGTTCCTATAGAGTATCCAGCTAAAACCAAGGATGTATCCTTATCTTCATTTTCCTCACTATTATTATTGTTACTTTTACCACAGGTTTCCATAGCTTTAAGTAATGTTTTTTCAGTATGATGCGCCGGTGGTTTTGTTTTCTTTTCTTCAACCTTTATATCTACCATTTGTACAATTTCATCTTTTTCAATTTTAGGTAGTAACTCATCTTTTCCATTATATTTCTCAATTTTTAAATAGCCTTCTTTTCGTAAAATTTTACCTTTAGATATAAATAATCTATCATAATTTTCTCCTTTTACAGAGGTTATTATTTCAGTATGTTCAAATTCAGCACTTTCCATAAATTGAGCTATAAATCTATTTTTTATAGATTCATATACTTCCTTTTCTTCTTTATTTAAATCCTTAGGTTTTAAATAAGTTGGTATTATAGCACTATGGCTTTCAACCTTACTATTATTAAAAACTTTTTTGGTAACTACAAATTTAATTTCATCTTCAAAAGGTAATCCTTTTTTTAAAGTATCTAAAACTTTTTTTGCTTTATCTTTTAGACTTTCTTCTAAAGCAGTACTTGATGTTCTAGGATAAGTTATATATTTTTTTTCATATAAACTCTGACATACCTTTAAAACTTTATCAGCAGTATATCCTTTGTACTTACTAGTTACATATCCTTGAAGGTTAGTTAAATTGAATAATGGTCCTTGATTTTCTTTTTTTATTTCTATTTTTTTCTCTATGACCTTTCCTTCTTTACCTTCAATCTCCTTTTTAAGTTTTTCCATCATTTCTTTATTTTTAAACTTTTCTAATTTATTATGAAAAAACTTTCCTTTATAACTACCATTATCATTTTCAAACTCACAATAAAGCTCATAAAATTTTTCAGAGTTAAACTTTTCTATTTTCATTTCTCGATCATAAATCATCTTCAATGTAGGCATTAATACTCTTCCTATATTCAAAAGATTCCCTTTACCCCTACAATATTTCATTGTTGCAACAGAAGTAAAATTTATACCAATTACCCAATCAGTTAATTGTCTACTCAAGCCAGCGCTTTGAAGGCTTTCCATCTCTTCGTTAGTTTTTAAATTAGATAGACCTCTTTTAACTTCATCCTCTGTCCATTCATTTATGAGAATTCTATATATAGGTTTCTTAGCTTTAATATAATCAAAAATTAGTAAACCTATAAGTTCACCTTCCCTATCATAGTCTGTTGCACATATTATTTTTTCTACATCTTCTCTTTCAACTAAAGATTTTATTATAGAAAGTTGTTTTTTTGCACCGCTATCCTCTTTACCTCTATTCTTATCATCTGGTTTAACTTTATATTTAAACTTTTCTGGTATATATGGAAAGTTCTCAAAGCTCCATAATGCTAATGCCTTGTCATAATCTTTGCAATCATATAACGTTAGCAAATGACCAAAGGCCCAAGTTATTATATAGTTTTCTCCTTCTATATATCCGTCTTTCCTACTTTTACACTTTAATGCCTCAGCTATATTTCTAGCAACTGAAGGTTTTTCCGCTAATATAACACTTTTCATTTTATCACCACTTGCAATTTTTTTATAATACATAAAAAATAATAGTTACAATAAGATATATTTTGTAAAAATATGATTCACAAAATATACATTTTCCTCATTGTTTCTTTATTATTTCTATAATAACCATTTTAATTTTAACTTACTAAAAAATAAGCTATTTTAAAATTATATCATATATTGTAGATTTTATCCTGTTTTCATAAAATTAAAACGAACCTGCAAATTATAAAAAGCTATATTAAATTAGAACTAAAATTCCAAATTAATATAGCTTTAGAAAATAAGCTAAAATTAAATTTATAAATTAATTTTTAACACTTATTATAGTTTTAAATTTATCTTTGTCACAGGATTTGTAGACTTATACATTATCTATTTAACATCAATTTAGATTCTAAGCTTTCTTTTTGCTCATTTTTAAACTCACCATTTCCATTTGAAAACACATTTAATTTAATATTGCCTCTTTCTCCATTTGAAAATTCACCTTCTATAATATTATTTTTAATATTCAATTTAGATTTATCTATATTTTCTAATACTTCTATTTCATCTATATTATAATCTCCCAATTGAATTTTACCACTTACGTTATATTCATTCAAATCCATTGCTATACTAAAATAATTATTAGCATTAATTTTAATATCTTGTGCAATTGGAATATAAGATTCAATGGAAACACTATTTGCTTTTAAATCTATATTTTTAGGAAGTGTGCCTACTTTTTCATAATCACTAAATAATCCATTACTAGAAATATCAACATGTGAGCCTAAAATTTCAACACTATCAGCATTTATAAACTCTCTCACATCCATTGTTATATTTCCATTTGCTCTTATCTTTATTTGCTTTAAATTATTAAATTTAGGTAAAGAACAATAACCATAATAGCTATCAAAATTTATTGAATCAGAAAGCACCGAAGCTTTTTCAACATTTAAAGAAATACTTTCATCAGATTTTAAATTAATATTTACTCCTTTTGGAACTTCTATAATTATTTTTGATCCTGTGTAATCTCCTGACAATGAATATAACAATCCATTATACATTCTTTCAAATACATTTCCATCACCTTGTGGAATTGCCATAGATTCTATTATTTCACTATTTATTTTTAAAGTTTTACTATCCGTATCATAGCTTGGATTTACTTCTAATTTTTCCATTGGAAAATTGTAAGTTTTTATTTTAACTAGATTATCTTTACTTTGATTTATTTCAACGGAAGCTTTTCCATTTCCACTAGAGCTTATGTCAAGGTTCAAGACTTCATCTTCAGTTGAATATATTTCTTTAGCTATAGATTGCTTATTGTTATTTTTTACATCCTGCACATCAGCTACAAACTGAGGCACTGCCACAACGCCTGTTCCTATAGCACCAATAGTTCCTATTCCAACTAAAATAGCAGCAGTTATAAGTGCAATTTTTCCTTTATTCATTGTAGCTATCCTCCTTATCTTCATCATCTATTTCATGTTCAACTTCTTCATTTTCACTTAAACTTAAAGTATTATTGTTATAATTTTCATTGTAAGCATTGTTTTCTTTGACCCTTATATACATTTTTCTTGTTTTAACCCAGGATATATATCTGAAAATTATATCTTTAAAAAATTTAACAATGTATATATATATTGTCCAAAGAGCTAACATAACTCCAGTACCTGCTAACGCCATAAAAAATATAAATAAACCCATATACATATTAGCAGTCATCATAGGAAATGAAATTATATATCCTCCTATATCCATTATTGTAAATCCTATAAGAGTTAGTGTTGCTGAAATTATTCCTGTTATGATAAATATTGTTGGCATTATCAAAAGCAATGTTAAAATTATAAGGATTGCTTTAACTCCCCATATAGGAATTTTCTCATTTAAAATATCATTAGAGTTTAAAAATTCTTTACTTCTTTCAATACCTCTTTTTCCTAATCTTTTAGTTTTCCCCCAAATTTTTTTAGCTTCTCTTCCATAATCTTTTTTCTGTTTAGAACTTACATCACTTTTTTTCATTTCTCTTTTTAAATCATTTGCTATAGTTTTAGGGGAACCTAAAGAACTTATTATGGCATCATCACTTTTTCCTTCTAACTCTCCATTTAAGAAAAATTCTTCATAATCTCTTATTATATCTGAAACTTCATTTTCACTAAAACAGTCACTTAAATAATCTCTTAATATTTCTAAAAATTCTTTTCTATTCAAATTTAATACTCTCCTTTCGATATCTTTCAAGAATAAAATTTACATCTTCAACAAACCTATCCCACTCATTAACCATATCTTTAAGATTACTTTTTCCGTAATCTGTTATTTTATAATATTTTCTATCTGGTCCACCTTCTGATTTTTGAATATATGTCTCAAAATTACCTTCTGATGTCAATCTCCTCAATAACGGATAAATTGTGCTTTCTTTTACATCCATAACTTTAGATATGCTTTCTACAATTTCATATCCATACATATCTTTACTATTTATTAAAGTCAAAACACATATTTCAAGCACACCCTTTCTTAACTGGGTACTCATACTTTAACCTCCTATTCTATATAGCATACTATGTAATACATAGTAGATAGATTAAAAAATATGAAATCGTAATCTACAATTTCACTAATCATAATATTTTCAAAGCATACTATGTATTGCGCAGTACCTACTTTTTTAAATACGTACTATGTAGTACACAGTACGTATAATTTTATATTATCATACTACTGTGTATTACACAATACCCTTTTTAATTTCTATTGTTAACCTTCAACAATAGAAATTAAATCACTAAACTTATCTATTATATATTCAGGATTAGAACCCTTAATTTCTTCTAAAGTGTTATTTCCATAAGTTACAGCACAACTTTCACAACCTGCATTTTGCCCCATTCCAACATCATATATAGTATCTCCGATAACCAGTGCCTTATCCTTATTAACATTAATTTTTTCAAGCACTAAATTAACAACATCTGGAGCAGGCTTATGCTTAGTTACATCATCACAACATGCAACAAAAGAAAATAAATGTTCAATTTCTAATTCTTTTAGAAATAAAAGTAGCGTGTCTTTGCCCCTACTTGTTGCTATAGTAAGTTTCACACCCTTTTTATGTAAATTTTCCAAAGTTTCCTTTACACCTTCAAACATAGTAACAGTATTTTTACATATATTTTTATATCTTACACTATACTCTTTCACTGCTGATTCTATATTTTCCTCTTGAAACCCTTTAATACTTTTAAACATTTCAAATAGAGGAAGTCCTATTAACCTCTTAATATCTTCATCCTCAATATCCTCATTCTTAAAATATTTTAAAGTATCTTGCATAGTTAAAATTATACTTTCACTAGTATCTGCAATAGTCCCATCAAAATCTAATACCAATGCTTCAAACTTCATAAATTACCTCCAAACCATATTTTAACTCTTATTATAACATATATAGTGACACTTATTTATTTTTTTCATTATTTTTTAGTTATTTTTAAGTGATATTTTTAAACATTTATCTTAAATAAAATTTACTTTCAAAATCAATATATTAATATTTTTTGTAAGTTTTATAAAGCTTGTCCATTTATTTACTATTTTTCTATATTTCAATTTTAATTTACAATTTCCTTATAAATTTTAATTATTTTTTTATTTAATTTTTAATGCTAAGCTATAAACTTCTCAAACATCTTTTTGTAATGTTTATTTTTTAAAATTAAAGTTATTGCTTTATTACCTAATTGAGATATCCTACTGACACTTAAGTTTCCAAAGTTTATAGCTATATCCTTACACTTTTCACCACAAAAAGCCGTAGAAAGTATTGTTACCATTGCTCTAGCATTTTGATTATAACTTCTGTTTTTTATAAATATTTCATTAGAATGTATGTTTTCTTTTTCTGCTACAAAATTAATTACATCTTTTATAGTATAATTGGATTTTAATATACCTTTTTCATTAATAAATTTTTCTTCTTTAAATTCTATTTTGAAATCCATTTTTTTGAAATCTTCTATATGATTTTCCATAGTATATTCAAATAAATTTGCATATTCTTTTCTTGCTTCCCTCTTATTTTTATTTAAGAATTCTAATATTCTATCTATGTCTAAAACTCCAAATAGGTCTTTTTCCCCTAAATAAACAGACATGCTTGAAAATAAATAATCTTGTGGACATTCTCTAAATCCTGGCAAATCTTTTGCGTTTCTATGAATATATAAAGACACTGCTAATAAATATCTATCATTATTTATAATTTCACTTTTAAATCTACCTTTACATAAACGTGAATCTAATTCATACTTTTTATTATAAAATTTAACATATCTTAAGTTTAAACTTTTCATTACTACAGAAATATCTTGTTCCTGAGAATCTATAAGTAAATGAGCATGATTGTCCATTAGGCAATATGCATATAGTTTAAAGGGATATTTTATCTGACTTTCCTTTAATTTAGTCATAAAAGTTGCCTTATCCACATCTGATTTAAATAGCAACCTATCTTTAACACTTTTTATCATGATATGATATATTGCATGTTTCTCTTTTTTTCTTGGTTGAGTTGGCATTTCAATACACTCCTTAACTTTTATGCTTTATTTTAATCATTGACATTTTGTATTTTTATATTCAAAAAATTTAATACTAAGTTCATTTTTAAATATTTTACAAAATTAATAAATTTAAATATTGATATATATAATAAATAACTGTCACTTTTTATGCTTTTTATATATTTAATAACTGTCACTAAATATCACTAAATATCAAAATGAAAAAAGCTATTGGAAAACCAAATCTCTTAATTTAGTTTTCCAATAGCCTTATATATTAAAATTTAATTATATAACCTTCATAAGATTTGCCATTTCTATTGCTGTTACTGCAGCATCAAATCCCTTGTTTCCACTTTTGGTTCCAGCTCTTTCAATAGCTTCTTCTATAGAATTTGTTGTTAATACTCCAAATATTACTGGTTTTGATGTTTCTAACGATACTGTAGCAACTCCTTTGGATACTTCACTACAAACATAATCAAAATGTGGTGTCGATCCTTTTATAACTGCTCCTAAACATAGTACCCCATCATATTTTTCATTATTTGCTAGTTTTTTAGCTATTAATGGTATTTCAAACGCTCCTGGAACCCATGCAATATCTATGTCTTCTTCATTAACTCCATGTCTTTTTAATCCATCCACTGCTCCTGAAAGCAATTTAGAACCTATAAATTCATTAAATCTTCCAACTATAATTGCAAATTTTAGTCCTTGTCCTATTAAATCACCTTGTAAAATATTCACTTCTATCACTCCTTTTATAAAATATGTTGCATTTTCTCTTTTTTAGTTTTTAAGTAAAAATAATTTTCTTCATTATGATTCATCTTTATTGGAACTCTTTCTACAATTTCTATATCATGTCCACTTAATCCAGAAACCTTTTTAGGATTATTAGTCATAAGTCTTATTTTTTTTATGCCTAAATCACTTAGTATTTGTGCTCCTATTCCATAGTCCCTAAGATCAGCTTCAAATCCTAATGCAATATTTGCCTCCACTGTATCTAAACCTTCATCTTGAAGTTTGTAAGCCTTTAATTTATTTAAAAGACCTATCCCTCTACCTTCCTGTCTCATATATAATAAAACTCCAACACCTTCTTTATTTATTTTTTCCATAGCCATTGATAATTGCTCTCCACAATCACATCTTTTAGAACCAAAAGCATCACCTGTTAAACACTCTGAGTGGACTCTAACTAATACTGGTTCATCTTTTTTAATCTCACCTTTAACTAATGCAACATGATGCTCACCATTTAACTTATTAACATATCCTATGGCTCTAAAATCTCCATATTTAGTTGGCATTTTAGTTTCCACAACTGACTTTACTAATTTTTCTCTTTTCTTTCTGTAAGCTATTAAACTTTCTATTGTTATCATTTTCAAATCATGTTTCTTACTAAACTCTATTAATTGTTTTCCTTTTGCCATAGTTCCATCATCACTTATTATTTCACAAATAACACCAACTGGTTTAAATCCCGCTAAAGTAGCTAAATCTACAGCAGCTTCTGTATGTCCAGCTCTTTTTAAAACTCCACCTTTTTTAGCTTTTAGTGGAAATACGTGACCTGGCCTTCTAAAATCTTCTGGTTTTGAATTACAATCTAAAAGCTTTTTTATTGTTATTGCCCTCTCAAAAGCAGATATGCCTGTTGTTACATCATTACTATCTATTGATACAGTAAATGCTGTTTCGTGATTATCTGTATTTATCTCAACCATTTGGCCTATTTGAAGATTTTCAAGTATTTCTTCATTAATTGGTGTACAAATAAGACCTTTTCCATATGTAGCCATAAAATTTATGCTCTCACCAGTAACTTTTTCTGCTGCCATTAATAAGTCACCTTCATTTTCTCTATCCTCATCATCTAAAACAATTACCATTTTTCCTCTTTTTATATCCTCTATTGCCTCTTCAATTGTATTCATTTTAATCTCCTCCTATATAAACCCATTTTCTTTTAATAAATTTAAAGTTAGATTACTTTTATTACTTTCATTACTTTTATATGCACTAAAATCCATAAGTCTTTTTATATATTTTAAAAGCATATCACATTCTATATTTATAGCTTGTCCAATACTTTTTTTAAAAATAATACTTTCATCTTTGGTATGTGGTATTATAGAAACTTCAAAGTAATTTTCTTTTAAACTTGAAATAGTTAAGCTTGTCCCATCTAATGTAATTGACCCTTTACATACCATATATTGCAATAATTCACTGCTACATCCAACTTTTATTACAGTGCTATTTCCATGGTTTTCAGCACCTATTATTGTTCCCATACCGTCTATATGACCACTAACTATATGACCATTAAGTCTACCATTAACAGATAATGCTCTTTCTAAATTCACAATATCTCCTTCTTTTAGTTGAGATATATTAGAACGCTTTAAAGATTCCATCATAACATCTGCAATAAAATAATCTTTACCTAATTTTGTTGCAGTTAGACATACACCATTTGTACAAATACTATCCCCTATTTTTATATCTTCTATAACTTTATTACACTTTATTCTAATAACCCTAGATTTATCAACATCTTTAACTGATAAAACCAATCCTATTTCTTCTACTATTCCTGTAAACAACCTATCACCTTTTTCTAAATATTTTGAATTATTTTAATATTCAAACTTCTCCTACTATCAAAATATCATTATCAATTTTTCTTATATTCCATTTTTTGATTTCAAAACATTCTGATATTTTTTCCTTTCCAATACCTTCTACAGCAGTAACACTCTCCCTTCCTCCTATAATTTTAGGACATATAAAAGCATATATCTTATTTGCTATTTTTTCTTCTAATATGCTATAAATTAAGTTTCCACCACCTTCTACTAAAATACTATCAATTCCTCTTTTATATAAATTTAAGGTTAAATCAATTAAGTCCACTTTATTTTTATTTTCTTTTGTAACTATAACTTCCACTCCAAGTTCCTTTAATTTTAAAATCTTTTCTTTATCCTTGCATATAGTAGCTATTATAGTTTTACTTTCTTTTGTTTTAACTAAATTACACTCTAATGGAATTTTTAAATTACTATCTACAATTATCTTTATTGGGTTAACCCCACCATCTAATCTACATGTAAGCATAGGATTGTCTTTCAAAACAGTATTTATTCCCACCATCACAGCTGTAAATCTATTTCTTAACTTATGAGCATAAATTCTTGATTTTTTTGAACTTATCCATTTTGAATCATAATTTTTAGTAGCAATTTTTCCATCCAAGGTCATTGCCCATTTTATTGCAACAAAAGATTTATTTTTTATCATGTTATAATTAAAAATTTCATTTATCTCTTTACATTTTTCTTCTAAAACTCCCACTAATACTTCAATCCCATTTTCTCTAAGTTTTTTTACTCCCTTCCCTGAAACTAATGGATTAGGATCTAATGTTCCCACAACCACTCTCTTAAATTTATTCTCTATAATTTTATCTACACAAGGCGGAGTTTTACCATAATGACAACATGGCTCTAATGTCACATATATGGTAGCATCTTTTAGGCTTTCTCTTGATGACTCTATAGCATTAATTTCAGCATGAGGTTGTCCAAATTTCTCATGATAACCTTGTGATATTATTCTATTTTCTTTTACAATTATGGCTCCAACAAGTGGATTCGGATTTACTTTTCCTTCTCCAATTTTAGCAAGTCTTATTGCCTTCTCCATAAAGAATTCATCCATTTTATCACTCCTTATAAATCAATTTATTTAAAATATAAATAAGAAATGCCCCAGGCAAACTTTACCCAGGGCATATATTAATTGTACAAATTAGAATTAGCATTCCAAATAATTTATTTTCAAACAAAATTATTTAAATTATATTTAAAATTTAAAGCTCCAAGCCATTGGCTCAGAGCATTGAAATTCAAAAAATATAAAATCTAATCAATTCTAATATTCTCTCTTCTTTCATCCAGACTTTACTGTCGGCCTTGGAATTTCACCAAATCATGCTAAAATAGCTCGCGGGCTTTACCGCCGGTAAGGAATTTCACCTTGCCCTGAAGATAATTTATTCAACTTTTGAAATTATTATAACATTTAGATATAAGCTTGTCAATAAAATCCTATACTTTTTCTATAGACTTCCAAAATTATTATTTAAAAGTTAAGTTTTCTTCCATTCTATCTGATCCTAATATAGTATTTTTAAAAACTTCTTTTCCATTTTCAATATATTCATTTGGTTCTATAAGTGACGGTGAAAAATGAGTTAATATAAGTTTTTTAACTTTACCCTCCTTAGCTAATGATGCTGCTTCTCTAAAAGTCATATGTTTATTTTTTATAGCTTTTTCTATATCATCATCACTGCCATAAGTGCCTTCACAAATAAATAAGTCGCTACCTTTTATAAATTCTTTTATTGAATCTATTGGACGGCTGTCTGTTATATAACTTAATTTCAAGCCCTTTCTTTCATCTCCTAAAACCATATCACTAAAATATAATTTCCCTTCAAATTCATAACTATTGTACTTTTGAAGTTTGCTCCAAAGTATTTTAGGTACATTATTATTAATCGCTTTATCCACATCAAATTTTCTTTTTCTATTTATGTAAAAACCATAGCCTAAACAAGGTGATGAATGTTCTAAATCTATCATGCTTATTTCTACATCAGAATAATCATTAGTAAGTTCAAATTTATCTTTTAATTCAAACTTTAAATTTTTCTTAGGTGCCTCTATCACTTTGATTTCATAAGGCAAATATGGACAAATAACACTTAATCCTTCAATTGTATCCTTTATTCCTTCTGGTCCTATTATAATAAGTTCTTCTTCTCTACCACTATTACCAATAGTGGATAAAAGCCCTGGTAATCCTACTATATGATCTCCATGTATATGTGTTATGCATATAATATCAATGGATTTAAATCCAGATTTAGCAAGTCTCATTGATACCTGTGTGCCTTCACCACAATCTATTAGTATTTTTCTTCCTTTATAATTTATCAGTAATGAAGCTAAATTTCTAAAGGGCATTGGCATTCCACCTCCACAACCTAATAAAGTAACATTTATCATATATATTCTCCTTCAACATATGGTTTTTAATTTTTATTATCACATTCTTTTAATAAGTCAAAAAATATATTTGTATCTTCCTCTCCATGTCCAATCCATAAATTTAATATATTAGAATGATATTTTTCTTTTATAAGGGTAATATCTGCATTTCCACCAAACCCACGTACTCTCTCTACAAAATTATATGCACATTCCTTAGGAACTAGCTCATCTAAATCACCATGAAGACAGAACACTGGAAACTCAGGTTTTTCAGTAACTAAATTTAATGGATTAACTTTACCTTCATATTTAGTTCCACCTAAATATCCATTCAAATATTTTTGAGCTCGTTTAGATGTAAACTTAGAAAAGTCCAACACACCACTTATTGCAAAAAATGCCTTAAATATAGATGGATCTATTTCATATCTTTCTTGAAGTTTTTTGTTGAAAACTAAATTTGCTCCAAGTTCTGAACCTGCGGAAAAACCTATAACTATAACATCATCACAATCTGACATATGCCAATATTTTTCTAAAAAATCTTGAAAACCTAAAAATACGTCTTCTATTTGGCAGGGATATTTATATTTAGGTGCTAATCTATATGCTGGAAGTACTACTGTATATCCCTTTTTAGCAAAAAACTTCGCTATAGCTTTAAAGGAAAATGGATTTCCAGACATCCATCCTCCACCATGTATAAAATATATTAAAGTACGTTTTTTAGGCTTATGTCCTTCTAATATTAAGGTATATTTTCTATGATTATGACCATACTTCACTTTATGAATTTCATATTCATTATCTTTATATTTATTCCATATCATCATTCTTACTCCTAAAGCAAGAACTGTTAATTTCTCATCAAAAGTCATCTCAAATTACACCCCTTATTTAGGTCTTAGTCAACTAAAAATAAATTTTCTATAATTATAATACTACTTTAATCGACAGTTTTATATAGTTTTTTCATTTTTAGAAAGTATATTGTTTACTAATTATTAAGCCTATGCATTTTAAAGAAATTTAGTTACTAATTTTCAAAAAATTAATACATCTATGTGTTTTTTAAACAGTTCTATATATTAATATTATTTTAGTTTCTATTAAAGTTATATTTTATATACCATTTATTAATTTATTCATTATCTAAAGTAAAAAATTGAATTTTTTTATATTTAAATCATATTACAATATATATTATTATAACGCTTAATAATAAAAGGTGTCTAAGTCATATGCTTTTAGACACCTTTTTATATATTTTATTCAAAAAAATTCACTTTTCCATCTAAAGAGTAATAGCCCTTAACTATTTTTACACTGCCATTAGCTAACTTTTCATTAATTATAGAATCTTTTTTTACTATTGAAGCTGAATTTTCTATATTTAGCTTAATAGCTTCTTCAATAGAATTACTATTCTTTATACTAGATTCTATCTTTTTTAAAAGTCCTGTTAAATTATGAGAATATACAGTTCTATTATTTAACATATCATAAGCTGATATAACAGCTCCACAATCTTCATGGCCCATTACAACAATAAGAGGTGTTTCAAGATACTTTACTGCATATTCAATAGATGCTAAGGCATCTTCATTCACTACATTACCTGCCAATCTTACCTCAAAAATTTCTCCAAGTCCTACATTAAAAATTAATGATGGGCTTATTCTAGAATCAGAACAAGTTAATATTACTGCATATGGGTGTTGTCCGTTTTTCAATTCATCTCGTCGTTTTTTATGTACATTATTTAAATTAGATATATCATTAACAAATCTTTCATTTCCTTCTTTAAGCATTTTTATGGCTTTTTCTGGTGTATTAACATCTACTATTGAATCTGTCGTCTGGCTAACATCTGTCATAACATCTTTTGCTCCTTCTCTTATGTAAAATAATATAAATGTTGTACTTAGAAATACTATTAGACTTATTAATACTATATCAAATCTTTTCTTCATTGGATATAATCTCCTTATAATATTTTTTTAATTTTATTTGAATTTTATTTGAATTTTTTATGTATTTTTTTTATTTAATTATATTTTATGCTGTTAACTTTAAACTATTCAATATTGAGCCTTATCTTATATAGTTATATATGCTACGAATCACTTGAAATTTAATGCTATATTTTTATGAAAACATTTTAAAGCTATTAAATAAATTTAAATTGTAGCGGGTCTCCCTATATATTTAACAGCTTCATATATATTAATAATTTTCAATGTGTAAATTATTTTTTAAATACAAAAGAATCATCTAAACAAGTAATATTAAATACTTTTTAGATGATTCTTTTAATAAAATGTTTTTATTTACATTTAGTTTTTCTTCTTCAGCTGATTTAAATCTTCCAACCCAAAATCCACTTCTTCTAAAGAAAAATTTCCAAGTTCTAGCTCTTCACTACTTTTTTTCTTTAATGTATCATAAAACTCATAACCTAGACTAAATATTTCTTCACTTTTTTCCTTTTTAATCATTGAAAATAATAAATCTTCACCATTTGAATATTTACCTTTTTTCAAATAATACTTTAAAACCATTTTTTCTGTTTCTATGGGAAGCTCATATTGAGAAAGTTTTGAAACTATAACATCTACTTTTTCATTTCCATTGAAAATATTCATTTCACAATCATTATTCACTAAATATAAGTATAAGTTCAAGCTTTTAACAAAACAATCATATCCTTCATTGCCATTATTACCACTTAAATAAATATATCCTTTTACACTTAAAAGTTCTGCAACTACCTCACATCTAATATCAAAAGTAGATTTATTTAATAGTAATAATTCTATAATACTGTCATAAGACATTCTTTCTACCTTATCAAGATCAAATCCAAATATTTCTTTACATGCCTTATTTATTTCATCTATTGCCTCTTCGCTTTTATTTTCTTTTTTTAAAAATTCTACCTTTTTTATAAGTTCTGTCATTCTTTCAACTACTTTTAATATATAATCATTTTTTAAGGCCATAAAAATTCTCCTCTCATATTTTTAAATATATATTATTAAACCTTAAATATATTTATATTTTACTCCTTTCATACAGAGATTTACAAGCTTTAAAGCTAATCTATATTAAATATTACTTGAATATTAGGTAATTGAATACGCTAAAATATAAATTAGAACTAATATATTTGTAGATTTATTTCACTATATTAATTTTAAAACTTATTTTTATAAAATACTTGACTCTAACACTATGTTATAGCTTAACATTAGTTTTGTAATGAAAATATATTTTCTATAAAAAATTTAAAAGGAATGATTATTTTGTACAAAGTAAAAGAAGTTCAATCAATCACTGGTGTTACCATACGTATGCTTCATCACTATGATAAGATAAATCTTTTAAATCCTAATAGTAAAAGCGACGCTGGATATAGACTTTACAATGATAATGATCTTGAAAAATTACAACAAATAATGTTTTTTAGAGAACTTGATTTTTCTCTTGAAGAAATAAAAGAAATACTTTCAAGCCCTAAATTTAATAAAAATACAGCTCTTGAAAATCATAAAAAAATTCTTGCAGAAAGAAAAACAAGATTAGAAAATTTAATAAAAATAATTGATAACACATTAGAAAAAGGAGTAGATAATATGAGTAATAACGAAAACTTTAAAGCTTTTGATACAACTGAAATAGAAAATTATAAAAATAAATATAAAAAAGAGGTGGAAGCTAAATACAGCACTACTGATGCTTATAAAGAATATAAGAAAAAAGCTTCAAAATATGAAAAAAATGATTGGCAAAATATAATGGAAAAAGGTGATATAATCTTTAAAAATCTTGCTAGTCTTATGGATAAATCTCCTAGTGATATAGAAGTTCAAACTGAAATTCAAAACTGGAGAAATCATATAACAAATAGCTTTTATAATTGTACTATAGAAA
Source organism: Clostridium senegalense (assembly GCF_018916625.1). NCBI lineage: Bacteria > Bacillati > Bacillota > Clostridia > Eubacteriales > Clostridiaceae > Clostridium > Clostridium senegalense. The sequence continues at coordinate 197,974 of NZ_JAHLNC010000005.1, forward strand.
TCTTTCAATCTTTAGGTGAAATGTATGTAAATGATACTCGATTTACTGAAAATATAGATAAACACAAAAGCGGCCTATCAAATTTTATAAATGAAGCAATAAAAATTTACTGTAAAAATAATAAGTAACTAAAATTTAAATCTTTTTCCTATGATTAAGACTATATAAGAAATAGCTATTGCAAAACTAGTTAAATATTAGTAAAGCAATAGCTCTTTTACATGAATTTATACTATTATTAATTATATGTTACATGTAATAGCTGTTTTATATTATCTTCATTTAAAAACTCCTTATAAAGTTCTTTTATAATTGGATTTTCATGAGATTTCCTTATCTTACTTTCCTTATCTTTTTCATATATTATTTTCATACGTTCTTCTAATTTTTCTTTACAAGATTTAATATATGGCTGTCCACCACCATCAATACATCCTCCTGGGCATGCCATAATCTCTATAAAGTCATATTTACATATACCATTTTTTACTTCTTCCATAATTTTTTTAGCATTTTTTAATGAACTAACCACTGCTACCTCTATTTTATTATTACCTAACTCTATAGTAGCTTCTTTAATTCCATCAAGTCCTCTTATATCTTTAAAGTCCAATTCATTTAATGTTTTATTACAACTCCATTCATAGGCAGTTCTCAAAGCGGCTTCCATAACCCCTCCACTTGTCCCAAATAACATACCTGCTCCAGTTGATACACCTAATGGATTATCAAATTCTTCTTCTTTAATGTTTATTATGTCAATAGAGCTTTCTCTAATTAACTTTGCTAATTCTCTTGTGGTAATTACAATATCCACATCATCTTTTAGTTCTTTTCTTTTTGCTTCATATTTTTTTGCTATACATGGCATTATAGATACTACTACCATATTCTCTTTTTTTATTTTATATTTATCTACTAAATAATTTTTTGCAATAGCACCAAACATTTGTTGTGGAGATTTACATGATGATATATACTTTAACTCATCTTTATAATTCATTTCTGCAAATCTAATCCACGCTGGACAACAACTTGTTATTAATGGTAGTTTGTTTTTTTCTTTAAATCTATTTATAAATTCTTTAGCTTCTTCCATTATTGTTAAGTCAGCAGAAAAATTTGTATCAAAAACTTTGTTAAAATTCAACATTTTAAGTGCAGCAACTATTTTTCCTGTTGTTATAATATCACTGCTAACTCCAAATTCTTCACATAATGCTACTCTTACCGCAGGTGCTATTTGTGCTACAACAAATTTTTCCTTATCTTCTGCAACTCTAGGTATTTTTTCATAATCCATAACCTCAGTTAAAGCACCTGTTGGACATACTGCTACACATTGACCACAATAAGTACACTTTGTTTCATTTATGGGATTATCAAAAAATGTTCCTATTTTTGTGTTAAAACCTCTATTTATAGGTGTTAATATATTAATATTTTGCACTTTATCACAAGCTGTAACACACCTTCTACACAAGACACATTTATTCATATCTCTTATTAATGCTGGAGAACTACAATCTTTTTTATATTCACTTTTTTTGCCTTTATATAGATTTTTACTTATTCCTAATTCCCCAGCTAATTTTCTTAATTCACAATTCTCATTCCTATTACAAACCAAACATTCATTAGGATGATTTGATAATAATAACTCTACTATTGTTTTTCTCACTTTTAAGACTTTTGTACTATTAGTTGCAATATCCATTCCATCTCTTGCTAATTCTGAACATGCAGGTACTAATTTGCCTTTTTCTTTTAATTCAACCATACACACCCTACATGTGCCCTTACAATTTTGTGATGTATTATCAATCATTTTCATGTTACACAAAGTTGGAACTTTAATATTTGCTTTTTGACAAGCATCTAAAATTGTCTTACCATTTTCTATACTTACATCTATATTGTTTATTTTTAAATTAATCATAAACTCACTCCCCTAACCCTTTATAATGGCCTTAATAGGACAAATATCTATACAAGTTCCACACTTAATGCATTTTGTTGTATCTATTTCATGTTTAACTTTTGGTTTACCACTAATACAGGATTGAGGACATACTCTTGAACATTTTGTGCATCCAATACACTTATCTGTAATCTTGTAATCAATTAGATTCTTACACTGTCCGCTTCTACATTTTTTATCATATATATGCTCCTTATATTCCTCTTCAAAAAAATTCAAGGTGCTTAATACTGGGTTTGGTGCTGACTCACCAAGACCACATAAAGATGCAGATTTTATAACATCACATAAATTTTTTAAGTTGTCAATATCTTCTTCTTCACCTTTTCCTTCAATTATTTTATTAAGAAGTTCTAACAACCTTCTATTTCCTATTCTACAAGGGGTACATTTACCACAAGACTCCTCTACAGTGAATTCTAAATAAAATTTAGCTATATCAACCATACAATTATCTTCATCCATTACAATAAATCCACCGGAACCCATCATTGAACCAATTTCTGTTAAAGTATCATATTCAATAGGTAAATCTAAATACTTAGCTGGTATACATCCTCCAGAAGGACCTCCAGTTTGAACTCCTTTAAACTTTTTATTATCTTTAATTCCTCCTCCAATATCATAAATTAATTCCCTTATAGTTAATCCCATAGGAACTTCAACCAATCCAACATTTTTAATTTTTCCTGCTAATGCAAAAACCTTAGTTCCTGTACTTTTTAATGTGCCAATTGATGAATACCACTTAGAACCATTAATTATTATTTTATTTATATTAGCAAAGGTTTCTACATTATTTACACAAGTAGGCTTTTGCCATAACCCACTTTCAGAAGTTCTAGGTGGTTTCATTGTTGGCTCGCCTCTAGTACCTTCTATAGAATGAATTAACGCAGTTGCTTCTCCACAAACGAAAGCACCAGCACCATATCTTATTTCTATATCAAAATCAAATCCAGTTCCTAAAATATTTTTTCCTAAAAGACCATATTCTTTTGCTTGACCAATGGCTATTTGCAACCTATTTATTGCTAGGGGATATTCTGCTCTAATATAGATATATCCCTTTGAAGCTCCTATAGCATACCCACATATAGACATAGCTTCTAAAATACAATGAGGATCACCTTCTAATATAGACCTGTCCATAAAAGCTCCTGGATCACCTTCATCTGCATTACAAATTACATATTTTATGTTATTTTTAGATTTTCTAGTAGCCTCCCACTTTTTCCCTGTAGGAAAGCCACCACCACCTCTACCTCTTAATCCTGATTTTGTGACCATATCAATAACTTGATCTTCAGTCATTTCTGTAAGTACTTTTCCTAAAGCTAAGTACTCATTAGCAGCTATAGCTTCTAATATATTTTCTGGATCTATAGTTCCACAATTTTTTAGAGCTATTCTCCTTTGTTTTTTGTAAAATGGTATATCCTCCATTTTAGCTATCTTTTGTTTAGTTGATGGATTTTCATATAATAACCTTTCTACAATAATTCCATCTATAATATGACTTTTTATAATATCTTTAGCATCCTCCTCTGATACCTTAATATAAAAAATATTTTGGGGAGTTATTTTAATAATAGGTCCTTGTGCACAAAATCCAAAACATCCTGTTTTTATAACTTTAACTTTATCATTTAAATTATTATATCCTATTTCTTTTTCTAAATTTTCAATTATTTTATCTGAATTTGATGCCTTACACCCAGTTCCACCACATACTAATATCTCAATTTTGTCACTTAAATTTTTATCTGCGTTCCTAAATTTAATTAAATTATTATACTGATTATTTAACTGTATCAATTCTTTATAATTTTTTATTTTCTTCATAGTCTACTCCCTATATTCTTTCAATATATTTTTTACATCTTCAGGCTTTACTTTTCCATAAATTTTATTATTTATTGTAACTACAGGAGCTAAACCACATGCTCCAATGCATCTTAATGTATCCAATGTAAATAAATTATCTTTAGTAGTTTCTCCCTCATGAATATTTAATTCTTTTTTAAACTGATTTAATACATCTCCTGCGCCTCTTACAAAACAAGCTGTTCCTGTACATACATTTATTATGTTTTTACCTTTAGGCTCTGTTGTAAAATAAGAATAAAAACTTACAACTCCATATACTTTAGACTCAGGTATTTCTAATTTTTCTGCAATAAATCTTTGCACATCCCTATTTATATATCCAAACTGATTTTGTGCATAGTGCAATACTGAAATTAATGCACTTTCTTTATCATTTTGTTTTAATATAAAATCCTCTAGGTTGCTTAACTTGTTTTTACATCCTTCCATCCTATACAACTCCTATTAGCATATTTGCTTTATGTTGATTTTAAGTAATATTTTGTAAATTGAATTTAATAATATTATTTTATTGCTTATTCTATAAAAAGAAAACAATTTTTATAATACTTTTTTCTACAATAAATTCTTTTTACTTTTAATTTGACAAAAATAAAAATGCTTATTTTAAACTATAAGCATTTTTTTAATAACTATCATTTTTAACTCTTATTTGTGTAGTTCTTTTACAAACTTCCAAGTTGCACCATTATCTTTAGATTGATACAATGCCTGACTATCACCATTATAATCTCCATCTTGACCTTGTCCAACCAACATATTTAAAATATCATTTTCCTCATAAGGAACAGTTGGAAAGTCAAAAGGATTTATAATTATATTATTATCTAATTTTACTTCTTTTATTGGGAATTCTACTTTTCTATAAGATAGCCCTCCATCTTCTGTACGATATAATTCTCCATTTGATCCACCACTATGGGATAAACATAAAAACCCAAGTTTATCATTTATAAAAATTATTCCTGATGCAACACCGGTTTTTCCCAAGAAAGGATCTTCATTTATCACTTTCCATGTTTGTCCACAATCAACAGTATTCTTTAATGAATAAAATCTGCTTCCTGCTGCAGCATCTTCAATATTTAAACGATATCCAATTTCTTTTGTTAAATAAAATTCTTCATTATCATTGTTCGAATTTTGCAAACTATTTTTCTTATCATCTTTTTTAGGAGGAATTGTTGATTGGCTCCATGCTTCTTCACATTTTAAGTTATACCTAATAGGAGTATATTTATCTTCCTTTTCAGGTACAAACACTGATACAGTATATCCTATTATTTCAGAGCTAATATCTATATATGATTTATTACCTTTTTCATCAATATTAACTATTCCCTCTGTATTAAATCCCCAATTTCTTTTTCCATAATAAACTATTCCATAATCACTTTCATTCCAATTACTTACTGTATCTTCTATTGAAATAGCTTTAATTGTACTTATTAATGGTTTTAATAGTTTATCATCATTATAATCAGCATTCGTATTGTTATTTGAAATTACTGTAATTTTATCTGACTTCTTATTATCATAATAAATTAGATAAGTTTTCTCTTTTTCTTTTGAATCTTTTCCATAAACAAAAGTTTCAAAAGATGTAATCTTTCCTTCTTTATTAAAATTAAGTTTAAAACTATCTAATATATATAATTTATCTGGCAAATCGTATTTTTTACCAATATCATTAAAAATACCTTCAACTCCATTTACATATATATTATCGCTTTCGAATTTTATTGACCTTTTATTTTTTAAATCGTATATAACTAATGAAAGTTTATCACCATAATTTACAGCACTATTATAAATTCTCAATCCATAAACTGATGTTATTCCAACAAACATAACAATAGAAACACATATCCATATATTCATATAAGATGATTTTTTACTCTTTATTTCTTCTTTTTCTACCTTTTTTATAGTTATAATTGTAGTAAATATGATTATAACTATAAATAATAGAACACAAATTGATAAAATTAATATATTATGATTCATCCTTCCGAACTTACACAATAAAGCTAATTCATAAAAAAATGTCCAATATATAATTATAAGTATTGGATTTGTCACTAATGCTATACTTAATTTTTTTATAATTTCTTTCCCCATTACATCACCATACCTTTTTGTTAATTTTATTAACTTAATAATATACTTTATAAGAAATATTCTTTTATATCTAAATTCTCATCATTTACCTTTTCCTATATTGTATCAATAATAAATTTATAATAACAGTCTTATACACTTTGCTTATCCATTTCATGTTATAATTTTAATATAAAATTATATATTAAAACTTTATTCATAATAAATATAATTTAAATTTCAAGTTTTTAATTACTAAAGTAAGGATTTTAACCTTATTATTATATCAATATGTAAGGATGTTGAAATATGAATGATAATATTTATTTTAAAAAATATCTTTTTCAAAAAGACTTTTTAGATTATTGGAAGTTAGTTTCAAACGAAAAAGCAATGGTAATGAACTATGGTAGAGTGTTTACACTTAGAGAAGCAAAACAATTATTTGATTGTATATTAGGAATGAACCTCAAAAGTCAATATTTAGGATATTTTAAGGTTTTTGAGTCAAATTCAAATACTTTTATTGGAATAGCTGGAATAAGTGCAAATGATAGCTCTAATGAATTAGAAATTGAATATATGTTGCTTCCTTAGTATTGGGGTAAAGGATATGGTACTAAAATTGTAGGTAGATTAATAGATATGGCTAGGCAAAGAAAAAACATTAAGCGGGTCATAGCAATAACAGATCCTAATAATGTAATATCTAAAAAACTCTTAGTAAAGTATGGATTCAACTCACTAAAAATATATAAAATAAACGATGGTTCTTTGGCAGAAATGTTTGTAAAACAATTATAACTCTTTGTATATGTTTAAAAATAAATATTATTTATTTTTAAGAATTATGAAATAAGTATTTTTCTAAATAAGTTATATATGTTAAATTGAAAAAGACAGGCTTTTAAAACCTGTCTTTTAAAATATTATTCTATACTTTTTATTGAGTCTACTATGCTTTCTTTAAATAAATTTCTTGCTGGTATCAATGATGCAACTATACATATAATAATTGTAGATACTAGAACTATAAGAATATTAATTAAAGGAAAACTCCAATATATTTGGTACCCTATATTTGATTTTGTTAATAAATATATAAAAAAACTTATCATTGTACCTAAAGCACATCCTAATCCCCCAGAAAAAATCCCATAGAAAAAATCCCATAGAAAAACCCTTCTGAAAGTATCATATTTCTGACTTGTTTATTACTAAATCCAATTGCCCTTAACATACTTATATCCTTTTTCCTTAAAAGAATACTCATATTCATAACGTTTATAAGGTTAATTATACTAACTAAAGAAATAATGCCTATAAAGCCATATAAATTTATAATTAAATTCTTACTCATCTTTTTATTTAGTTCTAATTCACTTTTATAATCTTTTAATACTATATCTTTATAATCCTTTATTACTAATTTTATATCATTCTTTATTTTTTCATAATCCGCATTATTATCAATCTTTATGCAGACCTTTGAATAATTAGGTATATTTAAAAACTTTTCAAAACACTTATTACTCATTATAGGGACTATATCTTTATTTCCCTCTTTGTTACTTAAAAATTTACCTTTTACTGTAGCTACTACTTCAAAAGTTTTACTATCTTCCCCTATTAATTCACCATTATTATTATATTTAGCTATGTTTAAATCTACTAGATCTCCTTCTTCAATTATTGTATATTTATTCCCATTTACATTTTGAGCTATAACAATTGAAGGATTTTCTTTCATATCCTTTATATCTATTTTTTTACTTTCTATTATTGAAGTAAGATTTTCTAATTCTTTATCATCATATGATATTGGATATGTTGGAAAACTGTAATTGCCTTCTTCTAATTTTTTTAATTCTAATTCATTATTATTACACTGGGATTTTAAATATTTAAATCCTTTAGTAGTAACAGCATCTTTGGACACTTTTAAGTGTGAAGATATATCTTTACTTTTATTAATTTCTTTTATACCTTCAATTTCAGAAAGACTATTTATTATATTATCATCTATTCCATTTGTAGGTTTTTCTATTTCAAATGAACTTAAAACAAAGTCGTATTTAAAATTTCTTTTAAATAGAGTAATAGGATTCATAGTATCTATTAAGAAATTGGCTGAAAATAACATTATAATTATAATGTTCAAAGAAATAACTGTAGTTATAAATCTTTTTTTATTTCTTATAATATTTAAATACGCCATATTCATTTCAAATGAGAAATTTTTTCTTATAGATTTATCCTTTTCAGATTGAAGAGAAGCTTTTAACTTATGTCCTTTAAGACTTAAGTTATTATTAGATGAAATTGCTTCCATTGGAGATATTTTTGCTGCCTTTCTTGCTGGGAAATATGCACCTAATATTATTGTTAAAAATCTAATTATTAAATCTACTTTTATACCTTTAAGTGGAATGTACAATATATTTTTTATACTATATATTTCATTTATAAAAATCTTAGAAAAAGTAGATCCTATAATCATTCCTATAGGTATAAATATAATTCCTATAAATATACTTTCCAAAACTACTAAGGATTTAATTTGCTGTGGAGAAGATCCTAAGGCTCTAAAAATGCCAAATTCTTTTGTTCTTTCTGTAACCATTATATTAAAAATGTTATAAATAACTATACCTGCTACTATTGCTATAAATATAAACAATATATTAAAAATTTTATTCAATAAACTTATAGTTTTTATCATATCCACTTTACTATAATTAGGTTCATACATAATATCTTTATATGATGTTGTTAATCCTAAGATAATTAGCGCATCATCTATAGTATATTTATCTTTTAAACTTACATATGATACCTTTTGTAAATCATATCTTTTTAAATTTTTCAAAAAATATTCTTCATTAACATAAGCTTTACCTATTTTGCTTGTGTCTTTTCCTAATATATCAAAACTAAATATACCTGATAAAATAAATTCTTTTTCAATTTTTTCAATTTTTAATGTTCTACCATTTACATAATTAACTTCATATTCAAATTTAATTTTATCCCCTACGTTATATTTTTTAGGAAGCTTTTCTAAAATCCAATCTTCAAGTGCTACTTCATTCTCATTTTTAGGATATTCACCCTTTATAAGATTAAAGTTTAAAATATCCTTTGAATTATCATCATAAGCTTTTATATCTATTTTATATTTAGAATTAGGGATATTATATATTCCTACATCACTTACTATTGTGACCTTATTAAATAAATCATCACTTCTAGTTTGCTTAATATTAGAGTAATCATTACTATACAGTCTTATATCATAATTTCCGCCACCATCTTTTATAGCATTCTTAAAATTATTTTTAATCATCCCATCGCTTACTAAACTTAAAGAAGTTATAAGTGCAATAGCTAAAACAATACTCACTCCCATAAGAAAAGTTCTCTTTTTATATTTAAGTATATTACGTGGAATAAGCCCCCAAAAACTTTTCATTAATGAGTCCTCCTATCTCCACTTATTTCACCATCAGATATAGTTATTATTCTATCTGCTCTTTCTGCGATTTTAGGATCATGAGTTATCATAACTAAAGTTTGATTATATTTCTTAATTGACATTGTAAGTAGATCCATTACTTCTTTACTATTTTTACTATCTAAATTTCCAGTAGGTTCATCGGCAAATATTATTGAAGGTTTTGTAATTAATGCTCGTGCTATTGATGCTCTTTGTTGTTGCCTTCCTGATACTTCCCCAGGGAGGTGTCTTTTTCTATCGGTAAGTCCTAAGGTTTTCATTATTTCCTTAAAATAATCTTCATTAACTTTTTTTCCATCCATTAAAATTGGTAATTTAATATTTTCTTCTATAGAAAGTATAGGAATACAATTCATAGGTTTTAAGGCTTTAACTTCCGTTTCTTTAAATCCATAACTTTTAGTTAAATATTCAGTTTTTAAAAGCTCCAAAAACTCATCCCCTCAAAGTATATTTTTCCTATAATATACTTATATTGTAAATTAAAAATAATGTTTATTCAACTTAGATCCTTAGTATTATCTAAGATTTATATATTAATCCTCAAAATATAATTAATAATAATTATTTGTTGACAATTAATATTTAATGTTTTATAATAAACACATAAGATAAATGAAATTAAAATTATATAGAACAAGCTCAATAAATTTAAACTGTTTTTATACAAAATTTAATATTAAATTTTAAATATATTCGAGCATGTTTCACTATTTTGAGTATCCAAATTTCAAATCCAATAACTTTTAGATATAAATTGGAAACTCTATAATAAAACTGTTATATATTATGTAAATATTGATTATACTATTTTGTATGGTAATTTTAAGGAGGATGTTATTTATGAAAAAATTTGTTTGTACAGTATGTGGATATATTCATGAGGGAGATAGCGCACCAGAAGTTTGTCCTGTTTGCGGAGTAGGTGCTGATAAGTTTGTAGAAAAAAGCGATAGCTTATCTTTCGCTGATGAGCATAGAATTGGAATTGCTAAAGATATAGATCCTGAAGTTATAGAAGGTTTAAGAGCTAACTTTATAGGTGAATGTACTGAAGTTGGAATGTATATTGCTATGAGTCGTCAAGCTGATAGAGAAGGTTACCCTGAAGTTGCTGAAGCTTACAGACGAATCGCTTTTGAAGAAGCTGAACATGCTGCTAAATTTGCAGAAATTCTAGGTGAAGTTGTTGTAGCTGATACTAAAGCTAACTTACAAGCTAGAGTTGACGCTGAACAAGGTGCTTGCCAAGGCAAAAAAGATTTAGCTACTCTTGCTAAAAAATTAAACTTAGATGCAATACATGATACTGTTCATGAGATGTGTAAAGATGAAGCTAGACACGGAGCCGCTTTTAATGGCTTATTAAATAGATACTTCAATAAATAATAAATTTCTCACCTAAAAATGGTATCATGATTGTGATACCATTTTTTACATTTAAATATTTTAACTATACATTACTCATATACTGTTAGTCCTATAATAAATTTTATTCTTCCTTCAACTAATTTAACTTCTATAAATCCATTATGTGATTTTATTATCTCTTGTGTTATCACTAAACCCAGTCCACTACCTTCTTCATTTCTTGATTTATCTACTTTATATAACCTCTTAAATAAATTATCAACTACCTCTTCTGAAATATTATTGTTAGGAATGTTTTCTATTGAAAATACACCATAGTTAATTCCATTTATATTTTCTTCTTTTAAACAAGTAGTTACTACTGTATCATTTTTTGAATATTTTAATGCATTATTAATTAAGTTACCTAAAGCTCTTGCTATAAATATAGAATCGCCATAAGTATATATTGATTTATTTAGTAATAAAACATCTAATTTAAGATCATTTTTTTTAAAGTTAATCTCTTCACCATCTAATAATTGCATAACAAGTTCATTAAGATTTATTGTAACCTTTTCAAGCTCCATATCGCTTGAAGAAAGCTTTGCATAGTGAAAAAAGTCATCCATCATAGTATTTAAGTAATTACATTTTTTAGTTATTATTGATATATATCTTTCTAAATCCTCTTCATTTGAATATACCTTTTGCTCTATCATTTTAGAGTAACCTAAAATTGTTGTTAGTGGTGTTCTTAAATCATGAGATATATTTGTTATAAATTCTTTTTGATTTAATTCCTTATGCTGAATTTCTTGTGCCATGTAATTAATATCTTCTGCTAAACCAGTTAATTCATTTTTATATTTTAATTTTACTCTATTAGAAAGATTTCCTATAGTTATTGTCCTTACATCCTTAGCCATATCGCTTATATATTTAACCCTTCCGCTAATTAAAATTAAGAAAATAATCATTATAGCAATAAATGAAACTTCAAATATTATCATGTCATTATATATATAATTTTCATTTAAATACACTATGTAACTTTGCTCGTTTAACTTAATAATATTAGTTGCAATAAACTCATTATCATTAACAATTAATGTAACACCCTCACCTTTACTCAAATCAAACTGTTTTATTCCTATTTCTCCTATTGATAGTTTTACATATCCATTATTATCCACAACAAATACTCTATTTATATAAGAGGGTTTTAAAATATTCTCTATTCTTTTTATATTTGCATATACAATAGACTCATTCTTGAGATCTATTTTTAACTGTTTTTTAATCATTTCAATTTCTTTATTATTTCTTTCATTAGCTAAAGCCTTTAGTTTGTCATCATTTAGAGTTATTTGTCTATATATACTACTAACAATAAATGCAATAATTATCCCTGAAATTGCAGAAATACATACAGCTAAAATTAATTCTCCTTTTAACTTAACTATCTTTTTCAACTTTATATCCAACTCCCCATATTGTTTTGATATAATTAGGGTTCTTAACAGTATCCTCTAGTTTTTCTCTTAAATTTCTAATATGAGTTATTACAGAATTATCATTTTTAAAATACTGTTCTTTCCAAATTTTGTTATAAATAATTTCTGAAGTATATACTTTTCCTTTATTGCTCACTAATAATGCTAAAATTTCAAATTCTTTTTTTGTTAGTTTTATTTCTTTTTCTGATTTTATTACGCTGTACTCTTCTTTATTTATAATCAAATCTTTATACTGAATTATTGAATTATCATTACTTTTTTTTGTAATTCTCCTTCTTAAAATAGCCATTATTCTTAAACTTAGCTCTAACAAATCAAAAGGCTTGACCATATAATCGTCACAACCCTTTTTAAAACCAATAACCTTATCCATTTGATGACCTTTTGCAGTTAACATAATAACTGGAACATTTGATATACTCCTAATTTTTTCTAAAGTTGTATATCCATCTATTCCTGGCATCATCACATCTAACATAATAAGTTCAATACTATTTTCTTTAAAAGACTTAAATCCGTCTTCACCATCATTGGAAACAAATACATTATATCCTTCCTTACTTAAATACTCCTTAACCATTAATGCTATATCCATATCATCTTCAATTATTAAAAGATTACCTTTCATAACTTCACCATCCCATATAAAAATAGGCATATTCAAGGTTTACTGTACCTACTATGAATATACCTAAATTTTATTATAATCTTAAATGCCTTCTCTTAGCAAATTTAACGCCTCTTTTTTTAATATTTTTCTCAATGGGATAGCAAAACTTATTATTGATATAATTATTGATATTACAAGGTTTATAACTATTGCTCTTATTAATAATTCACTACTACTATTAAGCATTACCTTAAAAAATAACTTAACTATTAAAGTATAAATTTCTAATGATAATATTGAACTTAAAAGTATTAAAAATATCATTTTTACTATTTGTACCTTTATTACAAACACTTTTCCAAGCCCTAATGCCATTAATATTTCTTCATCCTTTTCATCCTTGATACAATTCATATAAACTATATTAATATTAAATAATACAGTTCCCAAAATACATATTATAGAAAGCATTTTAAATACTTTTAAAAAGCTATCTATATTTGCTGCAATTCCATCACCAATATCTTCAATACTTCCAACAGCACTGTTATTTAACTTATCTATAAACTTATCACTATTAGATTTAACTAAATAACTCACTTCATCTCCTAATTGAACATTTTCCTTTAAAATTGATCCTGAATTTATTCCTCCACACTGATAAATACCTTTTATTTTGCTTTCGATTATACCTTTCTTTGTTTCAATCTCTAATGTATCTCCAATATTTAATCTATTTCTTTCCCTCATTTCATCTGATATAATAAATCCCTCTTCTCCTTGAAAAAGATCTTTTCCCTGTATTATCTTATAGTTTAATCCATAATCCTCTTTATTTACCTCGCTTATAACTGTATACTTATATATGCTTTTAAAATTTTCATTTATTATCTTTCCCTCTATATACGAAAATTTAATATAACCTTCTATATCTTTATCATTTTTCAATACACTTTCTAATGATTCATAATCATTACCTTCTACATAATAATTATAAGGTAATATTTTTTCTAATGATGCTGCAAAGTTAGTTTTAATAGCTGTTTTTAAATTAAAACCAATTAATATAAACCATAGGGTAAGAGTTAAACTTAGTAATACAAGTACAAATGAAAAAAATCTCTTATTTATAGATTTTATACTGTACATTATAAGTGTGCTTTTAATCTTAACAAATGACAATATTTTTACTATCAATGTTACTAAACATAAGAAGATTCCTATAAAAAGTATCACTAAAAAACTGCTTCCTAAATTTTCTATACTACCTGTATATAATGCATAAATTACTAAAAATAGAGGTATTAAAAATATAGTTGAACAGACTACTTTTTTACTTTGCTTTTTTATGTATTTTTCATCTTCTCTTATTACTCCCATTGCATTAATTCCCTGTACAATAATTAGTGCTATATTTATCAATATAAAAAATATTATTCCATTAAATAACACACCTTTTAGTATTAATAATAAACTTTCTTTATTGACTCCTTTTATTACTATTCCTGAATATTTTAATATTATCTTTGCTCCATAATAACTAAAAAATCCACTTAATATAATTGGAACGAATAGCCAAAGTGATATCTCTGCTCTTAAAGCTTTTTTTATTTCTTTTACATCTATAGACAATAATCTTAATATTGCTATATCTTTTTTTCTTTTTAATATAAGCATTATAGTTGTACTTATTATAGCTAAAATTGAAAATATATACCCTATTGCACTTAATATACCTAAAGTTCCTTTTTGAATAGATAATTCCTTATCTAGTTCATTTTTCTTATCATCTATAGTTGTATAAAGATTAGTATTGTCCACCTTTAATAATTCCTCTTTCAGTAGCTCACCATCATTTCCCTTTATATGAATAATTTCTCTTCCGCTTATTCCCTTTAAGATTTCTTTTTTTTGTACTTTTCCATAACTAAGTAATTCTGCATCTCTATCTACACCACTGGAAAGTACTTCAATTTCTTTAACCCTATATTTAAACTTACCATTTCCTTGAGTATCTAATTCTACAAAATCGCCAACTTTAACATTCAAACTATTAGCTAAAATACTTTGAAGTATTATTTCATCTTCCTTTAGTGAATAATCTCCAATAACAATAGATCCTATTATATTATTTGAACTTTTTTTATAATAGCAATTACTAATACTTGATAAGGTTACTTTAAATCCCTTATTTTTGAATTCATTTAACTTTTCATTTAATTCTTTTGACATACCTCCCATTAAATTTATACTTAAATCTCCACCATTTATTTGTTCTATATTCTTCTCAATATGCCTTTTATTTTCTAAACTCACTTGAGGTATTATTGATGAAATACTTGTAGCTATTAAAATAGATATAGCAGTAAAAATAAATAATATTTTTTCTTTTTTTATCTGCTTTAAACTATATATTTTAAATATCTCTACCCATTTCATGTATTTCACCATCCTTCAAATAAATTCTTCTATCCCCAAGCTTACCAATGTCTTTATCATGGGTAACTATAATAAGAGTACATTTTTTCTCTTTTCTTATACTTAGTAGTAACTCTATTACATTATTTCCATTATTGGAATCTAGAGAACCTGTTGGCTCATCACATAATATTACCTTTGGATTATTTGACAAAGCTCTAACTACTGCAACCCTTTGAGCTTCTCCTCCTGATAAGGATGTAACCTTACTATTATATTTTTTTGAAAGTCCAACCTTATCTAACAAATTCTTTGCCTTTTTTGTTTTTTCCTTATAACTCTCCGTCGTATTCATAGCTATTATTAAGTTTTCTAAAGGTGACAAACAACTTATTAAATTTGCATTTTGAAATATTAATCCTATACTTTCCCTTCTGTGGATATTTAATTGCTTGTCCTTTTTAAAATTTATCTTATTATTGCTATAATAAATATCTCCCTCTGTTGGTTCAGTAAGTAATGCCATTATTTGCAATAATGTTGACTTTCCCCCACCGGATGGACCCATTATTGTTATAAAATCATTATCACCTATTTCCAAGTTAATATTTTTTAATACATATTGACTTTCATTTTCATTATAAAATTTTTTACTTAAATTTTTTAAACTTATCATTTCTTCACATCCTACCCTTATTTTCATTTATAAGTGTAACAACTAAAAGTTTAGAATAAATATGTTAAAAATAAAGAAAAAATAAAGTTTTTAATTTATCACCTAAAAAAATACACGATATTTTCTATCGTGTATTTTTAGCAAAGGTTAAACCTTTCATTACTTTTATAAAAAACATAATTATTTATAAGTTAAATATTCAACTTATGTTATATTGGTAGTATGAACTTCTACTTATAAAGGGCTATTTTCAATATAATGTTTTATACTTATTCATATGCATTATACATCTTTTTATATAATCCATCCTTCTTAATAAGCTTATCATGATCTCCATACTCTACTATACTTCCCTTGTCAAACACATAAATTTTATTACATACATTAGCTATGTTACTAAGCTTATGTGCTGTAAAGATTACAGTTTTATCTTTAAACAGTTCAAGCAAGTTTTTCATCACTATAGAAGTAGTTATTGCATCTAATGCAGAAGTGCTCTCATCTAATATTATTATTTGTGGATCTTTTAAAATAGTTCTACATATAGAAACTCTTTGCTTTTCTCCACCAGAAAGGTTAAAACCATTTTCTCCAACTATAGTATTTAATCCATTAGGTAAATTTTCTAAAAATAAACTAACTCCGGACATCTCAAGCGCATTTTTAAGTTCTTCTTCTGAAACATTAGGTTTTGCAAATTTTAAGTTATCCTGTAATGTACCTGAGAATAAGAACGTATCTTGAAAAACTATTCCTATTATATTTCTTATATTTTCATTGTTTATATCTTTTAAAGAAATTCCATCTATACTTGCATTTCCTTCAAAATCATCGTAAAGTTTTACTAGTATTTTGCACAAAGTACTTTTTCCACTACCACTATACCCTACTAGCGCAACTTTATCACCTTTATTAATTTGAAGGGATATACTGTTTAAATTATAAAATCCACTGTCATCATTTATATATTTAAAGTATAATCTATCAATTTCTATATTCTCATTAAAACTATCTTTTAAAGTTTTAAAATTTATTGGTTCTTCACTATGATTTAAAACTAAAAATATCTTATCACAACTTACAAAAACCTTTTGCATTTGTTGAAAAAGATTAAAGAAGTCAACAATTGGATCTATAAGTAATCCATTGTACATCATAATAGCCGTAAGTCCACCTATAGAGAGAGTCCCCTGTATAACTTTGTATCCACCTAGAATCATAATAAGAGCAATAATGCTCATAACTATAGCACTATTTATATTTCCAACCTTTATAGTATACTTTTTCAAGTTCATTATAACTTTTCTTGTATTATCACTGCTTCTTTCTACATCCTTTAGTATTCTTTTCTCTTGACAGTTAACTTTTATCTCTCTTATTCCATTTAAAGCCTCTGAAAATCCATTCCAAAGTTTAGAATTTGATTCTCTTTCATCATAAGATAACTTTGATATTTTAGGTCCAGTTCTTAAAACAAATATTGAAATAATAAGGCCTATGGGAATCATAATTAAGGTTAAAGTCTTATCTATTGAATACATATAAATAAACCCTAACGCAAAGATAAGAATGTTTTTTATAATAAAAGTTAGCGGTTGTAAAATACCATCAACAGTTACGCTACTATCTTGTACTAAACGCATTATAATGTCACTTTTATTATTACTTTCATAAAACTTAAAAGGCATTTTCTCAAGTTTTTCAAATAACATTATCCTTATTTTATGACCTAATTTTGATTCTAAATCTGCATTGAGATATTCAAATAAAGCTCTAAATATAACATTTAAAATCTGAAGTATAAGATATATTAAACCACCTTTTATAAACACTTCCATATTACCATTTTTACTACTACAAATATTAATAATTTTTTCTATATACTTAATAGGATAAGATGATAAAAAACTAGTTCCGATTAATGCTATTGATAAAAATATTGCTCTAATTTTAAATTCACTACAAAGTTTTAACATATTTAAATAATTATTTTTTGTTTTTTCATTTTTCATATATTCCCCCAATTGACTTGGGAAAATTGAGATTAATATTAAAGATTAATTAAAACTCATATACATCTTTGAATTTATTTTTTAAATATTCTACAAAGTATTTACTATCTAATTCTTCACCAGTTACTTTTTTAAGCAACTCTGCAGGCTTATAAATCTTGCCATATTGATGTATATTTTCTTTTAACCATACCTTTATACCATTTAAATTTCCTTTTTCTATTTCACTATAAAGATTTGGCATATCTTTTAATGCAGAATTTAAAAATTGTGCACCATAAATATTACCTAAAGCATAACTTGGGAAGTATCCAAATCCACCATCAGACCAATGCATATCCTGAAGTATCCCTTCACTATCGTTTTGTGGTCTAACCCCTAAATATTCTTCATATTTGTTATTCCAAATCTCTTTTAAATCTTTAACCTCAATCTCCCCTTTTATAAGCTCTTTTTCTATTTCATATCTTATAATTACATGAAGGCTATAAGTTAATTCATCTGCTTCTGTTCTTATTAATGATGGACAAGCTATATTGCATACCTTATAAAAATTTTCAAAAGGTACACTTCTAAATTCTTCAAAAATTTGTTGGACTTTTGGATAAATTAATTTTAAAAATGACTTACTTTTTCCTATAATATTTTCATAAAATCTTGATTGAGATTCATGTATACCCATTGATACTCCACTTTGAAGTCCATACTTTTCTAAATCATCACTAATTTGTTGTTCATAAATAGCATGTCCACCTTCATGTATAGCACTGTACATTGCACTATAAAAATTATTTTCATGATAATGGTTAGTTATTCTTACATCTTTGTTTCCAAAATTAGTTGTAAATGGATGTTCTGAACTATCTATTCTACCTCTATACTTATAATCATATCCAATTAAATCTAACACATATTTCTCAAGTTCTTTTTGTTTTTCTATGCTAAATTTTCCTTCTAATATATTTTCATCTATACTAACTTTAGACTCTCTAACCTTTGATAAAATATTTACTATTTCATCTCTTAAAGATGCAAATACTTTATCTAATTTTTCAACAGTCATGCCCATCTCATATTCATTTAATAATGCATCATATGGATGTTTTTCATAACCATAGAAATTTGCAAATTTCCTTTTATAATCAACCATTTTTTCAAGATGTGGCATAAAAATTGAAAAATCATTTTTAGACTTTGCTTCTTCCCATGCCATTCCTGATTCAGCTGCATCTATTGAAAAATTTCTATAAATATCTTCTGGTATTTTTTTAGTTTTATCGCTTTCTTCTTTTAAATTTTTAATCATTGCTGCCTCTTCTAAAGTTAAATCAGAAATATCTTCAAGTTCACATAATAAATTATAAGTTCTATCATTAGTAATTAACTTGTATAATTCTGATGATAAAAATCCTAAAGTTTCTCCTCTAGATTTTCCTGCTTCTTTTGGCATATTAACAGCCATATCCCAGTAAGCTAATCCACTAATATAACTAAAATAATTAATTTTCTCAACTATACTTTCAATTTCATTTAATTGTTTTTCATAGTATTTTTTCATAAATGTCCTCCTAAATATTTTCTAAATATTCTAAATTTTGTATACTTAATTATATCATTATACATATATAAAATAAACTTTATATTTACTTTATAATTAATAATAATTATCCGTTGACAATTATTATTTTATATTGTATAATAAAAACATAGAGAAGGACATTAAAAATATTAAAATATATAAATAAAAATTTTATTAATATTATTATTAAAATTTAGGAGGATGTTATTTATGAAAAAATTTGTTTGTACAGTATGTGGATATATTCATGAGGGAGATAGCGCACCAGAGGTTTGCCCTGTTTGTGGAGTAGGTGCTGATAAATTTGTAGAAAAAAGCGATAGTTTATCTTTCGCTGATGAGCATAGAATTGGAATTGCTAAAGATGTAGATCCTGAGGTTGTAGAAGGTTTAAGAGCTAACTTTATAGGTGAATGTACTGAAGTTGGAATGTATCTTGCTATGAGTCGTCAAGCTGATAGAGAAGGTTATCCTGAAGTTGCTGAAGCTTACAGACGAATCGCATTTGAAGAAGCTGAGCACGCTGCTAAATTTGCAGAAATTTTAGGTGAAGTTGTTGTAGCTGATACTAAAGCTAACTTACAAGCTAGAGTTGATGCTGAGCACGGTGCTTGCCAAGGTAAAAAAGATTTAGCTACTCTTGCTAAAAAATTAAACTTAGATGCAATACATGATACTGTTCATGAAATGTGTAAAGATGAAGCTAGACATGGAGCTGCTTTTAATGGCTTACTAAATAGATATTTTAACAAATAATTCTTTTTAAAAAGTTGCTTATCAATTTTTAGATAAGCAACTTTTAGTTTATATATTAATTGTTTTTTTAAATGATTTTATAGATAAAGTACATAATAATGAAAATAATATAGCTGATATAACTATACTTATTATATAAATATCAGTAAGATTTATTTGCTTTAACATTTTACTTAACATTTTTATTGCAAAATAGCTATGAATTGAAGCTAATATTAAAGGCATAGTATATGTTATGATAACTTCTTTTGATATAGCTTTTTTTATAAGATTTTTCTCTGTACCTATTTTAAGTAATATATCATACTTTTCCTTATCTTCAGTAGCATCATTATATACTTTCATATATAATATGCTTCCTGTTGCTAAAATAAATACTAAAAAAAGTAATCCACCTATTCCATAAACAAAATTTAACCATCTTAAACTTTTCATAGTTTTTAAATAAGTATAACCTATTATATTTCTATCTATATTAGAAATTAATTTACCATATAAAACTTCTGCATTTGATTCATCTTTAAGTTTTGCTCCATAAAAATTGACGTTAGTTCCCTTTTCTTTTAATGCATCATACTGTTCATTACCAACTATAAAAAATATTATATCTAAACTTACAAACTTACAATTAAAAGTTTTTATAATATTATATTCTTTATTGTCTATATTAATTTTATTATCTTCATATTTTTTAACTGACCCAAGTATATTTCTCTGTATTTTTATAAATTCATTATTTTTAAGGTTATTTTCTTTAAGTTCTTCAACTAATGTTTCTTCTTTTGCTTTATTTAATATCTTTATAGCCTCATCGTATTTAACAATAACAGCATCATTACCAATAGAACTATCATTACTACTTACGCCTTTATCTATATGAACCATATTAGCTGTTAAATCATAGTCTATGTTTTTATTTTCTATCATATCTCTTATTCTATTTTCATTTATATTGTTTTGAGATATAAATGAAAAAGTATATACATTGGATTTATTTTCTACAGATTTATAAGTTAATTTCATAGAAACTGCTGTAGCTAATGATATAATCGTTGACGCTAATATTATAGTTACTATAGCATATACTTTATAATTTTTCCTTAATCTATAGCTTATATTATTTATTGTTATTATATTTTCACCATTATATAATACAGATTTTCGTTTTATTAAAAAATTTAAAAATACTACTACAAAAGTTTTAAAAAATCCATAAGTTCCAATTATAATTAAAATCAAACTTATAACCATATAAAATATATTTTGTGACATATCCTTAGTTGATAAATAATATCCTATACCTATAATGGTTATATACATAATCCCTAATATATAAGATAAAATTCCTACTTTCGGTATAAAGTCTTGCTTCTTATTGGCTTTCAATAAATCTACAATTTTACTCATGCTAATATTAATAAAACCAATCACTGTAACTGTTAAAAATATAATGCTAAATATTAAAATACTAACTAAAAAAGCTTTTGGATTAATTTCAAAGGAGCTCTTTATACCATAATCTGAAATTTTTAAAATTATTGTCTGAAAAAGCTTTGAAAAAATTATACCCATTCCACTTCCAATACAAGCTGAAAATATACCTATTAATATATTTTCTAGAAAATACATCTTGCCTATAGTTGGCAAATCCAACCCCATAAATACATATATTCCAATTTCCTTTTTTCTTTTTATTAAAAAAGTATTACTTGAATACCAAATATAAAAACACATAAAAACTATTAAAATTATAGTTATTACTCTTATTATTCCACTACAATATTCTGCATTCATATCATCCAATTTATTTATAAGGTCTCCATATATTAGATTTTCAAAATTGAACAAAATAACCATAGAAAAAATCATAGATACAAAATACATAGTATATACTTTTAAATTATTTTTAAAATTACTAAAAGCTATAGCCAATATACCCATTATACTTGTCCTCCTACAGAAGCTAACATATCTATTATTTTTCCATAGAAGTTTTTTCTATTTCCATCACTACTTAACCTACAACTTACTTTTCCATCATTAAGCATATATATTTCTTTTGCATAACTTGCAGTTAATGGATCATGGGTTACCATTATAATAGTTGATTTTTCTTTAATATTTATTTCACTTAAACACTGTAATAAATCTGATGAAGCTCTAGAATCTAATGCACCTGTAGGTTCATCAGCAAATACAACTGATGGATTTTTAATTAATGCCCTAGCTGCTGAGCCCCTTTGTTTTTGACCTCCTGAAAGTTCACAAGGATATTTTTTCAAATGATCTTCAATACCAAATATAGAAGCCATTTTTAAAACTCTTTTTTCTATCTCTAAAGAATTAACCCTTTCTAAAGCTAAAGGTAGTGCTATATTATCCATTAAGCTCATATTATCAAGAAGATTATAATCTTGAAATATAAAACCTATCTTATCACGTCTTATTTTGGATAAGTCTTTATTTTTTGTTTTTGTTATTTTTATACCATCTAATAATATTTCCCCTTTACTTGGATTATCCAAAGTTGACATAAGATTTAAAAGCGTTGTTTTTCCTGCACCAGAAGGACCCATTATTGCAATAAATTCTCCTTTTTTAACATTTAAATTAATATTTTCTAAAACTTTCGTTCTAAACCCTCTAATACCATATTCTTTGCTTACATTTTTCACTTGTAATATTTCATCCATATTTATACCTCCAAAATTATCTTAAGTATATTAAATAAACATACCCTGTAATAATATGTTAACGCTTTTCTCCTTTGAGTTCGCTCTCTTAACATTACTTTTCATAAGTTAATATTACTTTTTTGTAACATTAAGATAATCTGATATTTTTGGAAAGTAAATTTTAAAATCACAATATTCATTTTTTATAGAATCTGCCTGTATATCATGCCCTAAACTATTCAACACTTTTTTAGAAAAATAAAGCCCCATACCTGTAGATTTATATAATTTATTTCTTCCATTGCATCCAGTAAACCCTTTATTAAAAATTCTTTCTAAATCTTGTTTTTCTATTCCAATACCATTGTCCTTAATATGTAAAACTACCATTTTCTCAGTTTCTATAGCATAAAACTCTATGGTACTATTATCCTTTGAATACTTTATGCTATTGCTTATAATTTGATCTAAAACATAACATATCCACTTACTATCTGTATTTATCATATAGTTTAAATCTTTTAAATCTACGCTAATATTATTTTCTATAAGAAAGAATGAATTGTTTTTTATAGATTTTTTTATTAACTTATCTAAATTTTCTTCTTTTATAAATAAGTCTTCAAAAAGACAGGTAGACCTACTACCATATAACATTGAATTTGTTAAAAGTCTAATTTTTTCTACTTGACTTTTAAGTTCATTACTAAATTCAAAATCCTCCACTCTATCCACCATCATATTTAAAGTAGCTATAGGTATTTTAAGTTCATGTACAGACCTACAAATGTATTCATCTATTTCTACCAACTTTTCCATTAACATTTCATATTCCAAAGTTGCCTCATTTTCCTTATTTATTATAGTTTCTTTAATTAATCTATCATAAAAATTGTTATCTTTAACTAAGTCTACATATATTTTTTCATCTTTTAAAAGTTTCTCATAAATTTTTAAAAACTTATCTTTCCACTTTATATATTGTATATATAAATATACACAATATATAAAAATTATAATAAAATTTAAATAAATAACATCATAAATCTCTTTTAAAAAAGTTCCTTCACATATTAAATATACATTTACAACAATTATCATAAGAATTGATAATACTAGTTCATGATAATTTTCTTTTAAAAATACTTTTATATTCACTGAATTATATATCCTATACCTTTCTTAGTTTTTATAAAATCTTCTATGCCTATTTCTTTAAACCTATTTCTTATTCTGTTAATGTTTACAGTTAAAGCATTATCATTTACAAACTCATCATCTTCCCATAAAGTAATCATAAGTTTATTTCTTGGTACAATTTTCCCTTTGTTTTTCATGAGAACAGCTAGTATTTTAATCTCATTCTTAGTTAAATCAAGTTTATTACCCTTATATATAAGTTGTCCTTTTTCCACATCTAAAAAAATTTCTCCACAACATATAATGTTGATACCTATATTACTATAATCATAACTTCTTCTCATAACTGCATGTATTTTAGATATTAAGACATCTGTTGAAAAAGGCTTTTGTATATAATCATCTCCACCATTATTTATTCCCATCATTAAATCCATATTAGAATCTCTAGATGATAGAAATATTATAGGAACCTTAGATATATCTCTTATCTTTTTACACCAATAAAAGCCATCATAAAAAGGCAAATTAATATCCATAATTATAAGTTTCGGTCTCATGTTAACAAACCCCTGTAAAATATTTTCAAAATCTTTAATATCTTCTACATTATAGCCCCATTTTTCTAAAAGCATTTTTAATTCTTTGCATAATATACTATCATCTTCAATTAACAAAATATCTAACATATATTCTATTATCTCCTTCATTTTTTAACTCTTATATTAATTATATATTGAACCTGTGTTAGTGTAAATTTCTTTACAAATCAATACTATATATTTGTTGACAATCATTATCCTTTATTTTATAATAAAAATATAGCTTATTTAAGTTATGTAATAATTTTTTTTAGTAAGCTATGGATTAAATCTCATTAATAGTCTAATTTGTATCTCCCATATAAATTATATACTATATAAAACATTTTAAGTTTCATAAAACATTGTATACATGATTAAATTAGATCATCTATGCATAAAAAAAACAACTTGCTACTGAGTAGCAAGTTGTTTTCTTTTTATGAATATATATCTGAAAATTCGATATTACATTTTTCTATTTTAGAATTTAATAAATTATTGTCCTCTTTCTCTATAAATTCTCCTTCTATTAACCTTATTGGAATATCAAATATAAATTCAGCTCCTTTATTAATTTCACTAAATGCAAATATATCCCCACCATGCATGTTTACTAGGGATTTTACTAAAGAAAGTCCTATCCCACTTCCTTCACACCTTTTTTTAAATGCATTGTCATCTTGCTTAAACCTTTCAAAAATTATGTTAAGATTTTCTTTTGAAATTCCTACACCATTATCTTTTACTGAAACTAATATTTTATCTTCTTTAGCTGTGAAATTAACTTGAATTCTTCCATTTTCATCAGTATATTTTATTGCATTGGATAATAGATTAAGCATTATTCTTTCAATTTTTTCAGGATCACAAGCAATTATTTGCTCCTCTACATTTGTATCAAAAATAAGTTCTATACCCTTATTTTCAACATATTCAGCTACAGATAAAGTTATATCTTCTATAACAGATACTATGTTGTAATTTCCAAGATGTAATTTATAATAACCTGCATCTATTTTAGTTATATCTATAAAATTATTTACAAGTCTTAGCAATCTATATGAATTTTGTCTTATAGACTTCATATATCTATTTAAATCTAAATCATTAAAACCTTCACAACTATTTTTTTTACTTTCTAATAATAATTGAGTTGTAGTTAAAATTATATTAAGTGGCGTTTTAAACTCATGTGATATATTTGCAAAAAGTTCATTTTTAAGACTTTCAAGTGCCACAGTTTTTTCTAATGTTTTCTTTTCTTCTTCTAATTCTCTTTCTTCTGTTATGTCTATAGCTGTAGCAATAGCAACATTTCTTTCTGGTATAACATTACTACTTACTTGTAACCATCTATAACCACCATTTTTACACTTATATCTATTTATAAACCTTTTTACATCACCCATTAACTGAGATAATCCACTGACTTTAACAATTCCATCAACATCATCAGGATGAACAAGCGTTCTAAAGTCCATTGATAATAACTCTTCCTGGCTCCATCCAAGTGTTTTTACGCATTGAAATGTTACACTTTTAAAATATCCATCAGCTCCAACAATGCACACAATGTCTACTGCTGTTTCTAAGAAAAGTTCTAATTCTCTTTCTGTTTTTAGCCTTTTATCAAATTCCTTTTTCAACGCTTCGGACAACATATAATTTTTTATAATTACACCAAGTTCATCACAAGTTGAATTAATAAAATCATCCTGTTTCAGTTTAGGTTCATTGTCCTCTTTATATGACATTGTCAAAATTCCTATAAGCTCTTTATTAAAAGCAATTGGATAACACTCTTTATAATTTATATTTTCAAGCTGTATATTACAATTTTTAAACACTTTTTCATATCTATCTTCTAGATAATCACCACTATTTTCTTTTACTTTAACTAATTTTTCTTCTAACTCTTTAGTTATTTTTACTTTTTCACAATTTTTAAAAATTTTTTCTGCCATTCCAAATTGTATTGCTTTAAAAAGGGTTGTATTTTCCTCATCATATATAAATATACTTATTCCATCTGCACTTAAATAATTTAGAAGTTCTTCTCCTATATTTTTTAAAAGCTCATATGGCGCTGTATAATTTTTAATTTTATCAATCATATTATGTAGTGAATCAATATTAGTTTTATTTCTTACAAGTTCTTCTTGCATTTTTTTGCTTATTGTTATGTCCCTTGTTATTCCTATAGTACATTTAACATTACCTTCTTCATCAAAAATTGGTGCCTTGTAAGTTTCTAACCATTGATCATATCCATTATGTTTAACTTTTTCCTCTAACAATTTAGGTGTCTTACTTTTTACAACTTCATTATCGTCACGTCTAAACCCTATGCTTAATTCTTCACCCCAAAAATCTTCATCAAATTCTCCTAAAATTTCATATCTAGTTCTACCAAATCTACTTGCATAAGCATCATTGGCATATATATATACTCCATCTACATTTTTCATCCAAGCTCCATAGGGTATAGTATCTAATAAATACTCCAAATCTTCCATCATGTATGGTCTTTTACTTTTTTCTTTTAAAACTAAAACCTTACAATCTTCACCTTTCCATTTATCTAAAATAATTTTACTTCTAAAAAACAATACACTTTTACTTTTACAATATAATTCTATATCTAAATCAGTTATATTTTCTCCATTTTTAATTATATCTAATATACTTTTTTCGTCTTTACATATAATTTCTTGTAATTTTAAACCTTCTAACTCATTTTCATTATACCCTAGCTTTTTTAGTAAAGATTTATTTATAAAATTTATTTTCTCATATTTATCAATAATTAAAATACCCTCATCTAAGGTATTATAAACTAATTTCATATTAACTCATCCCCCAACCATATTTTTCTCCATTTATCACAAGTTCCAAAACTATTATCATAGCAAAACAAGATTAATGGCAAATTATAAGTTTAGTTTTGCACAATTTTAAATTTTACATAGAGATATTTTTCCCTTTTAAAATATACATTTTAATATAATATTTATAAAATCCCAAGTTAACTTTTAAAATGTTTTCCCTATATAAATTAATTTAATATTATAATAATAAATGTTATTATACTTCCATATATTATTATAATATCCTTTAAAGATTTTAAATTTTTGAAAATTAAATGATTTTCTACAATTTTATATAAAATGTAATTTAAAATTATTTACATTTTATTATTTACTTTAC
Organism: Clostridium senegalense; assembly: GCF_018916625.1. Classification (NCBI taxonomy): domain Bacteria; kingdom Bacillati; phylum Bacillota; class Clostridia; order Eubacteriales; family Clostridiaceae; genus Clostridium; species Clostridium senegalense. Next base: position 225,989 of record NZ_JAHLNC010000005.1, read on the forward strand.
ATATAATACATATTATATATTGTAAATTATCACATTGTAAACATTTAAATAGTATTTACATTAAAATTTGTATAATTTTAAAAATCTTATTAAATTAAATTTATTATACTTTTTATACAAAAAAAGAACTATTTTTATATAAATATTAAAAATAGTTCTTTTCTATATGGTTTTAAAATATTATTTTAATTCATAGGTTTTATAAAATTATTTCAAAACTTCTCTCTTTTCTATTGATTTTAAAGTAAATAAAAAATCTATTGTTATACACATTATTATTATTGGTATAAATACTGACCAAAATATAAAACTTTTTTCAAATATTATTTCTAGTAAAGGTTGTATGCAGTACATTGTAAAAAAACTAAGTATAATCCAGTAAAGTGAAAATTTGAAGCTTATTATTCCATCTAAATTATACTTTAATTTGGAATAATCCCAATAGCTTTTATTAAACCATTCTTTTAGCATATATCCAGTTAAATATTCTACTGCAGTAGGAATAACAAATGCTAACATTACCATAACTAATAAATTGAATTCCATATATTCATTCAAAAACACTAATATAGCCGCAGCGAATCCATACATTGGCTTAAATGGTCCATTTAAGAAACCATCTTTTTTTAAACTTTTAATAGTAATTAAAGAATACATATTTTCTACTATCCATCCTAAAAAAGAATAAATTACAAAATTAAAAACCATAAATATAAGTAAATCCATAAAAATCTGCTCCTTCTAATAGTTTTTTATCTTAAATATAAAAAAGCAATTACTATCTTCTTTTACAAATGCTTTTTTATAGTATTAGCAGTTTTTATGGATTTTATTATTTATTTTCTATTTTATTTAGCAAATCACATATAAATTTATAGCTTACAGTTTTTCATTTTCTATTGTATTTAACCATTGATTGCTGAAAATATTAAATAACTTTTCCTGTTCTATTTGTAAATTGTGTCCTGCTCCATCTAATATGGTAAATGTAGCCCTTGTAAAGTTATCTAAAATACTAAAACTATCTTTGTACCCAACAACGGAATCTTGCCTTCCAAGTAAAAACATTGTTGGTTTTTCAAATTTCTCATCCATATCCTTTATTGAAAATGAGTATTGATAACTTTTTTCTTTAATTGATTGTAAAGCTTCTCTATTATATAGTTCTACCCCTGATAATACTTCATTCTTATATCTTGACCACATATGTTCATCTTGAACAACCATATTGCATTCTATATTTTTAAATTCACTTGGACTTAATTTTGCAAGCAACTTAAAGTTTCTCTTTAATACTATATGTGTAGGAACTTTTCTTTTTTCTAATATTGGTTCGATACATGGACATATTAATAACATACCATCTATATTTTTTCTTAATTTATGTACAAGTCCAAGTGAAATATACCCACCATAGGATTCCCCTACAAGCAAAAATTTTTCATCTTTTATTATATTTTTTATAAATCCTATTACAACATCTAACATAACATCAGAACTGTCTACAAAATTTAAAAAGCCACTACTTCCCATACCTGGAAGATCAAAATAAATCCTTTTATACCCACTTTTCTTTTCAAATATAGGCTCCATACAACCTTTCATAAGTCTAAGGTCTGCATAATATCCATGAATCATTAAAACTGGTATTCCCTCACCTATGATTTCATAATTTATATCTATATTTTTAATTTTACACTTCAAGTTGTCATCACCTCTATATAATTAAAATGTCACTGTTAACCTAAGTCATTTTGGAATTTTTATAACAAAACAAGCTCGAATTTTAATTTATATAACATTTTTAAAGTTTTAAATTAAAGTAAATTATTAAATATAAAAAATCTTCGAGCATGTTTTAATATCTATATATTATTTTTTATCTTTCCTAAAGCATAATCAAGTGAAGATTGTAAATTCATATTGTTTTTTCCGCCACCTTGAGCTAAAAATTGACTTCCGCCACCTTTACCATCTATAAGAGTTATACTATCTTTTAATAGTTCATTCATATTTACATTTTTCAAATTTTTTGAACATGCAAATATTAAATTTACCCTATCTTTGTTTTTAATAGCTAAAAGTGATACTATATTTTTCTGTTCTACTAATTTTGATGCTATTTTATTCACATACTTAGCATTTTCATTTTCATATATCTTTTTAACAACAGAAATATCTCCTATCTTTATAGCTTTATCTATCATTTCTTTTATTTCATATCCAGCTATTATATCTCTTATTTTCTTATTTTCATCTACTAGACCTTTTATTTCTTCATTTAAATTTTTTATACTATTTATCGATTCTTCTTCGCTACTACTTAAATATCTACATATTTCAGATGAAAATCTATCTTTTTTTAAAGAATCATCCACCGCTCTTTTACCTGCTAAAAATTCTATACGGGTATTTCCTTTATTTTTTTCATATTTTATTATTTTTATCATTCTAATTTCCATAGTATTATTTGGATGTACACCACAACAAGCATTTATATCTAAATCTCCAACTTTTAAAACCCTAATTTCTTCATCAGTTTTTGGAAGAGCTCTTCTTAATTTAATTTTTTTTAGTTCCTTTTTTAAAGGTACAAAAGATTCTACTATTAAATTTTTTCCTATAACATCATTAGCTAGTTTCTCTCCTTCTCTTATCTTTTCTTCTTCTAAAATACCTTTTATATCTACAGTACTAAATTCACTGCCTAAATGAAAACTAACAGTGTTAGCATTAAATAATGTAAAAAAGCATCCTGAAAGAACATGCTGTGCTAAGTGTTGATGCATACCATCTTGTCTTCTTTCCCAATCTATCTCACACTTTACTTTATGTTTTTTTATAAGGTTTTTTTCAAGAACATGATATACTGTACCATCTTTTTCATAAACATCTATAACATTAATTTTTTCTATTGTTCCATTATCACAAAATTGACCGCCTCCCCCAGGGAAAAAAGCAGTCTTATCCAAAACTACATGAAACCTTTCATCTACTTCTTTTATCTCAACAACTTCCGCTGTAAAACTTCTAACATATTGATCTTCATAATAAATTTTTTCCATTACTATACCACTCCATTTCTAAAAAATTTATATATAAAATAAACTCTGAATTCATTAAATAATTTCTGAATTTATATTCCTATAGCATTACAAGCCAATTTTAAATTTAAATGTAAGCTTGTTTCCCTATATAGGGTTCCAAACTGAATTTTTGATTTATTCACTTACCTACGATATTTTTTAATGGTACATAGAACTTTAAGTTAGTTATGATTTTTAGTTGTGACTTAGAAATTCTTATAAGATTTTTTACATTATTAGAGTTTCTCGAAATAACTAACTGAATGACGGTTTAAAGTTATATTTACCATTTTTCTAACAATAAATTCCTTACATAATTTTAGCTATCAACTTGGAACCCTATATATTACTAAAAGTATTATACCATACTTTAATATTATTAAATTTAATATAATAAGCTATATAAAATTCAACAAAAAGTTTTTTTTAAAAAATAATCTTTAATTATTATAGCTACATTAAAATATATTCTCAAAACCTTTTTACATATATTTTTTTCCTATAAAAAAGCGGTATCATAAATAAGATACCGCTTTTACTATAGAGGTCCGGATAAAAATATTTTAAGATTATTGAATAAATTTAAATTGGACCTTATTTCTATATATGTATTAACTATTTAAAATTTTGCTAACCAATCTTTAACCATTGTATTAAATATTTCTTCCTGTTCAAATTGAAGATTATGTCCCGCTTTATCTATAACAGCAAAGGTTGCTCTTGGAAAATTATCTAACATTTCAAAAGCATCTTTATATCCAACTATAGAATCTTGGCGACCTAGAAGCATAGTAGTTGGGTTTGTATATTTTTCTTTTAAATTCATAGCATCAAAAGAAAATTCATATCCATTTTCTTTTATATTTTTTAATAATTCTCTATTACAGATTTTAATACCATATAACACTTCATTTTTAAATCTTTCCCATGTTTTACTGGTTTGTACTACAACCCTCTCATTAAATTTATGTAAATCTCTTTCACTTAGCTTGCTAATCAAACTTTTATCACATTCTAATATCACATGTTGTGGTAAATCGCGTTTTTCCATTGGAGCAATAACACATGGACATATTAAAAGCAATCCTTTAACTTTTGAAGCTATTTTATGTAATAATCCCAATGATATATACCCACCATAGGATTCTCCTACTAATAAGATTTCTTCATTTGGAATAATTTTTTCTATAAATTCTAGTACAATTTCTAAAATTTCATCAGAATTTTTAATCCATTCTCCACCTATTGATTCTCCCATACCTGGTAAATCTAAATAAATTCTTTTATAGTTTTTATTATCTATTAAAATAGGTTCCATACATCCACTCATAAGATTACTATCTGCAAAAAAACCGTGCAACATAAGGATTGGTATACCATCGCCAATAATTTCATAATTTAAATTCAAATCTTTAATATTACATATCATTTTAAAACCACCTTATTATAAATACAAGCCATTTAAATCTTATATCTATATTGAACTATATAAACATTGTTCCTCTCTAAATATAACAACATTTAAATTATAATTTGTTATATTATAATATATTTTTATTTCATCTAAATCTAACATATCTGTAAATAAAATATCTTTATAAGTAAAATTTGCATCTTTATTTCTATTTTCATTATCTTTATAAAAATATATACCAACTACCATCCCATAACTATAACCTTTTAATGGCCCTTCTTGCTTAGTTATAACTGGAAATGTATTATCTCCCGCTCCATCAACAGCTATTGTATCACTTTCTTTTCTGCCAAGTCCAAAATGTGCAAGTCCCTCTATAGAAGTTAATGCTGCTTCTTCTTTCTCTCCATTTTTTACAAATTCAAAATGGATGGAAGTATTTTTCTTGTTTATTATATTAATATCTAATCTGTCCATATTATCACCTCTACCTTTATAAGTCATACATTATTTTTTTATATAATTAGCCGACTACAAAACTTTATAAGAATAATTTGTAGTCTTAATATTTATATAATTTTATTAAATTTAAACTAGATGCATTTAAAATTTAAAACTTATGAGTGGAGAATATTAACCAGTTATGCAACATATCTGTTGCTTATATGATATACTATATGAATGTATAATAATTACAAATACATAAAGTTAAAATTGAATTATTACAAAAAATCCAATTATTCTTGATTTATTATACAAATAAATTTAAATGTAATTTTTATTATATCACAAAAACTTTATTCCACTTATTTTTTTAATATTAAAAATTTGATTTATATTCTTTATATTACATTATTTTTTGCAACTTTTAAATCATAAAATCAAATAATTTTTATTTAATTTAAAAATTATCTTTAAAGGAGGACTTTTATGTTAATTTTAATTAGTATTTTTACTATTTTTATAATAGGCTTGATAAGTAAACAATTTCCATTTATTATTTATTTAGCAGGTATTTATACACTATTTTTATTTCTTTATAATATAAAAAAATACTTTACTTTATTTATAAATATGAAAACAAACGATAAAAATACTAAAGTTTTCTTCTTTCCTTCATCGGAAAATTATTTATTATTTTTCATAATGATTTTTTTATATTTATTTGGTATTATAGATTCTTCAATAAAATTAAAACAAGTATATTTTTTTATGATGATTTTAACTTTAGACCGCTGTTTATGTAATGGATTAATTTTAATAAATAAAAAAGAAGCATTTATAAAAAATATTAAATTTAATTTTAAAGATATATATAATATAAATTATGAATCTCCAGTAGGTTTTCTTAAAAAAACTCCTATTAAAATTTTTTTAAATGATACAAACGTAGTATCTCTTCATCTTCGCTACAAATATATGAAATTTTTAAATCAATATATTGATTTATAATAAATAAAATCTCTTAAACTCTATATAATTTAGAATTTAAGAGATTTTTTTAATTTTTCTTAGCTAATTAATCTGGCATAAGTATAAATCTTAATATAAATAATATAGCAAAAATATATAGCATATTATGTACTTCTTTTTTTCTTCCAGTTACAATTTTCATTATTGGATAAAATATTATTCCTACTGCAATTCCATTAGCTATTGAATAAGTAAATGGCATCATAGCTATTGTAAAAAATGCAGGTAATCCTTCTGTAAAATCCGAAAAATTAATTTCTGTTACAGCTCTCATCATAAGTATTCCAACAATTATAAGTGCTGGTGCTGTAGCACTTTGTGGAACTATTCCTATAAGACCACTAAAAAATAATGATATTAAAAGTAATACACTAACTATAACATTACAAAGTCCTGTTCTAGCTCCAGCTGCTATTCCTGCCGCTGATTCAACTACTGTTGCAAGTGTCGTAGTTCCTAAAAGTGCTCCACAAGTTGTAGCTATTGCATCAGATGTAAGCGCTTTTCTTAAATTCTTAGCTTCTCCATTTTCATCTATCATACCAGAACTTTGAGCTGTTCCAACTAAAGTTCCAATTCCATCAAATAAGTCAACTAAACTTAATGTAATAACAACCATGAATACTGTTAAAATAGCTCCTAAAATTCCATTTCCATTACTAAATAAAAGCCCTTTTAAATCTATTGCAAAGAAAGTTGACCCTACATTTGGCATTGAAAATACTTTTGCACCTTGAAGACTAGTAATCCCCATAGGTATTCCTATTATTGTAGTTATTATAATTCCTATAAGCATTGCACCTTTAGTGTTTCTTGCAACAAGTATTGCTGTAATTATAAGACCAATAATTGTAAGTACAACTGTCTTGTCAGTAAAATCTCCAAAAGACACTAATGTAGATGGATTTGCAATTACAAGTCCACCGCTTTTTAATCCTATTAACGATACAAATAATCCTATTCCTGCTGTAATTGCAAATTTAAGATTTTGAGGAATAGCCTGTACAATTTTCTCTCTAATGGAAGTAAGTGTTATTATTATAAATAATACTCCTGATATAAATACTGCACCTAACCCTTGCTGCCATGTAAAACCAAGGTTTAAGCAAATATTATAAGAAAAAAATGCAACAAGTCCTAAGCCGGGAGCTAATACAAAAGGTAAGTTAGCATGAAAGGCCATTATAAGTGTGCCTAAAGCTGATGATATACACACAGATGCAAAAGCCGATGCTATTACTGGGTCATTTGCCATTGATAGTGCTGCTGCTGCATCTCCAGTAAGATTTTGAGCATTCATACCTCCTATCTTCAGTATGTTAGGAATAACTAATAATGCATATGCAAAAGTAATAAATGTAGTAAATCCGCCTATAATTTCTGTTTTCACATTAGTGTTATTCTCTTTTAACTTAAATTGTTTTTCTAATAAATCTTTCATCATTTGCTCCTTTCATATTTATTTTTAAAAGTTATAAAAAATAGTATTGACGGTAAATCAATACTATTATAGTAAACTATAGCTTTGACTTACCCATAGAAAGAAATTTTACGGTTTTCTTGTAGAAACTTTTGGTCCATATCACCAAAAATATATGGATATTCTTATATTTTATAAAAAAATGCTAGTATTGATGGTAAATCAATACTAGCATAAATAGCTCTAAACTTGACTTACCCATAGTGAGAAATTTTACGGTCTTCTCGTAGAAACTTTTGGTCCATATTACCAAAAATATATGGATATATAATTTATTAATTGAAAGTTATTATACTATTTTAAAAAACTGTTGTAAACAAATTTTAACTAAAATATTTTTTTCGCAATTTTCTTTAAAATCACTTACTTATTCTATACCTTTTATTGACTCAACTATACTTTTGCTAAATAAACTTTTTATTGGAATTATAGCAGAACTTACACATATTAATGTTACTATTATAATAGAGGTTACTATAGTATTAAAGGGCATTGACCACGTTAAAAGACTACTTATTCTTTCTCTTCCACTAAAATAAATTATAACTGTTAATATAGTTCCAAAAATAGAACCTAAAATACTTGATGCCAAGCCATAAAATACACCTTCTGACATGATCATAATTGTAACATCGTTATTATTAAGACCTATTGCTCTTAATATACTTATTTCTTTTTTTCTTAAAATAACACTCATATTCATAACATTAACAAGATTGATAATGCTTATAATTCCTATTACTGTTAAAAAACCATATAACATTATAGCAAAATCTTTATTGTTTTCTTTTGCTTTATTATATTCTTCTAGATATGACTTTAATGTTAATTCCTTACTATCACTTATAAAATTATTTAATTTACTTTTTATATCATTAAAATTAAATCCCTCTTCACATTGAATTTTACAACCAATATATCCATTTAAATTTAAATAATTTTCACAACTATAATTGCTAACAACTGGCACTATAGGTACATCACCAATAGACATACCTAGACTATTGCTGTTTAAGATTGAAACTACAGTAAAAGGAACATTTTTTATGCCGTCTTCTTTACCATTTTTATCATATTTGGGAACAATCATATTTAAAGTGTCTCCAATTTTAATATCCGTATATTCTTTATTATTAATATTTTGAACTATAGCCACTGTAGGTCTATTTTTCACTGTGTCTAGAGTTTTATCCCCTTCTTGAACAGACGGAGTTAGTTTGTCTATTTCCTCATTGTCGTATCCTAAAATTCTACTTGAAAATAAGTATCTTTTTATATCTGATGTTGAAGACTCTTCCTCTTTTAATTCACCAATTGACCTTAAATATTTAAAGCCTGTTTTAGTTATACTTTTTTCTGGGACTTCAATATTGCAGTCTAATTCTTTACATTTATATATATTTTTTATACCTTGAATTTTCTGTAGTTCTTCTATTTTATCATTTTTCATTTCATAATCGTTTATATTAGATGTAGACTTTATAATAAAGTCTCCTCCAAATTTTTCTTTATAATTGCTAAGAGGATCTAAGCAATTTATTAAGTAATGTACTCCAAAAAACATTATAACTATTATATTTAATGAGATTACAGTAGTAATAAACCTTTTTTTATTTCTATCTAAATTTAAATATGCCATATTAGTTGAAAAAGACATTTTCTTTCTAATAGAACTCTTTGTTTCTAATCCTACTTTAAGCATATGACCTTTTAAATTTAAATTATTGTTAGAAAAAATAGCTTGCATTGGAGAAACCTTTGATGCCCTTTTTGCTGGAAAATAATTTCCTATTATCAAAGTAAGAAATCCTATCATCAAAGAAAAATATATACCTTTTGGAGGAATATATAGTAATTCAGCTAAATTGCCTAAATTTATATACTGTGATTTTATAAAAGTTTTAGTTAAAATCGAACCTACTACCATAGCTATAGGAATAAAAATAACACCTACTAAAACCCCTTCTAAAATAACAAGAGATTTTATCATTTTAGGTGATGCTCCTAATGCTCTAAATATACCAAATTCCTTTGTTCTTTCCGTAACCATTATATTAGAAATATTATATATAACTATCCCTGACACTGTTCCTATTATTAAAAACAAAAGTGATAATATCATATTTAAAAAGTTCATATTATTTTCCCCAACAATTTTTGCATCGTTTTTACCTATAGATAAAGAGCCATAATCATTAATATAACTAATTATTAAGAATACTTCATTTAAAGAATACTTTTCTTTCAAAATACCATAAATTCTATGATTAACTTTTCCATTTATTTCTTTATTTAATGCAAATTGTGAGGTTACATAAGCCTTAGCTCTATTTTTCAGTGGACTTTCATAATTTTTATAATTAAATACCCCAACTAATAAAAACTCATCTTGTTGTTTTAAATCATAACTTTCATTCTTATTAAAATATTGTGATATATATTCTAATTCTATTTTGTCACCTAAATTATATTTAACTGGAAGTTCATCTAATATCCATTCTTCTAATGCTATCTCATTATTTTTTTGTGGATATCTCCCCGTTAATAATTTAAAATTCAATATTTTATCTTCTATCCTATTGTTATAACCATTTATTTCTATTTCGAATTTACTATTTGGTACTTTACAGATTCCAACAGATGTTTCTATTATTGATGTTTTCAAAAAATTTTCTTCTGCAAATTCATTCATAAGATTATAATCATTGCTTTCTGTAAAAATATCGTAAGTTCCACCACCTAAATTCATATATTCTTCACTTTTATTTTTTATAATAGAATCACCTACTATACTCAATGAAACTATTAATGATATAGCAAGAACTATACTAATGCCCATAATAAAAATTCGTTTTTTATTTTTTGTTATATTACGTGGAATAATACCCCAAAATTTTTTCAAATTATCCCTCCTCTCTTTATTTTCAGAATATTCTTATTTATATTTTACTCCTATTTTTTTACATTTTCAATAATCATAGATGCATAAAAAAAGCTAAGTTTTCACTTAGCTTGATAAATTTATTTTATTAATATATAACGATTTTTATAATGCTAGCGACTTTTTTCTATTTCTTTTACTTTCAATAATACACCTTGAATTTTCTTTAAAGTATCATTTGCTTTTTCTATTTCATTATTATTTAAATATAGTTCTTGTAATTTTGTATATACCTTTATAATATCTAGGTAATTTTTTGTTTTATCTAATATCTCTATCATCTTTTTATAATTAAATTCTAATTTTCTATAATCTTTCGTTTGTAAATATGCCTTTTCAAAAAGATTATATGTTTTAACTATATATTCATAATCTTTATATTCCATTGCATTTTCTAAAGAAAGTTCCAAAATCATTATACATTCTTCATAAAGCTTTTTTTCTAAATATACTTTAGCTTTATTAACTAAAGTATGAGACAAATTAGGCTTGTCCTCTTTTATTCTAATTTGCTGAGATTTATTAAAATAATCTAATGCTGTTTCTAAATCTTTGTCGCCTAAATAAGCATCTCCAATATTGTTATAAACATAAGCTAAAATATCATTTTTAAAATTCATTTTAGATATTAAATTATTATATATGTCAATAGCTGTTTTACACTGTCCTTTATCTTTATAGCAATTTGCTTTTATACTATTAGCACATATATACAATTCGTCTTCTTTATCATCATAAAACTCATAGTTCTCTGTAAATTTATTAAGAGTTAAAATTGTTTTATCTATATCACCAGATTGTTTATAACAAACTGCTAAATTATAAAGTGCCTTTTGCATATCACTTCTTTTATTAAATTTTTTACAAGACTCATATTCTCTCATAAATAGTACAATTGCTTCATCATAATTTAATACATAATATTTACATTTTGCAATTCTATTATATAGTGTTATTTCTTTGTCAGCTAACAAATCATTTCTATTTAAATCTAATGCAAAAAAATAATACTTATATGCATTTACATACTCACTATTTTTGAAATATATTTCTCCCATTCTCATATAACTTAAGCACTTTATTTTATCTAATCCATATACTCTTCCAATTTCTAGAATATCTTTTAATTCTTCTATAGTAATATTTTCTTTTTTTAACTCTGAATCACAATACCACTGAGCCTCTTCTTTTGGTGTTCTTAGAAAATATTCTTCATCAATTTCAAGATTTATATTTAATTCTTTAGCCCTTTTTATAAAACTATTTGTTATGGTTTTTGCTGCTTCTTTCGTTATATTTCTTCTGCTATTTTCTAAAAGACCTAAATATCCTCTAGTAAAATTTTCTGTAGCAAAGTCCTGTTGCGTCATTTTCAACTTTTTTCTTAACTCTTTAATTTTTTCGGCTCCAGTTAAAAATTCCACTATTCTGCACACCCTCTCTTAGCATTCAACTTAATCTATAATGATGCCTAATTTTTGATATTAATGAAACTAAACCTTTACATTTCAATACAATTTAATTAATTTTCTGAAATCATCTTTAACATATTAAATAACGTAAAATTTATATATCTTATTACTATATTATAGTATCAGATTCATTTAAAAATCTATAGTATTTTTATTAAAATTTAAATTTAAATATTTAAATATATAATTATTACCATTTATACATTTGATTTTTAATTTTTTATAAAATAATGAAACAATATTTTAAATTTTTAATTATATCTTTTTTTCATATATTACATAATCATCATTACTAAAAACAATAGTATAATTTAACTTTTCAAATATTTTACAAGACCCTTTATTAGAACCTCTTACATATGCGACAAATTTATTTATATTGCTAATATTACTTTTTGCAAACTTTTGGCCTTGTTTTACAATCTCAGTTCCAAGACCTTGTCCCCTATAATTTTTATCTACGCTATAATTAAATACAATCCTATCCTTATCCTTTGACAGCTTAATTTGACCTACACTTACACTATCTTTTTCTACAATAAAGCTGTATACATTTTCATCTTCTAATTCCTTACTAAACCTATCGGTAAAATCTTCAATAGACACTACATCTGTATATCTAGCATTTTTTCTAACTTCCATATCGTTAATCCACCTAAATAATGTTTCACAATCACTTAAATGTACTTTTCTTAATAACATGTTCAATCTCCAATCCTTATATAAATTTCGCATATATAACATATATTTTAACACTTTATCCTGCTAATATAAAACCTCCTTTTATAAGATTTTTTTAGTTTCTTATAAAAGGAGGTCATATACTACCTTCTGCGTTTTTTACCTCTACAAGTTCTTTTATTGATTTTTAATTCTGAGCTTCTATCTTTATATTGAGTATGGAATAAAAGTCTTGCTCTTTCTTCATCAGGATTACCTATATAATTATCATACATCTCTTTAACTTCTTTATTTTCTACAGATACTTTCTTTTGAGATTTTTCATCTATATTTCTTAAAACATTTTTTCTCAAGTCTATATAATTTTTTGTTAATTTTTCTTGAGTTCCCTTATCATAAACATTAATTTTCGGCGCACTAGTTCTACAAAGTTTGCTACATAGTGTACATCCTACACACTGCATTTGTGAAACCTCTGCATATCCGTTTTTGTTAAAACTTATAGCTCCAACAGGACAATTATCTATACATGTACCACATGCTATACATTTTTTCTCAATTATTTCAGACTTTCTTATAACTCTTGGAGTACCACCACCATTAACACAACCACCTGGACAAGACATAACCTCAACAAAAGTATATTCTTTCCATTTATCATCTTTTAAAAACAATTCAACATCACTTAATCCACTTATTACCGCCACTTTCATAAGCTGATTACCTATTATTACTTCTGCTTCCTTAGAATTTTTTGTTCCATCTATTTTTGAATATTGTATTTTTTCTATTTTAGAAATATCATCATTTAAATAATATGCAACTGTTCTAAGGGTAGCCTCCATAACACCAGATGATAAACCAAAAATTACTCCTGCACCTGTGTATTCTCCTAGCATACTATCTGATGGTTCCGATGGAAGTGCAGTTATATCTATTCCCTTTGATCGTAAAAGTTCTCCGTATTCTCTTACAGTAAGTACTGTATCTATATCCTTGTATCCTTCACGTCCCATCTCATCTCTTTCTGCTTCATATTTTTTTGAAGTACAAGGTTTTATTGACACCACATATATATTCTCTGGTAATATTTTAAATTTATTTGCAAAATAAGTTTTTATGCTTGCTCCCATTATCTGCTGTGGTGACTTACATGTAGATAAATTATTGATTAGTTCCGGCCTGAAAATCTCTACATATCTTACCCAAGAAGAACAACAGGATGTAAACATAGGTAAATTTTCTTTACGAGATAATCTTTTTATAAGTTCTGTTCCCTCTTCTATTACAGTAACATCTGCTCCAAAATCTGTATCAAAAACCTTTTCAAATCCCAATTTTCTTGCAGATGCTTGAACCTTTCCTTCTACATTACTTCCTATTGGAAGATTAAACTCTTCCCCTAAAGTTGCCTTTAAAGCTGGTGCAGCAAATGCTACCATATATTTTCCATTACCTAATTCTTTTTCAACTTTTTCAATGTCGTTTCTTGCAGTAATAGCAGTAGTTGGACATATAAGAGTACACTGTCCACAATAAATACATCCTGTTTCTTCAAAAGTTCCCATCTTTGGTACCACTGTGCTTTTTCCATCCTGTGTAGATTTTAATACGGATATACCAGTTATATCTGTGCAGTTTATAGCACAAGCAGTACAACCTATACATTTTTTCTTATTTATGTCTATAAGGTTTTCTTTATTAACTACTTGTCTTTTTTTAGATTTTCCCATATCCTTCTCCTATATATTACTATATTAATATATTTAATATAGTTTTTATAAGATTATTCCTAAATTCAACATTTTTTAAGTTCTTAATATAATAATATATATAAGTTTTTAGGTGATATTATGAAAAAACTGATACGTTATCTAATTTATAAAACCAAAATTAGATATACTACAAATAAATCTATAGCTTTAAATTATTTTAGAAACGACGATAATTATATTGCTAAAGCTACAGACTTTCTTAATAATAATAACTTTTTTAGTAGTTCAAAATATTTTATATGGGTAGATACAAAAAATTTTAAGGTAAATATATTTGAGGGTGACAATAAAAATTGGAGACTTATAAAAAGCTATTTATGCACTATAGGTAAACCCTCTACCCCAACGCCTAAAGGAGATTTTAAAGTAGGTATTAAAGGTTTATATTTTGGCGTAGAAAAGGGATATAAATGCTGGTATTATACTCAAATAATAGACGATTATCTTTTTCATTCTATAATTTATAATCTTAATGGTACAGTAAGAGATGGTCGATTAGGCATGGCTTTATCTAATGGATGTATAAGACTAAAACTTGAGAATGCAAAATGGATATGGGATAACATTCCAAAAAATACTTCCATACACATAAACTAAATATAAAATAAATTAAGGTGTAAATTAATGATCATATTACTTTACACCTTTGAAATTATTGATTTATTAAAACCATTCTGAGATGATCTTTCCAAATTCCATTAACTTCCAAAAACTTATGTGCAATTCCTTCACTCATAAATCCTAATTTATATAAAACTTTTAAGGATTCTTTATTGTTTTCTTGAACATATCCTTCTAATCTATGTAGATTATACTCCTTAAACATTATTTCAATCCCCTTTTCCATAGCTTCTGTAATATAACCTTTATTAATTTCATCTTTATCACACTTGTATCCTATGTGACAAGATAAAAATGCAAAAGGCACTATATTATAAAAGGTTATTTGGCCTATTATTTTATCCAACTTGTCCTTTTTAAAAAGCCATAATCTTAACATAGAATTATTTTCACTAAACTTTCTATCCATTTTCAATTGACTTTTTTGATAAGATAAAGTATAAAAAATATCATGTCTCTTAGGCTCATACTTTTGAAAAAACTCTTTGTTTCTTATATTATAATCTAAAACTAACTCCCCATTTGACTCATCTAATTCTTTTAAAACTAATCTATTTGTATAATAAATTTTCCCCATATCAACTACTCCTTTGTAAATATATATAACATTAAACTCTTAAATTGTATATTTATAATGCAAAAAAATATATAATAAGTAGATAGTGTTCCCTGTATAGTTTGAAATTTTTAATTTCATTTTTTTAACTTTTCCATTTCCACTATCTACTTTTTAAATTTTACTATTTGTCCTTAACCGTTTCATAACATTCATCTATTCCTTTTAGATAGTTACGAAAACTATCTATTACTTCTATATCCGGAAGAACTCCACCATCACTTTCTACTCCTAAATCATAATACTCTGTAGAATAATCTACCTCTATATCTGTATTAGGCAAATTGAACCACCCTAAGTTTCCATAACATTTTGCATTACCACCAGTTTCTTCACCAACTAATTTTGCATTCAGTTGAAACTTCAAATCAGTTGCAGCCATACAACCTGATGAGAAAGTCTCCTTTCCAATTAAAGCAAATACTTTTTTATCTTTAATTTTTGTATCTCTATTTAATGCAGTTATTATCCTGCTCATAAATCTGCTATCACCACCAGTATTCTTTCTTAAATCTACAACAAATTTATCCATATTCTCTTCATTAGAATTTATTTCCTTAATCAAGCTTTCTAAAAAAGTATCAAAATTTGAATCTAAACATTGATTATATTGGAAATAAAAAATTTTGTCTTTTTCTACAAATTTAAACCAATATGCATCATCTTGTCCTTCTGGTTTTTGATTTTTAATTAGTTTTTGTCTAACTTCTTCAGATAGTAATTTTATTCTACTGTTCTTATCATATAAATCTTTATAAAGTACTACGTTAAGATTTTTAGTTACATTCTTTCCATTATTGTCTTCAAAAGTAAAATCGCATTTTTCTTCATCTGTAATGTTTAAAAATTTTAATACCGGATAATATGTTATTACAAAAAAATTCGTTGCTTTTGCCCATTGATTATTTTCATAAGAAACTAAAGTGTTTACTTTTTCAAGAACTTTATTAAGTGGTATACCATTTACAGCAATTAACTTCTTACCTAATATATCCTCATTACCTTTAAATGTACTAAAAACTCTAAGTTCATCACCAAACCAATATAATGATATAGGATATATTTTCATATCATCAATTTTACTTTCTAATTGGTCCCAATACACATGAGTATGGGCATCTTTTAATAATGCTGTTAATTGATATAATCTCATGTAAATATCTTCATCCGTAAGTTTAGGAACATCTTTTTTTAATCTTTTAACTTCTCTTATCCATTCCTTTTCATTTATCTTATAAAAAGGATTAGGATGCTTTTCTGAAAGTTCCTTAACTAAATAATCAATATCTTCATTCCATTGCTCATTAGTAAATTTCTTATTTTCATTTGTAATAGCTTCTGTTGTTTTTATACATCCCATACTAAATAAGCATAAAAAACTAAGTACTAAAGCAATTAAACGTTTATACATAGTATACCCTCTTTCCAAAATATATTATATTTTAATTATATTGGAAAATAGTTTGACACACTTATTTTATTTGTTAATTTTTAATAAACATTTAATTTTCATTTTTCAAACAAACAATTATTTTAATAAAAAAATTAGAGAGATAAGCAATATATCCTCTAATTTATATAACTACAAATCATTTATTTTTATTCTAGTGAAAATTTCGAATTTTTTAACTATTGTTAGAACATGTTTGCCAAATAGGTTGTCTCTAAAATTTATTTTTTAAAAACACTTGCAACTAAATTATCTAAACATTGTAACATACCATGTCTTAAAATATTGTTTTTTATAAAATTTAATAATATTATCCATATCTTTTGAAGATGAATAAAGTAAAGATCTCTCAACACCATTTTCTTTAGCAACTTCTATTAACTTATCTAATAAAGCATTTCCTATTCCTTTTCCTCTATTTTTAGCTGCTATATAAATATCTTCTATTTCAATATAAGGTTCATCATCATCAATCACTGCAATATTTTTCCCTTTATGAATAGTTCCATAAGCAAAACCTAAAATCTCATTTTTAAACTCATAAACCCAAAAATATTTACCAAGCTTTTCTTCTAACTCATCCCTCTCAATTGGAACAAAACCATAGGTTATATTCTCTTTCGCCCATAGCTGTTGTAATGCTACAACAGAATCTAAATCTTCATATTTACCTTGTCTAACGATTCCTTTTCCCATGCCATTCCCCTTCTTGACTATAAATTTTTTGTATCACTTATATTAAATAAGCTAACAAAATCCATTTAATGTATGAATTATTTTAAATATCCTATGAATTATATTGAATTTTTTAATATAATAAATTATAACACTTTTTTAAGTTTTGTGAATTGCTTAAAATAAGAATTAATATATGCTTCATAAAATCAAAAAAAAATTAACTTTTTGTAACGTTTACTTAAAATTTCTAACTACTAATATAGGATTTTTTATAATATATTTACATTTATTAATTTAATTTTTTATTTCATATTTTAGATTTAACTTAACACTTTATTATCATTTTGTGAATATATTAAATCAGATAGTTACATATTACTTTTAAAACCTTTTGAAGAAATAATAGCTAGTGATAATATATACCTAAAAAACATATACTACTAAAACTTTAATATTACAACATTCTCTATCTACTTATTACATATATTTTGTATTTGATTTAATTGATTTTCTAAATTTGAAATAACAACATCGTCATTCTCTGTATCTAATCCATTATATTCTAATGTAACTACATATGGATTTGAATATTTAAGTACCCACTCTAATAACTTAAAATCCTCTTCTTCCATAGACTGGTGAGTATCTGCTGGAAAACCATCTTTATCATACCCAGAACCATTCACATGAATTTCTCTAACAAGCTCCATTGGTAACTTACGAATATAATCCTTAATATCCAAACCACGATATTTTGCGGTAATCTTTGCGTGTGTTAAGTCAAGTAAGAACGATACATCATTTTCTATGAATAGTCGATTAATTTGTTCTGGCATAACATATGGGTAATGATCAAACATTATACGATCCTTTGGTGAATCAGGCGTGTTTTCAAGTAATAATGGTACCGATATATTCTTTTTAAAAATCTGAATTTGTTTGCACATATGGATGAATATCTCTTCATCTGTCATATACTCATACATATCTGAATTTTTAATTGAAAGGTGAATCCCATAGTGTGGTGAGTTGCATTTTTTTATAAGTTTGTTTGCTAAATCAAAATTTACTTCTTCTATATTTTTCATCCCAGTATGTTCAAAATATCCTAGACCATGTAATAAAATTGGCTTCATTGAACGAATTATTGAAAACTGATTATTAAAATCTCCATATGCACCAGCCTTAATATAATCTATTTTGATTCTATCTTCTTCAAGAAGAAGTTGTAGAGCCTTTGACCAATTACATCCAACATACATGTTTTATCCTCCATAATTCTTAAATAAAAATAAATTTATATTTTGTTTTTTCTTATCATTTTTTTAAATTTCAACAAATTTACTTAAATTATCTATAATCAAAAATATTACACTATCTTTATTTAAACTTATAACTTACATTATACAACTTTTTTACAAATATATGAAATTTTATATTTTATTAGTTTGAAATAAGATTGTATTAAAATGTATGACTAAAAAAGTTATTTCAAATTTATAATTTAAAATAACTTTTTTTATAATAATATATTTTTTACAGGTTTAATAAAAATAACTTCCATTCTAAAATAAACACAAAAACCAATTTAAATTATAAACAATAATAATATCATTATAAATATTGTAAACCCCAATACTAAAATTGACATACATCTGTGGTGCTTAATTGCATCCTTGCTTGGTTCGAGATTAATATTTTCAAACCTCCATTTATTCTCATAAAGTATACTTTCACGAGGATATACTACGTTATATATAAGTATTCCTATAATAGGTACCATACAAAGAAAACCTATGATTAGCTCAATCAACTTCTATTCCCCCTATTTATCTTAATTTTCAATATATTAGCCATATTATTATATGTTACTATACAATATTTGGTATAAATTTTTATATTAAAAATTACACATAGTCACTACTAATTACATTATCTTTATATTCTTTATTTATATAACTTATCTTTATAATAACTCTCTGACAAATATAATGCTCCTATAGGATTATGAGCAAGAACCCTATCCTTAACTGCAAAAACAGTTACTGGTGCATCTGAATATTTTATAAATAAAGAGTCATGTCCAACACATAATCCTAAAAGTATATTTAATTCTGTTTTAGCATCATTTAAAAGAATAGCTTGTCCTATAGGATTACAAATAGGTTCGTAATTTCCTGGTCTTACTTTCTCATTATCTTTAATTTTTAAAAACTCTTTAGGTATGCTTCCATTTTTACATACTACAGAATTTACTTCAAATCCATTATGTTTTAATATCTTACTTAACATTTTTGCTTCATTGCTAAAGCCTACACAAAATGCTACTCCAAGTTTTTTAAAACTGCATTTTTTAGCAAATTCCATTATTTCTTCAAGTCTTGTTTTTTTACAATAACCTTCTGCTTCAACTATTGCAGAGTTATATGCTAACTTATAATTTTCTTCCTCCAAATATAATTCTTTTATCTTTTCTTGCTTTTCCTTCTCACTACACGGACAATTAACTGGAATTTTTTCTAATTGCCCTGATTTACAATTATGCTCACTACACATAGCACAAGTATACATTTCTTCACCTTAACCTTTCCTATAAAAATTTAATAATTTATATCTTTATATTACTTTCATTTATATTTATCGTCAAATGCCAATAATCATTAATTGCCTGTCACTATTCTATAATAACTAGTAATTTAATTCTTAATAATATTTAATGACCGTCACTAAAAATATGGTTTAAATACTTTAGTTTTTAGTATTTAGTTCATTAATTTATAAAGATTAGCCCTTTGTAACTAATTTTTTATAGCTTGTACAACTTATAAACTACTTTAATAACATTTTTTTAATTTTTTCAAAAAATACTAAATTATTGAGGCTTCTTTTTCTATAAACTTTTTAAATATATTTTTATATTTACTATTATGTCGGATAAGCTCTATTCCATCATTAGTTAATGTACATACTCTACTTGCAGTTATTCCTCCTAATTCTCTTCCTATATCTAATGTGTTTACATCGCATAGTGATGTAGCCATTAACGCAAATATTGCTCTCATATCTTTATTATAACTTCTATTCTTAATTAATAGCTCTTCTACTTCTAAGCCTATTTCTTTTGCTATAAATT
>NZ_JAHLNC010000006.1:0-231860 GCF_018916625.1 Clostridium senegalense
CTGAAAGAACATCAGGTTGATAGGTGAGGGGTGTAAGCATGGTAACATGTTCAGCTGACTCATACTAATAAGTCGAGGGCTTGACCTAATATAATCACTGTGCAATTTTCAGAGAACAAGCTCTGAACAATTTAATATAAAAATATTAATATTTAAGTAATAAATTAAGAGAAGCAAGTAATGTTAGGAAATGACTGAGTGAGAAGCGGAGTTTATTTATATAAATGAGCATAGAAACGAAGGAAATTGACGACGCAGTACGCAGCTTATATTAATTTAAAATCTGGTGATGATGGTTTAGAGGGTAACACTCCTTTCCATTCCGAACAGGCAAGTTAAGCCTCTAGACGCCGAGAGTACTGCACGGGAGACTGTGTGGGAGGGTAGGTTGTTGCCAGGTAATATTCCGCGATAGCTCAACGGTGGAGCACTCGGCTGTTAACCGATAGGTTGAAGGTTCGAATCCTTTTCGCGGAGCCATTTTGGAAACATAGAAGTAGAATATCTACTTCTTTTTTTTATGTTTAAAAAATTTTAAATAACTACTATTTGATTTTTAAAATTTATGGATTATAACCCATAGAAAGTTTTTTAGATTAGTGAATAAGATAAGTAATAAGATAAATAATAAGTATATGTAGATTTTAAATTGAAATTTAAATTTAAATTCAAGTGAAAATTTTATATTCATATTAAATAGAATATATTAATTTAGAAATTTGGAATGCATAAAAGACCTTTGGTTGTAATTTATATTAAATAAAATTTAAAAATATTAATAGAAATTGATGCATAATTTTATTTGGTTATATATAATATTTATATATTAAATTCTAATTTGATATATAAAAAAATTTGAGTGAGGGTTTTATGGATAAAATAGAATTATTAAAAGATATTATAAAAAATAGTACTAACATTGTATTTTTAGGAGGTAACTAACAGTTATAAATAAGTTATAAAAAATTGTTGACAGCCTCCCATATTCATAAAGAGTATGGAGTGATGATTTAGAATCATCCAAAATTCCTTGAACTGCTGGAAGTCCCTAAAGCTAACTAAACTACAACGTAGATATGAAATAAAATCAAGCGTGAAGGTTACGAAAGTAGAAAAAATTAGTTAGATAGTGCATGGTTAAATCCTAAACACTGTAATAATGGGTAATCAGCAACCAAGCCCCGAATAGGGGAAGGCTCAACGACTATTCCGTAAAGGAAGTACACTCAAGTGGGTGGAAGTGGGGAACACCGATTAGGTGATGATATAGTCTACGCTTATGTGAAAGCATAAGAAGTTCATAAGAGAACTGGTATGGAGTAACGAACCATACTGAATATAGTCATAGAACTTATAGAAAGTTATAAGTATATAAGAATAAAAAAGCACTCTATTTTTGAATGCTAGATACAAAATCTTTAAGAATAGTAATTATAAGATTATTAAAAGACCTATTTTGTTCTTTTGCAATATCCTATAATTGTTTCTTTAATTCTTCCTTGGTAAAATAAAGATAAGATATGCGAAAGGAGGTTAAATTATGAAGAAATCAATAAGGATAAGATTATTACCAACACAAGAGCAAGAGTTATTAATGTTAAAATCAATAGGCTGTAGCAGATTTACTTACAATTGGGCATTGAATAAATGTAATGAATTGTATCAGCAAGGAATTAAATATAATATGTCAGATGTAAGAAAAGAATTTACTCAATTAAAAAAACAAGATGATTTTAAATGGTTAAATGAAGTTTCAAATACCACAATGGTTGAAAGTATGAGAAGTTTAGATAAAGCGTTTAAATCGTTCTTTAAAAAGATAGGTAAATATCCTAAATTTAAATCTAAGAGAAAATTAAGACAAAGTTTCTATGTAAGATATGACCGTTTACATTTTAAAAATAATATATGCAATATAGAAAAAAATGGAAAAGTTAAATTCAAAACTAATTATAAAATACCAAATTGTAAATATAGTAATCCGTATTGCAGTTTTGATGGTAAGTACTGGTACTTAAGTTTTGGAGTTGAAGTAGAAGAAAACCAAACTACTTTAAATAAAGATTTATCAATTGGTATAGATTTGGGAATATCTAATTTAGCAATATTGAATTGTCTTGATAAGCCTATTAAAAATATTAATAAAACAAAAAGAGTTAAAAGGTTGAATAAGAGATTAAAAAGATTGCAAAGACAAATATCAAGAAAATATGAAGCAAATAAACAAGGTAATAAATTTGTTAAAACTAATAATATTATTAAATTAGAAAAGCAAATTAAATCATTACACAGGAAGTTATCAAATATTAGATTAAATCATACACATCAAACTACAAATAAAATAATTAAACTATATCCATACAGAATTGTAATGGAGGATTTAAATATAAGTGGTATGATGAAAAATAAGTATTTATCAAAAGCGATACAAGAACAATGTTTTTATGAATTTATTAGACAAATGAAATATAAATGTGAATTTAATGGTATAGATTTTATCCAAGTTGATAGATTTTATCCTAGTAGTAAAACTTGTTCATGTTGTGGTCAAATTAAATCTGATTTAAAACTAAAAGATAGAATTTATGTATGTGATAATTGTGGATTTGAAATTGATAGAGATAAGAATGCTTCAATTAATCTTGGTAATTATGGGTTAGTATAGGTGAATTTTGAGAAATTACTAATCTTAGTAGGATTCGTTGTATCCGAATTAAAGCCTTTAGAGAACTACACCAAACTAAAGTAGAATGTTAGAAATAACTTTGAAATAGAGTTCTACGAAGAAGGAAATAAAGTAAAATTTATATATTTATAACTTTTTATAAGTTTTATGCAACGGAGCAGGAGTTTCAACGGAAAGTAATATTCCAGATTTTAGATCTAATCAAGGAATATATAACTCTAAAAATAAATATAATTACCCACCAGAAGTAATGCTTAGTCATAGTTTTTTTAAAAGTAATACTGAGGAATTTTTTAGATTTTATAAAGATAAAATGATTTTTAAAGATGCCAAGCCTAATTTAGCACACAAAGCATTAGCTAAACTAGAAGAAGTAGGAAAGTTAAATGCTATTATAACTCAAAATATTGATGGGTTACACCAACTAGCTGGATCTAAAAATGTTTTAGAACTACATGGTTCGGTTCATAGAAATTACTGTATGGGATGTAATAAATTTTACAACTTGGATTATATGTTAAAAAGTAATAATAACATACCAGTATGTGAGGTTTGTGGTGATGCTGTTAAGCCAGATGTAGTTCTATATGAAGAAAGTTTAGATAGTGATATTTTAAGAAAGTCAATTTTATCAGTATCACAAGCAGATACATTTATTGTAGGTGGAACTTCTCTAGTTGTGTATCCAGCAGCAGGATTATTGGAATATTTTAAAGGAAAAAATTTAATTCTTATAAATAAAGAAGCTACACCATATGATAATAAAGCTAATTTAGTTATAAAGGATTCTATTGGAAAAGTATTAAGTGAAGCTTTAAAAGAATTGTAATAGAAATTTGATAAATAGATTTAAATTTGAGCTTGTTTTCATATGTAATAATTAAAATTAATAGATATGGAATATAAAATAAGAAGTTTTAGAAATATTTAAGATATTAAATAAAGAAGTTAAAAAGTAGGTATATATATGATACCTACTTTTTAACTTCTTTATAATATATGTATTTACTTATGGGTTCCATGTATTACTTTAAAGCCATTAGCTTTTAATATTTTTTCATGTTTAGAGTAGTTATCACATTCAACCTCTATGCAAAGAGCAATATGAATAGTATCAACATTTTTATTCTTTAATTGATTTATTTTATGTTGCCAATCTTCATCGTTTCCTAATGTGCTTGAACAACCACTGCAATAGAAAAAACTAGCCAAAGTCTCCTTTTTATTTTTATAAATAGTAAAAGCGTCTAAATCGTTATTAAAAGCATTAAGGCATCCAGTTCCAGCGCATTTACCAACTAATTTTCTACAAGACATAATTGCTATTGACATAAAAATACCTCCTTTAAAAGTCTTCGAAAGTAATATAAATTGAATTTTTATTTGGATATTTGTGAATAGTACAGTCTACTTCATAAACATCTTTAATAAGCTCTTTTGTTAATATTTCATTAGGTGCTCCAGTTGCAGCAATATTACCATTATGCATAACATATAATTTATCACAATAAGAAGCAGCTAAATTTAAATCGTGCAATGCAGCAATTACAGTAATACCTAAAGATTTTGTTAACCTTAATATTTGAAGTTGATACTTTATATCAAGGTGATTAGTGGGCTCATCAAGAATAAGTAATTTTACTTGTTGAGCTAGTGCCCTTGCAAGTAGAACACGTTGTTTTTCACCACCAGATAAAGTTAAAAAACTTCTATATCTATAATCAAACATATCAACTTTTTTAAGCATTTCATGAGTTATGTCAATATCCTTATCGTTATCAATTTCAAGAAGACCTTTATGAGGGCTTCTACCTAGTAAAACCATTTGTTCTACAGTCATATCAAAAGCAAGATTGTTGAATTGACTAACAACTCCTAAATTTTTAGCAACGTCTCTAATTGGTATATTTAAGAGGTTTTTTCCATTCAAAAGCATAACTCCAGATTTAGGAGAATATACTCTGTATATAGACTTTAAAAGGGTAGATTTACCACTTCCATTTGGACCTATTAATCCAACAAACTCACCATTTTTTACAGTTAAAGAGACATTATTTACAATAGTTTTATTACCAAAAGCAACATTTAAATCTTTAATATCTAAATTCATAATAAGCTACCTTTCTCCAAATCCGTAAGCACGTGTTATCATAATATAAATAAAAAATGGTGCACCTAAAAGTGAAGTAATTATGCCAATAGGCATTTCCATATTTTTCAGTATTATACGGGATAGCACATCTGCCCAAACTAAGAATATAGCACCTAGCAGTACAGTAGTTGGTAAAAGTTTCTTATGGTCTGAACCAACTAAACTACGGGTAATATGAGGAATAACTAATCCTACAAAACCTATCATTCCACAACATGAAACAAGAACCCCTGATAAAATTGAAACGCTAATTAAATAAAACTTTCTATATTTATTTAAATCTATACCTAAAGTTATAGCAGTTTCATCACCTAAAAGCATTACATCCATAACCCTAGATTGTATAATAAAGATTATAATAAAAAATACAACTATAATTGTAGGTATCAGTAAGTTTGTCCATTTAGCACCAGTTAAAGAACCCATACTCCAATATGAAAGTGAGTGAAGGGCACTGTTATCGTTTGTAAGATAAATCATAAAACTTGATAAAGCAGAACATATTAAGTTAACTACCATACCAGAAAGAACTAATTTTACAGATGTAGCTCTTCCACCTAAATTAGAAAGTTTAAATACTACTATTGAGGCGAGTAAAGCTCCTATAAAAGCCCAAAAGGTTACACCTGTATTTTGTAAAACTCCAGTAAATAATGTAGAGGCACCAATTAATATTGAAAAAGTAGCACCTAGTGTGGCTCCAGAGGAAATCCCTAAAAGATATGGATCAGCTAATGGATTTTGCACTGTAGCTTGCATAACCGTTCCACCAAGAGATAATCCTAACCCAGTTATTACACCAAGAAAAACTCGTGGCAATCGTATTTGCCAAACTATATCAATAGATGCCTGTGGAATTGACTTTCCTTTTAAACTTGTACCAAAAAGTTTATTTAAAATTATACTATAAACATCAGTGGCAGGAAGTTTTACAGAACCTATAGACACTGCTAAAACTATAGATACTAATAAAAGCAACATTAAAGCAATAACTATTAAATAATTATATTTACTTAGTATATTTGAAAAGTTTTTATTTTTCATAAATCACCTATTTATATAATTCAGGATATAATTCTTTAGAGTAGCGTTCAATAGCATCTACTACACGAATTCCACCGGCCCAAGTTTCAGCAAGCCCAGTAACAACTATTGCATTATTTTTAACGGCAGTTACATTTTTCAAGGCCTCATTAGAAGTGAAAATTTTAGCAATTTCAGGATCGTGAATATCTTTTCCATCGCCATCATGTATAAGAAGAATAGTGTCAGGATTTAAACTAACTATATTTTCTAAACTTACAGTTCCAGATTCTTCACCTAAATTTTCTAATCCAGCTTTTAAAGCCATATCACTTACAAGATCATTTTTGCCATATAATCTAAAATCACCTTTTTCTTCAGATTCTAAAATTAATGTTGTTTTTTTCTTGTCAATAGAATTTGTTTTTTCTTCTATTTTAGTTAATCTATCTTTATTGTCTTGTATATATTTATCTGTTTTATCCTTTATATTAAATATAGTTCCTAAGTCATCAATATCTTTAAATAAATTTTCAACAGTATAATTTCCAACGGATTTAACGGTATTACGCTGAGCAAATGTATTAGTACCTCTGCCTATCCATTCGCTTACATCACCAAGTGTTTTATCGGCAAAGACACTTTTCCATCCAAATATAAAATCAGGATTTAAAGATAAAACTTGCTCTTTAGTAGGATATTTTTCAGATACAACTGGAATTTTTGCATATTTGTCTTTAACTTTTTCTGATATAGGGTTGTCCAAATAGCATGTACCAATTAGCTTATCTTCTAATCCTAAGTCTAGCATCAATTCAGTTGTAGTTTGGTTAGTTGTTAAAACTCTTTCTGGTGCCTTATCAAAAGTAATTTCAATTTCTTCGTTATTCACATTATAATTTTTTATAGTTACAGGATAGCTTGAATTTTTATTTTCCTTGGTAGAACTGTTTTCAGTAGATACACTATTTGTATTAGTAGACTTATTATTACTAGAACAACCCATAAATGAAACTGTCATAGCAATGCAAAGTGTAGTACATAAAGTTTTCATAATTGTTTTTTTCATATTTTTTGATCTCATAAATAAAACTCCTTTAATTTTTATAAATAAAAAAACCTATTTAACCTTAAGTGGCTAAATAGGTATAAGTACAAACTTATATAAACACTATCCCCATCTCTCGTAGGCTATTGTAGTGAAAAAATAGGCAGGTATTCTGGCTAAAGATTATTGATATAGAAAAAATAATCTTTTACAGTGGCGGGACCGCGTGGGATTTGCACCCAACTTCCCCTTTTATATAAAAGTGACTTTACTTTTATAACCTATTCTAAAAGTAAGTTAAATTGAATTTAACTTAAAATTTTATTGAATTATCATTGAAAAGCTTATCATAAATTAAAAAATATGTCAAATAATTTTGAAATGATTAATTTTTATAACTAATTGTTCAAATATATAGAGTTCCAAGTTAACTTTTAAACTTATTTAGTTATCAAATGAGAAAATTTAAATTAATATTTTATCAATAATTAGCAGATTTTTTTAGTTAAAAGTTAATAGTGAACAGTTAAATAGTT
Organism: Clostridium senegalense; assembly: GCF_018916625.1. Classification (NCBI taxonomy): domain Bacteria; kingdom Bacillati; phylum Bacillota; class Clostridia; order Eubacteriales; family Clostridiaceae; genus Clostridium; species Clostridium senegalense. The sequence goes on from NZ_JAHLNC010000006.1 coordinate 7,446, forward strand.
GTGGTGATTGTTACTCACTATGTTCCTAATAATATTAAACGTACTTTTTTAGAATAAGCTTTGATTGCTTTAGTTTTTATTTATATTTTTATAGAAGATAATTATAATTATAAAAAATTAATTTAAATTTTATTGACAAGGTGTGTATATAGAGTATATACTGTGTATATAGGATATATACGAGTTGAAAATAAAATTTATAAAGGAAATAGGATTCATGAAGATTATGTTTATAATTATAATGTTTTGTATAGCTATAATTTTGGAGCATTTAATTTTCTTTAAAAAACGAGAAAAGATAGAAAAATAATTTTTTTTACTACAACTGTATATAGTGGGTATACTCACTATATAAATAATGTTGAAGAAGAGGGGTATTATGAATATTGTAATTGATAATTCTTCTGGAAAGCCAATATATTCACAAATAGAAGAACAAATTAAAAAATCAATATTTGAAAATAAACTTATATTAGATGATATATTACCATCTATAAGAGCACTGTCACAGGAATTAAAAATAAGTGTAATAACGACTAAAAGGGCTTATGAAGAATTAGAAAAGCAAGGATTTGTTTATACAGTTCCAGGAAAGGGAACTTTTATCTCAAATAAGGATAAAGAATTTATAAAATATACTATAATGGATAATGTTAAAAAATATCTTTTAAAGGGCATAAATGAAGGGAAAAAAATAGATTTATCCTTAGATAATATGAAAGAAAAATTAGAAATTATATATAAGTATTAAAGGAGTTGAGGAGTATGAAAAATGTTTTGGAGATAAAAAATATAACAAAAACCTATAAAAATTTTAAATTAGATGATGTATCTTTTAATTTAGAAAAAGGATATATAATGGGATTTATAGGTGAAAATGGAGCAGGTAAAACTACAACAATAAAATTAATAATGAATTTATTAAAAAGAGATAGTGGAGAAATTAAGATATTTGGAAAAGATAATGTTAAGTATTCTAAAGAAATAAAAGAAAAAATTGGTTTTGTATATGATGATTGTTTTTATTATGAAAAATTATCTATAAAGAAAAATGCTAAAATAATTTCTAACTTTTATAAGCAGTGGAGTTTTGAAACTTTTAGCAAATATTTAAAGATATTTGGATTAAATGAAGATCAAAAAGTAAAAGAACTTTCAAAGGGTATGAAAATGAAATTTGCAATTGCTATAGCACTTAGTCACAATGCTGAGTTTTTAATAATGGATGAACCAACTGCAGGTCTTGATCCAATTGTTAGAGAAGAACTTTTAGATATATTTCAAAAGGTAATTCAAAATGAAGATATAGCTATTTTAATATCAACACATATAACATCAGACCTTGAAAGAATATCTGATTATATAACTTATATTAATAAAGGAAAAATAGAATTTTCTAAACCTACAATTGATGTATTGGAAGAATATCGAATTGTAAAAGGTGATAAAAGTTTATTAAATGATGAAAATAGAAAAGCATTTATATCAATAAATATAACAAGTTTTGGATTTGAGGCTTTAACTAATAATGTATCAAAAATAAAGGCTATATTTAAAGATAGTGTGATTTTGGAAAAGCCAACATTAGAGGATATTATGGTATTTAAAAGCAGAGAAGCAGTTGGAAATATATAATAATGAATTTAAAGATGTAATGGGGTGCGGATTAAGATGTTAAATGTAATAAAAAGAGAGCTGAAAATACAGCTTTTATCATTAAAAGGTTCACAATTTATAGTGTTACTGATAAGTATGGCAGTAATAGCTATGACGCAAGGACAAGATTTTATAAATTATCTTATTATGGTTTTTGTAATAGGAGGACTTAGTAATACAGAACTTGAAAATAGAGATGGTGTTTATAAGTCTACACTTAGTTATCCTTGTACAAGAAAAGATTATGTTTTAGGTAAATTTATATCGTCAATAGTAGTGGCAATGATAGGATGTATAGTATCAATAATATTAAATGAAGTTTTATTAATAGCAATTCCTACAAAATTTGTAGGAGTAAATATACATTCATTAAAATCTATATTGTTTTATTCATTAGTAATTTTATCAATGTATTATTTTTCATATTTTTCATTAGGAATTAAAGCAGCTAAGATAAGTTATTATGTAACACTTATAGTTTTTATGATGGGATTTATGTTTATAAATAATATTTTCAAGTTTAAATTAGAGGGTAATATAGTAAAATTACTTTCTAATACAAGCATTCAATTTAATATAATACTTGTTATAGCAGTGTTAGCTATAACTGGGATATTAGCTACTTTATCTGTTGTAATATATGAAAAAAGAGATCTATAGGAGGTATAATATATGAATGCATTACTTAAAAAAGATATAATAACTAGCAAAAATCCATTAATTATAATGAATTTACTTGTAGGATGCGTTATGGTAGTTTTAACGCTAATTGGTGCTAAAGCACCAGTTTATTTCCCAATATATATATTTGCAACTTTATTTATACCAATAATATTAAATAAATTTACAGCAACAGAAGAGACACGTAAATATTATGATATGTTAATAAATAGTTTTCCTGTTGATAGAAAAGATGTAGTAGTAAGCAAATATACTTTTTACTTATTAGTGTATTTTATAACATCAATATTTCTATTGTCTATAATTTTTATTTTGGGAAAAATAAGTGGTGAAGATTTAAAGATGTTGTTGTTTTCTCAATCATTCTCATTTTTATATTATGTAGTGATCATATGTGTTCCAAACTATATTTTTTATAAAGCTAGTTATGATGTGGCAGTAAAATATAGTGGATTTACACTATTAGGAATAATATATTTACCAATGTTAGTGCTTTTTTTAGCAGAAAAAATATTTCCAGCGGCTTCAAAAAAAGTTGTAGGTTTCTTTATGAAAAGCATAGAAAATGGATTTTTAATAATACCATTAATATTTTTAATAGGGTTAGTGATTTATGGGATAATAACAACTTTATCAATAAAGGGATATTGTAATAAAGATTTATCATAAACAGTTAGGAGGAGGAAGATGAATATAATAATAAACAATTCCTCAGGAGAGCCAATATACTCTCAAATAGAAAAACAGATAAAAGATGATATACTTATGAATAAATTATCTGCAAACGAACCATTGCCTTCAATAAGAGCTTTAGCTAAGGATTTGAGAATAAGTGTAATAACAACTAAAAGAGCTTATGAAGAACTTGAAAGAGATGGTTATATTTATACAGTACCTGGAAAGGGGTCTTTCGTTTCGGCCCAAGATAAGGAGCTTGTAAAGGAACTTATTATAAGAAATATAGAAGAGTATTTTACAAAAGCAATAGAGGAAAGTGAAAAGATACAGCTTTCATTAGATGAAATGAAAGAAATACTAGAAGTTTTATATGAAGAAAAGTAAATAGTTTGCAAAACTTATTTACAGATATAGTTAGAAGGAGAGAGCTTATATGGAAAATATATTAGAAGTAAAGAATTTAACAAAGGCATATAAAAATTTTAAATTGGAAGATATATCATTTACTCTTCCTAAAGGATATATTATGGGTTTTATAGGACAAAATGGTGCGGGAAAAACTACCACTATAAAACTTATAATGAATTTAGTAAAAAAAGATAGTGGAGAAATAAAAGTTTTCGAAAAAGATAACTTAAAGTTTGAGAAAGAAATAAAAGAGCAAATAGGTTTTGTCTATGATGAAGGATATTTTTATGAACATTTATCATTAGAGGATAACGCAAAGCTTGTTGCACCATTTTATAAAGAATGGAGTTTTGATACATTTTATAAGTATGCAAATAAATTTGGACTTAATAAAGGTCAAAAATTTAAAGAACTTTCAAAGGGAATGAAAATGAAATATTCCCTTTCAATTGCCCTTAGCCATAATGCAAAATTTATAATAATGGACGAGCCAACAGCAGGATTGGATCCAGTTGTTAGAGCAGAAGTTTTAAATATATTAAGGGAATTAATACAAGATGAAAATGTAGGTGTATTGTTATCTACTCATATAACTTCAGATCTTGAAAAAATAGCAGATTATATAACTTATATAAACAATGGAAAAATTGTATTCTCTAAAAGTAAAGAAGAAGTATTAGATACTTATAAAATAGTAAAGGGAGATATAAGCCTTTTAACTAAAGAAAATGAAAAGTATTTTGAAGGAATAAGAAAAAGTTCTTATGGATTTGAAGCACTAACTTCTGATGTAGAGTGGGTAAAAAAAGAATTTAAAGATAGTGTATTAATACAAGATGCAACATTAGAACTAATAATGATACTAAAAAGAAAGTAGAATATAATGATTTGGTAGGTTAAAATATGATGATTAAATCAATAGGCAAAGAGGTTAAATTACAAATTTTTAATTATAAAGGCTATTTAAATATAATGTTTCTTTTATTGCCTATAATTTTGATGTTATTAACTAATAAGGGGAATTATTATAATTATTTAATTAGTATGGTGGCAATAGCTAATATTGCCACTATACAATATGAAGTAAGGCAAAAAAATCATATATTATTTTTAAGTGTAGGTATGTCTAGGGATGAATATATAATATCAAAGTTTTTAGGGTCAGCAATAATAATTATTCTAGGAGGAATATTAGGATTTGTTATTAATGAATTATTAGATAAATTTATTATAAAATTACCTATGGATATATTTATAAAAGATGCAATATTAACGTTAATAATATTATTATTATCAATAAGTATTTACTATTTAATATATTATACATTAGGAAATAAGGCTGGTATGGTAGCTTATTTTATCATTTTTATGGTGATAATTAATACTATGTTTGAAAGTAAATTTAGTCAATACTTAAAAGTGTTTAATGGTGGTCAATTACTAAATAATATTCAACTATTAATCTTTATAATATTAGCCATAGTTATTTTTATGACTATCATGTATATAACAGTATTTTTTTATAGAAAGAAAGATTTTTAAACATACAATTAAAAATAAGGATTTAAAAAGGATTTGGAAGTGTAAGAAATGTTAAAAGAACCTATAGTTTTTGTTATTGCACTTATACTAGTTTGTATAGGTGGGATAGTTTCTAGGTTAACAAAAACTATTATTAAAAACTATATAATGCATATTTAATAAAATAGAATTTAAATTTAAACAACTAGGTTTACTAGTTGTTTTTTTTATTTAAGGTTTATTTAAGTTTATGGTTACTTAAGTGTAAGGTTAAATATTTAAAATTATATTTGTCAGGAGGAGATAATATTGTTTAGATTAGAATTAAATAAATTGATAAAAAATAAGAATGGAATAATTGCATTAGCAATATTTATAGTTTTATCACTTGTCATGGTGTTTTTAAATCCGCAACTGGAAAGTGAGAAATCTTATTTAGAACAAGAAAATTATGGTTTTGTAGATATGAGAGAGGGCGGTGTTTTAGCATCAGAAAATTTTGAAATAAAAATTAATGAACTTGAACAGTTAGCAAATCAATCTGCAAATGATAGTAGTAGCAAAAAAATGAAAAATATGGCTGAGGAAAAATTAGATAAAGTAAAGGTCATGAACTATAAGGATGTAGATTTTTGGAAGGTATATAACCATAAAGTAGCTCATCCATTAGCATTAATAGGATTATTATCTATAATTGCAATGTTAATTTGCAATATATATAGTGATGAAGTGGTTTCATCAATGGATACATTAATACTAACATCTAAAAATAAATATAAAGCACTTAGTTCTAAAGGGATGTTAGCAATTGTAGTTCCAATAGTAGCATACGTAGGATTTTTAGCTATAACATTCATTGAGACATTCTTAAAGTATGGTAGGCCTATTAACGGAAATTTACAAGCTTTTAGAATTGTTGATAACTTTATGATGCTAGAGGGTTCTTTTACCATAATGCAATATGTAGCTTTAAAAATGGTTTTTGTATTAGTTTTACTTTTAAGTTTATCAATTATAGGAGCTATAATATCATTTAAAACAGAAAGTTCTATGGCATCAATATCTATATTTGGTGTATACATAATTTTAGGCAAAATATTAGTATTTTTAATAAAACCTATAAGTAAGTTTTTAACTCAAATAGGGGGAGCAGACATAATTAGTATATTAAATTTTGGTAATTATCCAGACTTAATATTTCAGGGGAATAATTTAATAGGAATGTACTTAGGTGATATAAGTGTATTTGGATATGATATAAGTTTAATTAAAGCCATATTAGCTATATTAGTAATGATAACTATAGCAAGCATTATATATATGTTTAATATTTTTAAAAGAATAGAAAGTAAATAATAGAATTTTAGGAGGTATTTATACTATGAATAAATTAGAAATAAAAAATTTAAATAAAAGCTTTGGGAAAAAAAGAGTAACTAATGATTTAACAGTTACATTAGAAAGTGGTGTTTATGGTCTTTTAGGACCGAATGGAGCAGGAAAAACAACACTTATGAAGCAAATAACAACATTACTTACAAGTGATAGTGGAGAGATTTTATATAACGGTGAAAATATAAAATCATTAGATGAAAAATATAGAGATGTTTTAGGGTATTTACCACAGCATTTTGAAGGTTATGGTAATTTTACAGCAAAACAATTCTTAAATTATATGGCAGCGTTAAAGGGGATTTCAAAAGATGGGCTTAAAGAAAAAATAGATGAAATATTACATTTAGTTGGATTATATGATGTTAGAAATAAATCATTAAAGAAATTTTCTGGTGGTATGAAAAGAAGAGTTGGTATAGGACAAGCCTTGTTAAATAATCCTAAAATATTAGTTCTAGATGAACCTACAGCAGGTCTTGATCCTCAAGAGAGAACACGATTTAGAAATTTATTAAGTGAAATATCTAGAGATAAAATAATAATTTTATCAACTCATATAATATCTGATATAGAGTCTATAGCAAGAGAAACAATAATAATTAAAGATGGAACATTACTTGTAAAGGGCAGTCATAAAGAAATTCTAGAAAATATGAAAGATAAAGTATATGTAATAAACACAGACAATGAAGATATAATTAGAGATATTCAAAATAAATATAAAGTAGTAAATATACAAAGAGGAATAGATAAAACTGAAATAAGAGTAATAGCAGATAAAGAACCAGTTTATAAAGAAGTGCATAAAATAGAGCCAAAATTTGAAGATGTTTATATGTTCTATTTTGATATTGAAGATGCAAAAGAAGTTTAGTAGTTTAAAGGAGAATTGAAATGTATAATTTAGTAAAAAGTGAATTAAGAAAAGTACTACTTAAAAAAAGAGTATTTTTAGTTTGGATATTAGGAGCGTTATTATGTTCAGTACTTGTAAGATTTGATAGCTCATATCCCAATTATATATTAGAAAATTATGCTTCCGTATTTGATAAAACTTATGGAATAGCACCAATAATGGGGATGCTTATACTTATAATAACTTCATCTATGTATAATGTTGAGTATAACTCATATATGACTGATTTGATAAATTCAAGTAAAAATGGAAAGAAAAAAGTTGTTATGGCAAAAAGTATAGCAGGGAGTATAGCTACATCAATAGTATTATTGTCACTATATTTGATTATTGTATTTTCTGCTATATATTACTCAGGTGCTGAAGGGTTAAATTTACAATTAAAAGAATTATGGTATTTTGGAAATAGTGGTTCAACAATAACAGTTCTTCAAATGATTATAATATTAGGAATAACAATGGTGATGGGATGTATATTCTTTACTCAGATAACACTGTTATTATCATCTATAAGTAACAATGCAATAATGCCCTTTATGGTAAGTGGATTATTCATGGGAATACCATATATAGCAGCAAACTTTTTACCAGCACAAATTCAAAAATATGCAGGACTTACTCCGCTATGGGCCATGTATTCATCGACTTTTGTAAGGTATAAAACACCTATGTTCATAGCAGGAATAGATTTACTAATATTTATATTAGTGTTAATAATAGTTCCTAAAATAACTTATAAAAACTTTGTTAGTGAAAAAAGATAAAATATATAAAGGAGATTAGATATGAAAAAACAATATATTTGTCCTAAATGTGGATGTAATGAATATGAAAATGATGAATTTCAAGCTACTGGAGGAAATTTAGCTAAAATATTTGATGTTCAAAATAAAAAATTTATTACAATAAGTTGTGCTAGATGTGGATATACAGAATTATATAGAGCTAAAACAAAAGCAGGATGGAATATACTAGATTTCTTAACATCATAATTTAAACCAATATAATATATAATTATTTTATAAAACTGTTTCAATATAAAGATTTAATATATTGAAACAGTTTTTTTAAACTAAATTGTAAAAGTTCAATTGATTTTTATATAGGAATTATATTAATTTAAAAATATTTATATTTAGTTATTATATGTATATAATAAAAGATATAAATATATGGTTTTAATTAAGAAAGGATGAGGTAGTGTGGAGGATATATCAATTAATAATAAAAAAATACTTTTAGTAGATGATGAAGTTGAAATATTAAAACTTTTATCAACAGTTTTAAAAAAAGAAGGATTGAATCATGTTTTTACTGCAGAAACAGGAAGTAAAGCATTAGAAGTTTTTAAAAGAGAGCTTCCTGACTTAGTTATATTAGATATAATGCTTCCGGATATGGAAGGATATGAAGTATGTAAAAAAATGAGAGAAAAGGCTATGGTACCTATATTATTTTTATCTGCTAAAAATGAAGAATTAGATAGAATATTAGGTTTTGCTATAGGTGCAGATGATTATATAACAAAGCCTTTTAGTCCTAAAGAGGTAGCATATAGAGTTAAGGCTCATTTAAGAAGAAGTGTTTATGTTGAAAATATTAATAAAGAAGAAAATGTAATAAAATTTGGTCCATTTGTATTAGATGAGGAAAAATTTGAATTAAGAAAAAATGGAGAAATAGTAGAATTAAAAGCAAAAGAATTTAAACTATTAGCTTATTTGGCTAATAATAAAAATCAAATAATAAGTAAAGAAAACATATGTGATAGAGTATGGGGTGAAGATTACATAGGATTTGATAACACCATAATGGTTCATATGAGAAGACTTAGAGAAAAAATAGAAGAAAACCCATCTAAGCCTCAGTATTTAGTAACTGCTAAAGGTCTTGGATATAAACTTGTTGTAAAGGATGAGTAATTTATGAATATAAAACTTACTGCAAGATTTGTTATAACAATAGTACTTATAAATGTGTTTATATTTTTTATAAATGTAACATTAGGAATGGTATCTATAATTAAAAATTCATCACAAGGGTTTGTGCTAGTAGAACCGATGACATATAAAGAAGTCAAATTAGATCCAGAAAATTTCACAAGGGTTTTTGGGGATAATATAGAATTATCTAATGATGAAATAATTATAAGAGATGAAGGTAAAAAAAGTTTAGATGAAAATAATCTTTGGGTTCAAGTATTAGATGAAAATGGAAAAGAAATTACAAATTATAAAAAGCCTAAAGAGGTACAAAATGAATATACTCCTGTAGATATTGTTAATGCTTATAAATATACAGGTGGTTCAGAAGGGGTAGAAAATATATTAGTATCAAGTGTTGATATAGGTGATAGAAAATTAAGTTACATAATTAACTTTCCAATAGGTAAATTGAGTAAGACAGTTGTAATGTATAGTGAAAATACTATGGGAAATCTTATGAAAGATATATTAACAGGGGTATTAATTATGGATAGCTTAATTGCTATAATAGGTGGATTATTATTTAGTAGAAGACTTACAAAGCCAGTTGGAAGAATTATAGATGGAGTAAAAACTTTATCTATGGGAAATTATAATTTAACATTTAAAGAAAAAGGTATTTATTCAAATGTATTTAGAAACCTAAATGCCTTATCTTCTATTCTTAAAGAAAATGAGGTTGAAAGAAAGAAAAATGAAAAAATGCGAGAGGAATGGATAGCAAATATATCTCATGACATAAAAACTCCACTAGCTTCTATAAGAGGTTATTCAGAACTTATAAATGGTGATTACGATTTTACAGAAGAAGAAATACAAGAATATGGTGAAATTATATATCAAAAATCTTTATATATAACAGAGTTAGTTAATGATTTAAATTTAAGTACTCGTCTAAAGAATAATGCATTATTTTTAAAAAAGGGTAGGGCCAATTTAGTAAGTTTAACGAAAGAAGTTATAATAACTATATTAAATGATAACAAATATAGTAATAGAGATATTGAATTTATTCCTAAAACAGAAGTTGCAGAAAAAGAAGTAGATATTCTTTTATTAAAACGTTGCTTAACAAATTTAATTTTTAATGCAATAGTTCATAATGATGAAGATGTAAAAATTAGAGTTGAATTAGAAAAAAGAGAAAGAATATATATAACGATAAGTGATAATGGAAAAGGTATAAGTGAAGAAGACTTAAAGCATATATTTGATAGATATTATAGAGGAACAAATACAGGTGAACTTCACAAAGGTTCAGGTCTTGGAATGGCTATTTCCAAGGAAATAATTAAAAATCATGGCGGGGATGTACAAATTGAAAGTAAATTAAAAGAAGGCACAAAAATAACGATAATTTTATAAAAATAGCATCCAACATTTTAACAAATTGTTGGATGCTATTTTTGTTTAGTGCTAATGTAATTTATAATTACTTATATAGTCTACATACAGTTTCTACGTGTGGTGTGTGTGGGAACATGTCTTTTAATTTTATCTTATCTATTTTATATCCAGCATTAGTAAGAACTTGTAAGTCAGTTACCAATGATTTTGGATTACATGATACATAAATTATTTCTTTAGCATCAAATTTTATTACATAATCTAATGCAATAGGGTGAACTCCAGCTCTTGGTGGATCTAGAATGATTATATCTGGTTTAATTTTTACATCTTTTATTACCTTAGCTACATCACCTGCTATAAATTCACAGTTATCTAAATTGTTTAATTTAGCATTTTCTTTAGCAGCATCTACTGCTTCTTCAATTAATTCTATTCCTAGGACTTTTTTTGCTTTTGGGGCTACTATTTGACCGATGGTACCAGTACCACAATATAAGTCAAAAACTATTTTATTTTCAGAGTCACCCATAAAATCTCTAACCATGGAATAAAGTTTTTCAGCACCCTTTGTATTTGTCTGGAAGAATGCAAAGGGATTAATTTTAAATTTTAATCCTAATAAGTCTTCAACTATGTAATCTTTACCGTATAAAACTTTTATTTCATCAGCTTGAACCACATCAGATAGTGAGTCATTTAATGTATGTATAATGCTTACTATTTTTCCATTAAGATTAAGAGATTTTAATTCTTCAACAAATTTTGTTAAATCATAATCATTTTGAGTCGTAGTTACTAAATTAACAAGTATTTCACCAGTATTTATAGCTTTTCTAACTACTAAGTTTCTTAAAAAACCTTCATGTTTTAAAACTTTATAATATGGAAGCTCTGTGTTTTTGAAATGATTTAATGTAGTTGTTAATATAATTCTAAAATCATTATCAACTATTTTGCAGTTATCAACAGTTATTATACTAAAGTTTCTGTTTTTAACATGCATTCCTAAAGTTAGCTCTCCACCTTTTTCCATATCTCCAAAGGTAAATTCCATTTTATTTCTGTATTCAAAAACAACAGGACTTTCTTCTATATCTAAGAAGTCATAATCTTTAATATTACCCTCATCTAAAAGTTTTTTAACTTGTTCTGTTTTAAACTTTAATTGAGTTTCATAATCTAAGGATGCATGACTACAACCACCACATTGATTAGAAATATCACAATGTGGCTTTATTTTATAATCTACATCCTCTAACACCTCTATAAGTTTTGCTTGAACGCCATTTTGACTACTTTTTTTAGTAACTCTAGCCTTTACCTTTTGTCCTGGTAATGTGTTTTTTATAGCAACTTTTTCGCCTTCATAAAAAGCTATGCCTTTTCCAGGAAACTCAGTTGTTTCTATTAAAAATTCATACTCTTTTCTTTTTCTCAAGTAAATCGCTCCTAATTTTTATTTTTTGTTAAACGTATGTTTGATAGCTTTTGACCAAGTGTCATTTTGTTTTTCATTGTTGTCATTAATACATTATATAATATAAGTGCAGGAATAAACAATATAACTATAAATAAAAATTTGTCGCTTATATAAAATTTAAAAATTCTTAGAATAAAGTCTATAACAATGGTTCCTAATATAGATATACTAGCAGTTATAAGTACATCTATAAGTTGACTTTGTAATGCATCTTTAAAAGTAATTGAATCGGTAAAAGCGTTATTATTAAGTTGAAGTTCTTCACCTTGTAATTCTTCAGAGTTTTCATTATTAGTAGCTATAGTTTCAATAGTATCATCAGATTCTGTAAACTCATCTAAAGATGCGTCATTAGATAGTTGCATATCCTCTTCTAAAGGTTTGTTATCATTTTCATTATTTTTTAAATCCATTTTAAATCCTCCTAAAAAACTTATTATTTATATTAAACATTAAAAAGTTTTATGTTTTTAAATATACCCATTAATTGGATTTTCATAACTTACTATATTATAAATTCAAAAGGTTACAGTATAATGACAGATATATTTAATATATTTCCATATATAAGTTAAAAATTAAACCATAAAAAAGAGCATGAATTTTATTATTTAAACTGAAATTGGAATTTATTTCATTATAAGTATAACAAAGAGTACAAATAAATACTAATATAGATTTAATTTAAATAGAAAAGTGTTTCGTTATTTTATGGAATATAATGTATATATATATTATAATTTATGTAAAAATCATAGGTTTATTAGGAGGAGAGTTATGGGAAAATTAGAAGGTAAAGTTGCACTTATAACAGGAGCATCTAAGGGAATTGGAGAAGGAATTGCTAAAACTTATGCAAAGTATGGAGCAAAAGTTGTACTATTGGCGAGATCCTCATATGTTGATAGCTTAGCAGATGAATTAAATAAAAAAGGATTTGAAGCTTTAGCAGTTAAAGCAGATGTAGCTAATAAAGGAGAAGTAGAAAAAGCAGTAAAAAATGCTGTTAGTAAGTTTGGTAAGATAGATATATTAGTAAATAATGCAGGAGTTTGTAAATTAGGAAACTTTTTAGAAATGACAGATGATGATAGAGATTTTCATATTGATGTAAATATAAAGGGAGTATGGAATGTCACAAAAGCGATTTTACCTTTAATGATTAAAGAAAAATATGGAAAAATAATTATAATGTCATCAGTTACAGGGGATATGGTAGCAGATGCAGGTGAAACTGCTTATGCTACTACAAAAGCGGCATTAGTTGGTTTTACTAAGTCTTTAGCAATAGAGGTGGCTAAACATAACATAACAGTTAATGCTATTTGTCCAGGTTATGTAGAAACACCAATGGCAAAGAGTATTGCAATGCAATCAAATGGGGAAAATCCAGAAGAAGTGACTAAAGGAATAGAAAATGCTGTACCGTTAAAAAGATTGGCAAAACCAGAAGAGGTTGGAGAACTTGCTGCATTCTTAGGGTCAGATGAGTCATCCTATATTACAGGAACACAGGTTGTTATAGATGGAGGAAGTACTCTGCCAGAAACAGTTAGTGTAGGTGTTTAATTTATAAATAGATAAATTAGAGTAGTAGATTATAAGTTATTTCAAATTAACTGAAAAAATATAAACCTTATTCATTGTATTGTATCTGTTTAAAAATAATTATAAAGGGTAAACTACAAGAAAAATTTTTATCAACTTATAGGTTAGTTATGTAAAAATACAAGTTATTGTATATAAGATTGCAAGAATCTATAATTAAATTAATTCATGAATTAACTAATTATAGGTATAGGTGGAGGAGAATTTTATGGTTATTGAAATTGGAAAACAGATAAAAAATTTACGTATAGAAAAAGGTGTTACTCAGGAAGAATTAGCAAATCATTTAGGAATTTCATATCAAGCTGTTTCTAAATGGGAAAATAATATTACAGCACCAGATATTCAATTGCTTCCTATGATTTCAGTTTATTTTGGGATTACTATAGATGAGCTTTTTGTTATACCATATGACGCCCAAATGAAAAGAATAGAGAACATGTTATATAATGAAAGAATAATAAGTGAAGAGGTTTTTAATTATGCTGTTAATTTCCTTGAAGGAATTATTAATAGCGAACCTAAAAATGCTAAAGCATACTATCTTTTAGGGGAGCTTTATAATCATAGAGCTGAAAGTGATAGTAAAAAGGCATCGAATTATATAAAAAAGGCTTTAAAATATAAACCATATGAAAAGAACTATCATACTGCACTTATTCATGCAGAAAAAGGTGTATTTGGAGATGAATATTATAATAGACATGATGATTTAATTAAGTACTATGAGGAGTTTACACAAAATCACCCTAAATATTGGAGTGGATATTTGTATTATTTAGATCAATTAATTAGAGATGGTTATTATAAGAAAGCTAAAAAAGTATTAGAGCATGTAAAGCAATTAAATCATACCTGTTTAGATTTTATGTATGAAGGTGATATTGAGTTACAACAGGGGAATATAGAAAATGCTTTAAGATTGTGGAATAAGGGAGTGAGTGAATTCCAAGGAGATTGGAGAGCTTATGTTTCACGAGGAGATCGTATGATGAGATTAGGAGAGTATGATAAAGCACTTAAAGACTATGCAAAATCTATGGAATTACAAGAAAAACCTCGTATTGTGGATCCACTTGAATTTATGGCTAAAATATATGAAACACTAAAAAAATATGATAAGGCTATAGAAGTTTTGCAACAGGAGATATCAATTATACAGAATGAATATAATGTCTTTACAGGAGAACTGGTTGATAGACATAAAAGAGAAATTGAAAGATTAAAAAAGATTTATGAGAATAAATCTTTATAAGTTAAAATATTTAAACAATTATATAGATAATTAATTTAAAAATAATATTAATTTAATTTAAATTTTTAAGCTCATAAGTTTTTCTTGTGAGCTTGTTATTATATAAATATTAAAAAATATTTATGTAGTTAAGTTAAATATAATGAAGGGATAGTGTACAATTCATAAAATAGAAATTTTACAATAATTTTTAGTTGCGTGCACAACTAAAATGCTTTATAATAAATCTACAAAGGAGAAAATGATATGAACGATTATAGAGAAATAGGCGATTTAATTTATTTTATTTCAAAAGAAACTAAAACACGAATGGATGAAGGTGTTAAAGAAAATAAATTAGGTCAAGGGCAAATGCTTACCATAATGAATTTAATGAAATTAAAAGATAATATACCGATAAGTCAAGAATTGCTTGCTGAAAATATGGGAATTAATAAGGGGAATATAAGCAGAAATTTAATGAAACTTAGTGAAAATGGATTTATAGATATTATTCAAGATAATGACGATAAAAGAAAGAAGAATATAATATTAAAAGACACTTTTTTTAATGAATTTATTGAAATTAGCAAAGTTTTAGAAGATATTTTTAAGGATATGATAAAAAATATAAGAGAAGAGGAGCTTTTAATTACGTTAAAAGCTTTAAAACAAATGAAAAATAATTTATATAAAAAATAATGCATTGCACTTATATTAATATATAAATTTTCAGGAGGATAAGATATGAAAATTTCGATAATGTACTTTTCAGGTAGTGGTAATACAAAATACATAGCAGATAGGTTAAAATCAAAATTAGATGATATAGGATTTAATGTTAAAGCTAATAGTATAGAAGAAAAAATAAGTTTTAATGATGACATAGATTTAATTGTTATTGGAGGACCTATTTATGCTGGAAATGTTCCAGAAAAATTAATAAAGTGGTTATTAAGAAATGTGCCTAATACTATAAATAAGACAAAAGCTATAGTTTATTCAACATCGGCTGGTTTAATAAATGCTAATGGTGTAGATTCATTAGCATCAAAATTAGAAAAAAAGGGATATGAAGTTATAGGAAAAGAAACATATGTTATGCCTAAAAATTTTTATTTTGGTAAATATAAAAGGAATACAGAAGAAGAAATTGAGGTTATGTTTACAAATGTGGAAAGTCAAATAGACGTTTTAGTTAAAAATATAGAAAATAACAATATAGAAAAGATAAATGATAATAAGAGCATAGTTTCAAAGGATATTTTAGCAGAAGTATTTTCTATTATGGCTAAGTTTATGGGCAAAAGTTTTTCAACAAGTGATATGTGTAATGGATGTGGATTATGTGCTAAACAATGTCCACAAAATAATATAATTATTAAAAATAAAGTTGTTAAATTTAAAAATAAGTGTATGATGTGCACTAGATGTATACATAGTTGTCCTAATAATGCTATTAGATATAAAAAACAACAATACCCACAGTATAAAATAGAAAGTTATATTAATAAAAATAAATAAATATATAATAATTAAAGCACTTTAGAAATATTATTTTCTAGAGTGCTTTAGTTATAAAGAAATAGTTATTAAATACGTATAAAAAGGATTTTATGCATACTATAAAGAAATAGAACATGGAAATATTAAGTATTTGATTTATAGTATTCATCGCCCCAAGTACACATCATTTTAAGAATAGGCATTAAACTTTCACCTAAATTTGTTAGGGAATATTCTACTTTTGGAGGAACTTGAGGATAAACTTTTCGGTTAATTAAATTATCAGATTCTAGTTCTCTTAGTTGCTGAGTTAGCATTTTTTGAGTGGTGTTAGGAAGCAATTTTTTTAATTCATTAAATCGTAAAATTCCTTTAGTACCTAAATGCCAAATTATAATTGGTTTCCATTTTCCACCGATTAAATCTACTGTAATTTCAAAGGTACATGTATAATTTCTATTTTTGAATTCTATAGTGTTACAACTAGAAGTCATATAAATCATCCTTTCTATAGTACCTTTTTAGGTACTATGGTACAAAATAGTGCGTACTTGTTATATATAAACTGATTTTTTATAATGATAGCATAACTTTTAACCAAAAACAATTAGGAGGAATATATATGGATGCAATATTAAAAAGAAAAAGTATAAGAAAGTATAAAGACATAAAGATAGAAGATGAGATTATTGAAGAATTGTTAAGGGCAGCGATGCAAGCACCTTCTGCTGGAAATGAGCAACCTTGGGAATTTATAGTCTTAAGAGATAAGGAAATTATGAGAAAAATTACTGACATTCATCCTTATTCGAAAATGTTATTAAATGCAGATGTGGCAATTGTAGTTTGTGGTGATGAATCAAAGGAAGTATTTAAAGGATATTGGGTGCAGGATTGCTGTGCTGCCACAGAAAATATATTATTAGCCGCTGAAGATAAAGGATTGGGATCCGTATGGTTAGGGGTTTATCCTATGGAAGATAGAGTAAATGGTTTAAGAAAAATTTTAAATTTACCAGCTAATGTAACTCCATTATCAATAATTCCAATTGGATATCCAAATGAAAATAAAGAAGCAGTAAATAGATTTGATGAAACAAGAATACATCATGATAGATGGTAAATAAATTGTTTAGTGAATGCTAACTAAGTTAGTATTTTATTAATCAATTTAATATACAATGACATGAATAAACTATATGCATTATAAAAAAATATTAGATATTAAAATAAATTATAAGTAAAAAATAGAAGAACTTAATTTTACAGGAGGTAATTTTATGAAGGTTGTTGCATTTAACGGAAGTCCTAAGAAGGAAGGAAACACATATAATGCTATAAGGATGGTTGCAGAAGAGCTTGAAAATGAAGGAATAGAAGTTGAAATTGTTCATGTAGGTAATAAAATAATAAGAGGATGTCTTGCTTGTAATGCTTGTGCAAAAAATAAAAATGGGAAATGTATAATTGATAATGATGAAGTAAATGAATTCATACAGAAGATGAAAGAGGCAGACGGAATAATATTAGGTTCACCGGTACATTACTCAGGTATAGCTGGAACTATGAAATCATTTTTGGATAGAGCATTCTATGTTGCAAATAATGGGGCTTTAAGACACAAGGTAGGGGCATCTGTAGTTGCTGTTAGAAGATCAGGAGGAGTCGCTACTTTTAATCAATTAAATAATTATATTAATTATGCGGAAATGCTTATGCCAAGTACAAATTACTGGAATGTAATACATGGAGCAATGCCAGGTGAAGTTTCAAAAGATGAAGAAGGAAAACAAATAATGAGAGTTCTTGGAAAAAATATGGCTTGGCTTATGAAAACAGTTGAAAATGGCAAAAAAACAATTAAAGAACCGGAAAGGGAAAATAAAATACTTACAAACTTTGTTAGATAATTGATAATTCAATTATAAAAATTAAAAGGTAGGGATTTAAATGATAAAGGTAGTTGCTAGAAATGTTGCTAAAGAGAATAAACTTACTGAAGTTATTCAGCTTTATAAAGAACTAGTAGGATTAACAAGGAAAGAAGAAGGATGTATAAAGTATGAATTGTATCAAGATGAAAATGATCCTACAATTATTACGATGATTGAAGAGTGGGAAAGTAGAAAGGCTTTGGATGAGCATTTGAAATCAGAGCATTTTACTAGAATTGTTCCAAAGATAAAAAAGTTCATGACGAAACAAACAGATATGAATGTATACAATAAATTAATTTAATACTTGTGATAAAAATTGGGTAACTTTACGCAAGTCAATATTAATTTATGTATGAATAATATGTTAAAATAAAAAACTTCCAACATTGTAATCTAGGTTAATGTGTTGGAAGTTTTTTATTTTAACAATCGCCTAATAAATCAAAATTTAAATCGCTTAATAAATGATTAGTAGTAGTTACATTTAGATTCTTTTTTATTGCAAAAATTATAGCTGAATCTCTTGAATCTTTTACATATAATTGTCCTACGTTTCCAAGGGTTAAAATTCTTTGTATTTCTTCAAGATTTAATTTAGCAGCAATACAAAGTTGTAAAATTTTATCACGACTAGGTTTTTTCTTTCCGCTTAAAATTTGATAAGCATAAGTTCTATCAAGATTAGAGTCATCTATGATTTTACTTTTTTTTAGTTTTTTTTCATGTAGAATATTTTGAAAATAAGTGCAAAAATCTAAGTTGTTAAAAGCAGTTTTAGTTTCATTTATGTATGTATTTAATTTGGTTGTATCATCTATTGAATTTAATATATCTAAAAGTTCAGAAGTTTTTTTATCTTTCACAAGTACAATCCTCCTTAAAATTTATTGGTGTGATTATCATAAGCATACCAGTATGATATAATTTTCATTGGAGAAAAGCAACGATTAAAGGGGAGTTTTAATGGAAGATTTACTTAAAGAATATGTAGAATATAGATTATCAAATTATAAAATATTAACTAAGCTTAGTGAAAATAAAAAAAGTAAGATTTTTTTAGTACAACATATTGAGACAAATGTTATTTATGTAAAAAAAATTCTTAATAATTATGATATAGAAGTTTATAAAGAAATACAAAATATTAGGAGTATATATACACCATATATCTATGAGGTTTTAGAATATAGTGGTAAATTAATATTAATAGAAGAGTTTATAAATGGTTCTACATTAGAAAAAACTTTAGAAAATATTAGTGAGCCTTTAAGTGAAATTAAAACTATTGAATATATAAGTTGTCTTTGTAATATACTAGAAAAACTTCATAGTTTAAAAAAACCTATAATTCACAGAGATATAAAGCCATCTAATATTATTATAAGTAATGATGATGTTTTGAAATTAATAGATTATGATGTGGCCAGGACTTATAAAACAGAGGAAAATCATGATACAGTTATTATGGGTACACATGAGTATGCGCCACCAGAACAATTTGGATTTTCACAAACAGATTGTAGGAGTGATATATATTCTATAGGAATATTAATGAATTTTATGACAACAAAGGATTATCCTAAAAATAAAAAAAATGATGGAATTTTAAAAGAAGTAATAGAAAAGTGTACAAAATTTTTACCAAATGATAGGTATCAATCCGTTAGAGAATTACAAGAAGAATTAAAATTAAAGCTAAACTCATATAAAGAAGATTCTATATGTAGAGTAAATTTGTCCAATATGGGATTATCAGAAATAGGACCTTTAGACTTAAAGGAAAAGGTTGATGTATTTAGAAACTTTTTTAATAAGGAGATAGAAAATTATAAATATAAACCGGATAATATGACTTTGAAAAATTTTTATAAGGCTATTCCTGGGTTTAGAAGTGGCCAAACCTGGAAAAGAATTATAGCATGTATTTGGTATATATTTTTAATGCTTATAGTAGTAATTATATTTCCTACTTCAAAAAATATTTCTAAAGATGTGATAATGTTTCTAATGTTTATAGTATTAACAATTTTATATACAAATTTTTTAAATATAAGAAAACACATACCTATAATAAATAATTTGAAAATTTATATAAGAATTTTAGGTTATGTATTATATACATTTATAACTATAATGATAACAGGGGCACTTTTAAATTAAAAAATATTTTTTTACTCTCTTTGTATGCTTACAGCATACCAAATAAAATAATATAAGTTTTATAATAAATCTGTCGCAATAAGTTATGTGACAGATTTATTTTTTGGGGTGATGTAATATGAACAAAGGAAAAGTTAAAAAGAAAATTTATAAAAGATGGTGGTTTTGGATTGTAGCAATTATTTTTATTTTAATATTAGCAAATCCACTTAATAAAAATAGTAAAACTGTTAAAGAGAAAAATATTGTTGAAAGTGATAAAAAGAAATCAGATGAAAAAGTAGTAAAAGATAAAACTAAAACAAGAGATAACTCAACTGCAGTAGAAACGGTATTAGCAACGGGAAGTTTTATAGTAGGACAAGACATACCTAAAGGAAGATATGTATGTACTAGTGATTCAAGTGGAAATTTTGTTATTTATGATAAGGATAATATTCCAGTAGTTAATGAAATTTTAGGGGATGAAAATTTGGGGGTTACAAAAGTGACTGTTGATATTAAGGATGGCGAAAAAATAGATATAGGTGGAATTAAAAATGTTAAATTTACTCCAGCAAATACTGAGTTATTAAAGGAGTTAACTACAGGAATATGGGAAGTTGGTCTTGATATTAAAGAAGGTAGATATGTTGCATCATCAGCTAAGGGACAAGGGAATTTTATAGTTTATAGAAAGGGTCTTCCAATAACTAATGAAATATTATCTAATTCAGGAGAGTTTGGAGTTCCTAGTATAACACTTGAAATTAAAAATGGGGATTTAATTCAAATAAGTGCATTAGAGAAAGTTATATTTAATTCAAAATAAAGCTAATAATGGAGGTTAAATAAGTAATGAAAAGAAGTAAAGCATTAGTTATATCAGCAGTATTAGGTATTATATATTCAATTTATTTAGTAAGTTATTTTGGTGGAACAATATTTGGGGCTGGGTCAGGAGCTGAAGCTGTAGGTGGTGCAATTGCAACAGCATTAGTTACACCACATATGATATGTATAGTTTTAGCTACAATATTTAATACACTAGGTGCATTTTTAAATAAATCTGGGTTTGCATTGACAGGTGCAATACTTTATTGTGTTGGTGGTGTTGTATTTATAATGTATATATTCTTTGTTATGCCAATGATAGTGCTAAGCTTTGTTGGGTACGGAAAAGTTAAAAAGAATATGATTTTAAGTAAATAATAAATTGGATAAAAACTGTATTAAAATAGGATTTAAATTCTAGTTTAATACAGTTTTTTAGTATGTATAAAAATATATGTAATATTATATATTTTTTTATAGATAAACCAAATAAATACTTATATTTCAATTTAAATTTTAAAACAACTATAAAAAATATTAAAGTTTTTATAAATGATAACGAATTCATTATTGTAGAACAAAACATCAAAAATATTAGGAAAATTAAGAAATGTTAATTTATTTTTAGGAGGTATATTATGAAATCACAAAAACTTGCTGCAATTATGTTATCAGCAGTAGTAATATTAGGGGCTGCTAGTCCAATTTTAATGGAAGGTACTACAGTTCAAGCTAAGGAGATAAGCACTAAAAATATACAAACAAAAATATCTACTAATATTGGAATTGGTCAAGAATCATGGGGTTCTACTGTATTTGCTCCATATGTAGATGCTTGTTCGTATCCTGTATTTTCGCTTACTGATTATGCAAAGGCAACAGGAACAAAACACTTTATATTAGGTTTTGTAGTTGATAAAAATGGACAACCATCTTGGGGAACATATTATGATATGGAGGAAGGTCCTACAGATTATCAAGGTGGTAGTTTGTTAAAAGAAATTCAAGGTTTAAGACAAATGGGCGGAGATGTAATGGTTTCCTTTGGTGGAGAAGCTAATGTACCATTAGCATCATCAATTAAAGATATTAATAAATTGAAGGATACTTATAAAAAAATTATTAAGGATTATGGATTAACACATGTAGATTTTGATATTGAAGGGGCATGGACAGCAGATTTTGATTCTATAGAAAGGCGTTCAGAAGCCCTTGCATTACTTCAAAAAGAGCTTAAAGCTGAAAATTATCCTCTTGAAGTATGGTATACACTACCAGTGTTGCCTTCAGGAATGACTAATGGAGTAGACGTAGTAAAAAGTGCAGTTAAACATGGCGTAGACTTAAGCGGTGTAAATGTAATGACTATGTGTTTTGGTAGCAAAGTACCAGACGGAACTATGGGAGATTTAGTTATAGATTCAGCTAAAAGCGTTCATAAACAATTAAAAAATATATACACTCAAGCTAATATAAAGAAAAGTGATGCAGATATTTGGAAAATGATAGGAGTTACTCCTATGAATGGTTTAGATTATAGTGGAAATATAGTTGATCAAAATGAAGCAAAGGAAGTTTTGAATTTTGGTAAAACTGTAGGAATGAGACTTATAGGTATGTGGTCTGTAAATAGGGATTTCCAAAATTCTCAAGGAAAGACTAATTATGTTTCTATAAATGATAGTTCTATATTACAAGAAAAGTTTGAGTTTGGTAAAATACTTTCAAAATATGATTCAAATGATGGAACAGAAGTAATAGAAAAACCAGATACAGAAGATCCAGGCGATGGTGGTGAAGTAGATGGAGTTTCTGCATATAAAACAGATAGAGCATATGTAGCAGGAGAACAAGTAAGTTATAAAGGAAAGATTTATGAAGCAAAATGGTGGACAAAGGGAGACTTGCCAGATGCAAAAGTAAGTAATTCATGGGAAACACCATGGAAATTAATTAAAGATGGCACAGATGTAGAGACTCCAGGAGAAAAACCAGATGAAAAACCAGGAGAAGATGGAGAAACATCAGAAGATGCACCATTATATAATTCTGATAAGGAATATATGGCAGGAGATAAAGTAACTTATAACGGAAAAGTATATAAAGCTAAATGGTGGTCAAAAAACTTTGCACCAGATGCAAAAGTAAGTAATTCATGGGAAACACCATGGGAATTAGTAGGGTAGATAAAATATAAATAATGAATTAAAAGCTGTCTTAAAAGTAAAATTAAGACGGCTTTTAGTTTATAAAAATGTATAAAGAAATAATTTTAAACTAAGATTATACTAAAGTACATAAATAAGAGAAAGTAGTGAAAACAATGAGAGTATTTTTTGCAATTACATTTTATGAAGAAACAAAAGATAAATTATTAGAGTATAAAAATTTAGTAGCTAGTAATTCAATTAAAGGAAAATTCACAGATAAAGATAATCTTCACATAACACTTGAATTTATAGGAGAAGTTGATGAAAAAAGTTTGAAAGTATTAATTAGTATATTACATAGATTACAAAAAAGTCCAAGAAACCTTGTTACATCTGATATTGGTTCATTTAAAAAAGGAAATAAAGAAATAATTTGGCTTGGAATTAAAAAAAATGAAGAACTTATAGAATTACAAAGGGAGTTAAAAAAATTATTAGTGGATAATAAATTTAAAGTTGATGATAGAAAATATACCCCTCATATTACAATTGGAAGACAAATAATTCTTGATAATAAAATAAAAGCAAACAAATTTGAATCCATAGAAATTCCTATACGTTCTATAGCAATTATGGAAAGTAAAAGGGTTAATGAAAAGTTGGTTTATGAGCCATTAGAAGAAATAATGTTGAAAAACATACACTAGAATTATAAAGAAGTATTTTTTTATTTTTGGTTTCATTTTATAATTAAAATATATAGAAATTAAATATTTCATAGTTAATTGTAAAATTAAATTTATAAATGAGAATAATTTGTTTGAAATATTATAAAACTTAATGGATACAAAATTCCACTATTGAATGTAAATATTATATATGAGGGCATTATATATGAATGAAGATACGAAATATAAAAAAATTATAGAAATTGTTCAAAATAAATTAACTTGTTCAGCACATAATTTGGATCATGTATTTAGAGTTTATAATATGTGTAGGTTACTTGCAGAATATGAGAACAATGTTGATTTAGAGGTTTTAATTCCATCAGCATTATTACATGATATTGCAAGAGTAGAAGAGAGTAATGATAAAACTGGGGAAATCGATCATGCTATTTTAGGTAGTGAAATTGCAGAACATATATTAATAGATTTAAATTATGAGAAAGAAAAAATAGAAAAAATAAAGCATTGTATTGTTACACATAGGTTTAGAACAGGAAATGAGCCAAAAACAATAGAAGCTAAAATACTTTTTGATGCAGATAAACTTGATGTTATTGGAGCAAGTGGAATAGCTCGTACTTTTATGTTAGCAGGGCAATTTGGTCAAAGATTAATAGTAGATGAATCAATAGATGATTATTTAGAAATTAATACTGTTGAAAATGGAAGATTAAAAGATGTTTCTAAACATACACCTTTTATTGAATATGAAGTAAAATTTAAAAAAATTCCTAATAAATTGTACACAAAGAAAGTAATAGAAATAGGTAAAGAAAGACTAAAATTTATGGATGAATATTTCAGCAAATTAAAGTCGGAGATTAAAGGTGTTGAATAAAAATAGTTTATTATACATTAAGTAAATTAAAATCTATTCAATTCATTTAAATATACAGTTATGAAATACAATATTAAAGAAAGATATGGTGGGGGTATGAAAATTGTATAAAATATTGATAGTAGAGGATGATGTGATTTTAAACAATGGAATTAGTTTTAATTTTAAAATGGATGGATTTGAAGTATTTCCAGCTTTTACATTAGAAGAAACTAAGATTATTTTATATAAAGAAGATATTGATATTATTATATTAGATGTTAACTTACCAGATGGAAGTGGATTTGAATTTTGTAAAGAGATAAGAAAAACGTATTCTAATCCTATTATATTTCTTACTGCTTGTGATATGGAATTAGATGTTATAACAGGACTAAAAATTGGTGGTGATGATTATATTACAAAACCCTTTAGTTTAAATATATTAAGGGAAAGAGTTTTAGCAGTTTTAAGAAGATATGGTAAAAGTAAAAGTATTATTTTAGATATATTAAAAAGTGGTGAATTTGAATTTGACTTTGATAATATGACTATATATAAAAATGGAGAAATAATAGATTTGCCACCAACAGAATATAAAATTTTAAAAAAATTAGTAACATCAAAAGGTGAGATTTTAACAAGACAAACATTATTAGAATCCATATGGGAAGATGATAGGTATATAGAAGAACATGCATTAACAGTAAATATTAATAGACTTAGAAGAAAAATAGAAGATAATCCATCAAAGCCCAAATATATTAAAACTATTTATGGTGTAGGATATTGTTGGGGTGGTGAAGTGAATTGAAAAGTGTAAAATTACTCTTATTAGATAATTTATACAAAGTATTTATTATGATTATTTTAATTATAAGTAGTATTTTTCTTTTATGTACTAAATATAAATTAAAAAATGTTGTAGATGTAAATATAGATTTAAATGAATTATTAAATTATATTTTTATTATGAATAGTATATTTATATTTATTATTTTCATACTTATCACTGGATTTGTATATTTATTAAGGAATAAGGTTTTAAACTTTTCTAATAGAATGAGTGACATTATTGATAAAATTATATGTAATGAAGAAAATATTGTATTTGATACAGATAAGGAAACTTTACTTTCAAAACTTGAAAATAAATTAAAACAACTTGTTGATATAATAGAAACTGATAGAAAAAAATATTTCATGGAAAAAGATAGTATCAAATCTTTAATTTCAGATATTTCACATCAAATAAAAACTCCAATAGCTAATATATGTATGTACAATGATACATTAATTGAAAGAGAATTAGATGAAAATAATGAAAAACTATTTTTAAGTAATATGAGAAATCAAGTTTCAAAGCTCCAATGGTTAGTACAAGCCTTAATTAAAATGTCTAGACTTGAAAGTAATATAATTACGCTTAATAATAAAAATACTTTTTTAATGGATACTATAGCAATTTCTTTAAAAGGGATTTATTTAAAGGCAGAAAATAAAAATATAAAACTTACAGTTAGCTGTCCGCAAAAGTTGAAGTTATGTCATGATAAAAAATGGACCAGCGAAGCAATATTTAATATTATTGAAAATGCAGTTAAATATACTGAAAATGGAGGGGAAATTCAGATTATAGTAGATGAATGGCAACTATTTACTAAAATAGATATTACAGATACAGGTATTGGTATAGAAAATAAAGACATAAATAATATATTTAAAAGATTTTATAGAGGTAAGGAAGTAAATGAATTTGAAGGTGTAGGAATCGGATTATATTTAGCGAATGAAATAATCACAAAACAAGGTGGATATATTAAAGTAAATTCTAAAAAAGGTAAGGGCAGTACTTTCTCAATATTTTTAAAGAATTAAAAGTAGCAACATTTTTATTATGCTGCTTTTTTTTGTATAGACATTCAAAACAAATCACAAATTTATTAACTTAAAAAAGTAACAATCTTAAAATTGAAAATTAAAAGGTGTATAAATATAAATATCACTAAACTGTTACTTTTAGACTTTAAAATATCTCAATTCTGTGAGGTCTGTAGCAATATAGTAGTGATATTATAATGCTAACAGGTATTTGAGAGGAGATAAAAGATATGGGTATATTAAAAGTAGAAAATTTAAAAAAACATTATGGTAAAGATGAAAATTTAGTTAAGGCCTTAGATGGTGTTAGTTTAGAGATAGATAAGGGGGAGTTTGTTGCCATAGTAGGAACATCAGGCTCTGGAAAGAGTACATTATTGCATTTAATAGGGGGATTAGATAGGGCCAGTAAAGGTAAAGTTGTTATTGATAATAAAGAAATATTTTCAATGAATGATGATGAACTTACAATTTTTAGACGTAGAAATATAGGGTTTATATTTCAAAATTATAACCTTGTTCCAATTTTAAATGTATATGAAAATATAGTATTACCAATAGAACTTGATGGAGAAAAAGTTGATTGTAAATATGTTGATGAAATAATAGAAACTTTAGGATTAACAGATAAAATTAACAGGCTCCCTAACAATCTTTCAGGTGGTCAACAACAAAGGGTAGCTATTGCTAGATCATTAGTAACTAAACCCTCTATTATACTAGCAGATGAACCAACAGGAAATTTAGATTCTAAAACAGAACAAGAAGTACTAGGACTTTTGAAGTTTACAAGCAATAAGTTTAATCAAACTATAATCATGATTACTCACAATGAACAAATAGCACAGATGGCAGATAGAATAATTAGAATTGAAGATGGAAAAATTGTTGTGAATAGGGGGTAGAAATTATGTTGCAAAATAATAATAGAAATTCTGTTAATAAATTGAGTAAAAAAAGCTTGAAAGCTAATAAAATGAGAAATGTATGCGCAATACTTGCAATAATATTAACTACCATATTAATAACAATTACTATATCAGGAGGTATGACATTTTATAAAACTAACAAGATTTATGATATAGTTTCTAATTATAATGTTAATTGTGATGGATATCTTAACATAAACAAAGAAAGTGAAAAAAAGTTAAATTCAGTAGATAATGTTGATAAGGTAGGAATTATTCAATTAGCTAGTGTTGAAGGGGTTAAAAATAAAGAATTATTAAATGAAAATATAGCTTTAGAATCGGTGAAAAATAAAATTGCATTTGATATGATGGCTGTAGTTCCTATAGAAGGTTCTTACCCTAAAAAACCAGAGGAAGTTTTTGTTCCAACTTGGATATTAGAAGTTTTAGAGATAGAGAAAAAAGTTGGGGGGAAAATAAATTTAGATGTTGAAATTAACGGTGAAGTTAAGACTATAGAGTGTGTTTTAAGTGGTTATTATGAGTCTTTAGTACCAAGGGGTTCAAATCAAACAAAAATTTTTGTGAGTAATGAATTTATAGAAAAGTATAATAGTGAAATAATAGATAAAAAAAATACTAAAGTAGCCTTTATTACTCTTAAAAATTTAAATGATGAATCTTCATTTAAGACAGCTAAAGATGAAATACAAAAGATAGGACAAAAAATAGGAGCGTTAAGTTATAAAGCAAACCCTAAATATGATAAAGAAGAAAATGGAATGTTTCAATCAGACAACATGGAACAAGTCATAGCTATAAGTGTTGGATTATTAATAGTTATGATTACTGGATATTTAATAATATATAATATTTTTCATATATCTGTAGCTAAAGATATTAGATTTTATGGTCTTTTAAAAACAATTGGAACTACATCAAAACAACTAAAAAAAATAATACTAAAACAAGCAATTAAACTTTCTATTATAGGTATACCAATAGGACTTATTTTAGGATATATTGTGTCAATAATTATTATTCCTATGGCACTTGAATTTACTATATTTGGCAATATAACTGTGGTTTCCCATAGCTTAAGTATGTTTTTAGTATCAACAATTTTTTCATTAATAACTGCTTTAATAAGTTGTAATAAGCCAGCAAGAGTGGCAGGAAAAGTTTCACCGATTGAAGCAGTTAGATATGTAATTTCTGATAATGAATCAAAGAAAAAGGTTAAAAAAGGTGCCTATGGAGCTAAAATTTACAAGATGGCATGGAGTAATATTATAAAAAATAAGAAAAGAGTTATACTATCTATACTTTCAATTTCATTAAGTGCCTTAACTGTTATATTCACTGTAAATGCAACTATGGGGTTAGACTCTAAAAAGCATGCAGATGCTCAAATGGCATCAGATATTTCAATTGAAAATCTTGTATATAATGGTATTCAGTCAGGCAAAGGATATGAACCTATAACAGAAGAATTCATAGAGAAAATTAAAGAGTTGGATATGGTAGAAAATGTAACGCCTTATTATAGTGGAATTACACCGGAACAGGATGGAACAATAATTAGTTTTTGGAGTAAAATTAAAATTGATGAAAAATTTAAAAAAGAACTACAAAGTTATGGTGATCCTAGCAAAAAATATATAGGATTTAGTATTGATCCAATAGATAAAAATACAATATATGCAAGTGTTAGAGCTTTAAAGGCTGATATGATAGATAAAGAAGTAGAAAACTTAAAGATTATTGATGGAACTATAGATAAAAATGAATTTAAAAAAGGAAACAATATTATATATTATCCTACATCAGAAAAAGATAACTCTGTAAAAGCTGGAGATGCTTTACCTTTAACTTTTGAAGTAGTAGATGAAAATGGGAAGCTAAAAGAAGTTAAAAAAGATTTTAAAGTTATGGCTGTTGTGTCAAAGAAAGATGGTGAATTTGCATCAAATAATTTAGAATTTTTAAATATAGAAGAAAATGCATTTAAAGAAATATTCTCTGATTATAAAAATTATGTAGATTGTCTTAATGTTGAATTAAAAGATGGAACTGATTTAAAAAATGCAGACAAAATTATATCAAAACTTATTATTGAATCTGGAAATAGTTCTTTAAAATTAAGTTCCAAAAACTTTTTTATAGAAGGATTAAAAAGTATTAAAGTAATATTTTTATCAATTGGAGCTATTATTTCAGGTATTTTAGGGTTAATAGGAATTATAAATGTAATGAATACAGTTCTAACAGGTATTTTTTTAAGAAGAGTAGAATTTGCTATGCTTGAATCTATCGGTATGACAAAAAAGCAGCTTAAAAAGATGATATTATTTGAAGGACTATATTATATAATATTATCATCATTACTCATAATACCATTAGGAATTACTGTGTCATATGTAGCGCCAATGATGTTACCGATTTATGGAGGATTAAACATTTCTATATGTATAATATCAATTTTAGTAGCTATAACAATTATAGCCATATTAATAATGATAATTCCAATTATCGGATATAAATTGGTGAGTAGAGAAAGTATAGTAGAAAGACTTAACTTCGTAGAATAGAATAAAATTAATTTTAGAGGTGTAATATAGAAATAACGCCTCTAATTTTTATTGAAAATATTTCAATTTTAAAATTAGTGTTAAATTTAAGCTTTTAGAAAAGTATAAATTGAAAATTTCGTTAAAAACTTATATTATAAAGCATATAAAGTTTTACAAAGGAGTATCATTATGAAAAAAATATATTTATCACATCTTTTAGAGGATAAAGATATGGAGAAAGTTTTAAAAAATTATCCTATTGGTATAGAAATAATAGAGTTTGGCATTGGTCAATCATTAGACTGTAAAGAAGAAAGTTTGAAAAACTATAAGGAAAGATTAAATAAAATAATAAAAAATCCATCACTTTCAGTACATGGACCTTTCTTAGATTTATGCCCTGCAAGCTTTGATAGTTTAATAAAAGATGCTACTATGAAAAGGTTTGAAAGTTCCTATTGTATGGCAAAAGAAATAGGTGCAGAACGTATAATTTTTCATACGTGTTTTAATGAAATGGTATATTTTAAGAGCTCTTGGGAATATAATTCTAAAATATTTTGGAAAGAATTTTTATCTAATAAAGATGATTCAATAAAAATACATATAGAAAATGAATATGATAGCGATTATGAGCATATTGCAAATCTTATAGATGGAGTAAATCATCCTGCATTTTCAGCATGTCTTGATATAGGTCATGCAAACTATTGTTCTAAAATACCATTAGAAGATTGGATAAAAGGGCTTGGCAAAAGGATTGGGCATGTACATTTACATAATAATTACGGAATAAAAGATAATCATAATGGAATTTTAAATGGAGACATTTCTATCTTAGATGTTTTAAATAAAATTAATGAAACGTCTAAAGAAGCAACATGGACCTTAGAAGTTGGCAAATATGATGAAATAATTAGTTCATTAGAATGGTTAAAAGAAAAGAAATTTTTATAAAAACTTTATATATTTAAATTATATTATAAAAAATCCTCCTTTCGGTTATAAGTAGTTGGTTTTTATACCAATACTTAAAATACAAAGGAGGATTTTTTATATAAATTACTATGTTTTATTACAAATATGGAGTAATAAAATAGTGTTGTATCAAAGCTAACATTAAATTAAAGATTAATATTAAAGAAATAATAATTATATGACGTTTTTTATGCATTACTACAATAGCTATATATTCTCTAATTAATGCATTTGGCAAGAAATAAAGTGCTGTTTTTGAACCAATTCCTTGGCTTTTTAAGCCGGCCATTTTTGCATATAGAGCAGCACGAAATAAATGAAAATTATTTGTTGTAAATATGCTATTGTATTTATTATTACTTAAATTATCCATTATATTTTTTGAATATGTCATATTTTCAAAGGTGGTAGTTGATTTATCTTCTAAAATTGTATCTTCAAATGGAATACCTTTTTCAACTGCATATTTTTGCATAGCTAAGGATTCTGAAATTTTTTCATCATTTCCTTGTCCGCCAGAAAAAATAATTTTCGGAGGAGTTGTAACAATACTTTGCTTATTATAAAATTCAATTGCTTTATTAATGCGACTTGCCAATAGAGGTGGAACCTTATCTCCAATTAATCCACTACCTAAAACGATAATAAAATCTTGATTTAATTTTGGATGGTTAAATTGATATAAAAATGATATCATCAAAAAATTAAAAACATCAAAGAAATAATATAATGAAATTACAACAAAACTACTTAAGAAAATATTTATTTCTTGAGAAAATAAATTGGTTGATAAGATAAATGAGCCAATAAGGAATAATATTAATCCAATAGCTATGAATAAAGTTAATAAATTAGAAAAACGTTTTCCCTCACGATTTATAAGAATTTTAGTATTTATGAATAAGCCTACTATTAATGCGTGAATACCAAATATAGGAATCAACAATAAGAAAAAAATAAAAATAAGAGCTATAATAATTAAAAAACGATTTTGTGTTGAAAATGCAGCATATATAGATGTTATTATAGCTGAAAATAAAAATATATTAAATAATAATCCATTAATTAACTTTCTTGAATCAAGCAGATAAGATGTTAAAAAAATTATAAATGTAAATAATGTTAAGCCTAATAGAAAAAACATGATGTAACCTCCATATGATTTTAAGTTGAGTTTTATTTAAAATTCATTCAATATATATTTTATCCTAAAAAGTATAAATATTATATGTTTTTTAATAGCACTTAATTATATATAATAAATTTTAAACAGTGAAAATATGCTAAAAGTATATAAAGTTGTAAAATTAAGCTTTTTACTTTTGATATAGGTTAAAAATAAAGCTTATTTCATTATATGATAGTATAATGAATGTGTATAGTAAAAACTAAAAGCATATAGGGAAGAGAGTTTTATAAGATTATATATTAAGCGAGAGGAGTATTGGACAAATGATAATAGTTGATATACCAGGTTATAAAAGTATTGGAATAAAAAATGTTGTCTTTGATTTTAATGGTACCATTGCAGAAGATGGTGTATTAATTGAAGAAGTAAAAGAAAAAATCAAAGAATTATCATGTGAAGACGTTAATATATTTGTTGTTACAGCAGATACTTATGGTACTGTAGAAAAGCAATGCATGGAACTTCCTGTTAAAGTAAAAATTTTTAATAAAGATGATGCATGTGAAGATAAAAAGAAAATAGTTCAGGAGCTTGTTAGGGATAGTACTGTAGCCATTGGCAATGGGAAAAATGACATAGAAATGTTTAAAAACAGTATAATATCTATAGCTATAATTGGAAAAGAAGGATGTTTTACTAAAGCTGTGTTTCAAGCTGATATTGTAGTAAATAATATAGTTGATGCAATAGATTTAATATTAAAGAAAAATAGAGTAAAAGCTACATTAAGAACATAATATCTTTTAAAGAAAAAGAGGGGAGATTTTAGTGGAAAAATACATAACATTCATAAAAAACGCTTGGGAAAATTTTATATATGATGATATTATAAATGAACAAGTAAGAAATGAAATATTAGAATCATGGATTAGATGTAAAAAATATAATGTTAATCCTATGGGTGGAAAAGGTAAAAATAAGCATAGTAATATTAAAGAGCTTATAGATAAAAATAGGGAATTAATAAAAATAGCTAAGCCAGTTATGGAAAGTGTATATAAAATAGTTGAAGGGTCAAGTTTTGCTATGATTTTAGCAGATAAAGATGGTTATATACTTGAGGTTATTGGTGATGAAGATATAATGGATAGGGTAAATGAATTAAATTTTTTAAAAGGTGAATTATGGAGTGAAGAAGAAGTTGGTACTAATGCAATAGGAACTGCTCTTTATTTAAAAAAACCAATACAAACAATAGGAGCAGAGCACTTTGGTATAAGTCAACATTCTTGGACATGCTCTGCATCACCTATATACGATGAAGATAAAGAGATAATAGGATGTATAAATATGTCTGGAAATTATTATGATGCACATTCACATACTTTAGGAATAGTGACATCTGCAGCAGAATCAATACAAAAACAATTTGCTTTAAGTAGGTCATATAACCTTTTGAATATAACCTTTAATTCCATATCAGATGGAATGATAGTCATTGATTCAGATAGTAACATTAAGAGGATAAATGGTAGAGCTTTAGAGGTATTAAACTTAACTTTAGATGATGTTATGAATTTAGAAATTAAAAATTTAATTACTAATATTGATTTTAAAGCATTATTAAAAGGTGATAAAAAAGAAATTTATAATATTGAGAGTGATTTTAAAATAAAAAATGACAAAATAAAATGTATTGTTAACGCAGTTCCAATGAATGTAAATAATAAAAATATTGGTATGGTAATAACTTTTAAAGAAACAAAACATATACATAAATTAGTTAGTAAACTAGCAGGATTTAAAGCTAGCTATACCTTTGATGATATAATAACAGAAAATAAGAATATGAAAAATATGATAGTATTAGCGAAAAAATCTGCTAAAAGTGATTGCAATGTATTAATAGAAGGGGAAAGTGGAACAGGAAAAGAACTTTTAGCGCAATCTATACATAACTATAGTGATAGAAGAAATAAACCGTTTGTAGCTGTAAATTGTGCATCTATACCAAGAGAATTAGTAGAAAGTGAACTTTTTGGTTATGAAAAAGGGGCATTTACTGGAGCAGCTAAAGAAGGGCATGCAGGAAAATTTGAATTGGCAGATGGAGGAACAATATTTTTAGATGAAATAGGTGAATTACCGCTAGATATGCAGAGTAAACTTTTAAGGGTTTTAGATAATGGAAAAATAATTAGGGTGGGAGGAACTTTTGAAAAGCAATTAGATGTAAGGGTAATAGGTGCAACAAATAGAATATTAAAAAAAGAAGTAAATAGAAAAAATTTTAGAAATGATCTTTATTATAGATTAAGTGTTATGAATATTAAAACAATACCGTTAAGGCAACGAAAGGAAGACATAGGATTGTTAGTTAATTATTTTACAAAAAACTTATCTATAAAAAAAGGAATAGAAGTTAAAAAAATTAATAAAGATTATGTGGAAAAGTTAAAAGATAACTATTGGGAAGGTAATGTTAGAGAATTAAGAAATGTTGTAGAACGTGATTTTTATTTAAGTGAAAAAAATATATTAGTTTCTTATGAAGTAGAAAATACATGTAAAAAAGAGGAGAAAACATTTGAAAATGTAGTTGCTATTAAAACATTAGAAAAAGAAGCTATAGAAAAAGCTATAATACAAAGTAATGGGAATATGGTTCAAGCGGCAAATTTATTACAGATAGGACGATCTACACTTTATAGAAAAGTAAAGAAATATAATATTGCTTATAAAATTTAAAGTGTATCAAAATGAGAAAAAAAGATAGATGTATCAAAATGAAACAATTATTCTTGTTTCATTTTGATACATTTTTTATTTTACACTTATAATCAAATATATGGTGTATTGTAGAAAATATGTAAGAAAGACTAATTTAAAAATTAACAAAATAAAGAATTAAAATAGTTGGCATAATTATTGCTTTATTTAATTGTGAATAGTTTAACTAATAAAATTTAGGAGGAATATTATGAAAGCAGCATTATGGTATAAGAAAAATGACGTTAGAGTTGAGGAAATAGAAGAACCTAAAGTTGTAAAGGGAAGTGTGAAAATAAAAGTTAAGTGGTGTGGTATATGTGGTTCTGATTTACATGAGTATTTAGGAGGACCGATTTTTATACCAGTAGGTCAGCCACATCCTTTAAGTGGTACTACTGCACCTGTTGTATTAGGACATGAAATTTCTGGAGAAGTAGTTGAGATCGGAGAAGGTGTTTCCAATTTAAAAATTGGAGATAGGGTAATTGTTGAACCAATAGTAGCATGTGGAAAATGTCCAGCTTGTTTAGAAGGGAAATATAATTTATGTTCATCTTTAGGATTCCATGGACTTTGTGGAAGTGGTGGTGGATTTGCTGATTATACTGTATTTCCACAAGAATTTATACACAAGATACCAGAAGGCATGAGTTATGAACAAGCAGCACTTGTTGAACCGATGGCCGTTGCACTACATTCTATAAGGGTAGCTAATTTTAAAATAGGTGATACAGCATTAGTTTTAGGATCAGGACCTATTGGACTAGCTACAATTGAATGCTTAAAAGCAGCTGGTGCTAAACTTGTTATAGTTTTACAAAGAAAATCAATAAGACAAGAATATGCTAAAAGAGCTGGTGCAGATTTTGTTTTAGATCCAAATGAAGTTGATATAGCATCAGAAGTTAAAAAACTTACAAATGGAGTAGGAGTAGATGCTGCATTTGAAACTACAGGAGCAAAAATAGGTTTTGATACAGGTGTTAATAGCTTAAAATTTGAAGGGACTATGGTAGTTACAAGCATATGGGAAGATGGATTAAATTTCAATCCAAACGTTTTAGTTTTCACAGAGAAAAAAATTGTTGGTACATTAGCTTATAGACACGAATTTGAAGCAACTATGGCTCAAATGAATGATGGAAGGATAAAGGCAGATGGATATATAACAAAGAAAATTCACTTAGATGATATTGTTAAAGAAGGATTTGGTACATTAATAGGTCCAGATAAGAAGAAGCACGTTAAGATATTAGTAACACCAGATAAATCACTTTTATAAAAATTACTATAGAAATATAGGGATGCAATCTATAACTTAAATTTATACATCAAATTTTTGTTATCGGTTGAGAAAAATAAGTACAAATATAGTTAGTTAAGAATTAAGAATTAAAAATTATTGATGAAACTGTGCATCAGTTTCTTAAAGTTAAAAATACATTGAGAATTACTAGGAGCAAAGTGAGTAGTGATAACCACAACTATTCACTATTAACTCTTAACTAAAATAATCTGTTAGTTATTGAAAAAATATTAATTTGAGTTTTCTCATTTGATAAATGAATAAGTTTAAGATTTAATTAGGAACCCTATATAGGGTTCCAAGTTGACTTTTAAAATTATCCATTCCAAAACTTGGATACCCCAAATAGTGAGACATGCTCTGAAGCACTTGGAATTCAACACTATATTTTGTATAAAAATATTTTAAAGTTATTGAATAAATTTAAATTTGAGCTTGTTTCCCTATAGAATTGGTTTAAATAGAAATTGTAATTATTTTAATAATATACGAAAATCCCTCTGAGAATTCAGAGGGATTTTGTATTTAATAAACTTAAAAAAACTTTGATTAATTATATTATTTTAGAGAGGCTTAC
This sequence comes from Clostridium senegalense, assembly GCF_018916625.1. Lineage (NCBI taxonomy): Bacteria > Bacillati > Bacillota > Clostridia > Eubacteriales > Clostridiaceae > Clostridium > Clostridium senegalense. Next base: position 44,599 of record NZ_JAHLNC010000006.1, read on the forward strand.
AAAATAGTTTATATAGATATGATAATATTTATATTAGAGAGTAAATGTGATAGAATTTAATAATTAAGTATTTTATGGGAGATTGTAATGAGAATTTTATTAATTGAAGATGATTTAAAATTAAAAAAATATATAAGTGAATATTTAAGAGTATACGATTATAATGTTGATACAGTTGAAAATTTTGACGATGTCATGGGATATATTACTAAAATTAATCCAGACTTGATAATCTTAGATATTAATTTACCTAAATTTGATGGCTTCTATTTTTTAAAGCTTATTAGAAAGTTATATAAAATTCCAGTAATAATACTTTCTGCTAGAAGTGATGAAGGCGAACAGATAAGAGGTATGGAACTTGGAGCGGATGATTATGTAACTAAACCTTTTAGTATAGGTATATTACTTGCTAAAATTAATGCTTTATTAAGAAGGGTTAAGGATTATAACGAGGAAGAAATTGAGGTTGGAGAATTAACCTTAATTAATAATAGTATGAAGCTTAAATATAAAAATCAAATTATAGAGCTTACAAAAAATGAGTATAGAATATTAAATATACTTATAAAAAATATAGAAAAAGTAGTTAGTAGAGAAGAGCTTTTAGAAGCTTTATGGGATGATAGTAATTTTATAGAAGATAGTACTTTAACCGTTAATATGACAAGGGTTAAGAAGAAATTAAGTGATTTAGGTATAAATAATTCTATAGTAACTAAAAGAGGGGTAGGATATGTCTTTAATGGAGTTGATAATTAGGGTTTTAAAATTAAAAAGACGAGATTTAATAGCTCTAATAGTAAATACTACATTCATAATAGTATTCTACTTTTTATTATTTGAAAATAGTGAGATATTATATCCATTAATATTAAGTGGAACAGTGATAATAGTTTATTTCATTATTGAGATTATTAAGTATTGTGGATTTAAACAAAAACTTGCAGATAGCATTAAAAGTCCTAATTACAAAAAGAACAATGTTGATTATAAAGAAGAGGAAATTTTAAATGTAATTGATGAAATTCATAATGAGTATCTTAATGAAATCTATGAGTTAAAGGAAAAAATAAAAGGTAAAGATTATTTGTTTTCTCAATGGATTCATAATATGAAAACATCAATAACAGTAATTGATTTAGCTTGTGAGAAAAGTGAATTAGAAAATAAAGAAATAAAATATATTAAGGATATAAAGGAAGAGAACTCTTCAATTAAAAAAAATTTAGAAGAGTGTTTAAATTTATTGAGATTAGAAGATTTTTCACGAGATTATGTTACAAACCCCTATAATCTTAAAGAACTAGTTAGTAATGCAATTAATTTAAAAAAAAGAGACTTTATATATAAAGGAGTGTTTCCAAAGGTAAATATTAGTGAAAATATTTATATTTATACTGATAAAAAATGGTTTTTATATATGTTAGAGCAAATAATAGCTAATGCTATAAAGTATTCTAAAATTAAAAATAGCAGTAGGATAGAGATATATGCAAAAGAAGATGCTAGAGAAGTAGAATTAATAGTTAAAGATTATGGAGTAGGTATAAATAAAGAAGATTTACCAAGGATATTTAATCCATTTTTTACTGGTAACAATGGAAGACAAGAAAGAAGTTCAACAGGAATTGGACTATATATGGTAAAATTGATATCTAAGAAACTTGGAATTTTAGTTGATATACAATCCGATGTTGGTAAAGGTACTAAAGTTAGTATTAAGTTTAAAGATGAAAAAGTTATTTAGAATTAAACATTGCAGAAATGTAACATTGTGTAAGGGGAATCCATTTAAGACAAATGGATTCCCCTTTATACTAGTATTATGCATATAAGAATTAAATTTTTAGTTTGAAGTTTTAGATGAAAAAGTAAAAGTAATTTTAAAAATAGGTGAGGAGTTTAGAAATGGAAATTTTAATGATAAATAACTTAACAAAGATTTATAGTTCATACAAAGGTGTAAAAGAAGTAAAAGCATTAGATGGAATAAGTTTAACTATTAACGATGGAGAATTTGTTGGAATAATGGGACCTAGTGGTAGTGGAAAGACAACATTACTTAATATACTTTCGGGGGTAGACAATAAAACTTCAGGAGAAATAATTATAAAGGACAAAAATATAAGTAAAATGAAAAAAGATGAGTTAGCTTTGTTTAGAAGAAAAAATATTGGATATATATTTCAAGATTTTAATCTTTTAGATAGTTTAAATTTGGAAGAAAATATAGCACTACCACTTATATTAGATAAATTGGAGCCTGCGAAAATAGAAAAAAAGTTCATAGTCTTATGACATTTTTCAATATAGAAGATTTAAAAAAGAAGTATCCATATCATATATCTGGTGGCCAAAAACAAAGAGTAGCAGCTGCAAGGGCCTTAATTAATGAACCGGCTATAATATTTGCAGATGAGCCAACAGGAAACCTAGATTCAAAATCAGCTAATAATGTAATGGAAACCATAAGTAGCATGAATAAGGATATTAATAGTACCATTTTAATGGTAACTCATGACCCTTTTGCTGCATCTTTTTGTAAAAGAATAATATTTATTAAAGATGGTAAAATCGAAATAGAGATAGCATCAAATGGAGATAGAAAAGATTTTTTCGATAAAATATTAGAAGTGCAAAGTGTTATAGGGGGGGATAAATAATGACTTTTTCTTCTATAATACGTAAAAATTTTATTCATAATTTCAACAAATATATTTCCTTTTATCTTATTAATGCATTAATTGTAGCTATGTTATTTATGTATGGAAGTTTAATGTTTAATCCAATCATTTTGCAAAGCATAGGAAAAACTTCATTATACGAGACTATTAAAATTGCGTTAATAGGAATTGTAATATTTTCAATAGTCTTTATAACTTACACTAATATAGCTTTCTTAAAAAATAGAGGTAAAGAATTTGGAATGTATTTAACTTTAGGTATGACTACTAAGGATTTAACGAAGCAAATACTTATAGAAAATTTAGGGATAATGGTGTCTTCATCAATAACAGGAATTTTAGGCGGTGTTATATTTGGAAGATTATTTTATATGGGGTTAAATAAAATATTGAATGGAGCATCAATTCCATACAAATTGAATTATAAGAGTTTTTTATTAAGTTTAGGGATATTCCTAGTAATATTTTTATGTAATCTTTTATTTAATGTAATTTATATAAGAAAAATGTCTATAATGGAAATTTTAAAGTCTTCAAAGAAAAGTGAAATAGGTAAAAAATATACAGTGATAGGGTTAATAGCTTTAGTACTATTTATAATATCATTATATTGTTTACCTAAAACTCTTTTAAATGAAATCTTTAAAAATAAATCTTATATGCTTGGATTATTTATAACTTTTACAATAATATGTCCCTATATGATAATAGGAACAGGCATTGTTTTGATTAAAGAGATATTTAATAAGTTTCCTAGAGCTTATAATAAAAATATTCTTATTCTTTCAAATTTGTCCCATAGATTTTTAGGGTATAAAAATGTTCTGTATATGATCTCTTTATTAATGGCAGGGGCAATGTTCTTTGTTGGGTTTAGTTATTCTTTATATGTATCAAGTAGAGAATATATAAATATGAACAATCCATTTGATATTATGTTTGTTGAAGATGAAGGTTACAATAAAATAAAAAAAGAAGAAGTAGAAAAAATAATAGAAGATGAAAAGGGAACAATAAAAGATTATAAGATATTAGAGTGTCTAAATGTACCTATGTTTAGAGCGGAGAATGAGGGGTTTATATTTTGGGGAGCCAGAACGGTTGTAAGTGAAAGCAATTATAATAAGCATATGAATGAAACCATTGATATAAAGCCTAGCAGTGCACAATATATAAATGTAGTGAAAGAAAAAATAGAATTTAATCATCCAAAAGCTATTTTAGCCACGCTTAGTGAAAGCCAAGTTGAAGAGGCAAGAAAATTGGAAAAAGAAAATATAAATAATAATTATGTAATAAATGTAGGAAGTGTAGAAAAAGTTATAGGAAATAGCTATATTCTTAATTTAGAAAAAGAAAATATTGAAAGTAGAAAAGGAGTTCCTTTTGTAAATCATCAATTAGGAAGTGCTTTTGTTTTAGATGATAGAGACTATGAACTTTTAAAAAATAAGTTATCAGTAAAAGCAGTAGAAAATATTCATTTAATAAATGTTAAAAATGGAGATAAAGGTTTTTACTCTTTAGTAAATTATTTAAGAATTAAAAATAACTTAAATGAATCATTTTGGAAAGAAGGAAATCTTTGGGGTAAACATTCATATGATGAGGAAGGAAGAAAAGAATATTATAGACCAATGTATAAAGAAGAGCTTATAAAGTTGCAAATAGAAAATTATGGCATAGTATTTTTTACAATGTCTTTTATAGGACTATTGTTTGTAATAGCAAATGGTGTTGTCTTATATTATAAAGTATTGTCAGACATAAATAATGAAGAAGAAAGAATAGCAACATTGATAAGGATAGGTGTAACTAAAAAAGAAATAAAAACTCTAATAAGCAAAGAATTAGCTATAACATTTTTCATACCAATTTTTGTTGGAGGAGGACTAGGTATGTATTACTTGTATGTTATGTGCTCAAATATGACAATCACAACACTTCTTATGAAAAAAGCGTTATTAATCTTAGGCTTAGGAGCAAGTATTCAAATAATATTCTATTTGCTAAGTAGAAAAAAATATATAAAAGAAAGTATGTAATCACCATAAAAAATCACCTGTGAAATAGATAAATGATAATATCTATTTCAGGTATCCAAGTTTTGGAATGAGCAATTTTAAAAGTCAACTTGGAACCCCATGTGCGTAAAGCTAAGCCACTTTATTCCAATAAAACATTTTTTTAATTTATTACTACACTATGTAATAATAAAAAATTTAATAAGCTATTCATTGAAAATTGATTTAGAGTTTCTTTGAAATTTTCACAGACTATCGTTTTAAATTTTTTCATTATTGCTTTTTAACACTATGATTTTGGAATTTTCAGGCTTAACTTTACGCCTATGCTTGGAACCCTATAGAATTGGTTAAAATAGAAATTATAATTATTTTAATAATATACGAAAGTCCCTCTGAGAATTCAGAGGGATTTTATAATTATATACATAAAAAATGATATTTTGACAAAATATTATATTTCTATAGTATAATAATGTTAAAATATACAATAAAATAAAAATATGTAAATATTTAAATAAACTAGGTGACTAATGATATGTTATTAGTTTTAAAAAAATGAAATTAATTGTTATAACCTATATTATGTAAGGAGGAAAAAATGAAGAAGACATTCAAACTACTAGTGGCTTTATTAATAGGAGGTAGTATCGCAAGTAGGTTTATAGGAGCTTTTGCAGCTGAGAATAATAAAATTATCAGTGAACACCTTGCAGGAAAAACAAGATTTGAAACTGCTATAGAAATAAGTAATAAATTTAATAATACAGATACGGTGATTTTAATTAATTCTACAGCAATATCAGATGCTATAGCAGTAGCACCTTTAGCAAAAATGAAAAATGCACCAATTTTATTAACAGAAAAAAATGCATTGAATGAAGTTACAATGAATCAAATTAAGAAGCTAGATATTAAGAATATAATTATTATTGGTGGGGAATGTGTTATTAGTAAGAATGTAGAAAAACAACTTTCAAAGATGAATGTTAATATTGACAGATTAGGTGGAGAAAATAGATATGAAACCTGTGAAAAAATTATTAAATCTATGGGAAATGTAGAGAAGGTAGCAATTGTTAATGGATATAATGGTCTTGCTGATGGATTATCTATAGCAGCACCTGCATCACGAGATGAAATGGCAATAGTTTTAAGTGATGGTAAAGAATTTGTTGCAGCAAAGGATATAGTTAAAAATTCAAAATCAATATATATAATTGGTGGAGAAAGTGTTATATCAGAAAAATTAAGAACTGATTTAAATGGAAAAAGAGTATCTGGATGCAATAGAATAAAAACAAATTCAGAAGTTATAAGAGAATTTTATAACGAAAAAGAGTTGGAAACTTTATACATTGCAAAGGATGGATCAAATAATTTTAATGAGTTAATAGATGCACTTACTATAGCTCCTTTATCAGGAATGGAAAAGAGTCCAGTACAATTAGTTGGAGATGTGTTAGACGATTCACAAAAAAATTGCTTGAAAGAAAAGATTATAAAAAATATAGTACAAGTAGGACATGGAATAAAAAGAAATATATTAGAAGAGATAGTTAACAATTTAAATACTAAAAAAGTTAATAAAAAATTAGAAATAGAAAGTGTAAAATTAGTAACCAATGAAAAAATAATAATTAAATTAGGTTGTGAAATCAAATCAATAGATAAAAAAAGTTTTTATATTGAAGGTGGAAAAGTTAATTTAGCAACATTAAGTAAAGATAGAAAAACAATAGAATTAGGAGTTTCAGGATTAGTAAAAGGAAAAGAATATATAATAAAATTTAAAAATTTAAATGGAGAATTCTATGATTATTATTTAGAAGATGTAAAGATTAAAATTCCTAATAAGTCATCTAGTAAAACTTCAAACAAACCTGGAGCTGAAGTTCCAAAAGATGATAAAAATAAAGAAGTATGGGAAGCAAAATATTTTACATTTGAAGGTAATATTATAACTGGATTTTCAGAATTAGGTAAAGAAAAACTAAAGACAGATAAAGATATAATTCTTCCAAATAAAAATGAAAAGGGAGAGAAAGTTACAACTATAGGAGATAAGGCATTTTTTACCGATATTAAGCAACAAGGAAGTTTAAATAATCAAGCAAATGCAAAACAAAGTAAAAATAATGGAATAAATAGTATAATTATACCAGATACTATAACAACTATAGGAAATGAGGCTTTTCGTAATAATTGTTTAACAAGTATTAAAATACCTAAAGCTGTAACTACAATAGGAATGTTAGCTTTTAATAACAATATGATAAAGGAGCTAACTATACCAGAAAATGTTATAAATGTTGGTAATGGGGCATTTGCATTAAATTATATATCTAAATTAAACTTACCTAGCAGTTTAAAAACTATACCAGTAGCTTTTGCATTTAATGAATTAGAAGAGGTGACTATACCAGAAGGTGTTGTTAAAATAAGTGATATGGCTTTTAGTGATAATAAAATAAGTAAAATAAATTTGCCTAGTACATTAACATATTTATCTGGATTTAACAATAATAATTTTTCATCAATAGATATTCCTAAAACTGTTACAGAACTAGGACAAAAAGCTTTTGCAAGAAATAAAATAGATAATGTAGTTATTCCAGGAAATGTGAAAAAAATAGGGAAATGTGCGTTTCAGAATACATGGCATGATTGTTTTATTAATTCATTAACTATTGAAGATGGAGTAGAATTTATAGAAAATTATGCATTTTCACTTAATCATTTAAAAGATGTATATTTACCTAACAGTATTAAAAGTATTAAAGAAAATTCATTTAATAAGAATTTAGGATATGATGGACTAGTACATTTATATACTGTAGATTATAAAAATAAAAATTTTCTGGAAGATTCAAAATATCATGTAATCGATCCAGCGAAGGTAGTTATTAGATATATATGTAATGATAAAGTTTTAAAAGAAGTAGAAATGTGGAAAAATGAAAACAATAAATATTTTCATATAGGAGATAAAGATATTGAGATTCCAGTTAAATATGAAGATAACCAATACGAATTAAAAGAATCGATTAAAAAAATAGATAAGCTGGATAAAAATAAAAATATTTTTTTGGTTAAATGTGGGAAGAAAGAAGTAGTTGAAGATATAACAATTAAATCTATAGGAGATGTTGCTCCATTAGTAGTGGACTTTAAAACAAGTAAAGATAAGGCGGTTAATGGCTTACCAAAGAAAACTTTTATAGTAGATTCTAATAAAAATATACATTATGTGGATTTAGATTGGAAAATAGATGAATATGATGGAAATATACCAGGAGAATATAGTGTTGTTGGAACATTTGTATTACCTAATGGGGTAGTTAATAATAATCCAAAGTTTTTGTTAGAGGTTAAAACTTTAGTTATAGTTAAAGAAAATATGAATAGTAATAATGATAGTAGTTGGGATGTAGAGGATTTTAATTTTGAAGATGCATCTATATGTGGATTTAGTGAAAATGGATTTCAAAAATTAAAAACTAATAAAAATTTAGTTTTACCTAATAAAAACCAAGAAGGAAAAATCATAAATTATATTAAATCTGATTCATTTAAAGATAAGGAGTTAGAAAGTTTGGTAATTCCAGAAGGGTTAGATAATTTAGTAATTGGAACTAATGCATTTCAGAATAATAATTTAAGTAAAGTAATAATTTCAAATGGAGTAAAAGAAATAGATGCATATGCGTTTGAAAAAAACAATCTAAAATATATAGATTTCCCATCAACTTTGAAAAAAATAGGGAATAATGCTTTTGCAAATAATAAATTAGTTTCAGCTAACTTTTCTGAAGATATAGAAGGTATAGCATTGGATAGGTTTTCATTTTACAATAATAGATTAACATCAATTACTATATTTAAAGAGGTTAAAAAAGTTCATGAAGAAGCATTTAAAGATAATAAAGGATGCTCAATTGATAACAAAGTTAAAGTTTTTACTTTAAATCCAGAAGCAGTAAATAATAACAATTGGTTTCCAACTTCAAAACATCATAAAATAGTTATTTTAGGTGTAGAGTCAATAGAAGAAGTAAATCCTATGGAAATAGAATTAAAAACAGATTTTAATAATATAAACTTGCAAAGTAAAATTATATTAAATTTAAATAATGGCTATAAAAAAGAAGCCACTGTAACGTGGATTAAAGGTGATTATAATTGTAATAAAAGTGGAGAATATCTATTAGAAGGATATTATGATTTACCTGAAAATATGGATGGAGAAAAGCCAAAGGTAACTATAAAAATTATAGTTAGAGAAAATATTATTTGTGCAGCTTAAATATTGTTCAAAGAGCAAATAAATAGTAGAAGAATAATGAAACGTATAAAATTATGGTCGGATATATTTTTATGGATTGGTCGTATATTAATGTTAAATTTAATAGGACTTTTTATATTGCTGTATTGTATTCCAGTTCCAAGTGAATGGTATGATTTATATAGAGCTGAATTTATATGTATTAAAAATATGCTTTTAATATTTGCTCCTTTTTCATTAATTGTTGGATATGCAATAAAAAGTATATATAATGAAATGGTGATAATTTGCAAAAAAATTGGTCGGAAAGTACACTAAAAAATTAATAGTATTATTACTTTTTAGATAATTAAGATTTAAGTATGTAACTTAAAGAAATTATATAGTTAGGATAATGTAATAAAAATTATAAAAAGTTTCTGCTAATAATTAATATTAGCAGAAACTAAAATTATTTTATAATAGGTCTAAAATTTAGCTTATTTTATTATATTAGGTTACAAGCTTGACTACACATCATATTAAAAGGCATTGGTAATGCACTACAAATTGTAGGACAAAGTGTTTTACCAGCGGCACAAGCTTCTTTGCATATTCTTTGAGCATCTCCAGGTAAAAGGGTACAAGTCATATCACATAAGAAACCATTTGGAGATACACTATTATCCATAGGAGTAGTATAGAATGAATTTCTAGAAACTGGTTTTGCTTGAAGTGGTAATTTCATATTAATTCACCTCCTTTCAAAAAAATTTTAAAAGGTGAACTTATCTACATAAAGACTTACAAATCTCTCTTGCTATAGCACTTTGTAAATTATTACAATTAATTAAGCAATCTTCATAAGTTGATATTTGGTTTGGTTTTATTCCTTTATCTTTTAATGAAACTTGTGTTAAATTTCTTACAACTGGTTTTGCTTGAAGTGGTAATTTCACAAGAATACCCCCCTTTACAATTTCATTAGATATTAGAGATTTAGTATGCTTCCCATGAACGTACAGTACCTATTGAAACAGGAACTACATCACTAACATCTAATGTAAAGAAATAAACATGTCTTGCTTTTTCAAGTCTATCTTCTGGATGGAAAAGTGTTAATTTTATATCCCAACAATCAGAATTTGGTCTGCAGATTTTACTAGGCTCTGCTTCTATAGTATCAAGTGCTAGTCCTTTTAATATTGCATCTTCAAGGACTTCTTGAATTTGTGCTAAATTTGTTCCAGTGTAATTTAATGCACGTTCTTGAGAGGTTCGTCCTAAATTTCTTAGTTCATAATATACACGTTTAAGGAAATTTGACATGGCATCTTTTATTCTATCAAATTCTTGCTTAGCTTTTAAATCTAATTGATTTGTAGGAGTTTCCATTATTGATTCAACTAATTTTGTAACAGACCAATTATACATTCCTCTTAATTCAGGTATAATAACAGGAACTGTATATCCATTCATTAATGTTATACTTCCTGAAATAATTCCTGGGATCGAAACAATATCACTAATGCCATTAGCTGTATCTTTAAGAAAACTTCTTAAAATTTTATATGATTCATAACCAAAAGGACCTATAGGTTGAATTGCATAAATTGGAGTAGATTCTTGATTTAAAGTCCATATAATTGAAGAAGCATGTGCTGGATTTTCATTAAGATATTCTAATAATTGTTTAGGATCATAAGGATTTGGTGTAGGATTATAACTACTACTCATCATTTGAATAAATGAGTCACGTCTAGCCTCGCTACTAAAATCATAGTTTATACTTCCTAATGCATAAACAAGTGAAGGAGCAGAATCCCCAAAAGGACATCCACAACCAGATAATTCAATACTGTCTCCTTGTAAACTTTTACTAGATTTATTAGAGTTATTTAAATTTGTATTGTTAGTTTCTTCTGAAACTGAAACATTTTTTATATTATTATTTTCATAATCCATAATATTTGAACTTCCTTTCATTTTAAATTTACTTTTATCAAATTTAGATATTAAAAAAGTATTATTTTTATTCTTTAAATTTATCTGTTTTGATATTTCTTGCAAAGTACCAGAAATGTTTAATATTCCAGCTAAACAACGATTAGTTTCTGAATTTTTATTTAAATGACAAGGTAAAGCGTTGTTTAAAATAGAATCTCTTATTGCTAAAGCATTAGGTTTTATACCATTTTGTATTTGATAGCTCAAAAAAAGAGCTATAATTCCTGTTACAATAGGTGCTGCAAAACTTGTTCCGTTGTTTGTAGTGGCTTTATTATCAGGAGCAGCGCCTAAAATATTTTCTCCAGGGGCAAGAATTCCTTGAAATTGATACGCATCACCCCAATTACTATAATCTTTAGGTACTCCATTAGAATCCATAGACCCTACAGCAAGTACTGATGGAATTGAGGCTGGTATATGAAGACATCTACAACCATCATTTCCAGCAGCAGCAACAATAAGAACCCCTTTTTCATCACATATTTTAATTGCGTCTATTAAATGATAGTTGGCATTTTCACTATGCACAAGTTGTCCACTACTAATATTTATAATATTAGCACCAAGTTCAACTGCCTTTAAAATTGCAGCAGCTAAATCTTCTTGAGTACATTTTATAGAATTATTTCCAATATTATCTGAGTAGATTGGTATTATAATACCCGTGCAATTTGGAGCTATACCTGGAACACCACATGAATGTTGTCCAAAAATTATACTGGTAACATGAGTACCATGTGATGTAGCTGTTCCTTTCACTGTGCTTTTGTTATTCAAAAAATTTATGCTTTTTATATTAGACTTTTTAAAACAATTATGGGATAGATCAACAGAACCATCTAATATAGCGATGGAGATATTAGGGTCTCCCATAGTTAATGTCCATAACTTTCTTAGATCTTTTTCAATAATTCCATAGGATTTTAAAGTACTATCTTCATTGCTAGGAGACAAAAAGTTAGCTTGTCCAATAAATTCCATATTTTTTTCAATGTTATTTGGTAATATTTGTAACATTTTTTTCAATACTTCATTAATTTCGCATTCTGTTGTTTCTCTTGACAAACTAAAACGCAAACTGGAGCATATTTGAGAATCAGTCAATCCCATAGCTTTTAAAACATGAGAATTTCCTAAATGGTTATTTGAACAAGCTGAACCATGAGAAACATATATTTTATTTTGAGAAAGTTTATCAAGAAGATCTTTACCACGTATTCCTGAAAATTGAATATTTGTAGTGTTGCATAAACGGGTTGATTCATATCCATTTATTAATGCAGTAGGCATAATTTTAATAATACCTTGTTCTAATAGGTCTCTACATTTTGTGATATTAGGGATAAACTTATCCATTGTATTGGAAATAATTTCACAGGCTTTACCAAAACCAACTATAGTAGGTAATGATTCTGTTCCACTACGTTTACCATTTTCTTGTCCACCACCGTGTATTAATGGAGCAACTTTATTCATATCACGTATATATAGGGCACCACAACCTTTAGGACCATGTATTTTATGACCTGATATAGTAAGAAGGTCTATATTTAAATCATTTACATCAATAGGTATTTTACCTACTCCTTGAACAGCATCACAATGAAAAAGTATATTGTATTTTTTTGCAATTTTGCCGATTTCTTTTATTGGGAAAAGTACTCCAGTTTCATTATTTGCAAACATGATTGAGATTAATGCTGTATTTGGATGAGATTTTATAACTTCTTCTACCTGATTTGGATATAATAGACCATTATGATCTACTGGAAGGTAAGTTACTGTATGTCCATTTTTCTCCAAATAATTAAAATTTTCTAATACAGAAGAATGCTCAACCATAGAAGTTATAAAGTGATGCTTTTCTTTTAAAGTCTCAGCAAATCCCTTAAGTGCAAGATTATTGCCTTCTGTTCCTCCAGAGGTAAAAATAATATTTTGAGATTTACATCCTAGTAATTGCGCTACTTTTGTTCTAGCCTTTTCTAATTCAAGTTTTGAATATTTCCCTAATTCGTGAGAGCTAGATGGGTTTCCATAATTATCATTTAATATGGGAAGCATTTCATTCATTACCTCAGGGAAAATATGTGTAGTTGCGTTATTATCCAAATAAATAGGATTCATTTCATTTACACATCCTTATAACTAAATGTTTTGAGATAATCTATTAGTACTTTATGCAAATAAGTAATAAAAAGTTACGACCAATTCTTAATGAAAATAAAATATAATTTTGAAAATTTAAGATTATATTATATATAAAAAAAGTAAACTGTGCTTAAATACTATAGTTCAGAAGTATTTTATTAAATATAGAATTAGATTTAAAAATATATACAACATGCAAAGTTTACACTTTATTAATAAATAATATATTGTAAAACATAATAATATATTTATTTTACATTACAAATAATAGATAATATATTTAAAGATAAAACTAAATAAGGGGAATTTAAAAAATGAATAGTGATAAGGTTTATATAGCTTATACAATTATATTTATAATTATATTTTCAAAATTTTATAAAATTTATGACTTTTCGAAAAAAATAATAAGTAAAATGAACATTAAAAATGAAATTTTAATAATGACATATTTGCTGCTTTGATTATGGGATGGATGTGGAGTATGGTTATTAATTATAAAAAATATAAAACTAACATGATTGACGTTAAAAAAAATAAATGATATTATATAAATATAAATTTAAAATAGATAGATTTCAAAAGTAAAGTGAGGGAAGTTTGTGAGTGTTTAGTATCTTAAATAATTAATTGAATATTAATTTCTAAAAATTGGGTATTTTACCTTTATTTGTTGTGAAATTAATTAAAATTATTAAGATACAAGTCTGCAAATTTACTCATTGTGAAGGTGTTTAAAAATTATTTTTAAATATCTTTAAAAGTGTTAATTTAAAGCTGTGGTGTATCCATGGCTTTTTTTATTGGAAAAATGAAATCTATCATGCAAGATGAGTAAAAAATATAGAAGACTTGTTGATATTATTTATTTCAATCAATAAATTATTTATTGATTGTTTAATAGGAGGAGTATTAACAAGATGAATAAAGAAACATTAGAAAAATTAAATTATTACGAGTTAAAAGAAATAGTTAAAGAATATTGTGTTAGTGGTTTAGGAAAAATTTTATTAGATAAACTAGAGCCTAGTAATAGCTTAAAGCAAGTAAATAGAATGTTAGATGAAACATCACAGGGGAGAAATCTTTTAGATGCAGGATATCATATACCATTAGAAGGAATATTTAATATTACAAATTATATAGAAAAAATAGAAAAAGGTGCTGCTTTAGAGCCTTCGGATTTAACAACTATATCTGACTTTTTAAGAGGGTGTAGAAAGGTAAAAATATTTATAAAAGACAAGGAAGGATATGCACCTACATTAAGTGCCTATGGTGATAATATATCTGATTTAAGTTATATAGAAGAAGAAATAAATTTATCAATTAAAAGTAATAGAGTAGACTCAAATGCTTCAAGAGAATTAAAAAAGATAAGACGTCATATTGAAAGTTGTGAAAGTAAAATAAGAGAGAAGCTTGAAAAATTTTTAAAATCAAGTAGCAATAAAAATTATATACAGGAATTCTTTATAAGTGAGAGAAAGGGAAAGTTTACAATTCCTATAAAGGCTGCTTATAAAAATAGCATAGAAGGAAGTATAATAGAAACATCACCAAAGGGTACTACAGTGTTTGTTGAATTAGCATCAATTCAAAAGTATACAAGTGAACTTGCTATTTTAAAATCAGAAGAGGCTGTAGAAGAGTATAAAATATTAGCATTATTAACAAATATGATATTTGAAAAAATAAAAGAATTAAAGATGAATATAGATGTTATATCAGAGTATGATATGATTTTTGCAAAGGCTAAATATAGTAAAAGCATAAATGGTATAAAGCCTTTAATGAATAAAAATGGATATATTAATATAGTAAAGGGAAAATATCCATTATTAAAAGATAGTGTACCTTTAGATTGTAACATTGGTAAAGATTTTAGAACGTTAATTATAACAGGACCTAATGCAGGAGGGAAAACTGTTGTTTTAAAAACTATTGGATTGTTAACTTTAGCAGTTCAATCTGGGTTTCATATAGCAGCTAAAGATGGAACGGAAATGGCTGTTTTTAATAAGGTATTTGTTGATATAGGAGATAATCAGAGTATAGAAAATGCTTTAAGTACTTTTTCATCTCATGTAAAAAATTTAGCTACAATTTTAAAATTAAGTGATAAATCAACACTATTATTATTTGATGAAATAGGAAGTGGAACAGAACCAAATGAAGGTGCAGCATTAGCCATATCTATACTAGAGGAGTTTTATCATAAAGGATGTATAACGGTAGCATCAACTCATTATGGTGAAATTAAAAATTTCTCTTTTAATCATCCTGATTTTGAAAATGCAGCTATGGAATTTAAATGCGATACTTTAGAACCGCTATATAAATTGCAAATAGGCAAATCAGGAAATAGTAATGCTTTATATATAGCCGAAAAAATGGGAATAGATAAGCCTGTAATAGAAAGAACTAAAGAATATATAAAAAATAAAAACTACAATTATGATTTTCTAAAAAGTAGTAAAGTAATTAAAAATGAAAAAGAAGTTAAAAGAGAATATAATTGTGATTACAAAGTAGGAGATAAAGTTTTTATAATAGATGACAATGAATATGGTATAGTATATAAGGAAAAAGATGAATTTAACAATCTAATTATTTTTATAAATAATAATTTAAAAGAAATAAATTATAAGAGGATTAAATTAGAAATAAAGGCAGAAGAATTATATCCAGAGGGATATGATTTAAATCAAATATTTGTATCTTTCAAAGAAAGAAAGTTAGAAAAAGATATAAAACGTGGATCTAAAAAAGCTTTAAAGCAAATACAAAAAGAAATGAAAAAATAATGAAGGCTTCACCAATACTTTTTTTAGTATTGGTGAAGTTTTTATATTTACAAATTATCAATAAAAATTAATATTTATAACGTTGTTTTATATTATAATTATATTTGTATAAAAGTAGGTATTGATTTACGGAAAGTATTCGATATTACTGTTGAATAAGTGATAATAATTTAATATTGCAAAAGAAGACCTTCTTACAAGAAGATTATCTATAAATATTGAACTATTGTATAATTTTAAAATTGAAGAATTGATTTGTAAAATAGGAAAAGTAATGTCTTATAAAAGTAGAATATTCAGGTAGGTTAAAACTTCAAATTAGAAATCTATATAAGGAATAGTTAAAAATAAAATAAATTTAAGTGTTATTATATTAAAGGGAAAATAGACTTGAAAGTATTGAGAGGAGTAATTTATGTATAAAGTTTTAATTGTTGAAGATGATTTAGTAATTGCAAAGTCACTTAAAAGCTGTTTAAGTCAATGGAATTATGATGCAGAGTTTGTTGTAGACTTTAAGGATATTAATAAGCAGTTTATTGAGTTTAATCCACATTTAGTTCTATTAGATATATCGCTACCATTTTTTAATGGATATCATTGGTGTACTGAAATTCGTAAAATATCAAAGGTTCCTATTATTTTTATTTCATCTATGTCTGACAATATGAATATTGTTATGGCTATAAATATGGGAGGCGATGATTTTATTGCCAAGCCATTTGATTTAAATGTTATTATTGCAAAGGTGCAAGCGTTGTTAAGAAGAACATATTCTTTTAGTGGACAAATGAATGTAATTGAGCATAATGGAGCAGTTTTAAATATTAGTGATACAACTATAGAGTATAAAGATTCTAAAATTGAACTTACTAAAAATGAATTTAAAATAATTCAAATTTTAATGGAAAATGCAGAAAAAGTGATTTCTCGTGAAGATATTATGAAAAGATTATGGGAAAGTGATAGCTTTATTGATGATAATACTTTAACTGTTAATGTTACGAGATTAAGAAAAAAGTTAAGTGATATTGGACTTATTGATTTTATTAAAACTAAAAAAGGTATAGGATATATGGTGAATTAGTTATGGAAAAAAAAACGTTTTTATGTATATTAATTTCGTATATTAAAGACCATATAAAAATCATATTTATATATAGTATTTTTATTATGATTTTCATTGCAGTATTTTCTTTGTATTCTTTAGAACTTGAAGCAATAGTATATTCATTTTTATTATCATGTACTGTTGCTGTTATATTTATAGTATGCGATTTTATTAAGTATTATAGGAAACATAACCAATTATATGATTTAAAAAAACAAATTACTATTAGTTTAGAGAAAATGCCTTTAGCAAGAAACTTGATTGAAAAGAATTATCAAAATATTTTAGTAGAACTTTATAATAACAAGATAGAGATGAATTCAAAAGCAGACATGAAGCGTACAGAAATGATGGATTATTATACCCTTTGGGCACATCAAATTAAGACACCTATTTCTGCAATGAGATTATTGCTACAGATGGAACAAAGTGAAGAAAACAAAGAATTATTAGCAGAGCTTTTTAAAATTGAACAATATGTTGAAATGGTTTTATGTTATTTGAGAATTGAAAATTCATCATCAGATTTAGTCTTAAAAAATTGTGATTTATCTCAAATTATAAAACAAGCAGTTAGAAAATATGCTAATACATTTATTAGAAAGAATATATCTCTTGAATTTAATGAAGTAAATTGTACTGTTCTAACTGATGAAAAGTGGTTAGTCTTTGTAATTGAACAAATATTATCTAATGCTTTAAAGTATACAAATGAAGGTAAAATATCTATATACATGTGTAAGTCTAAGGAAAAAGTTTTAGTTATTGAGGATACAGGAATAGGCATTGCTAAAGAAGATTTACCACGAATATTTGAAAATGGTTATACCGGGTATAATGGACGTATGGACAAAAAGGCGACGGGCATTGGATTATATCTTTGCAAAAAAATATTGAATAAGTTGTCACACAAAATAATAATTACTTCTGAAATAGGGGTAGGAACAACAGTTAAAATTGACCTTTTTTCAGCTAAAACTATGTTTGAATAATGCTGTACTTACAAAAGTGTAAGGTTAAATAGGAAAATGCAAGGCGAAGTTATGGCATTGCATTTTCTTTTTTTCTATAATAAAAACATAGAAGATATTGAATTTAAGTAGATTAAATTCTAAAAATGTTTTATGCATAATCAAATAAAGAATAGATGGTTAAATTTAAGTTCTTAAGTTTAGGTTTGAAAATAATAGGTTTAAATGTTATTTAGGAGGAGTTTCTTATGAAGTTGTTAGAAGCAAACAATTTAAAAAAAATATATATGACAAGATTTGGTGGGAATAAAGTACAAGCATTAAAAAATGTAACATTCTCGGTAGAAAAAGGTGAATATGTAGCTATTATGGGTGAATCAGGTTCAGGAAAGACTACTTTACTTAACATATTAGCATCTTTAGATAAACCAACTAGTGGTGAGATTTTATTAAATGGAAAAAATATTGTATCTATAAAAGAAAGTGAAGTTGCTACATTCCGTAGAGATAACTTAGGATTTGTATTTCAAGATTTTAATTTACTTGATACATTTTCTTTAAAGGACAATATATTTTTACCACTTGTTCTATCGGGAAAATCATACAATGAAATGGAAAGTAGATTAGAGGGTATTGCAAATAAGTTAGGTATCAAGGAAATATTATCGAAATACCCTTATGAAGTTTCTGGCGGACAAAAGCAAAGGGTAGCTGTTGCACGAGCTATTATTACTAACCCACAACTTATTTTAGCAGATGAACCAACAGGTGCACTTGATTCAAAGGCTACAGATCATTTGTTGAAAATGTTTTCAGAAATAAATGAAGGAGGTCAGACAATTTTAATGGTTACTCATAGTACTAAAGCTGCAAGTCATGCTAGTAGAGTATTATTTATTAAAGATGGAGAAGTGTTCCATCAGATATATAGAGGAATAATGTCTAATGAGGAAATGTTTGAAAAAATCTCCAACACATTAACAATAATTACCAATGGAGGAGATGTAAATGAGTAGAATGTTTTATCTTAAATTAGCAATAAGTAATATTAGAAAAAACAGCAAAACTTATATCCCATACATTATTACGTGTATATGTAGTATTATGATGTTTTATATTATGAGCTCTATTTCAAAGAACCCAGGATTAGACCAAGTTCCAGGATCAGATAGCTTGAAAAGTATGCTTTCTTTTGGAACAGTTGTAATTGGTATTTTTTCAACTATATTTCTTTTTTATACCAATAGTTTCTTAATAAAAAGAAGGAAAAAGGAAATTGGGTTATACAATGTGCTAGGGCTTAGTAAGAAACACATTGCGAAGGTTCTATTTTTAGAAAATATTTTTATTGCAAGTATTAGTTTCATATTTGGACTAACTGGCGGAATTATTCTTGATAAGTTTATGTTCTTGTTATTTTTAAAGGTGCTTAATTTCCCAATAGCTTTCGGATTTTATATTTCAAAAATATCTATAGTAAGAACATTAATTCTTTTTATAGGAATCTTTTTTATGACACTAATGGCAAATTTATTTGAAATTAAAAGATCTAATCCAACTGAACTTTTAAAAGGTGGGCAGCATGGAGAAAAAGAACCTAAAACGAAATGGATTATGACAATTATAGGTGTTGTAGCACTTGGGGCTGGATATGGAATAGCTTTATATGTTAAATCACCACTCTCAGCTTTACAATTGTTTTTTACTTCTGTTATTTTAGTTATTATAGGAACCTATGCAATTTTTACAGCAGGAAGTATTGCTTTATTAAAGCTTTTAAGAAAAAATAAAAAGTTTTATTATAAAACAAGCAATTTTGTATCTGTTTCTGGAATGATATATAGGATGAAGCAAAATGCAGTAGGTCTTGCTAACATTTGTATTTTAAGCACAGCAGTACTTGTTATGCTTTCAACAACGGTTTCTTTATATGTTGGAGTGGAAGATGTTTTAAGAAATAGATATCCAAGAGAAATTTTAATAAATACATCAGAAATTGAAAAAAGCCAATGTGAAAAAATAGATAGAATTGTAGATAGAGAAATAAAAGAAAATAATATAGTAGCAAAAAATAGGGTGAATTATTTAGAATATACTATTCCATGTGTAAAAGAAGAAGACAAATTTTTAGTCATAAAAGATGATTTACTTGATTCAGATGTTTGTTTTATAAATGCTGTTCCACTTTCAGATTACAACAGATTAGAAAATAAAAATGTAAATCTTGGTGATGATGAAGTTATTATTTTTTCAGAAGGAAAGAAGAAATATGAAAAAGATAGTATTACTATTAATGATAAAACTTATAAAGTAAAAGAAGAGATAGATAAATTAGAAAGTATATCGGGAAGTTTTACGGATATAGTAGAGTCGTATACAGTGATTTCAAAAGATATCAACAATATTTGTGAGCTTAATAAAAAGCGTAAAGGATACATAGTTGGATTTGATGTTAATGGAAAATCAAATTATATGATTACAATTTCAAATAAATTAAATAAAAAATTTGATGAAAATAATATGGCTGTTACTGCCGAGAGTATAGAAAGCAATAAAAAAGATTTTTTATCTTTATATGGAGGATTGTTCTTTTTAGGAATTTTTCTTGGCATATTATTTTTAATGGCAACAGTATTAATTATTTATTATAAACAGATATCTGAAGGATATGATGATAAAGAACGTTTTGAAATAATGCAAAAAGTTGGTATGAGTAAGGTTGAAATAAAAAGAACTATAAGAAGCCAAGTTTTAATGATATTTTTCATACCAATTACTTTTTCAGTAATTCATATTGTTTTTGCATTTCCTATAATCACGAAGTTGCTAGCAGTTTTCATGTTAACAAATGTAGCATTATTTAGAATAACTACATTAATAACAATTTTAGTTTTTACAATTATTTATTTTATAATATTTGCTCTAACAACAAGGACTTATTATAAAATTGTTGAGGAATAAATAAGAAATAATTATATTTAAGCCTTTGAAGATCAAGGGCTTTTTTTGTATATTTAATGCCATAGGTTATACCTATGATTTTAAAAAGTTTATAGTTATTAATAGAAAAAATAAAACCTCAATTGTATACCAAAATTAAGTATAGTGCAATTTATGAAGTAATTGGAATGAAAAAACTCACTTAGAATATATATACCTATAATAGGAAATAAAGAAATTGACCATTTAAAGAATAACATGTCAGTAGTGTTTGATAGATAATTATAATATTCTTAAGTAGCATTAAAAATAGCTAAAAATTGGTGGTAATTTACCATTTGTTAACAATCTAAAGTAATAACATTAATATCTATAATGTTATTTTATATTATAATTAAATTTATACCACTAGGGTGCAATTTTTAAATGTTTTTACAAAGTTATATATAGCATGTGGTTATAGAAGCAAGTGTAAATCTAAAATATAAGAAATAAATATGCTTGCATTAGAGGAGAAATAAAAATGGATTTTTAAAAGAAATTAGTAGGTAAAATGAATTTGATGAGGTTTTTATGGACATATTGAATTGCGAATTTAAAGAATCAATTATATGTAAAACATTATAAGAATATAATAAAATATTGACTTGTAATTTTATAGATGAATGTATAAGGTGGTGTAAAAATGAGAGATTATAGATTGCAATATCATACCGTAAGTAAAATGCTTCAAGCAAAGACCAGAATGACTAAGTCAGCTATGCTTTGCTTGGAGCTAGATAATTGTTAGTAGCTGTAACAAACAAGCTCCGATAAGATATGTAAGCTTACTTTTTCATAGGTCTTTGCCTTAATTAATAGTATTAAGGGGGGCAATGAGTATGAAATATGTTAAAGCGTATGAGGTTTTACCAGAGGATATTATAGAAGTAATTCAAAATTATATAGATGGAGAGTATTTATATATACCAAGAAAAACTGAAAATGAAAAGTCTTGGGGAGAAAAAAGTGGAGCTAAAAAAATGCTAAAGGAAAGAAATTCTCAGATTTTAAGAAAATATAATAAGGGAATTAAGGTTGCACAGTTAGCTAAGGAATACTTTCTATCAGAACAAAGTATACGAAGAATCATAAGTAAAGAAAGAAGAGAAAATTTACTACAAAGTGGTTAATTTAAAATAAAAAAAAGTCCTATCATCAAAACTATTAAAGGTATTGATGATGGGGCTTTTTTTATATCAAATTTGATACAGAATAGTTTTGGATATATATAATTTCAGTTAAAGTTAATAAAATTAATATATAGAGAGTAATAAAAATGGGGGCTATTATTATGACTAAAAATGTTAAAGTAATAAATGAAATAAAAAAATTTTTAAAAGTGTTTCAAGAAAAATATATAAAAAATGATTTGAATAATATTGAAGAGTTCATTAAAGAATTTTTTATTGATGACGATAATACAAGTCTTTTAGGAGTAGGAGAAAAAAGTTGGTATTTTGGATTATCTCAGATAGAAAGTGCAATTAGAATTTATTGGAGTGATAAAAATAGTTATTTAAAGAATATTGATTTAGATATAGAAAACTCTGTGATAAATGCAGAAGAAAATGTAGCTTGCATAGCAATTAGTGGAAAAAGTTTAAATAACATCAGTGAAGAAAAAGCTTCAAATATTATGATTGATAGGTTATCAAATATATTAAATGCAAGAGAAATATCAAAAGCTGATTTAGTTCAATTTTCAGATCAAATATCAAGAAGTTTATATGATATAAGTTTAGGTGAAGAATATGTATTTCCTTTTAGAACAACATTTATTACAGTTAAAGATAATTCTAAATGGAAGATAAAACACATGAAAATTTCATTTGGAGGAGCAAGAGAAGATTTAATAATTGATGATGCAAGCATTGAGGATGAGTTTAAAATACTTCCAATAAAAAATAAAGAAGATAAAGAAGTAAATGAAATTGAGAAAGTATTAGAAATTTTACAAGAGAGTTATGACAAAAGGGATGCATCACTTGTTGACTATTATGGTGAAAAATTATTTCATCATGATGAGAATGTGTATATATTTGGAACCGATAATGGAGAAAATTTTCATGGGTTTGAAGAAAGTAAGGAATTATTAGAATGTGACTGGAAATATTGGGGGGATTTTAATGTAAACAAAGAAAATGCATATATTTCAGTTTTAGGGGATATGGCTGTTGTTATTTCAAAGGCATTTATAAAATTTAAGTTTTTAGAAAAAACCGTTTGTACTTGGCCAAAATCTAACTTTGAATATTTTATACGAGAGAATAAAAAGCAAAAAGAGTTATTACAAAATATGTTATTTTCAATAAATATGTCATTAAACTGTCTAGAATCTTATAATGAAAACTCAATTTGTCCTATGAGATTTTTCGGTGTATTAGTAAAAAAGAAAGGTAAATGGAAATTTAATCACATGCATTTTTCAGATATAGTTGAAGAGCTTCCAAGTGAAAGAATTATTAAATAATATATTGACTTAAAAAATATAATTATTAAAAAGGTGAAAAGTTATGAGCGATAAAGAATTTAGTAGTTATAAAATAAGTGAGTTAGAAGAAAAAGTAAAATAATTTTAATATTTTTAGAAAAGTTCTTTCACAGTCAGGCTCTTATTGGTATAAAGAAGAGTATTTGACTAAAGAGTATAAGCTGATAGATAAGTTACCATTAAAGTTTTATCTAAATGCTGGAGTATTAGAAGATAGACCTTATGACACTGAGCCCATAATGATGGAAGTTATAAATAATATAAAAGATGTATTAGTAAAAAAAGGTTATGATGTGAAATATGAAAATTTTTACTCAGGTCATGACTATTTAAGTTGGGGTGAAACATTGGCAAATGGTCTTATAGCACTTATAGGCAAGGAGAGTGTATAAAGAAAAATATAGCTATTAAAATTTTATAGCTGTGTTTTTCTTAATTGTAATATAGGAATGTTATATATATTTAATTGTAAATAGTAGAATTTATAAATTATAAAAGAATTAAATTTAGGAGGATGTTATGAGATTTGAAGATTTTGAATATAAAAGGGTGGATATAGAAGAAGCTAAAAGAAAAATTTTTAAGTTAATAGAGGATTTTAGCAATAGTGATTCTTATGAAAATCAATGTTTTGTAATAGATGAAATTAATGAAATTAGAAATGAATTTATATCTATGAAAGTTATTTGTGAATTAAGAAAATATTTAGGCATAAATAAAGAGTTTTATAGTAAAGAAATGGAGTACTATGCAGATGCTGAACCTATTATGGATGGATTAATTTGCGAATATTATAAGGCTTTAGATAGTTCGAAATTTAAAAAAATGCTCAAGTGTAGATATGGGAATCAACTTTTTGATTTGGCAAAAATGAAAATGAGATGTGTTTCTGATGAAATAATAGAAGAATTACAACAGGAGAAAAAATTAATACTAGAATATGTTGAAATGGTGCAGTCTTTTAATAAAAAATTTCAAGGAAAAATTCTTGGAAGATGGGATAGAGAGCTTATGAAGCACAAACAGAAATATATATAGAGCATGAAAAAGAAATGCAAGAATTATTTGATAGGTTCGTAAAAGTAAGACATAAAATGGCTTTAAAGATGGGATATGAAAATTTTGTTGATATGGGATATGCTCGTATGAATAGAATTGGTTATGATAAGGAAATGGTAGCTAAGTTCAGAAAGCAGATATTAGAGTATATTGTACCATTAAATAAAGAACTTATAGAAAGACAGGCTAAAAGGCTTGGAATAGAGAAAATAAAATATTATGATGAACCAGTACATTTCTTAAGTGGTAATGCAAAGCTCATAGGTGATATTAATTCAATTATAAAGAAGACATCAAAAATGTATGAGGAATTATCGCCAGAAACAAGTAAGTTTTTTAAATATTTGGTGGAAAGAAACCTTTGGGATATTGAAAAAAGAGAAGGAAAAGAGTCAGGTGGTTTTTGTGAGTATATACCTAAATATAAGGCACCTTTTATATTTTCTGTATGCCAAGGAACTATAGAAGATTTTAATACATTTATCCATGAAGTTGGACATGGATTCCAAAAATATTTATGTAGAAATGAGAAAATGCCAGAGTATTATGGTGCACCTGAAGATGTTGCAGAAATATGTTCTATGAGCATGGAATTTTTAATAGAACCATGGATAGATGAATTTTTTGATAAAGATATAGAAAAATATAAGTTTTACCACATGGTTACTCAATTATATTTATTAACTTATATTTCTATAGTAGATGAGTTTCAACATTTTGTATATGAAAAACCAGAGGCTACATATGAAGAACGTAATAAAATTTGGAGAAAGCTCGAGATGAAGTATATTCCATATAGAGATTATGGGAAAAATGATTTTTTAAATAAAGGTGGATACTGGCTAAGACAAGCTCATATTTTTGTAGATCCATTTTACTATATTGATTATGGATTGGCACAAATAGTTGCGTTTAATTTTTGGTGCAAATCTAAATTAAATAACAAAGAAGCTTGGAATGACTACATGAAAGTATGTGAAGCTGGGGGAAGTAAATCATTTTCAGAAATTATTAAATTAGGAAATCTAAAAAATCCCTTTGAAGAAGAAAGTATAAAATATGTTATAAAGTGTATAAGGAAATGGATACTTGATATAGAAGAAAAGTTAATATGATATATAAGGCGGTGAGTGTACATGACATATTCAAAAGAAATATTTAAATATGATTTAGAAGAATGATATACCATTGAAAGAGCAGAAAATCAAGTGTTTTCTAAATATTATAAAATTTATTAAATAAATAATTCATTTGAAAAAAGTTATGATAATGTTTGTTCAATAAAACTTGTATATGATAAACATACTAAAAATTTAGTAGGGATTTGTTATATATTTATTTAGAAAGAGTGGCCATTAATTTATCAAATTGCTGTGAAACCAGGTTACTCAGGTAGAGGAATTGGTACCAATATGATAAAGAAAGCACTTACTATGTTAAATGAAGAATATTTAGCTATTAGATTGTATGTAGATATAGGGAATAAGGCAGAAGATTTATACTATAAACTAGGCTTTTTAAAGGGAAGCGAATTGATTAATATGAAGCTAGTAGAAAATTTGATTGGAGAATAATGATATGAATTTTGAATTTGTTCCAATGAACTTAGAGTATGCAAAGGAAATAATTAATAATTGGAATTATGAAGGTAAATATAATATATATAGTTATGTTAACGAAAAAGAATTTTTATTAGATAAAGAAACGTGGGGATTAGGAAGGTTTGCAGTTTTAAATGAAAAAAATGATATTATAGGTGAGTTAACAATAGAATTTTTTAGAGAAAATAGTGAAGATGAAGAAGATGAGGGGTATGTTAAACATGAAATTGTAAAAAACACTCCTGAAGAAAAATATGAAATGTGGGTTGGTTGGGGATTAAAACCAGAACTTTGTGGAATAGGATTAGGAAAAAAGTTTGTTGATGCATGTGTAAAGTTTGCATTAAAAGAATATGATTACAATGGGGAATACGTTAGATGTGGCGTTGCTGAATTTAATAAAAGAGCAATAAAGGTTTACGAAAGATCAGGGTTTAAAGTCTTTAATACATCAGTAGGAGAAATAGAGAAAAATGAATATAGGATTTTAAGTATGAGAAAAAAGATTAATATGGAATAAGAAAGGAAACACTATTATTTTTTGTTTTAATATAAAAGTGTCTTATAGGGTTTAAATTTGATATTTAAAATTAGATACTTCTAAACATATTTCAGTGACGTCCTGTATAGGCAGTCGCGAAACCCGTCCTTGGGTTTCAATCCTAAAAATGTTAAAAAACCTCATAAGAATTTCTAAGTTACAACTAAAAATCATATTTGAAACCCTATATATGCAAATATTAAATCATGGATAATATGATTTTTATAAATTATAAAAGAATTAAATTTAGGAGAATGTTATGAGATTTGAAGATTTTAAATATAAAAGGGTGGATATAGAAGAAGCTAAAAGAAAAGTTCTTAAGTTAATAGAGGATTTTAGAAATAGTGATTGTTATGAAAATCAATGTTTTGTAATAAATGAAATTAATGAAATTAGAAATGAATTTATATCTATGAAAGTTATTTGTGAATTAAGAAAATGTTTAGGCGTAGATAATGAGTTTTATAGTAAAGAAATGGAGTATTATGCAGATGCTGAACCTATTATGGATGGATTAATTTGCGAATATTATAAGGCTTTAGATAGTTCGAAATTTAAAAAAATGCTCAAGTGTAGATATGGGAATCAACTTTTTGATTTGGCAAAAATGAAAATGAGATGTGTTTCTGATGAAATAATAGAAGAATTACAAGAAGAAAATAAGATTATGGTTGATTATTTTGAGCTATTTAACAAATTAAAAAGTAGAAAAAAATTTGATGGAAAATTTATTGGAATATGTGAGTTTAATGAGTATATAAACTCTGATTTAAGAGAGATAAGAAAAAGTGGATATGAAGCTCAAACAGAAATATATATAGAAAATGAAAATGAGATACAAAATCTGTTTGATAAACTTGTAAAAGTAAGAAATAAAATGGCTTTAAAAATGGGATATGAAAATTTTATTGAAATGGGATATGCACGTATGAAAAGAGTGGGTTATGATAAAAATATGGTGTCTAACTTTAGAAAACAAATATTGAAGTATGTTGTTCCATTAAATAAAGAACTTGCAAAGCATCAGGGGAAAAGAATTGGTGTAGATAAATTAAAATATTATGATGAGATTATACAATTTAAAAATGGAAATGCTCGATTAAATATAAAAGAAAAAGATATTATAAAAAAATTACAAAAGGTGTATGAAGAAATATCAGATGAAACGAGAAAGTTTTTTAACTATGTAGTTAAAAATAATCTTATTGACATTGAAAACCGAGAAAATAAGGAATGTTTTGCATTTTGTGAGTATATTTTTAGATATAAATCTCCCTTCGTATTTCTAGTGTATAACGGAGTTACAGAGGATTTTAATTCAATTATTCATGAGTTGGGGCATGCATTTCAATTATATTTATGTAGAGATTATGATATACCGGAATATATAATTCCATCTGAAGATGTAGCAGAAATTCATTCCATGAGCATGGAATTTTTGACTGAGCCATGGGTAAAGGACTTTTTTGAAGAAGATGCAGAAAAATATAAATTTGAACATATGTGCAATGCATTATTTTTGGTAGCATATATTGCAGCTGTTGATGAATTTCAACATTTTGTATATGAAAAACCAGAGGCTACATATGAAGAGCGAAATAGTTTCTGGAGAGAACTTGAAAAGAAGTACATGCCTTATAGAGACTATGAAGAAAATAGCTTTTTAGATAAGGGTGGATATTGGCTACGACAATCACATATTTTCTGGGGACCCTTTTATTATATTGATTATGGATTGGCACAAATAGTAGCATTTGATTTTTGGCATAAATCTAAATTAAATAGTAAAAAAGCTTGGAATGACTACATGAAAGTATGTGAAGCTGGGGGAAGTAAATCATTTTTAGAAATTATTAAATTAGGAAATCTAAAAAATCCCTTTGAAGAAGAAAGTATAAAATACATTATAAAATGTATAAGGGAATGGATACTTGATATAGAAGAAAAATTAATATGATATATAAGGCGGTGAGTGTACATGACATATTTAAAAGAAATATTTAAATATGATTTAGAAGAAGGATATACCCTTGCAAGAGCAGAAAATCAAGTATTTTCTAAATATTATGGAATTTATTATATAAATAATTCATTTGAAAAAAGTTATGATAATGTTTGTTCAATTATTGATAGAGATGATAACTGTTTTTGGATAATAAAGGATGGTAAAAAAATTGGTGGGGTTATTATTGAACCTAATTATATAGAAGGGTTATTTTTAATTCCACCATGTTTAGATGAAGGCATCATACTAAAAAAGCTTAAAAAGGTTTTAGTTGAGTGGTCAGATATATCTAAACCTATTGAAGCTTCTGTAGTTAATCTACATCAAATTGAATTTTATAAAAGTATAGGATTTGTAAGAGTAGAGAGCGGACGTTGGATGATACGACCAACGGAACTCTTTGATATTACTTGGGAAAATGATTTTTATGTTTGTTCACCTAATAAAGAAAATGAATTGGAAATGGGAAAAGTTTTATATGAGGCATTTGAAAATAATGAAGGATTAAATTTTAATTATAGTTTAGAGGAGTATACTTCATGGGTTAAAGAGTATTTTGATGATAATTTAGGAAAAGGTATTTTAAATAAAGCATCAACACTTGTATATGATAAACATACTAAAGAGTTAGTAGGGCTTTGTTATATATCTATTTGGAAAGAGTGGCCATTAATTTCTCAAATTGCTGTAAAACCAGGCTACTCAGGTAGAGGAATTGGTACCAATATGATAAAGAAAGCACTTACTGTGTTAAATGAAGAATATTCAGCTATTAGATTGTATGTTGATATAGGGAATAATGCAGAAGATTTATACTATAAGCTAGGCTTTTTAAAGGGAAGCGAATTAATTAATATGCAGCTTATATAAGTGATAAAAAGAAGTTGGAGTATTAAGTTTGAAATACTGTTTATTTATAATAGTATATTGAAGATTATTAAAAACAAAAAACGATGTAAACACCGAGTAAATAATGGTAAAACGTTACTTTTTACATTATTACTTGGTGTTTTAAATTTAATTGTGAATTATACCATTTTACCTATTCTTTTATTCCAAATAAAAAGAGATGTTCCTAAACAACACAAAGTAATGATTAAAACAATATATATATTATTAAAATTATATGAGCCTGCCAAAATATAGTATCCAATTTCAGTTGTTTTAAAAAATATATCAAACATTGGCTTAAATAAATATATTGAGGTAAGTATAAAAGTGATACTTCCTAAAAATGTTAAAATAGGCTTTTTTACTATAGTACTTATTAATGAAGTTATACCAAGCAATGATAAATGTATTAAAAATATTATTAAATAATATTTTAAGTTGTATAGTATAGAACCTCCTATTCCTACAGAGGAGGTTAAAATAAAATATTTTGTGGATTTAACCTTTGGCATAAACATATATCCAATTAAAGTTTTTGTTAAATAAACACATAATAAAGTTAATGCATAAGTACTTGCTATAGCTATCCACTTAGATACTAACAGTTTCCACTTTTTTATTGGCCTCAATAATATCATTTTATAAGCTCCTGTATCAAGTTCTAAACTTAAACATTCTGAAAAATATAATGGCAATATAATGAATATTAGAACAACATTAAAATCTAGTAATTGCATGACTGCATAATTAAGATTATCAAGGGGAAGTTCTACGCCTCTTTTTAAAATTACTGTACTGTTTTTCCAATGAACTTGAAGTAACATAAAATTAAAAATTTGAAATAGGATTGAAATCCCAAACAATATTTTAGTACTTTTTCTTTGAAAAATTCTTTCATACTCAGCTAAAATTAATCCTCTCATATAACTTTTCTTCCTTTCTATTCTAAATAATCTTCGCTTATGAATGTTAAATACGATAAAATTTGAAAAAATAAAATAATTATTATCATACTAATTAGAAAAATATTTGTAATTCCAGCAGCAAAACTTGCAGCCCCATTAAATTGAGTATAAATTGTTGATATAGACATATAGCTATCTATATTTGTCTCATTGCAAAAACTAATTATAACTGCCATATAAATAATATTTATAAATAATACACCTATACTGGCTCCTAATGCAGTTGTTATTGTTTTGCACTTTATAGAAAAAAATTGAACAATACTTCCAAATGCTATCAATGTTAAATATGCTAAAAAATAATATTTAATAGTATATAAAGCTACACTACTAAAACTATATAATCCTTCTTTTAAGAATAATGCCGTCTCACTAACTTTAGGCAAAAAAATATTAGCTATAATAATAGCGATAAAAAAGTGAACTATAAGCATTAAAAATATATTTAAAGCTAATACTAAAATTTTAGCTATATACAGCTTTTTTATAGAAATTGCTCTTGAAAAAGCTAACCTTAAATTTCCTTTTCTATATTCTTCATTAAAACTCAATATGAAAAAAATTATTATAATTAGATTAAAGGCAGTTAATAACATTTCCTGAAGACTTGATATATGAAAATTCATATTAGAACTAAATATTACTTCTGTAAAATTTGCATTAGCATTAGTTTCTAATGCAAATTTTAATGATATCAATACGACTATTGGTATACTAATAAAGCAGAGTATATTAATCTTTTTCCACCAAAATTTTCCAAATTCATAAATAAAAATATTCTTAAACATCAAATTCACCTCATAGTTTTTTTACAGATTTATTGCATTGATTCCATAAAAACATCTTCTAATGTTCTAGTATCTCCTATAGAATCTAATAGTGCATTTGATTTACCACTCCACTTTATATCCCCATCTTTTATGAGTATATATTTATTACATATTTTTTGCAGCTCATCTAAATGGTGACTTGATATTAAAAAAGTAATTCCTTTTTCATTCCTAAGTTTTAATATTAAATTTCTTAGCTCTTTCATACCTAAAGGATCAAGTCCATTAGTTGGCTCATCTAGTATTACTATTGATGGATTATTAAGTAATGTTTGAGCAAGTCCTAGTCTTTGCTTCATCCCCAAAGAGTACGTTTTTACCTTATCATCGCCTCTATCATCATCTTTAGTTTTAAGCCCTACAATTTCTAATACCTCTTCTACTTTTTCAAGCTGCTCTTTTCTGGTCATACCATAATTAAGTCTAGATAAATTTTGAAGGTTTTTTCGTCCTGACATATAATCAAAAAATACTGGAATTTCTAAAACAGCACCTATTCCAAATAAAGCTTTTTCTCTATCCTTATTTACATCCACACCATTTACAAATATTTTTCCTTTATCGGGACTAATTAATCCTGTTATCATTTTCATTATTGTGGTTTTACCAGCACCATTAGGCCCTATAAAGCCACAAATATCTGAACTTAAAATTTCAAATGAAGCATTTTTAATTACTCTTCTTTTTTTAAAAGTTTTACTTACATTTTTAATTTCAATTTTTTTATTATCCATTTATTTCAACTCCATATGTTAATATATTTTCACGCCTATATTTAGTTTGTTTTAACTAAATATAGGAAGAATCTATTATTATATAAACAGATGAAAATAAACTTTTTATAAACTTTGACATGTGAAATGAAATAATAAATCAAATTTGCAAAATATATTTCAAATCTATTATTTAATTAAATACAACTAAATAAGTTAAGAGTTTGTACTTGCAATAAACATAGTAAAGATATACCATTATGTATATATTTGGAATAACACTAGTCTAATTTAGATAAGTTATACTTAGAAATTTTATATACTAAAGTTTATTATGTTTAATGTTAAATGTTAATAGATAGAGAATAAGAGGTGATTATTGTTAATGAATAAAAAGATACTCATTATAGATGATAACAAAGAAATTATTTCTTTTATAAAACCTGCGTTAGAATTTGAAGGTTTTGAAGTTGATTTTGCTATAAGAGGATATGAAGCTTTAGAAAAAATAAGGGAAGATTTAGATATAATTTTACTTGATGTAATGCTTCCAGATTTAAATGGGTTTGATATTTGCAAACAAATCAGAAAAAATGTTAATTGTCCCATTATTTTTTTAACTGCTAGAGGACTTGAAGAAGAACGAGTTAAAGGTTTTTTAGTTGGTGGTGATGATTATATAGTAAAACCTTTTTCTTTAAAAGAACTTATTTTAAGAATAAATGTTCATTTTAAAAGAACCTGCAAAAATTTAATAAAAAAAGAAAGAACTAAATTAGATTTTGATAATATATCAGTTAACTTAATATCAAAATCTATTAAACAAAATGAAAATATAATAGATTTTGCTAAAAAAGAATATGAAATTGTTGAACTTTTATGCACCCATCCTGGACAAGTATTTTCTAAAGAGCAAATATTTGAAATTATATGGGGGTATGACAGTGAAAGTGATCTTAACACTGTAACTGAACATATAAAAAGAATAAGAGGTAAATTTAAATTAAATAATATATCTAAAAATTATATAAAGACTGTATGGGGGATAGGATACAAATGGGAGTCTTCAAATACATAAATAAAAAGCTAAAGATAAAAACCCAATTTATATTGTTCTTTATTTTTACTACTATAATATCAATTATTATTTCTAGTATTGTCATTTGTTCAGTGTTATTTATAAGTTATAATAAAAAATTGGCATGTTCAAATGAAATGTATGCAACAAGAAATATAGATAAGATTTTTGATGAGAATTTTAAAATGGAAATAGATAAACAGACAAAGGAAAAAAATTTTAATTATTGGGTACTGTTAAAAAATAAGGATGTTTTATATTCTTCAAATTCTAGTGAGCTACCTGAAGAGGTTTCTATAAAATCTAACAGATATTCTGTAAAAGAGTATAATAAGATTGATAAAAAAACTTATATGATTGTTTTTACTCCATTAATTTTTAATAACGAATTAAAAGGTGGTTTTGTCCAAAAATATTTAAGTAATCCTATTGTAGAAACTACTGTTATTGACAACTTTATTCAAAAAATAGGTTGTGAACTTTTTTTTAGTTTATTTTCTATTATTACAATATTTTTAATTAATATTATAGTCACAGTTAGTTTCTCATTATTATTTTCATCTGGTTTTAATAAAAGCTTTAGAAAATTAATTATAATGAGTGATGAAATTAAAAATGGATGCCTAGATTTTACAACAGATTTGTCTTATGAAAATGAAATAGGTGATGTTTTATTAGCTTTTGAGGAAATGAGATTGGCTTTAGAGGATTCGCTAAAAACACAATGGTTAATGACACAACAAAGAAAGGATATGATTTTAGCTCTTACTCACGATATAAAAACTCCAATAACTATTATACATGGGCATTTGGAATTACTTTCAGGTAATTATACTAATATATCAGATAAAGAAAAAGAGTCATATATTAAAATTTTACTAAACAATGCTGATATAGTAAGAGTACTAATAAATCAGCTGAATGAGGTATGGGATTTAGAAAGACCAAACTTATCTTTGAATATGCAAAATGTGAACGTAGAAGAGTTTATTTCATGTATTAAAGAAAATATTTCTTATCTTTGTGATGAAAAAAAAGTAAATTTTGTAATTTCCCATTCATTCAAAGGTACAGACAGTTGCTTTTTTGATGCATTCAGAATAGAAGAAACTCTTTCAAATATTATATCAAATGCTTTAAAACATACAAAAGAAAATGATGAAATATTGCTTGAAAGTTTTTTAAAAGATAATTCACTCTTATTTAGGGTTTCAGATACTGGTAAAGGTTTTACGAATGAAACAGATATTATTTTTAATAAATTTTATAAAGGCAATGAAGATATAGCCTATAAAAGTAGTTCTGGATTAGGACTTTATATATGCAAACTTATTGTTGAAAAACACAACGGTAAAATTCATGCATATAACAACGCTAATGGTGGTGCAACTGTAGAATTTTTACTACCATTAAAAAATTAGGTGAAATCACTATATAAGAAAGTATGATATTTATATTTTATAATGTAGTAATAAATTATAAATTAAAATGTCAAATAAAATAAGAATTTAAAATATAAATATAATTAGTTTAAACTTAGCAAAATAATAATGATGTTTAACAGTTTATTAATAATTATACTTTAATAAAAATATAGATTTAAACGAATTTTATTAGATAATACTGTACTATTAAAACATATTTAAGAATTGGAAGGTGAATTCATATGAATTTAGAAGAACTTAAACCTAAAAGTAGATTTAATAATCGTGCAGATAATTATGGAAAATATAGACCAACATATCCTAGAGAAATAATACAGTATTTAGAAGAAACTATCGGACTAAGTAAGGGGAGTATAATTGCAGATATAGGATCAGGCACGGGACTTTTAAGTAAGATTTTCTTAAATAATAAAAATAAAGTTTATGCCGTCGAACCTAATGAGAATATGAGATTAGTAGCTGAAAAATTCCTTGGAGAATACAATGATTTTCACTCTATTAATGGTGGTGCTGAGGATACAAATCTAAAGGAAAAATCAGTAGATGTCATTACTGTAGGACAAGCATTTCATTGGTTTGAAACTATGGAGACAAGAAAAGAATTTGAAAGAATATTAAAGCCGAATGGCTCAATTGTAATTTTATATAATATACCAAAAAAATCCGATGAATTTATGAGTGAATTTTTAAATTTTACAGAAAAATATGGGGAGAAATATATTAAAGAATCTATAAAAGATTCTAAAGTTGAATTTTTTAAGGATGAAATTATACACAAGAACAACTTAATAAATAGACAAGAAGTAGATTTTGAAGGGTTAAAGGGATTAATTTGTTCATATTCATATATGCCTAGTGAAGAGAATCCGAAATTTGAAAGCATAATGGTTGAATTAAAGGAATTATTTAATAAATATAGTGAAAATGACAAAGTAACTTTAGAATATAACACAGAAATTAGTTGGTGCAAATTAAATAAATAGAGGTATCTAACAAGGTGAGTTGGGTGAAAAAAGTAGATATTTTAAGGAGAAATTTCTAGCAATCACTGCATAAATGAAACTAGACTAGATGTTATAATTACTAAAATAAAGAAATTAATAGAAGGTAATTAAGATTTTAGTATATGGAAATATATATTTTTGATATATTGAACTTATAAAGGAGATTTAAGATGTTTTATGAAGCGGATAGTGATTTAAAAAAAGATTTGTTTCATATGTTTGATGGCATGGATGATACTATGATTTTATCATGTTTACAAGGACATATGGGAAAAGCATGGGTTGATGATATAAAAAATCCTAAAGTAGGACAAATTATAGTTGGAGTTTTTGTATTCTTTGCAGGGGATGCAAGTTCTGATGTGGCAGAAGAAATGTTATATAACTTGCCCAAATATAGCTTAGTAATTGTAAAGAGTAACGAATGGAAAAAGCGCATAGAAGAGGTTCATAAGGGACGAGTAGAGAAAGTAAAAAGATATTCTTTTGAGAAAAGTAGTAGGTATTTAGAAGAAGAAAGGCTTAAAAAGTTTTTAAAAAAGCTTCCTGATGGATATGAACTAAAAAAAATAGATTCATATTTAGCATATTCTAAATCATTACAAGATCTTTCTCTAGATATAACAAGTCAGTATAGTTCTATAGAGGACTATATAAAAAAGGGAATAGGGTATTGTATTTTACATCATGATAAAATAGTGTCAGTTGCATCTTCTTACAGTGTTTATGATGATGGTATAGAAATTGAAGTTGATACTCATCCTGATTATGTAAGAAGAGGATTTGCTACAAGAGTTTGTGCGTCATTGATTTTAGATTGTTTAAGTAGAAATAAATATCCTAGTTGGGATGCAGCAAATTTACCCTCAGTAGCATTGGCTAAAAAATTAGGATATATATTTAAAGAGGACTATGATACTTATTCTATCGATTTGAGACGTATATAAGTGACAGTTATTAAATTTCAAAATAATTCCCCCTTTATTATATGATTATAATGAAGGGGGGATTGTTTTGGGAAAAATTGAAGATATGCAAAATATTATTTTGGTTATGAGACAAGAACTTCAAGATTTAATTAATGAGAAATCTGACCTACTACATCCAGAAGTCATTGCAGCAAGCCAAAAACTTGATCAAGCTTTGAATGATTATAATGATATACTCAAAGAATTGAAAAAGTAAACAGCTGAAGGGGTTAAAATAAAACCCCTTCTTCGAGGCGTATTTCATAAATTTCTCAAAGACCATATTAAATTAAGTAAAAGTCATTCAATATTTAAATGATAATATATGTTTATAAAAGTTGTTTTGGAAATTTAATAACTGTCACCATAATAAGAAAAATAGGATTTACAGATTTACTTTATACATTTATAAGAGTTAGGTGTTATAAATAAAAAAAGTGAATATAAAAGTTCAATGTGTCAAGTATCAAGATAAAAGCATAAAAATTAAGGAGTGTATTAAAGTGCCAACTCAGCCAAGAAAAAAAGAAAAATATGCAATATATCATATAATTATAAAAAGTGTTAAAGACAGATTGCTTTTTAAATCAGATGTAGATAAAGCAACTTTTATGATTAAGTTAAAAGAAAGCCAAACGAAATATCCATTTAAGTTATACGCATATTGTTTAATGGACAATCATGCTCATTTACTTATAGATTGTCAAGATCAAGATATTTCTGTAATAATGAAAAGTTTAAATTTAAGATATGTTAAGTTCTATAATAAAAAATATGAATTAGATTCACGTTTATGTAAAGGTAGGTTCAAAAGTGAAATAATAGACAATGATAGGTATTTATTGGCAGTATCTTTATATATTCATAGAAATGCAAAAGATTTACCAGGCTTTAGAGAATGTCCACAAGAATATTTATTTTCAAGTATGTCAACTTATTTAGGAGAAGAAGACCTTTTCGGGGTTTTGGATGAAGAAAGGATATTAAAATTTCTAGATAAAAATAAAAAGAAAGCAAGAAAGGAATATGCCCAATTATTTGAATATACTATGGAAGAACATGTAGATAATTTGAAAAAAGTAAATTTGAAAATTAAGAGTAAAAAAGAAAAATATATTAATGAACGGGGAATATTAAAATTAGATTACAAAATAGAAGATGTAGTAGATTTTGTAGCTAAAAAAGAAAATATACAGTCTAATGAAATCTTTATAAAAAATAGAAGCTACAATCAAAACGCTAGAGCTATGGTAACATTACTTGCAACAGCATTTTGTGGAGAAAAATGCAAGGATATAGCTATAAATCTTGGGAGCTTAAGTGTTAGTAGAATATCTCAATTAGGAAATAGAGCTATAAAACTAGTAATAAATAATAGCCATTATAAAATGATTTTTGAAAATTTCATAAGTTAGATTGAAAATTAAAAGTTAAAGTATATACAAAAAAATTAGACTTAAGACCTTCACAGTAAAAATAGGTTAAAAATTCAAGACTAATATTTTTTATTAAAAATTGTACAAGCTATTTCAAAAAATATGATATTGAAACTTTTAATTAGGTATTATATATAGTTGGTTACTGTTAACTATTTTAAATACCCTATTTTATTAGTGACAGTTATTAAATTTAAAGAAAATTACAGTAATATACTAAAATATGAGATGTCTTTTAGTATTTAATAATATTTAATAACTGTCACCTTTTAGGGAGGGGTTATTTGTTAATTGGAGAAACAATTGGTTTACCGTTTTGATCTAAGAGTGGAGTTATTCCACCTACGTATCCAGTCCAACTAAATAAATAATGAACTCCTGTTTCTTTGTCTACAAGTATTTTACAACCAGAGACATTATCTTCTTTATAAATGACTTCAAATCTTTTGTTATCGCTTTTATCTTTAAACATTTCAAATCCTCCTTAAATTTATATGTTTCGTGAAATATAGAATTAAATTCTCATTATATATAAATTTTTATATTAGAATAATGTTAAGTTAAACAAAAAGTGATAAGGAAAATAGATATAATAATGCTAAATTAGATTATAGAAATGTAAAAACAGGTAGTCTTTAATAGACTGCCTGTTATATTTAAAAAAGCTATAATTGATATTTATTCTATATAATAATTATACCATAAAAAGGAAATAAATAACAGTCTGTTAATTATGAAGTATTTGGAGTATATTTAGTTAATATTGTTAAAGGGGTGGTAAAATGAGTAATGCTGTAATTGAAAACTTAAAAAACCATAAATCTATCAGAAGCTTTTTAGATAAGAAAGTTGAAGATAACATCATTGAAGAAATTATTGATGCTGGTATAAGGGCGGCTACAGGTGGAAATTTACAATCTTATTCTTTTGTTGTTATTAATGATAAGAATAAACTTAATCAGTTAGGTGTTTATAATACTCCTTTGGTAATTATTGCATTAGCAGATCAATTTAGAACTAGCAAATGGTTTAAAGTAGATAAAGTAGTAGATAATTGTTGGGTGAATAGTTTGCAAGGTTTTTATATTGCTATTTGGGATGCATTAATTGCATTACAGAATATTGTTATAGCTGCTGAAAGTTTAGGACTTGGTGCATATTATTATGGAGATATAACCTCTATAAATGTAAAAAATGTTATTAATAATCCAGAATATACTTTTCCAGCAGGAATGATATGTTTAGGATATCCTAATAATAATGGAAAGCTTTCTGATAGGCTACCAAAGGAAGCTATTATTCATTATAATACTTATAAAGAGCCTACTGAGGAAGAAATTATAGAATGGTATAAAGAAAAAGAAACTCTGTTTTTAATGAAAAATAGTAAAGAAAATCTTGAAAGTTTTAAGTTGAAAAATAT
Organism: Clostridium senegalense; assembly: GCF_018916625.1. Lineage (NCBI taxonomy): Bacteria > Bacillati > Bacillota > Clostridia > Eubacteriales > Clostridiaceae > Clostridium > Clostridium senegalense. The sequence goes on from NZ_JAHLNC010000006.1 coordinate 84,059, forward strand.
TTATAATCTAGGGCAAGCTTATGCATATAATAAATTTAAAAAAGATGAGCTTGACAAGCTAGAATATGGTATTAGACAAAACTTAAAAGAATCTAAGTTTGATTTATAATTAAATAAATTATTAAATAGTTTAGGAGGAGTTTTAAGAATATATATTGAAATATGTTTAAATATAATAGATATATTTATAAGATTAAAAAATAAATAACAAGGGATAAGGAGAAATTTGTTATGAGAAAGAAAATGTTTAGTTTAAAACCTTTTTCAAAGGATGATCAATATTTTGTAGAGAAGATGCTAGAGCATTCAAGAGTCAATAGAGAATATGAACTGGGTTACCCTAAGTGTGATAATATGAAAGAATTGTTAGCAGAAGTTGAAATGTATGAAAATACATTGGAAAAAAGTATATATATTATATTTTATGAAGATAAACCTATTGGGATAAGTGGTTACTTATATACTCCTAATGAAGGAGATGGATATATTATTGGTCCTATTGTGAATGAAGAATTTCACTTTAAAGAAGGTCTTAATATAATAATAAATCTGGTATTAGATAATAAAATGGAGGTATTTAATACTCTAGAAGCAGTAGTATCCCATAAAAATGTTGTATTAGATCAATGCTACTCAGAATTGGGATGGAAGTATAGAAGAACCTCAAGAGAAATGCGTTATGATATTGATGGAGTTAAAAAAGAAGAATCTCAATGGAAAATAAATTTAATTGATAAAAGTAATAAAAAAATTATAGATGAAAGTTTTAAATTACTAGATAAAGCTTTTAGGTGGAATGGTAATAAGAAAAAAATGGAGGAACTTTTAAACAATGAATATAAACTAGCCTGTGTTCTAAATGAAAGAAATAAGGTTATTGGATTTGTTTGTTGGGCTTATTTAGAAGATATAAGTTTTTCAAGACTTGAATATGTAGTGGTAAATGAAAAATATAGAAAAAGAGGAATAGGACAGGCTTTAGTAAACTATGTAATAAATAGTTCAATTGATGATGGGGTTAAATGTGTTTACTTAAGCACAAATATTATTAATGAAGCAGTTAATATATATAAAGCAGTAGGATTTTATGATACTGTAATTTCTAATATTTATAGAGAAAAGTAAATGTGTATAAGATTTTAAAATAAAATTATATATAAGTAATTAAGTAGGAGGTCGAAATGATTAGTGCAACTAAAATTAGTAAAACATTCAAAATAAAGCAGCATTTTGGTAAAGGGGTTATAGGTAATTTAATTAATCCACAATATACTGAAAAAGTTGCAGTTGAAAATTTTAATGTTATTGCTAATGATTGTGAAATTATAGGTATTATAGGGTTAAATGGTGCAGGAAAAACAACTATTATAAAAATGTTGTCTGGTATTATGAAACCTGACAAAGGAACAATATATATAAATGGTTGCAATCCTTTTTTAAAAAGTAAAAAATATAGAAATGATGTTGCATTAATCTTAGGCCAAAATACAAAGTTAGATCCAGATGCTTCGTTAATAGATTCAGTACGTTTATATAGTGCTTACTATAATATTGATGAAAGTGAAGGTCTGAAAAATACAAGAAAAATGGCGGAAAATCTTTTACTAAATGAATTAGATATAAATAAACAATGCAGAATGTTATCATTAGGACAGCGAATGAAATGTGAAATTATTCTCTCTTTTCTCCATACACCTCATACTATATTTTTAGATGAACCAACACTAGGTTTAGATTATCAGTCATGTAAAATAATACGTAATTTTTTAAAGCAATATGTAAAACAGAACAATGCATGCATTATATTGACCAGTCATAATATACAAGACATTGAAGCTTTGTGCGAAAGAATATATGTTATAGATAAAGGTAAAACAATATTTAATGGAAATTTAAATGAACTTAGTAAGTGTACTAAATTAGAAAAAATAGTTTCTTTTAGTTGTGAAAATATACATGAATGTATAAATATTAATAGTTTAAATATATCCAATAAAGATTCTAATAAGTCATATTTCATAAAATATAGAGAAGAAGATAGTTTACATGTTTTAAAGTTTATTGAAAATAATTTTGATAAAATTGAATGTGTTAATTTCAGTAATGCAACTCTTGAAGATATGATTGATAATTTATATAAAAGAGGTATTAAAGAATGAAAAGGTTGAAAATTATATCTAATATAAAATTTCAATTTAAACGATTTTCATATTATAGAGTTGATTTCTTTATAGAAATAATAAGTTCACTTATAGTTCCATTAATAATCAATTATTTGTTTTGGAGGTCAATTGCATCAACAAATGAACTAACATACTCCTTTCATGAATTGATTATTTATATAACATTATCAAATATTATTTTGGATTTTACTCAATTCAATTTAGAAAGTAAAATAGCTGAAGATATTAAGACATTTAAATTAGGATATAGACTACTTCTACCTATTCATTATTCAACACAGTTAATTATTAATAAATTATCTGAAAAATTAATTAGATTATTATTGATAATAGTCCCACTTATTATTTTTATAATTTTTTTTCATGTACGATTAGTATTATCATTAAAGCTAGTATATTTTTTAGCTACAGCTCTAATACTTAATTGTTTATTATCTTTTTTTATTGGTGCTCTTTGTTTTTATCTTAATGAAATATGGGGAATTAGTGCAGTAAAAGGCTTCTTTATATTAATTTTTTCTGGAGCGTTTTTTCCTATTGATATATTAAATTATAGATATGAAAAACTGTTAATGCTTATGCCATTTTCTTATATGAGCTATGTGCCAAGTAAATTTTTTACTAACAAATTTTTCCGTATAGATTGTTTGTATTATTTCGTTCCATTAATATGGATTTTAATATTATCAATTTTGACAGCTGTAGTATGGAAGAGAGGTGTAAAAAAGTATGTCAGTTATGGAACATAAAAGATTATTAAAACAATCATTTATATATGCTGTTCAGCGGAGTAGAAAATATCCTATCAATCTAATAAGTTGGGTACTTGCAGATTTTTCAATGTATTTTTCAATGTTTTTAGGGTATCTTCTGATGTCAACAAGCTTAAATTCTTATGGTACTTACTCTTCAAAGGAAATGCTTTTATATTTAAGTTGCTACTATGTTGTAAATAATTTATTTGCTGTATTCTTCACTCAAGGATTAGATATATTTTGTGATGAGATTTGGTCAGGGTTATTTGTATATGCATTATTATCACCAGTAACTAATTTGAAATATTATTTATATCGTAATATAAATATTCCTGCATTACTTTCTACTATTCCATTATTTATAGTTAATTTAATATGTTTAAAAAATTGTAATGTAAGAATTTCATTATTCTATATTGTATCAATAATATTATCAACCATATCTATGGTTTTAATATTTGCAATCATTTTTTCTTTGCAGCTATATGGCATTCATTCTTTCGCGTTATCATCAATAATAGTTCAGTTTTTATCATTAGCTGAAAAACCAGATAGTATATTTTCTAATAGAGTCAGATATATTTTAACATTTATTATTCCAGTATTTATTATGAGTGCAATACCATGTAGAATAGCGTTAAATAAATATAATAATATAGATGTTTTTATAATGATTTTAGTTCCAATTATGCTAATGATAATATTTTTCTATGTGTTTAAAAATGGGGTTAAGAAATATCATGCGGTGAATATGTAGTAAGTATGTATAATAAAAATAGAATATCTATTATATTAACAAAGTTAAGGGAAAACTAATAGCGTGTATATGCTATTAGTTTTTTTGTTATGAAGAAATTAATAAAAATAAACAAATAACAAAAATGTTTATATATATGTAGACAAAACTTAAATAAAACTATATTATATAAGTAGTAGATAATATTGGAGGGAATAATATGGATAAAAGTAACAAAGAATTATTTTGGGATGCAACTATTGAAGAAGTGAAAAAAGGGTATGTAGAAAATGATGATAGTTATAAATGTATAATTTGTGAAGAAATATTTACAAAGGGAAGAATCTATGAAATAGAATCTTGTTTATATGATGCTAAAAAAACAATGGAAATGCATATAAAAGACAAGCATAGTTCTGTTATAGAATATTTATTAGGAATGAATAGTAGTTTTACTGGCATATCTGATGTTCAAAGAGAATTATTAATGTTGATGGCTGAAGGTTTATGTGATAAAGATATGGCATCAAAACTTGGTGTTGCGCAATCAACAATTAGAAATCATCGTTATAAGTTAAGAGAAAAAGAAAAGCAAGCACGATTGTTTTTGGCTATTATGGATTTAATTTCAAAGGATACTAAGAAGAAAATAAATAAAGTAGATAAAGATATTTTATGTGACGCCCATAAAACAGCAACTATTATAGATGATAGATATAATGTAACTGATAAGGAAAGAAATACTATAATTAAAACGTATATGGATGAAACAGGTGCCATAAAAACATATCCATCAAAGGAAAAGAAAAAAATAATAATATTAAAAGAAGTAGTTAAGAATTTTTCTAAAGGAAAGATTTATTCTGAAAAGGAAATAAATAGAATATTAAAAAGGATATATGAGGATTATGCTTCTTTAAGAAGAGCCTTAGTTGAGTATGGATTTATTGAACGTTCAAATGACTGTAGTGGTTATTGGGTTAAAGAATAAATTTTAAAATTTAAAATAACTTATATTTAAAAGCTAGTAATAGTACTATTACTAGCTTTTATCATTTATAATGGTATATTCTTGTTTATATAATATATTAAATTATATAAATTTTAAAAAGTTTCAGTTATTTATAGAGTAATTTAAGTTTTTTCTATCTGAAATTTTAAGAAATATGATATTAATTAATGGAACAAGATAGATATAAAAAGCAAAGGGCATAAATCCTACACCACTAACATCCATCGTAGTAGTTGGAACAAATGCTGCTATATTCCAAGGTATAAGTGCAGATAATAAAACTGCGGTATTTTCTAGATCTATAGCTAATTTATATTTATCAATATTTTTGTCCTCATAGCTTTTATCCATAAGTTGATGTGTCAAAACAATAGCAATAGATTGATTACATCCAAAGGCTGCAGTGAAAATACTGGTAATAGTAGTATATATAAATAAGCTATAGCGTGTTTGAGCTTTAGTTAATATTACCTGAATATTTGATAACATATTGGTTTCGTTAAATATACCTGCTAAAGCACAAGAAATAAAAACAACAAATGCTGCTTTACACATGGATATGATTCCTCCACCTTTGAATATGTTTTGTAATGAGCTATGAGAATCTAAGTTAAATCCTAAAACTATAAATTTAAAAACTTGTACTAGTGTGTAATGTTGAAATATTATGGCAATAATACAGGCGGATAGAATACTAACAAGCATAGATATTTTAACGTTTACTTTAAATAAAGAAAAAATTAAAATTAGTATTGCTGGCAATAAAATAATCCAATTTATTGTAAAAGTATTTACTATTTCTACATCCATATTACTTTGTGTAAGATTTAGTGGATGCTTTATTGAAAGGATTGTATAGAAAATTACACATAAAATAAATGGAATTAATGATGTCTTGAACATATTTTTTACGTTTATAAAAAGATTAGTTTCAGTTAAATTTGATACTAAATTTGCACTAGAAGACATAGGTGAACATCTATCGCCAAAATAAGCACCAGCAATAATTGCACCAGCAACAATATTTATATTTGCATTTCCGTTTTTAGCCATTAACATTAATGCTACTCCTACAGTACTTACTGTACCGAAGCATGTACCTAAAAGAAAAGACACAATACAACTTATTAGAAAAGCATATAATATGAAAAAATTTAAATTCATATATTTTATAGCAAAATATATTATTGCAGGAACTGTTCCAGAAGCCATCCATATACCAGTTATACAACCTATTAATACAAATACATTTAAAACGACAATGGCTTTTTTTCCTCCAGCAATTGACATTTTAAAAATATCTTTTATCATAAATCCTTTTTTAAATGAAATGAAAGCAAAAATTAAAAATCCTAATAATAATGGAAATCCAACAAAGATTCCTTTATAAACAGAAAGAATTAGTATAAAAAATGTGAAAAGCATAGCTAAAATTATATCCATAAAATAAACGCCCCTTCATTGAAAATTAATATTTATAGTTAGTAGAAAAATGTAATTTTATGACTAAAAGTAGTACAATTATAATTAAGATTATGGTAACACGAATTATAATGTGAGACAAATGAATTTTTTCTATAAGTATAATCAGTTAAAAGTATAGGTTATTTTAAAAAAATTATATAATTTAAAAATATATTATGTTTTTGCATAGTATATTTTTTATGATTAAATATATAAGAAAGAAGAATTTTAAAAAAAATTTATAATAAAATATTTTATATTAAAGAAGTTTTATAGGATGAGGTGTATAGTAATGAACTTTTTAAATAAGTATATAAAAAAATACTGGAAACTTTTTTGTATTGCAATAATTTGTTTAACATTGGAAGCTGCCTGTGATCTTATGCAACCAACTATAATGTCTAAAATAATCGATATAGGAGTTAAAAATAAGCAAATGGATTTTATTTTTAAAATGACTATACTAATGCTTGGAATTACTGGATTAGGGGCATTATCAGCAGTAAGTCGTAATATTATATCAAGTACTGTATCTCAAAAGTTTGGTGCAGAGCTTAGATATGATCTTTTTAAAAAAGTTCAAAGTCTTTCTTTTGTAACTTTAGATAAGTATGATGGAGCATCTTTGGTTACAAGGCTTAGTAATGATGTTACTCAAGTTCAGAATTTTGTTAATGGGCTTATGCGAGTTTTTGTAAAAGCACCTCTTTTATGTATAGGTAGTATTATTATGGCTATAAACCTTAATCCTAGTATGTCCTTAACATTTATAGTAGTTATACCTATTGTATCAATAATTATATATATGAATATGAAAATAGGTTATCCATTTTATGTAAGGATTCAAAAATCTTTAGATAAAGTAAATTCTGTAATAAGAGAATATTTAGCAGGGGTTAGGGTTGTTAAAGCTTTTAATAGATTTAACTATGAAACAGAACGTTTTAGTAAATCTAATGAGAAATTGGCAAACATATCAACTAAGGCAATGGGTATAATGTCAATATTTTCACCGGGTATTACACTTACTGTTAATTTAGGAATAGTAGCAATTATTTGGATAGGTGGAATTAGAGTAAATAAAGGCAATATGGAAGTGGGACAAATAATTGCATTTATAAACTATATGACACAAATATTGTTTTCATTAATGATGATATCTTTTGTATTTACTATGTTAGTTAAAGCAAAAGCTTCAGCAGGGCGTATAGGAGAAATATTTCAAGAAGAAAGTGATATGAATGTAAAAAAACAACAAACTTATAATAATTTATTAAAGGGAAAAATAGATTTCGAAAATGTAAGTTTTTCTTATTCTAATGATTTAAAGGAGCCTGTTCTTAAAAATATAAGTTTTTCTTGTGTGTCAGGAGAAACTATTGGGATTATAGGATCTACAGGCTCGGGAAAGAGTACTATTGTTAATTTGATTGAAGGTTTTTATAATGTTAATTCAGGAAATATAAGAATAAATAATATTGATATTAAAGATATAGATTTAAAAATGCTTAGAGAAAAAGTAGCTATAGTACCTCAAAATATAATTCTTTTTTCAGGATCAATAATAGATAATATAAGATGGGGAAAGGAAAATGCTAGCTATGATGAAGTTGAAAAAGCTGCTGCAGTGTCAGAGGCTCATGAGTTTATTAAGAATTTACCAGAAGGCTATGATACAATTCTTGGACAAGGAGGAATAAATTTATCTGGTGGACAAAAACAACGTATTTCTATTGCTAGAGCATTGATTAAAAGACCAGAAATTCTTATATTAGATGACTGTACAAGTGCAGTAGATGTAGTTACTGAAGGAAAAATACGTGAAGCTATAAAAAATTATTCTACAAATCTTACATCCATAGTAATTGCTCAGCGTATTACCTCAGTTATGGATGCTGATAAGATAATAGTAATTGATAATGGAAGTGTGGTTGGTATTGGGCAGCATGTAGAACTTATGAGAAGCTGCAAGGTTTATAAAGAGATATTTTTATCTCAAGTTGGTAAGGAGCTGGTATAGTATGAAAAGTGATAAATATAAAGATACATCAATTCAAATACAAAAAAGCCCTTCAATTAGACCAGGTGGTTTTGGTGGAAGAAAAAGACATATAGGTCCAGTTATAAAGCCAAGAGATTTTAAAAAAACTATTTCAAGATTGTGGAGATATTTTAAAGAAGAAGAAAAACTATTAGTATTAGTATTTATTTTTATAATAATTACTTCATTAATATCATTAGCAGTACCTTATCTAATCGGTCGTTCAATAGATATTATGTCCTTTGGAAATGGTTTAGTAAATTTAAAAATGTTGGAAATAATAGTAATTGTATTAATTTGTTCATATATTGTTGATGGAATATTGAATTTCTTACAAGGATATTTTATAGCAGGTATATCTCAAAAAATTGTAAAAAACTTAAGGAATGATCTTTTTAAAAAGCTTCAAAAGTTACCGATATCATTTTTTGACACTAATAGTAATGGAGACATTATGAGTAGGCTTTCTAATGATATTGACAATGTAAGTACCACTATTTCACAATCTACAATTCAATTAATGTCAGGAGTAATTTCTATAGTAGGTTCTTTAATAATGATGTTAACTTTAAGTAAATGGCTTACATTAGCTAGTATTATAACTATACCACTAGTTTTTTTACTTACGAAAACTATTGCTAAAAGAACAAAATTTTTATTTAAAGAGCAACAAGTAGAACTTGGTAAGCTTAATGGAATGATTGAAGAATCTATATCAGGAATTTTTGTAGTTAAGGCCTTTAACTATGAAGAAAAGGTTGTTGAAGAGTTTTATAGTATAAACAATAAACTTTGTAATGTAGGTATAAAAGCTCAAATCTTGTCAGGATTTATTATGCCACTTATGAACGTAATTAATAATATAGGGTTTGCTGTAGTTGCTGGTGTTGGTGGTATTCTTGCAGTTAGAAATATGATTACAGTGGGGATAATTGCAAGTTTTTTAAGTTATTCTCGACAATTTACAAGACCATTAAATGATTTGGCAAATATTTTTAATACATTACAATCTGCTGTAGCTGGGGCAGAAAGGGTATTTGAAGTTTTGGATGAAAATGAAGAGGATAAAGATAGGTTAAATGCAAGAGAAATTAGCAATTTAAAAGGAAATGTAATTTTTGAAAATGTTTCTTTTGGATATAGAGAAGATGTACTAATACTTAAAGATGTAAGTTTTCATGTTAAGGCAGGAAGCAATATTGCATTAGTAGGGCCAACAGGAGCTGGAAAAACTACAATTGTAAATTTATTAGCAAGATTTTATGATGTATCAAAGGGGAAAATTCTAATAGATGGTGTTGATATAAGAGATTATAAAAGAGATAATTTAAGAAAATGCTTTGGTATAGTATTACAAGATACATATCTTTTTTCTGGTACGATAATGGAAAATATAAGATATGGAAGGCTAGAGGCAACAGATGAAGAAGTAGAGAAAGCTGCAATCATGGCAAATGCAGATGTATTTATTAGACGTATGCAGAAAGGTTATGAAACAGTTCTTTTAGATGGTGGAAGTAACTTAAGCCAGGGGCAAAGGCAACTGTTATCTATAGCAAGAGCGATTTTGTCTGACCCAGATATATTAATTTTAGATGAGGCTACAAGCAGTGTTGATACCCGTACGGAGCTAAATATACAAGAGGCAATGTTAAAACTTATGAAAGGAAGAACTAGTTTTATAATTGCACATAGGCTTAGTACTATTAGAGATGCAGATACTATAATGGTAGTAGATGATGGACAAATAAAAGAAAAAGGAAATCATAATGAACTTATTGATAAAAAAGGAGTTTATTATGATATGTATTCTAAACAATTAAAAAAAGAAGATAACATATAATGTTTTTTACTATAAGTTAAATTTTAAATATAAAATTTAACTGGCACTCCATTGGTTAACTTATAGGTATGAATTATACTAAAGTCGTAAGGTCTTACAAATTTTATATATGGAGTGATGATTAATGAATAAATTATCAATAGGGGAAGTTATTTATAATCTAAGAAAAGAAAAAGGAATTACTCAAGACCAATTAGGAACATTTATAGGAGTATCTACAGCAGCAGTATCAAAATGGGAAAGTGGTATTTCATACCCAGATATAACAATATTACCTGTTATTGCAACATTTTTTAATATTTCTATGGATGAACTATTTAATTTTAAAATTAAACTTTCCAATAAAGAAGTAATGAATATATTTAAAGAATGTGAAGTGTTATTTAGTAAAGGTAATATAAAAAGTGCTATAGAAAAAAGTAAGGAATATGTTTTAAAATATCCTATAAGTTATGATTTAAAACTAAAAATAGGTGCATTATTTAATGTGTATTCGTGGAAAAGCAATGATGAAGAAAAATCTATGAGCATGATATGGTATGCTATTAAATTATTTGAGGATATAGCTAAAAATTGTAATGATATAGATTTAATTGAACAATCTTTATTTCAATTAGGAGCTGCTTATTCTATAGTTGGAGAAGAGGATAAGGCTATAGAGGCATTAGAAAAAATAAAAAAAAGTCAATTAGATACTGACATTGTATTATCAAGTATATACATTAGGAAAAAGGAATTTAAGAAAGCTAGGGAATTGCTTCAAAGTAATTTATTCAAGGATATAAATAATATAACTATGATATGTATGGGGTTAGCTAATTCATATTATAATGAGAGTAAAAGTAAAGATAGATTAAAAATAATGGAAAGATATTACAATTTGTCTATAGATCTAAAAAGAATGATTTTGCCTAAAGAAAGTTCTATATTAGGATTACATATAGAATATTTAAATCTTGCAGAGGTATATTTAAATTTTAAAGAGGATAAAAAAGCTGTAAAAATGCTTTATGAAATGGTTGAAGATATAAAATACAATGATATAAATAATATGAAAAAATTTAGTAACTTTTGGTGTTTTAATGAAATGAAAACTAGTGAAAGAACTATAACAATGAATTTATACGAAAATATTTTCAAGATTTTTGAACATGAAGAATTTGATCTGATTAGAGAAAGTAATGATTTTAAAAATATAGTTAAAGAATTACAAGTATTAGAGGAAAAATCTTTAAAGGAATTTAGATAACTTATAAAAAATATAATATACATTTTAATGTTTAATGAGATACTTTTAAAGAAATAATTTTATTAATAGAGTAAAAAAGAATAAATTATGTTAAAATATCAAAACCTAAATTAAAATAAACTAATTTAGGAGAGAGTGATATTATGCTTGAAATTCCAATGATTGAATGGGTTGGATATGCAGCATCATTATTTATTGCTATATCATTACTTATGACATCTATTATTAAACTTAGAATATTTAATACAATTGGTTGTATACTGTTTGTTGTTTATGGTTTTGTGATAAGGGCATATCCAGTTATAGTTACAAATGGTGCTATAATCTTAATAAATTTTTGGAATTTATATAGAATTTATTTAGATAATAAAGATTTAAAATAAAAAATAAATTTAAAGATAATAATTAAAGTTTTTATATGATTATTTTAATATTAAAAAATTTAAATATATTAAAAAAACATTAAGAATGAAAAGAACAATATAGCAAATTATCTAAATTAATAATTTGATATATTGTTCTTATTATATTTTGAAGGGATTTATTACAGGAATTATATTTATAACAGGAACTTCATAAGGATGAACATTTTTTATTGTAGATATAACATCTTCTAATAAAGTATTATTGCAACAAAATTCAACTTTAAGTTCTTCCATTTCACATAGTTTATCTATAGTTCCATTAAAAGGATGGGCTCCTTTTAATGGACGCCAAAAACTAGTGACTTTTGAAACAACCATACAATTATCATAATTTCCACCTACAGTGAGGGCATTAATATTATTTAATGACATTCTTAATTTATGTACATATTCCTCAGGTATAAATGTTTCTATTTTTAAAAAATCAAATTCTATCATAGTATAATTGTCCTTTCATTAATTATTAAAGTTAAGAAATATTTATATTTTCGATACTTTAATAGGCAGCCAATAAAGTTCCAATAGAACTCCTCCTTTAATATATAATTAATTAGTAAAATATTGCTTTAAAAATAATTATATATAAATATTTTATGTATTAAAATTATATTTATAATTATTTTTTAAAAAATTTAAAAAAATTATAGATTAATCATATTTAAAATATAAAATTGAATGTAACTATAAAAATTATTAATGTATATGTCAAATAAAAATGTAATAAATGATACAAAATAGCACAATAATGAAATTGCTGCAGAAAAATGAAAAATAAAAACGAATAAAAATTATGTGAATATTCAATTAACTATGTTACAATGTAGTTAAATTTATTAATAATAAAAGGGGGATAAGTTATGTCAGAAAATAAAGATAAACAAATTATGTGGTATACATTAGCATTTATGGCATTTTCAACAGTGTGGGGATTTGGAAATGTTATTAATGGATTTTCTGAATATGGTGGACTTAAAGCAATTATATCTTGGATTTTGATTTTTGGAATTTATTTCGTCCCTTATGCTTTAATGGTAGGTGAGTTAGGTTCTGCTTTTAAAGATTGTGGTGGTGGTGTTAGTTCTTGGATCCATGAAACTATAGGTCCAAAACTTGCTTACTATGCAGGTTGGACATATTGGGTAGTCCATATGCCATATATTTCACAAAAACCATCAGGCTTTGTAATTGCTACAAGTTGGGCAATTTTTCAAGATAACAGAGTAAGTAGTATGAAGCCAAAGATTTTACAATTAAGTTGTTTAGTAATATTTGTAATTGGTATGTATATTGCATCAAAGGGATTAAACATACTAAAGAAGTTAGCAGCATTTGCAGGAACATCTATGTTTATAATGTCAATTTTATTTATTCTTTTAATGACAGCTGCTCCAGCTATTACAGATGCTAAATTATATTCTATAGATTGGTCATTAAAAACATTTATGCCAACTTTTGATGCGAAATTTTTCACTAGTCTTTCTATTTTAGTTTTTGCTGTTGGTGGATGTGAAAAAATTTCACCATATGTAAATAAAATGAAGAATCCTGAAACAGGATTTTCAAAAGGGATGATTTCACTTGCTATTATGGTTGCTGTATGTGCAATTTTAGGTACCATTTCACTTGGAATGATGTTTGATTCAAATAATGTTCCTAAAGACTTAATGACTAATGGTGCATATTATGCATTTCAAAAATTAGGTCAGTATTATCATTTAGGAAATTTATTTGTAATTATATATGCAATTACTAACATGATTGGACAATTTGCAGTTTTAATATTATCAATAGACGCACCATTGCGTATGCTTCTTGATGGTGCAGATAGAAGATTTATTCCAGAAGTAATGTTTAAACAAAATAAAAATGGGGCGTATACTAATGGACACAAGCTTATTTTTGTTATTGTATCCATATTAATTATAGTTCCTATTTTTGGAATTGGAAATGTAGATGTATTAGTTAAATGGTTAGTTAAATTAAATGCTGTATGTATGCCACTTCGTTATTTATGGGTATTTGCAGCATATATAGCTCTTAAAAAAGCTGGAGAAAAATTCAATCCACAATATAAATTTGTGAAAAATAGAATGGTAGGTATTATATTTGGTGCATGGTGCTTTGCATTTACTGCTTTTGCATGTATTGGAGGAATGTATTCTGAAGATAAATTTCAATTAGTATTAAATATTGTTACACCATTTGTATTAATAGGATTAGGATTAATAATGCCTATTTTAGCTAAAAATAATGAAAGCATAGATAAAGATACTGTCGCATAAAATACAGGAGTTTTAAAGACGTAAAATAAAGAATGATACAAGGTAGGTTCTATAAGTAAACATTATAGAACCTATTTTAAATTTAGAATTTTGCAAAATATAATAAAATGTTAGCACTCACTATTGATAAGTGCTAATAAAAGTGGTATATTAAAAATTAAGTAATGAAAGGAGATGTTTATTTTGGAAACAAAACAATTTAAGGCAGAGTCTAAAAGACTTTTAGACATTATGATAAATTCAATTTATACTCATAGAGAAATTTTTTTAAGAGAATTAATTTCTAATTCAAGTGATGCTATCGATAAAATTTATTATAAGGCATTAACTGATGATTCATTAACTTTTGAGAAAGATAATTATTATATAAATATAATTCCTGATAAAGAAAGTAGGACTTTAAAAATCTGTGATACTGGTATAGGTATGACAAAAGATGAACTAGAAAATAACTTAGGTGTTATAGCTAAAAGTGGTTCATTACAATTTAAGAAAGAAAATGAAGTTGAAGATGGCCATGATATAATAGGTCAGTTTGGAGTTGGATTCTATTCAGCATTCTTAGTTGCAAAGGAAGTTACTGTTATAAGTAAAGCATTTGGAAGTGATAAAGCTTATAAATGGCAATCTAAAGGGGCTGACGGTTATACAATTGAGGCTTGTGAAAAAGATTCAATTGGTACAGAAATTTTATTAACTATTAAAGATAATACAGAAGATGAAAATTTTGATGAATATTTAGATGAATATAGATTAAAATCAATAATTAAAAAATACTCTGATTTTATAAGATACCCAATAAAAATGGATGTAACTAAGAGCAAACTTAAAGAGGGTAGTGAAAGTGAATATGAAGAGTATAAAGAAGAAGAAGTTATAAATAGTATGGTTCCTATTTGGAGAAAAAACAAAAGAGAACTTAAGGATGAAGATTATGATAACTTTTATGTTGAAAAACATTTTGGATTTGATAAGCCACTAAAACATATTCATATAAGTGTTGATGGTATGGTAAGTTACAATTCAATTTTATATATACCAGAAAAAGCACCATTTGATTTTTACACTAAGGATTATGAAAAAGGTTTAGAATTATATTCAAGCGGCGTAATGATAATGGAGAAATGTGCAGATTTACTTCCAGATTATTTTAGTTTTGTTAAAGGAATAGTAGATTCAGAAGATTTTTCACTTAATATATCAAGAGAAATTTTACAACATGATAGACAATTAAAACTTATAGCTAAGAACATAAAAACTAAGATAAAAAATGAATTAGAAGGTCTATTAAAAAATGAAAGAGAAAAGTATGAAGAGTTCTATAAAGCTTTTGGATCACAATTAAAATATGGTGTATATAGTGATTTTGGAGCAAATAAAGATGTGTTACAAGATTTATTAATGTTCTATTCATCTAAAGAAAAGAAACTTGTTACTTTAGATGAATATGTTTCTAGAATGAAAGAAGAACAAAAATATATTTATTATGCATCTGGAGAATCATATGAAAGAATAGAAAAGCTTCCTCAAACAGAAGTATTATTAGATAAAGGATATGAAATATTATACTTTATAGATGATGTAGATGAATTTGCAATAAAAATGCTTGCAAATTATAAAGAAAAGGAATTTAAATCAGTATCAAGTAGTGATTTAGGAATAGATACTGAAGAAAATGAAGTAAAAACAAGTGATGAAGATAATAAATTATTTGAAAGTATGAAAGAATTATTAAAAGATAAGGTTAAAGAAGTTAAGGCATCTAAAAAATTAAAAAAACATCCTGTATGCTTATCTAATGAAGGGGAACTTTCAATAGAAATGGAAAAGGTATTAAGTGCTATGCCAAATAATCCAAGTTTAAAGGCAGATAAAGTATTAGAAATAAATATAAACCATGAAGTGTTTGATGCGCTAAAAGATGCACATGAAAAAGATGAAGAAAAGTTTAAACTATATACTGATTTATTATATAATCAAGCTTTACTTATAGAAGGATTATCAATAAGTGATCCAGTAGAATTTACAAATAATATATGTAAAATAATGAAATAAGAGATAATAAGATAGGACCATATAGAAGTTACATTTATATAACTGACTATATGGTCCTATTTATGCTAGATTAAAGAATAGCTTATTTCTAAATAAGGATTATTTAGATAACTAAAATATATTAATCCTTTACTTAATTCATAAGTTCTAGTTTCTGTATAATACTTTCCATTTTCAAAGCTAAGATCTTTTATAACAGTTTCAGTTGTGAAAGAAGTATCATTTTTTTCTGTTATTGTGGTTATAGCTTCATATTCAACTCCGTCTATAATTGTTTTTTGTGTCCATGAATTATCTTTTTTAATTTCACCTTTTAAAACTATAAAGTCTTTAATAAAAGAATGTAATGTATCTTTATTTTTAGAAATATAATCATTATTATTAATAGATTCTATAACCATATCATTGGTAACTTTGTATTTTGCCGTAAAAGTTCTTTTTCCTCTAATATCTTGACCATAACCATCATTCATAAGCCCATCATAAGTGTATAGTGCATAGTCGTTAACGGATTCAATGTTATTAAAAGTTATTTTATGTCCTGTTTCAGCAGAACCAGTATAAGCTATAGGAGTATTTTTAGTATAAAAATATTGTTTATAATCATCTAAATACGAATGTTTATTGCTAGTAGAATTATTTGTATTAGATGAAGATATAGGGGTATTGTTATTTATATTGTTTGAAGGATTATTATTTATATTACAACCAACAAGTAAAATACTAAATATACATATAAGTGAAACTAAAGATTTTTTATTTTTCAAATTAATCACATCCTTTAAATTATAATTTCACTTTTATAGAAAAATATACAAAGTGTTTTTAATTTGTTTTGTATATAATATGTGAAAATTAAAATTAAGGAATACAAGTTAAAAAATTATTTTTATATGTAATAATATTGAAAAAAGTGAAATAGTTTGTTTACAAGTAAAATAAAGTATTATATAATATTTTTGGGAATGATGAAATATGATTTATATGTGGGCACTTGGATTATATGGAGTTAGTAGTGCAACCGACCTAATTAAGTTTAAAAAAATTAGGAGTGTTAGATATGCAAAAAAAGCAATTAAAAGTTTTAACATCAATAGTATTAGGAACATCTATAATTTTTGGTGGAATGATTTCTACAGTTTCTGCTGTGGAAAAAAATACATCACAATATGGTGTAATAAATGAAAATAGTGAGGTAAGTATTTGGAATTGTCAAGAAGGACTTAATCAAAATCAAAAGAATCCATATGAAAAAGAAAGTATTGTTGTACAAGGTTCAAAGGTTTATAAATGCAAAAGATTTCACTATCCTCAATCAGGTTGGAAACCTTCTGATTCACCAATGTTTTGGAAAACAGTAGGAAAAATTCCACAGTGGAATGCTCAAGAGGAATTAACTCAAGAAAATAAGAGTCCATATGAAAAAGGTGATATTGTTATGTATAATTCTCAGGCATATAAATGTAAGAGATTTCATTATGCTCAACCAGGTTGGAATCCTTGTGAGGGACCAATGTTCTGGGAATTAATTAAATAAAGATATTAAAAACATATTTTAAAGTTATTAAATTATATATTATGTGAAAATAAGCCTACTAAGTTTAAGTTTTTAGTAGGCTTTGAATTTTCTTTAATATTTTTATATATTGATTTTTGTTAAGATTAACATACTTTTTCTTTGACAAAATTACTTTTAACACTATTATCTATTATGAATATATTGTATAATGTTAAAAATGTTTAGAAAATAAAATTTAAATGTTTAAGTTATAATGAACTATATTGATATAGAGGGGTATTTATGGGGGATAAAGATAGAGAGATTAAAAAAGATATAACTGACTTATTTGACAGAGTATCATCGGTTTTTGATGATAATGGACCGAGGTTTTTTAAATACTTTGGAGAAGAATTGGTTAAATTCGCAGATATAAATTATGGAGAAAAAGTACTAGATGTTGCTTCAGGAAAAGGAGCATCCCTTTTTTTATCAGCAAAGAAAGTTGGGGAAAGTGGAGAGGTTATAGGGATAGATATATCTAAAGGTATGGTTGATGAAACAAATTTAGAAATAAAGCATAAAGGCATAGAAAATGCACAATTAATAGTTATGGATGCTGAAAATTTAGATTTTGAAAGTGAGTATTTTAATCATGTATTATGTGGTTTTGGAGTTTTCTTTTTTCCAAATTACGAAATTGCATTTAAAGAAATTATGAGAGTTTTAAAAAGTGGTGGTAAATTCTCATTTACTACATTTTTAAGAAAAAAAGATGAGAACTTTATATGGTTAGATGAATTAGTGGAAGAATATTTACCAGAATACGAAGAGGATTGTGGATATGAAGAAACTGTTGAATTTGACACAGAAGAAGGATTATATAAAATCTTAAAAGAATCTAATTTTAAAAATATAAAAATCGAGAAAGAAGAAAAAATTTTTATATACAAAGATGAGCAAGAATGGTGGGATAAACTTTATACCCATGGATATGTGACCATATTAGATGCTATACCGTTAGATAAGATAGAAGAATTTAAATTAAAAGTTTTTGAAAACCTTAAAGTACTTAAAAAAGAAAATGGCATAGAAAATATCATGTATGTTTTATATGCTAAAGGTGAAAAATAAATTTAATAATATATATTGACAAAATAAAAATAAAAGAGTAATATAAATAAAAATAAATATTCAGAAATCTTTGAAGGGAAGAGTAGATATTAGTTTAGTATTTAAAGCGAGTAGAGGGCGGTGTAAGCTCTATAAGAAAAGTAATATTGAATGACATCCTGGAGGTTCTTATTTGAAAATTATAGTAGAATAAGACGGGTTCCTACGTTAAAGGGAGTAGAGATAACTAAGTTAATTTTAATTTTGTTAGATTAGGATGGCACCGTGAATAAAGCTTTCACTCCTATTATGGAGTGAAAGCTTTTTATATTTATTGGAGGTTATTCTAGTATATTTTAATGAATTTGAGCTCAATTTATTGAAGTTAGTCTAATGAATTTAAACCAATATAGTTAAAAAAGGGTGGTACCGCGAAATTTTTGCCCCTTAAGTTTTAAACTTAAGGGGTTAATTTTATTTAAGGAGGAAAATTTATGAAAAGAATTATGATAAATGAATTAAAAAATAATATGAATGAAAAAGTTATGATAAAAGGTTGGATCCACAGAATAAGAAAGTTAAAATCAATTACGTTTATTATATTAAGAGATAGAACAGGAATGGTACAATGTGTTTTAAACAATAAGGAGATTGATATTAGTTTGGTAAAATTAGAATCAGCAATGTCAATAATTGGTATAGTTAACAATAGTAATAATAAGCTTAATAATTTTGAAATATTAGTAGAAAAGTTAGAAATAATAAATGACTTTATAGGTGAAATGCCTATTGAAATTAATAAAGATGAATTAGAAGTAAACTTAGATACTATGTTAAATAATAGAGTATTGAGTTTACGACATGAGAAAATAAATTCTATATTTAAAATACAAAATATTATAGTTCAAGGCTTTAGAGAGTTTTTAACTAAAGAAGGATTTACAGAGATTTTTACACCTAAAATTGTTTCTGAAGGAGCTGAAGGAGGAACGGATATGTTTGAAGTAAAATATTTTGAAAATAAAGCATATCTAGCACAAAGTCCTCAATTTTATAAGCAGATGATGATAGGGGCAGGTTTTGAAAGAGTCTTTGAGGTAGGCCATGTTTATAGAGCAGAACAACATAACACTAATAGGCATTTAAATGAGTATGTTAGCATGGATTTTGAAATGGGATTTATTGAAAGTGAAGAAGAAATAATGGATATGGAAGAAAATTTATTAATGTTTATATTAAATAAAATTGATAATGATGGCAAAGTGTATTTAAAGAAATTAAATGGAATTTTGCCTGTAATTGAAAATAATATACCAAGAATTAAGTTTAGTAAAGCTTTAGAAATATTAAAAACAGAATATAACAAAAAAGATTTAGATGGAGATTTGGACCCAGAAGCAGAAAAGCTAATTTGTAAATATGCTAAAGAAAAATTAGGTTGTGATTTTATATTTTTAACTCATTATCCAAGAAAAAAAAGACCAATGTATACAATGCCTTATAATGAAGAAGAAACTAGAAGTTTTGATTTATTATTTAGAGGAATTGAAATTACCACTGGAGGACAAAGAATTCACAATTATGAAATGTTAATTAAAAATATAGAATATAAAGGATTAAATAAAGAAAACTATGAAAACTATACATCTGTATTTAAATATGGAATGCCTCCACATGGTGGTCTTGCTATAGGTCTTGAAAGAATAACAAGTAAATTACTAGGACTTGATAATGTTAGAGAAGCATCGCTTATACCAAGGGATAGAACAAGGTTATTACCATGATAAAATATATATAATTTAAAATATTCATAAAATATTGACAATTAATTTAGAATTGTGTATAATATTTCCAAGTAGTGAGTGTATCTAAGTCCAAACGAGCGGTACAGGGAGAATATCCTACACGTAGGTAAAACTCTACGGAGTCACTTTAATGTGATTTCGTAGAGTTTTTCTTTTCAAATAATGGAATAAAGATATGCAAATTTTAAATTTATTTTATATATTTTAATTTAAATCTTAATTTCAATAAAAAACATAGGATGTGATAATATGAATTTTATGATAAGACCAGTAAAAATAGAAGATGCAATATTTATAAATGAAATAAGACGTCAAGATGGTGTTCGTGAAAATACAATGGGGATTATCAGTGAACGAATTTCTAGAACGGAAGGAATTATAAATAATCTTAGTGATAATGATCATATGATAGTTGGAGAAATTCAAGAAAATGATATTTTAAAAGTAGTAGGGGTAGCAAGTCTATTCGTTAATAAGTCTAATAGAGTAAGACATTCTGCTAGTATTGGAATTATGATAAGAAGAGAATATCAGGGAAAAGGTATTGGAAGAGCTTTAATGGAGAATTTAATTGACTTAGCAGATAATTGGCTTATGCTGGTTAGGTTAGAATTAGGAGTTTTTACTGATAATGAGAAAGCAATAAATCTTTATAAAGCTTTAGGATTTGAAATTGAGGGAAAAAGGAAATATGCACTTATAAAAAACGGTAAATATGAAGATGAATATATAATGGCTAGGTATAATTTAAAATAATATAAAATAAGTTTTAAAATTATTAATTTTTAAAAAGGTAAAAATACTAAACTTGAAGAATACACTTATTAATAAAGAATCTTAATGTTAATTTTGAGAATTCGAATTATAGGGGGTGGCAATATGTTTATTTCATTCAACAAAGAGGATAACATTTTAAATGAAAAACCATTTTTAGGTGATGAGGTTCAATTTAATATTTTTCATAAAATTATAGAAGGTAATGAAGTTTTATCATTAAAAGCAGAAAATGGTAATGCAATAGCTATGCATAACCCTGGTTATGAAATGTGGGTATGGGTTAATGAAGAAACTGATACAAATGAATTTGAAAATATAATAAAAGAATTATGCAGTATTTTAGACGATAATGATATATCAGGAATATCCGGTAATCCAGATGTGGTAAAGAAAATAGCTGATGTGTATTTTAATCATTTTAATGTAAGTTATAAAGAATATATGGAAATGAATGCTTATGAATGTAATAGGGTTGTATCCTTAGAGAATTCAAAAGGGAAAATGATTAAAGCAGAATTGAAGCATAAGGATATAGTTGCAGAATATTGCCATGGGTTTAAAAAAAGTATTAATGGTGATGATATTGAAAAAGAAGTTCAACTTTGTGAAGCAGAAAAATTAATAAATTCAGGAAATTTATATTTATGGGAAATAGAAGATAAAGTTGTATCAATGGCAAATATAGCACATAAATCACCAAGGCATTGCCGAATAAATAATGTGTATACTAAAACAGAAGAAAGAAAAAAAGGGTATTGTACGTCGTTAGTTGCAAATATAAGTTCAAAGTTATTAGAAAATGGAATTATACCAATGTTATATGTTGAAGTAGGGAATATAGCAGCAAATAAAATTTATAGAAATATTGGATATGAGCATCGTGGAAAAATTAATACTATAATGTTTATTTATTAGATGGATTTTAGGGGGATTAATAATGTATTCAGGGGAAAAGGTTAAATTACGAGAGTATAAAAAAGAAGACATTAGAAAAGCTCAGAAATATATGAATGATCCAGAAATAAAGAAATTATTAAATTCCAATATTCCATATCCAATTACCTTTGAAGATGAAGAAAGATGGTATGAAAGTTTAGGTGCAACAAAAGATACTTATAACTTTGCAATAGAAACATTAGAAGATAATCAATATATAGGTGGCTGTGGAATAAATAAAATAGATTGGAAAAATAGCGTAGTAATTATAGGTATATTTATAGGAGATAAAGAATATTGGAATAAGGGTTATGGAACAGATGCTATAAATATATTAATAAGATTTATATTTGAACAAATGAATATACGAAAAATTAAGTTGCAAGTATTTTCATTTAATGAACGTGCTATAAGAGCATATGAAAAATGCGGATTTAAAAGGGAAGGTGTATTAAGACAAGAAATTTTTAGAGACGGAAGATATCATGATGAAATTATTATGGGGCTTTTAAGACAGGAATATTATTAATAAAGGGAAACAAGCTTAAATTTATTTAATAACCTTAAAATATTTTTATTAAATGTATAGTGTTGAATTCTAATAAAATAAAGTGTAAATGAAAAGGTTTAAAATTATTATAAATGTATGATATTTTCTTGCATAAAAAAATAACACCATTTAAAATTAAAAGTAAATAATTAAGAAATAACAAAATGGAAGGATAAAATATGGAGAAAAATTCACTAAAGATAAAGAAAAAATGGATTCAGCTAAAGAAAAGAGAACAGATAAAAGTATCTACTATGCTAAGGGAAAGATATATTAATTTTATAGTAGAACATAAGAGGAAACCTAACAGAGAAGAACGGAAATTTATAGCATCAAAGGTTTATTTAGAAACAGAAGAAATGAAAATTGAGATAAGCGATAATGAAATATGTAAGTATTTTGAAAGTAAGGTATCAAAATATGATAAATCAGTAGAAAAAATGGAAATATATTAAAAATCATAAAACACTATATACTTATAAGGTATATAGTGTTTTATAATATTTATTACTTATAGATAAGGATAAAAAGATATATATTAATTAGAGTATTTGATAAAATTGCAGGAATTATATTAGGTAAGCACGAACTATTTGATGATATGGGAAGTAATAAGAAACCATATGAAATATTATTAGAAGTTATGGGAGAATGTAATGTGCAATTTATTGCAGAATTTGATTGTTGTCATACACACCCTATGGTTACATTACCAATAGGTGCAATTGTAGAATTGGATGGGGATAATGGAAAAATAAAAATAATTTCTAATTGTTTTGAGAAATAAGAAGGTTTTCATTAAATATTTGATTAAATAATAGTTAGAAAATAGGGTTAATTAAAAAATGGGGGATAAGAATGTTTGAAATAAATACAGAAAGATTGAGATTAATACCATTAGACATTAAAAATTATAAATTGTATTTAGAAGATACTGATAAAATGGAAGAAAATTTAGGACTTACAATAACAAATACTATTATTGAAGAACCACTTAGAACTGCTCATAAGATCACATATGACAATGTTTTGAAAAATATTGATAATTATTTATGGGAAACAAATTGGATAATTGTCTTAAAAGAGGAAAATAAAATAATTGGTGGAATTATGATAAAAGGAGAACCAAATGAATTTGGTGAAGTAATAATAGGATATGGAATAAATGATTATTATCAAAATAAAGGATATATGACAGAGAGTGTAATGAAACTAAAACAGTGGATTTTTAAAAATTGTAAAGTTAAAAACATTATTGCTGACACCGATAAAGACAATGTTTCATCACATAAGGTTTTAAAAAAGAATGGCTTTAAAAAGTATAAAGAAACTATAGAAATTAATGATGAAGGGGAAAAAGAGTTTTTAGTTTGGTGGAAGTTAAAAAAAGAGTGTGAAAATGTTTACTAAACATATGTAGAATTTTATAATATTAATTTAGAGACATATAGGGAAACAAGATTTCATTTAAATTTATTTAATAATTTTAAAAGTCAACTTTAAACCTTATAGATAATTAAAATAAGTATGATAAATAATAGTTTACTCATAAAATGTAATGAAATTTTATTTTGGTTCTGTTTTATAATTTAAACTTTCGAGTAAAAATATAAATTAGGAGGTGATTTTATATAATAAAATATTTAATTTACATATAAATAATAGGGTAAACATAAAATTTTTATAATTTGCTTGTTTTTATATATTTTTATACACATTAGGGGGAGAATTTATGAATTTGAAGAAGATTAAATTATCAAACAAACTTATTATAGGGTTTGGAGTAATTTTAATTTTAATGACTATGATTTCTTTAACAACTATAGTTAAGTTAAATAATGTAAAGAAATCTTTAACAGAAATAACGGTGACTAATACTGAAAAGCAAGAAACTGCTACTAATATGAGAGCATGCTCAAATAATATTTCAATAGCTATAAGAAATTTATGTATTAGCAATAGCGACGAATTTATGCAAAAACAAAAAAAGACAATAGATGATAATATAAATAAATATATGAAGCTAGAAGCTGAACTTGAAAAAACAATTACAACTGAAGAGGGAAAAAAAGTAGTAGAAGAAATTAAACAATCTCGAGAGAAAGAGCTATCTTTAATAAATAGTTCAGTTAAAGAAGGTATGAGAAAAAATATAACTGGTGTAGAAATTGAAAAAATAATTTCAAATATCGAAGAGAATGGAAATCAATGGAAAATAAATATTGAAAAAATGGTTGAATTAATGACTACTTTTAATAATGAGGCTGCTAAAAAATCAGATGAAGCTATGGATAATCTTATAAATATAACAATAATATTAACTACTATAGCTGTATTATTAGGAATTGGTTTTGGATATATAATCTTATTAACTATAAAACAGCAAATGAGAGAAGTTGCAGAAGCTGCTGAAAAGATGGCAGATGGAGATTTGATGACAAATATAAATTCTTATTCTAAAGATGAGGTAGGACAAACTGTTAAAGCTTTAAATAATGCTATTAAAAAATTAAAAAATACAATGATATCAGTAAAAAATGAAAGTAATTCTATAACTGAAAGTGCTAAAGTTACCAATGAATTGTTTAGTGAAGTGTATGCTGAAGTACAACAGGTTTCAGCTGCAACTGAAGAGATATCTGCAGGAATGGAACAATCATCAGCAGCAGTGCAAGAAGTAACAGCTATGGCTAATACTGTTAAATCAAATGCAGATGATTCTACTAATAAAGCAAAAGAAGGATTAAATTTAGCGTTAAATATACAAAAGAAAGCAGAAGTTATAAATAAAAATTCATCTAAATCAAAAGAAAATACAGAAAAAATATATGAACTATCAAAAGAAAAGCTTGGAAAAGCTATAGATAATGCAAAAGTAGTTCAAAATATTTTAGATATGTCTAATGCTATTTTAGGAATATCAGAACAAACAAATCTTTTAGCATTAAATGCAGCTATAGAAGCTGCCCGTGCAGGTGAACATGGAAAAGGATTTGCTGTTGTTGCAGAAGAAGTACGTAAATTAGCAGAGGAATCATCTTATGCCGTTGCAGATATACAGGAAAATGTTAATAAGGTACTAGTTGCAGTAGATGAACTTTCAAATTCTTCACAAGATGTTTTAGCATTTATAGAAAAAGAAGTATTAAAAGACTATGCGGAGTTAATAAATACTAGCATTGAGTATAAAAAAGATGGAGATACTATAAAAAATTTAGTAGAAACACTTGCAAAATCATCAGAGGATGTTTCATATTCAGTAGATGAAATAGCAAAAAGCATGGAGGAAGTATCTTCATCTGTGGCACAGGTTACAGCTTCTTCTACTGAAATAGCAGAAAGTATTTCAATGGTAAATAACAAGAATGATATGATATCTAGTGAAACTGATAAAAATCTAGAAGTAGCATCAAGATTGTCTAAAACTGTTGAACAATTTAAATTAGAATAACATAGAGAATAAAGTTATTTAGCAACTTTAAATAGTTAAGAAATATAATTTATATTTCTTAACTATTTTTATTTTACAATAAAATACTTATATAAAATACTTATAAATTCATAAGTATATTAAGATTTATAAATTGACAACGAAAATATTATACATAGGTAAAGAAGTAATTTAGAGATTATAAGTAAAATAATGGTTGAAATGTAGAGTAATTAATAAATATGCATTTTAATTAAGTATTATAAGATTTTGATTATGTGTAATAAAGAGGGCATTAAAAACTCTTATTTTACTTGTAATCTCTTAAACACAGGAGGAAAATTATGAATTTAAAAAAAGTCAAATTATCTAACAAACTTATATTAGGATTTGGAGTAGTTATAATTTTAATGGCTCTAATATCTAGTACCGTTATCTTAAAACTAAAAGGTGTAGATAAATCATTACATCTTATAGTAGATGTAAATAGTAAAAAACAAAATATTGCTACAGACATGAGAGGGGATATAAATAATATTGGATTAGCTATAAGAAATTTATGTGTTAGTAAAAATATGGATTATATGAATGAACAAAAGAAAAACATAGATGAAAATATAAGTAAGTATATAGAATCAGAAAATGAACTTATAAGTATCATGGAGACTGAAAAAGGAAAAACTATTATGGAAGAAGTTAAAAAAGATGGGGAAACAGCCATAATAGCAATAAATAAAGCAGTTGAAGAAGGAATGAGAACAAATGTAAGTTCAGCTGAATTAGAAAAAATTATAATTTCACTAGAGGAACCAAGTAATAAGTGGAAGGAAGATGTAGGAAAAGCTATTACTTCAATAGAGGATATGAGTAAGATAGCAGCAACTGAAGCTAATGCTAGTATGAAAAAACTTAGAAATTTGACTATGAGTTTATCTGCATTAGGAGTAATCTTGGGAGTTATATTTACATATTTGATTTTAAAAAGTATTAAAGATCAAATGAAAGAAGTGGTAGAGGCTACAGAAAAATTAGCAGAAGGTGATTTAAGCATAAAAATTAAGTCCTACTCAGATGATGAAATAGGACAAACTATAAATGCTATTAACAATGCAGTTAATAAATTGAAAAATTCTATGATATCTGTTCGTAGTGAAAGTGAAAGTATAGAAGAAAATGTTAGAATTACTGGTGATATGTTTAGTGATGTTTATGCTCAGGTACAACAGGTATCAGCAGCTACTGAAGAAATATCTGCAGGAATGGAACAATCATCAGCGGCGGTGCAAGAAGTAACAGCTATGGCAAGTACTGTTAAATCAAATTCAGATGATTCTACTAGTAAAGCAAAGGAAGGATTAAGTATAGTTGCAAATATACAAAAAAAAGCAGAGAGTATAAATAAAAATTCTTCTAAATCAAAAGAAAATGCAGAAAAAATATACAAGTTATCAAAAGAAAAGCTTGGAGAAGCTATAGAAAATTCCAAGGTAGTTCAAAACATTTTAGATATGTCAAATACTATTTTGAGTATATCTGAACAAACAAACCTTTTAGCATTAAATGCTGCTATAGAAGCTGCTCGTGCAGGGGAACATGGAAAAGGATTTGCTGTTGTTGCAGAAGAAGTTCGTAAATTAGCAGAAGAGTCATCTCATGCTGTTGCTGAAATACAAGAAAATGTTAGCAAAGTATTAGTTGCAGTAGAAGATCTTTCAACATCTTCTACAGATGTCCTAACATTTATAGAAAAACAGGTGTTAAAAGATTATACTGAACTAATAAATACTAGTGTTGAGTATACAAAAGATGGGGATACTATAAGAGAATTGGTAGAAATTTTTGTTAAATCATCAGAAGAAGTTTCATATTCTGTGGAAGAAATAGCTAGAAGTATGGAAGAAGTATCAACGTCAGTAGCACAAGTTTCAGCTTCTTCCACTGAAATAGCTGAAAGTATTTCAATGGTAAATAACCAAAATGATAGCATATCTGTTGAAACTAATAAAAATTCAGAAGTAGCATTAAAGTTAATAAAGGTAGTAGAACAATTTAAGTTAGATTAACAAAATATAATAAATCATAAATAAAATTTGTATGAGGGATAAACGATATAAAAATAGCTAGAGAAAATATATTTTTCTAGTTATTTTTTATGCTGTTTAGAATATGATTAAGATATTAAGTAAAATGTAAAAAATAAAATAATTTTATATAAAGAATAATAAAAGTTGTAATAGAGAGTACAAATTTCTACAAAAAAAGTGGATAAATATGTGTATAATAATGTAAAATGAATAAAATATGGAGGATTATGAAATGAACTTTCCAACACATATTGTTGCTGTTGCTGGACTAATAACTAATGATGATGAAAAAATACTTTTAGTAAAAAATCCAAGGGGCGGATGGGAATTCCCAGGTGGACAAGTTGAAAATGGCGAGGATTTGATAGAGGCTCTAAAAAGAGAAATAGAAGAAGAGTCAGGTGCTATTACAAATATTGAAAGTTTAGTTGGTGTATATTCAAATGTTCAAAGTTATATGGGATGGGATGGTGTAAGTTACACTCCTACAAAGGTTATATTAGATTTTATTGGTAGGTATGTAGGAGGAGATTTACATACAAGTGATGAAAGCATAGAAGTAGGTTGGTTTAAAAAAGAAAATGTTTTACAAATCATAGAAAATGAAAATTTAAAAGATAGAGCAAGAGATATGCTAGAGTTTGATGGCAAAGTTATATATAGGGCATATGAAACTAAACCAGTTTATAGTGTTAAAGGTGAAAGGTATATTTAAAAGTAAATAAAAAATAATACTTATTATAACTCAGAATAAATTACTATTAAATTTTACCTAAAATAAGTTGTCAATTGTTAATATAATGTTAATCTTGAAATTGTCTTAAAAACCTATAGCTTAATAGTATAAAGTGTGTACTTTTTAATAGAATTTATTGTTTTCAAAAAGTTAATTTATTGAATATATGAATAATATATACAAAGTATTTATAAAAGAATATTATTAATATAGAGAAGCAAACTAAAATTTAATTTTATTTAATAACTTTAAAATATTTTTATACAAAATGAATTGCTATTTAAAAATATACTTTATAAATAAAAAATTAAATCTTGTTGAAAGGACGTGATGTTTATGATGAAAAGAATGAACAACTTAAATTTAAAAGTTTTAATTAAAGGGGAGGATATGTCTGATTAATAAGATTATACCTCCTATATTATGGAGGATAAAAAATGAATATTGTAAGTTTAAAAGATATAGGATTAAATGAAAAATATATAAGTGAAGCTAAAACATATGATAAAAATTTATATATTGGAAGAGTTTCTGTTCAGCATAAGAATTTATATAAAGTTATTACTGATGACGGTGAAATTAAGGCGAAAGTTTCCGGAAAATTTTCCTATTCATCCTTTGACAATGCTGATTATCCAGTAGTAGGAGATTGGGTTCTAGTAGATAGGAAAAATGATAGCTGTGGAAATGGAATAATACATCATGTATTAAAAAGAAAAAGTTATTTTGAAAGAAAAATAGCTGGAACATCATACGATGCACAAATAGTAGCGGCCAACATAGATAAAATATTTATTTGTATGGCATTAAACAATGATTTTAACCTTAGAAAATTAGAAAGATATGTAGTTACTGCATGGAATAGTGGTGCAGAGCCTGTTATTGTATTAACTAAGTCTGATTTGTGTGATGACTTAGTTAATAAAATTATGCAAGTTAAATCAGTAGTTAATCAATGTGATATATTAGTTACAAATAGCATTAATGAAGAAGGGTATAAAACTATAAAATCTTATGTTGAAAATGGTAAAACAATAGCTTTTATAGGTTCATCAGGGGTAGGTAAATCCACACTTATAAATAAAATTATAGGAATTGATGAATTAAAAACTAACGAAGTTGATGAAAATGATAGAGGAAAACACACTACAACATATAGACAAATGTTAATAATACCAAATGGAGGAATAATAATAGATACTCCTGGGATGAGAGAACTTGGAGTAGTGTCAGCAGATTTAAATAGATCTTTTAGCGATATAGAAGAACTAACTGCAATGTGCAAATTTTCAAATTGTACTCATAAGAATGAACCTAAATGTGCAATTAGAGAGGCTATAGAAAATGGAACTTTAGATGAAAGTAGATTTGAAAGTTATAAAAAGCTTCAAAAAGAATTAGAATATAATAATACAAAAGGAAAAGAACTAAAAAAACAAAAAAATAATTTAATATTTAAAAGTAAATCTGAATTAAAAAATAATAAAAAAAAATAAATTAAGAAATACAAGATAAGATTATATAGTTTAAAAAGGAGCTAGTGCAAAACTAATTGAAGAAAGTTAGTCTTGCATTAGCTTTTTTATGTATAAGTAGTGTGCGGTCTATCGTAAATATAAATAATTGTGATTTGATTTTATGTTAAAATTAAATCACAATTATTACTTTAATGGGAGGTTATTATGGAAAAAACAATAAACTTGAACTTTGAAAAGATAGAAGAACTTACGAAACTAGATAAGAAAACTTTAGTAGAAAGAGCACTTAAACTTTCAGAAGAAGTTGGAGAGGTGTCAGAGGCAATTTTAAGCTATTGTAATGTTTGTGGATGTGGATATAAGAAAAAAGGTAGAGAAGATGTTATTGAAGAATGTTTAGATGTTATTATAGTGGCTAGTTCTTTGATAAGTCATGTAAGTGATGGAAATTTAGATAATAATTTTATAAGAAATTTATACTTAAAAAAAATAAATAAGTGGGAGGAAAAATCTAAAAAATCACTTTAATTTATATGTATAGAGAAACAAGTTCAAATTTATTTAATAACCTTAAAATATTTTTAAGCAAGATACAGTGTTGGGTTCTAAGTGATTTAAGGAATGTCTCACTCTTTTGGTTATTAAAGTTTTGAGATGGAAAAAAATCAACTTGGAACCTATATTTGAAATACATTTATTGTAATAAAATCATAAATAAGTTAAATGGAAAAGTTTATTATAAATCTAAAACCTTTAGGAATAGATAAGATACCTAAGGGTTTTTTTGTCAATTAAAATAGAAAAATAAATTATATTGTATATAAAACTATATAAAAAAAGAAAATTGATTAAATATTTTGAATTTTAATTGACAAAATATTCGGAAATGATTAAAATTAAATTAAGTTAATTCAGTATACTAATTAAACTTAATTTTTAATTTTGAGGGAACATATAGTGAAACAAATTTGAATCTAGTTTTCTAGGTTTAAGCTATATAAATTTTAAGATATATAGCATGATAAAGTTTCAAGACTATAGGAAGAGGTGATGAAAGTGACAAAAAAACAATATGATGTGATGGTTATTGGATCAGGAGTAGTTGGCAGTGCAATTGCAAGAGAACTTTCAAGGTATGAATTAAAGGTAGGAGTATTAGAAAAAGAATTAGATGTTGTATGTGAAACAAGTGGTAGAAACAGTGGAGTTCTTCATGCTGGTTTTAACAATAGACCGGGATCACTTATGGCAAAATTTTGTGTAGAAGGTAATTTAGGATTTGATAAAGTAGCAAAAGAACTTAACATACCTTTTAAAAGAACTGGTAAATTAGTAACTGGTTTTACAGACGAAGATATAGAGGTATTAAAAGAATTAAAAGAAAAAGGAGACAAAAATGGTGTGCCAGGATTAGAGATTGTCTCTGAAAAAAGAATTAAAGAATTAGCACCAAATGTAGAGGGGAAAGCAGCGTTATATTCTCCAATGACAGGAATCTTAGATCCATTTATATATACTATTGCATTAGCGGAAAATGCATGTGAAAATGGTGTGGATTTTTATCTAGGAAGAGAAGTAACTAATATAGAAAGAAAAGAAGAATGTTATGAAATTACAACAAGTAAAGAAACATACTATAGTAAATGGGTAATTAATAGTGCTGGATTAAATTCAGATAAAGTAGCTAGAATGGTTGGTGTTACAGATTATACAATATATCCATGTAGAGGAGAATACTTTATTTTAGATCAAAAAGCTGGAAAGTATTTAGAAATACCAGCGTATCCAGTTCCAAATAAGAAGGAAGGTGGACTTGGAATACATCTTACTCCTTCAATTCATGGTAATGTATTTATTGGACCAAGTGCTCAGTACATTGATGAAAACGATAACTATTCGGCAACTGAAGAAGTTATGGACATGCTTGTAAGAGAAGGGAAAAAGATATTACCACAAATAAAAAGAGAACATTTTATTAGAAATTTCTCAGGTATTAGACCAAAATTAGTTAGTAAAGAAAAAGGTGGATATGCAGATTTTGTAATTGAAGAGAGAGAAGAAATACCAAATGTAATTAATTTAGTAGGAATTGAATCTCCAGGTTTAACTTCTGCGGTACCTATTGCAAGATGTGTAGTTGAAAAAATAAAAAATAAAGAGGCTTTAAAGGAAAATAAAGATTTCAATCCTATAAGAAAAGGAATAGTAAGATTTTCAGAGCAATGTGAAGAAAAACAAGCTGAGCTTATAAAGGAAAATCCAGATTATGGTGAAATTATTTGTAGATGTGAAACAGTTACTAAAGCAGAAATAATGCAAGCTGTTAAAAATCCACTAGGAGTAGAAACAGTAACTGGAATTAAGTATAGAACAAGAGCTATGATGGGAAGATGCCAAGGCGGTTATTGTCAAACTAGAATTGCAGAAATTATTATGAGAGAAAAAAACAAAAACGTAGATGAAGTAACTTATTCAAGAGATAATGGACAAATGTTTTTAAGGAAGGTGAGATAATGGAAGCAATATTAAAAGATGCAATTATCATTGGAGCAGGACCAGCAGGACTTGCAGCAGCTTTAAAACTAAAAGAAAAAGGGGTAGAAGATATCTTAATATTAGAAAGGGAAAAAAAACCTGGTGGAATATTAAGACAATGTATTCATGATGGTTTTGGTCTTGTAAGATTTAATGAAGCACTTAGTGGACCAGAATATGCAAATAGATTTGTAGAATTAGTAGAAAAAGCAAATATAGAAATAGAAACAGAAGCTACTGTAATAAACCTTACTAATAATAAGGAAGTTGTAGCGGCGACAAGAAATGGTTTAAAAAAATATAAAGCTAAAGTAGTTATTCTATCAATGGGTTGCAGAGAAAGAACAAGAGGGGCAATCAGTATACCAGGAACAAGACCAGCAGGTGTATTTACAGCAGGGGTAGCACAAAGTTACATGAATTTAAAAAATATTATGGTAGGAAAGAAAGTAGTAATATTAGGTTCTGGAGATATAGGACTTATAATGGCAAGAAGACTTACGTTGGAAGGTGCAAATGTACTTGCAGTAATAGAAAAATTACCATATCCAAGTGGACTTCCAAGAAATATACAACAATGCTTAAATGATTATGACATTCCATTATATTTAAGTCATACAGTAACGAATATAAAAGGAAAAGAGAGATTAAAAGCAGTAACTGTAAGCCAAGTAGATGAAAAAGGACAAATTATAAAAGGTTCAGAAAAGGAATATGAATGTGATACATTAATATTATCAGTTGGTCTTATTCCGGAAAATGAGTTATCTCTTAAAGCTGGAGTAGAACTTGATGAAAGAACAAAAGGACCAATTGTAGATGAAAATTTACAAACTAATGTTGAAGGAATTTATGCTGCTGGAAATGTACTTCATGTACATGACCTAGTTGACTTCGTATCTAACGAAGGCGAAAAATTAGCAGAATCAGCATCAAAATATATAAGAGATGAAAAAGAAAAAGAAAGTAAGATTTCAATAAAAGGTGATATAACTATTAATAACGTAGTTCCTCAAAGAATAAGTGGTGAGAAGGATGTAGAAATTTCTCTAAGAGTAAGCAGACCTTCAAGAGATGGAGTAATAGAAATTAAACAAGGTGAAAACGTTATTAAAGTTAAAAAACTTAAAAAATTAAATCCAGCTGAGATGATACACATAACACTAAAAAAAGAAGAAATTATTGGTAAAGAAGATATTAAGGTGGTGGCAGTATAATGAAAAAAGAAATGACCTGCATAATTTGCCCTAATGGATGTGAATTGTGTGTAGAGTTAGAAGAAAAAGATATAAAAAATGTAAGTGGAGCTTTATGTAAAAGAGGAGAGGCTTATGTTGCACAAGAAATAAAAAATCCAAAAAGAACAATTGCATCATTAATTAAAGTAAATAATGGTGATGCACCACTTGTTAGTGTAAGAACAACAAAAGCAATTCCAAAAGATAAAATATTTGATGTTATGACAGAAATCAAAAATAAAGAAGTTGAGGCACCTGTGAAAATTAATCAGGTACTTATTAAAAATATATTAGGTCTTGACTCAGATATTATTGCTACAAAAGTTGTAGACGGGAAATAATTAATTATGACTAAATTAGGTGATTCTTATGTCTAAATTAAATGGGGAATAAAAGTAAAAATATAACTTAAAACTATATTATTTAGACATAAGAAGCACTTATATAAGGAAGCCGTATTATAGAAATATTTTTAATTGTTAGGGACATAAGTAATAAAAATTGTATTTTATAATTTAAAAAAAATAAAATTTTAATTGCGGCATAATTCCAAGTAAGTTACTAAGGGGGATTGTTATGGAACTTTTAACTGCTTTTGGCAGTATATTTAGCATTATTATAATGATAGCTATTGGATATATTTTGACAAAAAAAGAGTGGATAGATAAAGCAGGAGCAAAATTATTTTCAAAAGTTGTTATAAATGTATCGTTACCAGCTTTGATGATTAATAATCTTATGTCGGACTTTGATAGAGCAAAGCTTTTAAGTTTAGGAAAAGGTTTAGTAGTACCATTTCTTTCTATAGCTCTTACTTATCTGATAGGTAAGATATTTATAAAAGTATTTAATATTACGCCTAAAAGAAGAGGAACATTTTTATCTATGTTCTTTGTATCTAATACTATATTTATAGGATTGCCAGTTAATCTAGCTTTATTTGGCTCAGAAAGTGTCCCTTATGTTTTATTATATTATATAGCTAACACAACTTTCTTTTGGACTATAGGGGTTTTTGAAATAAGTAAAGATGGTGGTGGAGATGCACAAGGATTTTTATCAATGAATACTCTAAAAAGAATATTTTCACCACCTTTAATGGGATTTATAGTGGCTATAATATTAATTATGTTAGCAGTTCCTGTGCCTAAATTTGTAATGGATACTTGTAAGTATCTAGGTAATTTAACTACACCTTTATCAATGTTATTTATAGGTAACACAATGTTTTATATAAATTTAAAAGGAATACATTTTGATAAAGATGTATGGGGAGTTTTATTAGGAAGATTTATAATTTCACCTTTATTAGTAGTAGGTTTATGTAAATTTTTCCCTTTACAAAGTCTTATGGCAAAGGTATTTATTATACAAGCAGCAATGCCGGTAATGACTAATACGGCAATAGTATCAAAATCATATGATGCAGATTATCAATATGCTGCAATTATGATTACTATATCTACTGTATTGAGTTTATTTATAATTCCTATATATAAAATACTTCTTCAATAAATATAAATAAAAAAATATTTTCAAGCATGAATTCCATTCTATAGGTATCTAAATATTAAAATACATAAACTAATGTAGTATTTGGGAAGCCTATAAAAAATTTTAAGTATTAAATATAATATAGGGAAATAAAGTGAAGTATTTCTACTTCACTTTATTTCCCTATATTAAAGAAGGATCTATAAGGTTATTAATAAATTTATTTAAGTATTAATTTCCTAAAAGGGTAGTATGAAAAACACTTGGAAGCTCTTTAGTTACACCATATGCATGATTAAGATGATCACGCATAGCTTTTCTAGCTAAATCCTCATCTCTAATTATAAGAGCTTCATATATAGCACGATGCTTTTCTATAGTATTATTTCTATCATTATTAGTTAAAGCCATATGTATTTGTTCTAATTGCTCATATATAAGTGTATTAAGTGTATTCATTAGTTTAGAACATAGTTCATTTTTAGCACAGTTTAAAATTGTTATATGAAATAGTTGGTCTAGTCTAGTAAAGTTTTTTATATCTCCTCTATCAAGATTAATTAAATCATCAGAAATTTTTTTTAGTTTAGTAAAATCTTCTTCTGTGGCCCTTTGACTAGCTAGTCCAACCATTTCTAATTCAATAGCCATTCTAAGTTCAAATAAATCTGTATTACTTGTTTTTTCAAAAGCTAAAATATATGTTAATGGTAAGTAATAATTATTATTTTTAGGATCGCTAATTGCAATTCCTTTTCTAGGAGATACAACTACAATTCCTAAGAATTCCATGACTCTTAATGCTTCACGCAAAGTTGGACGACTTACATTTAAAATTTCCATTAGTTCCGATTCATTATATAATCTTTCTCCATATTCAAGTTGGTTACTAATTATTAAATTAATAAATGTTTCAATTATTTGAAAATATGCTTTTTTATTTTTTACTGGCTTTATATTTATTTTATTCATAATTCACCTCAACATAATATATTTTATAGATTTGGTTTTTGTCCATATATTTATTTTAAATGTTATAGGTAGAACTGTCTACATTATTAAAGTAAGAAATTGCAAAAAAAGATTCAATTTTTAAAATAATAAGAAAATAAAGAATATTATAAAAATAATTAGAGTTAAATTAAAATTTTTATTATATATAATATGTATTTAAATATGGATTAATAGTAATAATATAAAATACAGTGTTAAGTATATAGTGAATAAATATAAAAAAATTTAAAAGGGGTATTTTTTATGAGTAAAGAAAATATAGTTTGTTTGTGTAATCACATAACAGAAGAAGATATTATAGAAGCTGTTAAAAATGGAGCTTCAAATTTAGAAGATGTTAAAACTAGAACTGGAGCAAGAAGTGGAATATGTAAAGGGGGAAGATGTTCTTATAGAATAAAACATATAATAGAAGATTACAGATAAATATAATATTGTTGGTAAAAACTATAATTATAAACTTATATTATTATTGAATTTTGAAATAAGCAAAGAACTGAAAAATTAAATTTTACATTTAATTTTGTAGTTCTTTATCTGTTAGTATAAATTATTTAAAAATATAAGAGAAAAATAGAAATATTTTTATGAAATTTTTATTGCAATAATAGAATAGGAATGTTTATATTAAGTAGTAATGATAGGGTAGTTAACAAATCAAAAAAGAGAGCTAGGTCAATGCATGGAAGAGATAATGGTGGATTATTAGCAAATTACCATATGATGATTCTCAAGATGGTATATCTAATACATTTTCTATAATTCCAGATTCACTTGGTAAATCAGAAAGTGAAAAAATAACTACTTTAAGTGCTATGATGGACGGATACTTCTCTCAAAATGTACATCATTTAAATGTCAATGTATTTAATAGGGAAACATTATTAGATGCTATTGATCATCCAAAATTGTATCCTCAATTACAATAAGTGTATCTGGCTATGCTGTAAACTTTATAAAATTAACTAGGGAACAGCAATTAGATGTTATAAATAGGACTTTTCATAAAAAATGTAAATATATAAAAGCTATTTAAGTTTAATATAATTAAAATTATTTATAAAAAATAGAGTACTTATATAGTAAGAGGTAGTCTATTTTGAATTTTTTTAATAAATTTGCTTGTTTTTATTGACATATTATTAACCAAATGTAATTATAATGTATATAGGTTATTAAATTACAATTAGAATTGAGGGGGAAAACCATGGAAAATAATAATGTAAATGATATGAAACTTGGGGCAGGTATAATAACAATGTCTGTTCTTACATTAATAGGAAGTGCACTTGCTGTTTTAGTATGTGTATTTCAAATTTTATTTAAAGACAAAATACAACAATTTTCAACAGGTATTGAAGGAGCAGTATTAGATCCTGTGACGATAGCAATATCTTTAGCAATGTCCTTAATAGTCGTAGTATCAATTATTTTAATTCTAAGGAAAAAGTCATTAGGAGTATATATGTATGGAACAATGGAGATTATTTCAACAATTTATAGTTTGATAATGAATCCTGAAAATATTATATGGACGTTAGTAGGATTAATATTTCCACTTTTAATGGGATTTTTCATATATAAGAAAAGAGCTATTTTTGGATTCAAAAATAAAAATAGCAATATAGAAGCATAATAAAAAAAGCTATAAGTTTTAAAAACTTATAGCTTTTTTGTTATTTATAAATTGCTTTAATAGGATCTAATTTTGAAGCATTATATGCTGGTATTATACCAAAAATTATACCTACAAGAACAGAAGTAATTGTAGAACCTATAAAGCTTTTTAATGTTAATACTGGTGGGAATGGTAGAAATGCTCCTACAATTTTTGAAAATAAAAATCCAAAGAAAATACCAAGTAAACCACCAGTACATGTAACTAAGATTGATTCAAAAAGAAATTGAAGTAGTATAGACTTTGGCTTTGCACCAATAGCTCTTCTTATTCCAATCTCTCGTTTTCTTTCAGATACAGAAACATACATTATATTCATAACTCCTATACCACCAACAAATAAAGATATACCAGAGACTAAAGCTACAAATGTTGTTAATCCGCCAATGATTTCTTCAAAGGTTTTAGTTATAGCTTCTGGGTCTTCCATTTTGTATTCTCCATCCAGTGTAGCATGGCTTTGAGCTAAATTGCTTTGTACTTCTGAGAAAACTTCTGTTTTATCATAGTTAGGTTTAACATAAACATCAAGAGTATTTATATTTTCACTGGTATTAACACTATCTTTAAAATTTTTGGATATATAACTTATACCATTAGTAAAAGAAAAACTACCTGCAGGTTTTAAAACACCTATAATTTCATAGGTTAAATCATTAATAGTTAATCCTTTACCAATTGAATCCTTAGGGTCTTTAAATAGTTCCTTAGCAATGTCACTATCAAGAACTATTTGTCTTTTATTATCCTCTCCATAATTGAATTTACGGCCGTATTCAATATCTAAAGTTTTATCTTGATAACTATCTAGAAAAATCATTACATTTTTATCAAAATACTTTGCTTGAGAAGCTGTAAAATCAAATCCAACGGCAATGCCTTTACTTACTTCAACTTTTTGAACACCTTCAATTTTTTGAAGAGAAGTTATATCAGAACTAGTAAAAGGTTCAATTAAGTTTATATCTACATCAGTGTTATTAGAGTGAAAATATACATTTATTTTATTAGCATTACTACTTTCTACTGATTTATTAACATGGGCTTTTAATCCATCACCAATAGATAAAATAGTTACTACTGAACTTATACCAATAATTATGCCAATCATTGTTAGGAATACTCTTAATTTATGAGATTTTAAACTGTAAATAGAAGTTTTTATTAAGTTAATTATAGACATATCTATTCCACCTTTTCGATTACTCCATCTTTTATATGAATTACTTTATTGGCATATTTTTTTAGGTCTTCATCATGAGTAACCATAATTATTGTTTTATTTTCCTTGTTAAGGGCTGTTAAAAGTTCCATAATGTCTGTCCCTGTAGAACTATCTAATGCACCAGTTGGTTCATCGGCAAAAATTACATAAGGGTTATTAATTAAAGCTCTAGCAATAGCAATACGTTGTTGCTGTCCACCAGATAATTCTGATGGTTTTCTATTTTTCTTATCTAATAATCCAACTAAATTTAAGTATTTATCAACTAATAAGTTTCTCTCTTTAACAGGAACATCTCCTTTGTAAAGTAATGGCAATTCAACATTTTGTCCAATAGTCAATGAATCTATAAGATGAAATTGTTGAAATATGAAACCAATATATTCATTTCTTAACTCAGATTTTTCATTTTCATTTAAACCTGTAACATCTTTTCCATTAAAAATATATTTTCCATTATCAAAACTGTCTAAAAAACCTAAAATATTCATAAGGGTAGTTTTACCGCTACCAGATTTACCCATTATCATTAAAAAATCTCCTTGCTTAATACCAATATTTATAGATTTTAGAGCATGAAGATTTAAAGTTTTCATTTTGTAGTATTTATTAATATTTTTTAACTCAATAATATTATTCAACTACAATACCCTCTTTCATTTCTGGAGATGGTTTCTTTATAATAACATCATTTTCCTTAAGACCTTCAGTTACTATAACATTTCCTTCACTTTCTTTAGAATATTTTATTTTTTGTTTAACAGTTTTATTATTTACAGATTTAAATACATAATAATTATCTTTTTGTCCTAAAACAGCAGTTTTAGGTATTTTTATAGTAGGATCAGTCAAGTTAATAGTAGCTTGAACGTGAAATCCATTAGTTAATCCAGTCTGAGAATCTAGTGAAATATTTACTCCATAATGAGAAATATCGGAAGAACCGCCAGCTGCACCTGCTCCATTTAATGAAACTGCTTGAGATGAAAGTGGTCTATTTCCAACAGAAGATACCTTTCCTTTTAAACTTTGGTTTGTTGGAAGAACTAATATATTAGCAGTTTGTTTTTCTTTTAATTTAGGTAGTTCCTTCTCACTTATATTACCTTTTACATAAAGATCAGTAGTTTCTATAGTCATATATGGTGAAGTTGCTTCTTTTGAATCATGTAATATTACATTTCCATCAATAGGAGAATTTATATTAGTATATTCTTTATTCTTTAAATGACTAACTTGATCTTGTAGAGAAGATAGTTGAGCCTTTAATGGTTCAAGTTGAGAAGTAACTCCATCTAATGGAGCTGTTCCACCTAGTTGTGTCTTCAAATTACTTTTTTCTTTTTCTAATTGTTCAATTTGTTTTTTTGTAGATGATATTTGACTATTTAATTCATAAATCTGATCTGATACAGCATCATTTTTATAAGTGAATAGAAGTTCATCTTTTGTTACTGCTTGATTATTTTCTACTGCTACTTCATTTACAGTGCCTTTAGTAGGATCTAAAAATATATCTTCGCTTTCACTAGGAGTTATAACACCATTAACATATACTTTTTCTGATGCGGGTATTGTATATAACTCTATTTTTTTATCATTACCCTTTGAAGTCATATTCTTCTTTAATAAATAAAAGCCAACAGTACTTGCTGATATTATAAGAAGAATAAGTAAAATTATTAAAAATTTTTTTTTCATAAGAATTTCCCTCCAAATAAATATATTAAAAAAGTAAAAGTAAGAATTTATAAGCTTGTCTTAATTGTTGAGCATATAGTCACTCTTATGTATGTTTAAAACTTATGCCTTACATATTTATAAGTTTTAAATATATTATCGCAACTTTATAGTGAAAATGCTTTTATAAAAATAAATTTATATTTAACCTAAAAACACTACTTTAGGTTTAAATTACAAAAATGATAAATTAAATTTCTATTTTATCTCATATATTAAAAATATTTTTACAAAATATATGGGAAAAACTTACTTTTCTTTTTCTATTGATATTTACAAACAATAAAATACTTTTTATTCTATTATAAGTAAAATATATAAAAAAAACTAGGATATTGTAAAAAATAATATATTTATTAGTAAATAAATATAAAAAAATGGACTTTTTATATAAAAAATCCATTTAAAGTTATAAAATAGGTGAAATTAATCGAATTATTGATTCACATATTTTATACCAAGTACTTCTATTATTATATTTTTCTAAAGTTAAAAGTTTACATTTTTTTTGGTCAGATATAAATATATCTTTATGTTGCATAGATATTATATCATCATATATTATAGCATTAATCTCAAAATTAAGTTTAAAACTTCTAATATCAAGGTTAGCAGTACCTACACTGCAAACAGAATCATCAGCAACAATAGTTTTAGAATGAATAAAACCATTTTGATACCTGTAAAATTTAATTCCACATTCAATGAGATTACCAATATTAGCACTTAATGCCCATTCCATAAAGAAGTGATCTGGGCTTCCAGGAACAATAATTCTTATATCAACTCCAGATAAAGCAGAGATTTTTAAGGCTTCTATCATAGGTCTATCTAAAACTAAATAAGGAGTTTGAATATATATATATTTTTTAGCATTAGTTATTATTTTAAGATAATTATATTTTATATACTCATCGATGTGGTCTGGTCCAGAAGATACAATTTGGATACCTACATTACCATTATTTACTGTTTGAGGGAAATATTTTTCACTTTGAGATATGCTATCATTAGCAGCATAGTCCCAATCTAAAGCAAAACGTTTATTTAATTCTTTTACAGCATCACCTTCAATTCTTAGGTGGGTATCACGCCAAAAATTAAATTGTTTTCCTTTATTTATATATTCATCACCAACATTAAAACCACCGACATAACCTATAGTTCCATCTATTACTACTATTTTTCTATGGTTTCTATAATTTATACGTAGGTTTACTAGCTTCGTTAAACCTGGAAAGAAAATAGCAAATTTTATACCAAGACTTTTTATATATTCTTCATTTTTACCACGAAGACCTCTAGAACCCATTCCGTCAACTAAGAGTCTAACTTCTACTCCGTCATCAACTTTTTTATTTAGAAGGGAGATTAATTCACGTCCTAATCCATCCATTCTAAATATATAATATTCAATGTGAATAAATCTTTCTGCTTTTTCAATGTCTTCAAGTAGATTTGAAAATTTATCTTCTCCACTAATAAATGTTTTCACACAGTTATATCTTGTAAACTCAGAACCAGAATTATTATAATTCATTTTTACTAAATCAGTATAGTTTTTAGCTGAAGTGTTTCTATGGAGTAATACATTAAATTCTTCTGTTAAGTTTTTGGATTTATGTACATCAATAGCAGTCTTTTCTTTAAATATTTTTTCTCTACTTAAATTTTGGCCTAAAGCTAAATATATTAAAAATCCTAAACCAGGAAGTACAATTAAAATTAATAACCATGCCCAAGTAGTTTCAGGTTCTCTTCGTTCAATAAAAACTAATGAAAGAGCACAGGCAATATTTATTAATTCAATAATTAAACCTAAAATAAAATAGCTATTCATTTATTGCCTCCTATTTATCATATACTAATAATATTATACATTATTATAGGAAAACAATCTCCAACTTAAATTTATACATGAAATTTTTATTATCAGTTAAGAAAAAATATAAATAAAACCTAAAGTAATCAAAGCTAGTCCTAAAAAAGTACGTTTAGTATTATTAGGAACATAGTGAGTAATAATCACCACAACTATTAAATGTTCACTATTAACTTTAAACTAAAATAATCTGTTAGTTATTGATAAAATATTAATTTGAGTTTTCTTACTTAATAAATAAATTTAAAATTTAATTTGGAACCCTATAGCAATAAATATATGATTTTAAAAATTATATTCAAAGGAGGTATTTATATGAATGGATGTGGATTTGATTGCAATATTTTTGCAGATGCTAAATTGCCACCCTGTGCAAGCTTTTTAGGTAGTTATGACCCTTTGATAAAAGATGGAAAATTACTTTATATAAACTATAATAGATTATTTTTTTTTCTAACGTACAATTCTTTATCAATTCAAAACTCAAATTATGTCCCTAAAGATGTATCAACATATTCATTTCAAGAAAATGCTAATATTCAGATATCTATATATGATTTTTTTATAGGTATATTTATAAATGA
Organism: Clostridium senegalense; assembly: GCF_018916625.1. Taxonomy (NCBI): domain Bacteria; kingdom Bacillati; phylum Bacillota; class Clostridia; order Eubacteriales; family Clostridiaceae; genus Clostridium; species Clostridium senegalense. The sequence goes on from NZ_JAHLNC010000006.1 coordinate 127,901, forward strand.
AATACAATCGGGTAAAAGAAATTATGATAAAGATATTAAAATACATGATAATAATGAAATAGATAAATTTATTAAAGCAATAATAGAGAATAATTATGAGAATATATTTGATCAGTTTATACCATCATTAACATATGTAATTTCAAATTCTAATGCTATTTTATCATTGTATACTGGAACTATACAAATAAGTCCAATTAACTTTTATATTGTACTTATGCTGAATAGATTTGCCAATGATAAAGCATTACTATATGGTAATAATGCTTATGTAACGCCTGATTTTATAAATTATAGTTTAGCTAATTTATTTGTTCAATGTAACCCATACTAAAATTGAAAACTATAATACTAAAAGTTTTAAACTAATTCATAAAGTATTTTTAGTAATTTGAAAATATAAAACTAAAAAGACAATTTAAAAGATTAAAATTAGAAAATTTTAATTATTAAAAAGTTTGAACTTAAGAAAAAATACTAGTATTATATAGTAGTTAGAAAATTAACTTTAAAATAAGAGAGGTGAGAATGGTATATAAATTACCAGAGTATATGAGAAACAATAAGAGAAATGTTGTAATAGCCATAATGATGGTTATGTTTTTAGCTGCATTTGAAGGAACGGTTGTTAGTACAGCAATGTCAACCATAGCAAAGGATCTTCAAGGTTATAATCTTATAAGTTGGGTATTTTCAGCTTATCTTTTAACTTCAGCAGTTTCTACACCTATATATGGTAAGCTTTCAGATTTATATGGAAGAAAGAAAATGCTGACATTAGGTACTATAATTTTTATAATTGGGAGTTCATTTTGTGGTATATCACAATCTATGACTCAGTTAATAATGTTTCGTGCAATTCAAGGAATCGGTGCAGGATCAATATTAACAATAACTTATACAATAATTGGAGATATATTTGATATTTCAGAAAGAGCAAAAATACAAGGTTGGTTAAGTACTGTTTGGGGAATTGCAAGTTTAATAGGTCCGTTTTTAGGTGGATTCCTTATAGACTATTTATCTTGGCATTGGATATTCTTTATAAATGTTCCTTTTGGAATAGCATCTATAATTTTGTTACATAGAAATTTTGAAGAAAAAGTAGTGAAAACTGATGCTAAAATAGATTACATAGGCATTGTTTTTTTAACAACGTCTATAATATCAGTATTACTAGGTGTATTCATTGGTATTATTAAATTTAGAATTGTACTTTTTGTAATAGCTATTATATCTTTAGTTTTATTCTATTTTACAGAAAAGAAATCTTTAGAACCAATAGTACCATTTGATATTTTTACACGAAATACAATTATTGCAAACTTGATTTGCTTTCTAGGATCTGGTGCTCTTATGGCTATTGAGGCATACACTCCATTATATACGCAAAATGTATTAGGCTATACACCAACAATTGCAGGAGTAACAATGGCACCAATGTCTATAGCATGGCTTTTAAGTTCATTTATACTTTCTAAAACTCTATCCAAATATGGAGAAAAAATAGTAGTAATTGTAGCTATAATGTTATTAACTATAGGATCAGTTATACTTAAATTAGTAGGTGTTTCAACTCCAATAGTACTACTTATAGGAGCAATTGTAATAATGGGTTTTGGATTTGGTGGTGTATTTACAACACTTACAATTACAGTACAATCAGCAGTAGGGTATGAAAAAAGAGGAGCAGCTACTTCTGTTAATGCACTTATAAGAACATTAGGACAGACAATAGGTGTAAGTATTTTTGGAGGGATAATAAATTCTAGTATAGCAAAATATTTTGCTGGCTTAGGTATGAATGGAATTAATTCTGAGAATATATATAATTCTGAGGCTACTAATGATCAAATTAGAAATGCTTTTTATAGTGGAATACATAGCATATATTTTATGATTATATTTATTATGATAGTATGTTTGTGCATATCAGTATTTATAAAAAATAATAGTGTAGAAAAACAATAAATATTATAAGAAAGCTGTTGCAATGTTAACAAATAAAAGTTAACAGAGCGATAGCTTTTTTATGTGTAAGCATAAATAATTAAAGATTATTTTATTATAATATTGTTAAACTTAAAACAAATTTTACAAAATTTTATTGATAAAATTCTGTTGAAATTTGTTTTTAAAAAGGTATTTATATAAAAAAAATTTATTAAATCTATAAATTTCATAGGAAAACATATTGACAATATAGCTGTGAAATAATATTATAAATATAAAGATGATTGTGATAATTATGACAATTTAAAATTGTATAGGCATTAAAATATAAATTTATAATAAATTTTAATTATAGAATTAATATTAATGATTTAAAAGAAATTATTTAGGGGGTATTATTATGGAAAATAAAGTTGTAAATATAATGGGAGATAATATTTTATATATATCAATAATTGATACAGATGGAAAAAGGCATACAGTTACAAATGTTAGACAGGCATCTGATATTAAACGTATTCAATTACTAGGTGACATGGATATGCTTGTAACAGAAGTAAGATTAAAATATATATCTAATGTTAGAGATTACAATAAATACTTTTTAGGATATGTTAATGAAAATATTTCAATAAATAAGGAAATACGTTGCGAAACACCATTAAAATTAAATTTAGCAATAGAGGGGATTTTAAAACAAAGTGGTTTAGATTATTTATTATAATATATAAATTAAAATATTATTTTGACAATTTAGAGAGACTGTTTTAAAGTAGATTTAAAATTCTATTTTAAAACAGTCTCTTTTATTTTAAAATAAATTCTATAGAGTTCCAAGGTTACTTTTTAAAATACCCATACAAAAACTTAGATACCCAAAATAGTGAGCCATGTTCCTAATTTCTTAAAATTTAACACTACATTTTGCATAAAAGTATTTTAAAGTTATTGAAAAAAATTAAATGGGAGCTTGTTTTCCTATAAAATTAGATTAGTTAAAAATAAAAGAATTTGTTTGTATATTTTGATGCAGTTTTAATTTTTTATTTACTTTGATAAAATTTATTTCAAAATATGTTAAATTTTACATGGGAAAATAGCATATATTAATTTATTTAAATAATAATGTTTTATATTTTGAATGAATATGTTAAAATATACAAAACGAACAATTGGAAAATTACAAAAACTACATTAAATATTACAAAAATTAAAAATATATATTTATTACTTATATATTATATTAAAAAAAATAAGCAACATAATAGATAAATTTAAAATGGGGGAATTGAAATTGAAAAAAATAGCAATTATAGGTACCTTAGACTCAAAGGGGGAAGAATATTCATATTTAAAGAATATTATAGAAAGACAAGGGTTAGAAACATTAGTTATAGACGTAGGAATTTTTGAGCCAAGCATTGAAGCAGACATTAAGAATGAAGATATAGCAAAATCTGTTAATGAAAGCATTAAAATGTTACAAGAAAAAAAAGATAGAGGATATGCTGTAGAAATTATGTCGAAAGGTGCAGTTAAAGTAGTTAAGGAACTTTATGATAAAGGTGAAATTAGTGGAATAATAAGTCTTGGAGGTTCTGGGGGAACGGCGCTTGCAACACCATGTATGAGAACGTTGCCAATAGGTGTACCTAAAATTATGGTGTCTACATTGGCATCAGGAGATACTAGACCTTATGTAGGAGTTTCAGACTTAATAATGATGCATTCTGTGGTAGATATATCAGGTTTAAACTCAATATCAAAAAAAATAATACAAAATGCAGCTAACGCCATAGTTGGAATGGTAAATAATGAAGTTGTAGAAAATAAAAAAAGTGAAGAAAAAAAACTTATAGCAGCAACAATGTTTGGAGTAACAACTCCTTGTGTTACTAAAGCCAGAGAATATTTAGAAAGTAAAGGTTATGAAGTTATAGTATTTCATGCTACAGGAACTGGTGGACAGGCTATGGAAAATCTTATTGATGGAGGATTTATTGACGGAGTATTAGATATAACAACAACAGAGTTATGTGATGAACTAGTAGGCGGAGTTTTATCTGCTGGTCCAAATAGACTAGAAGCATCTGTTAAAAGAGGCATTCCTCAAATTGTGTCTACAGGAGCGTTAGATATGGTAAATTTCGGGCCATATGAAACTGTACCAGAAAAATTTAAAGATAGAAAATTTTATAAACATAATCCAACAGTAACACTAATGAGAACTACAAAAGAAGAATGTAGAGAGTTGGGGAAACTAATATGTAAAAAACTTAATAAAACTAATAGTAAAACTGCTATAGTTTTGCCATTGAAAGGAATATCTATGATAGATGTAGAAGGTCAACCTTTTTATGGACAAGAAGAAGATCAAGTATTGTTTGATACTATAAAAAATAATATAGACAATAAAAATATAGAAATAATAGAGGTTCAACAGGATATTAATGATGAAAGAATAGCTATATTAATGGCTAAAAAATTAATAAATTTAATGGAGAATAAATAGGAGGAAAATAAAATGAAATTTACAAGAGAAGTTATTTTAGAAAGACTTAATAAGGAGATAAAAAATGAAAATATAATATTAGGTGCTGGAGCTGGAACAGGTATATCAGCTAAAAGTGCTGAAGCTGGTGGAGTTGATATGATTATAATATACAACTCAGGAAGATATAGAATGGCTGGAAGAGGTTCTCTTGCAGGTTTATTATCCTATGGAGATGCAAATCAAATCGTTATGGATATGGGAAAAGAAGTTTTACCAGTAGTAAAAAACACACCAGTATTAGCAGGAGTTTGTGGAACAGATCCTTTCAGAATTATGGAAGTATTCTTAAAAGAATTAAAAGATTCAGGATTTGCAGGAGTACAAAATTTTCCTACAGTAGGTTTGATTGATGGGACATTTAGAGAAAATTTAGAAGAAACTGGAATGGGATATGATTTAGAAGTTGAAATGATAAGAAAAGCTCATGAAATTGGATTATTTACAACTCCTTATGTATTTGATAAAGATCAAGCTATAAAAATGGCTGAAGCTGGTGCAGACATACTTGTTGCACATATGGGGTTAACAACAAAAGGAAGTATAGGTGCTAAAACATCTAAATCATTAGATGAATGTGTAGAGTTAATACAAACTATTCATGATGAAGCAAAAAAAGTTAATCCAAATATACTTGTTATATGTCATGGTGGTCCAATAGCAGAATCATCTGATGTTGAGTATGTACTTTCTAAAACTAAAGGAATAGTTGGGTTCTTCGGAGCATCTAGTATAGAAAGATTAGCAACAGAAAGAGGAATTAAAAATCAAACTGAAAGCTTTAAGAATCTTAAATTATAATTTAAAGATAAAAAATGTAGTGAGTTTTAATCTTATATAATAAAAACTATGAAATTACATATTTAAAGATGTGATTTCATAGTTTTTTATTATATATTGTATTTAAAATTTATTTTTTCTTTTTCCAAGAATCTTTTAGAGATACTATTCTATTAAATACTAAATTTTCATTAGTAGAATGTTTTTTGTCTACACAAAAATATCCATGACGTATAAATTGAAACTTACTTTCTTTAGGAGCTCCTTTTAAGGATGGCTCTAATATAGAGTTTTTAAATATTAATAATGATTTTGGATTTAATTTTTCATCCCAACCTTTAGAAGAATCTTTTAATAAACCTTCATCTGATAAAAGCTTATCATATAAATTAACTTGTGCTTTTATACCGTGAGATGCAGATACCCAGTGAATAGTACCTTTAACCTTTCTTCCAGTAAAACCAGAACCACTTTTTGTTTCAGCGTCGTAAGTACAATGAAGTTCTAGAATATTATCATTATCATCTTTTATAACATCATTACATTTTACAAAATAAGCACCTTTTAATCTAACCTCATTACCAGGATATAAACGATGGAATCCTTTAATAGGAGTTTCCATAAAATCTTCTTTCTCTATATATATAACTTTGGAGAAAGGAACTTTTCTAGTACCTGAATTAGGATTTTGATTATTATTTTCAATTTCTAACATTTCTACTTCATTATCTGGATAATTAGTTATAATAACTTTAAGTGGATCAAGAACAACCATTTTTGAATCTACCTTAGGTTTTAAATCTTCTCTTAAACAATGTTCAAGCATTGAGATATCAACAGTACTTTGATTTTTAGATACTCCTATTTCATTAACAAAAGCTTTAATGCTTTCAGGAGTAAATCCTCTACGTCTTAATCCTTGAATAGTAGGTAGCCTAGGGTCATCCCATCCATCTACATAGTTACCAAATACTAATTCTTTTAAATATCTTTTACTTGTTACAACACCAGTTAAGTTCAATCTACCAAACTCTCTTTGTTTTGGTGGTTCACAAAAATCTAACTCATTTAAGAACCATTCATATAAAGGTCTGTGATCTTTAAATTCCATGGAACACAAAGAATGTGTAATGCCTTCAATGGCATCTTGTAATGGATGTGCAAAATCATACATTGGATAGATGCACCATTTATCTTCAGTTCTATAGTGGGATGCATGAAGTATTCTATATATTACAGGGTCTCTAAAGTTTATGTTAGGAGAAGACATATCTATTTTAGCTCTTAATGTTTTAGCTGAGTTTTCAAATTCTCCATTTTTCATTCTTTCAAATAAATCTAAATTTTCTTCTATAGACCTATTTCTATAAGGACTATCTTTTCCAGGTTCAGTTAGGGTTCCTCTATATTCTCTTGTCTCATCTGGCGTTAAATCACAAACATAGGCTTTCCCTTTTTTTATAAGTTTTACAGCACATTCATAAAATGTATCAGAATAATCAGAGCCATAAAATATTCTTTCTTTAGGTGAAAAACCTAACCAATTTATATCATCAATGATTGAATTAACATATTCAATATCTTCTTTTAACGGATTTGTATCATCAAATCTTAAATTAAAAGTACCATTGTATTTTTGAGATATAGAATAGTTAATATTAATAGCATAAGCACTACCTATATGAAGATATCCATTAGGTTCTGGTGGAAATCTAGTAGCTATATTTCTTGAGTAAGCATTATTATCTAAGTCATCATTTATAATTTTATGCAAAAAATTTGAATTTATATTTTCATTAATTGAATTACACATTTAATTCCCTCCATTTATGAGATTTTAAGTATTTACCTATTTTTATTTACAAGTTTGTTTACCTAAATTTATTTACATAGTTCAAATTTATATTTGGATAATTTATATTTGGATAATTTATATTTGGATAAAATTTCTATTTAGATAAAATTTATATAAAATAAAAAAACTCTCACCCCCAAGACTAATTTTTAGCCTTGGGGACGAGAGATACATTCGTGGTGCCACCCCAGTTCATTAACATGTTACCATGTTAACCTCTTCAAGTACGACTTAAATTTAAAATGTTAAGTGATACTCTAGCTCTATAACAGGAGCGCCTGTCATACCATCCCTAAAAGTTCCGATATGAAGCTCAAAGACTTGCTTCAATTAAAACATCTTTACTCCTTCTCAGCTACTGGAGTTCTCTGTAAAAGAGGAATTTAATTTACTCTTCTTATCATCGCTATGAAAATAATAATATTTTTATAAATAGTATCAAAGAAAAAATATTATGTCAAGAAAAAGATTAAAAAAAATAAAAAAAGAGTAGAATAAATTATAAATATAGATATAGCAAGATTGAATATTTTTTAACATAATTAGAAAAGTATCTGTTAAATCTATGTTAAATGGTTTGAATTCCAGTAGTTTTAATAAATAAAGTTAGTTATATTATAAATAGCTTTATAAGACCAATTTATGAAATACATAACTAAGAGGTGAGAGATGAAATTTTTATCTAATTTTTTTAAAGGAATAGCAATCAGTATATCACAGATAGTTCCAGGTGTTAGTGGAGGGACTATAGCTATAATTCTTGGAATTTATGATGATTTAATACATGCTATAAACAATATTTTAAATGACTTTAAAAATCAATATAAATTATTAGTGCAAGTAGGATTAGGAGCTATTATAGGTATATTTTTATTTAGTAATATAGTAAAAAATATAATTACAAAATATCCTATAGAAGCAGGATTCTTTTTTATCGGTATAATTTTAGGTGGAGCACCTTTAATGTATAAAAAAGCCACTAAGAAGGGATTGTTGAAAAAAAATTTAGTTTATTTAGGATTAGGTATTCTAATTGTAGTTATTATGTCAGGGGAGTATATCGACAATTCAAATGTGATAACTAATTTAAATATTTTAAATTTTATTTGGTTGTTTATAGGAGGAATAATAGTTGCAATAGCTTTAATACTGCCAGGAATAAGTGGATCTTTTATGCTTTTAATTTTAGGTTTGTATAACACAGTTTTAACTGCTGTATCAGATTTAAATTTTTTAATACTTGCGCCAATTGGATTAGGCGTAATAATAGGTACCATTGCAACTGCCAGAACAATAGAAAGATTGTTAAATAAATATCCGCAGCAAATATATATGCTTATATTTGGATTTGTTTTAGGTTCAGTGGTATCTATATTTCCAGGAATACCTACAGGTATATCTTCAATAGTATCTGTAATATTATTAGTTTTAGGATTTATCTTTATATATAAGATAAGTGAAGAATGAATATAGGGTTCCAAATTAAATTTTAAACTTATTTATTTATCAAATGAGAAAACTCAAATTAATGTTTTATCAATAACTAACAGATTATTTTAGTTAAAAGTTAAGAGTTATTGTGATTATTACTCACTATGTTCCTAATAATATTAAACGTACTTTTTTAGGATTAGTTTTTATTGCTTTAGATTTTATTTATATTTTTTCTCAACTGATAACAAAAATTTGATGTATAAATTTAAGCTGGAGATTGTATCCCTATATATAAGCAAACTGAAATATAAAAATTTTTGATAAAAGGAATAAAAGTTTCTTATATTCACAATATAATATTGAACAAATATTATATTTAGGAGGATATTATGAACAGAGAACAAAAAAATGAAAAGCATAATAGTGCTAAAAAAATGATTATAGATGGTAAGGATTGGAATGATATAATGCAAGAAACTGGTTTAAGACTTAAGGATTTAAAAAGAATTCAAAAGGATGAAATAAACCCACATTTTTAGTGGAAAATTCCTGCTGGTTTGGAAAGCAGGAATTTTTTATATTAAACATTAAAAATAGATTATTTGGTATTTACATTTCTATATTTTAATTGATCTAATTTGTTATCTAATATAAATTTTCTTAAAAGCTGTTCATCCGCTTTATTAATAAATTTAAATTTACAACCATAATTATACATATGATCTGTTTTGAATTTTCTTTTAGTCTCAGTTATTATAGTAATAGTGGTAGTACCTATAGGTAGTAAAAGAATAAAGTTTAAATCAATTGGTAAGTTAAGAGGACTCTCTAATAATATGCCTGAAATACTTATATTCTTAGCTATCATTAATATAGGTTTTGAAAGATTAATTACTTCTTTATAAGACTTTTTTAATATGTTTACTGGTAAGGTTATATTTATATTCACACGACTATGTAGCCGCCGATTTTTAGAATATAAAAAACGTATATTAGTAAATTCTATATTTTTTACGTCTACTTTAGAAATGTTAGCTTCATAAACTAATACACCCTCTTTTTTAGAAAATATACTTAAAAAAAAGTTTTCTTTATTATTTAACATAGGGTCATTATTGACAGACATAATCAACTTGTTATTATCAAAATATTGAATTATTCCAGTTGCGGTTAAATCTCCATATAAGGACTCCGCTTTTATTAAAGAATAGTTATATTTCACAGTTATACCTCCTTATATATTTAAAAAATTAAATTATATATCATATTATGGTTCAAAAGAATGTATAATTCAATATAAAATTACAAAAAAAGTAAAGAAAATGGTGAAAATATAAAAAGTAAAGAAATAATTTAAAATTTTTTTAATTGTATTGACAATTAATCGAAAAAAAGGTATGTTAAAAATATATCAAATGATATTTTAATCATTTTTAATTAGCTTTAAAAATTAACTTTAATCAATTTATAAGAAAATTCTTTATTTCAAGGTAGGAGGAAGTAATATGTTTAAGAGTATAATATCACCAGGTAAATATATACAAGGAAGCGCTGTGTTAAAAGATATAAGAAATCATATATCAGATTTGGGAAAATCATTTTTTGTAATTGCTAGTGATAATGGAATAAAAAGAACAAAGCCTATTATAGAAGAGAGTTTTAATGAAAAAAAATACAACTTAACATTTGAAAGTTTTAATGGAGAATGTTCTAAAAATGAAATTAATAGATTAAGAAAAATTTTAAAAGAAAATGACTGTGATGTTGTTATAGGTATAGGTGGAGGAAAAATTTTTGATACTGCTAAAGCAGTGGCTTATTATGAAAATATTCCTGTAGTAATAGTACCAACAATTGCATCTACTGATGCACCATGTAGTGCATTATCTGTTATATATACAGATGAAGGTGTATTTAGTGAATATTTAATGCTACCTAAAAATCCTGAAGTTGTAATAGTAGATACTGAAATAGTTGCAAAGGCACCAGCAAGATTATTAGTGGCTGGAATAGGAGATGCATTAGCTACTTATTTTGAAGCTGAAGCATGTTTGAAATCTAATGCTTGTAATATGGCAGGTGGAAAAATTACAAAGGCGGCGATGGCTTTAGCAAGTTTATGCTATGAAACATTGTTAGAGGATGGATTAAAGGCAAAACTTGCAGTAGAATCAGGAGTTTGTACTACTGCAGTAGAAAATATTATTGAAGCTAATACTTATTTAAGTGGTATTGGATTCGAAAGTGGTGGACTTGCAGCAGCTCATGCAATCCATAATGGATTTACTGTTTTAGAGCAATGTCATCATTTGTATCATGGAGAAAAGGTTGCATTTGGAACTATTGTTCAATTGGTTTTAGAAAATAGAACTATGGAAGAAATAGAAGAAGTTATAACATTATGTCTAAACTTACAGTTACCTATTACATTAGAGGATATGGGTATAATTGAGATAAAAGAAGAAGAAATTAAAAGTGTAGCTAAGGCAACTTGCTTAGAAGGTGAAACAATTTATAATATGCCATTTGAAATTAATGAAGATATGGTTTATGCTGCAATACTTTCAGCAGATGCAATAGGAAGACTTTACAAATAGACATTAGAATAAAGTTATGAATTTTAGTTAGAATGATTTAATTTTATAATTTATAAAAAGAGCCTTCAAATTTGTATTTTGAAAGCTCTTTTTGTTATTCCACTATAATTTCATCAAAAAGAATATTATTAATTGGGTTCACAATTACATTTTTCACTTTATTTTTATTGTATATAATACCACATTTAGGATTAAATAAAAATATGGCAGGGCAATCATTTAACATAACACTATTCAACTCTTTATATAGATTATATCTTTTATCAGGTACAATACATTCAGAGGCTTTGTCCATTAATGAATTTACTTTTTCATTATTATAATTGTTTTTAAAAAAAGCAGAATTTATATTAAATAATGGTCTTAAGTAATTGTCAGCATCACCAGTATCAGCAATCCAAAAAGCTGGAAAAATATCAGATTTAAGATAATTATCAGGATGATATACCCCTTTTTCATTGGCGAGAATTTTCTCACACCTTATGCCAACAGCTTCAAAATAGTTTATAAGAAGATTAATATAATCATCATTTTTACTATGTACTATTTTTAAAGTGTCTTTAGAGTTACAGTAATTACACTTACTTAAAAGTTCCTTTGCTTTATTAGGATTATATTTAAAAATATCATCATTATTAAAATCTAATATTGCTCTAGGAAAAATAGATTTAAAAGCTTCTGCATTATTACAAGCTAAAAGTTTAATAAGTTCTTCTTTATTTACTGCATAATTAAGAGCTTGACGAGCAAGATTATTTTTTGAAAAAATACTATTTTTATTAAAATTAAAAAAATACATATTAGTTAACAAAGATGGGTACAATATTAAATTATTATATTTATAATTATCACAAAGGGATAAAACCTCTTTAGATACAGAAGAAATTTTATAAAAATCTAAATTACCTTCAGTTTTTAGCAATGATAAAGGCTCTTTTTCATTAGTCACTATAATTTCATCTACATAAGCTCTACCATTATAATAATCATTAAAAGCTTCAAGAATAATCATATTTGAAGTTTTTTCAGTGATTTTAAAAGGTCCACAACTTACTAAAGTTTTATTAGCTATATATGGTTTTTTCTCATAGATAGAACAAGAAGGCTGAGTTAAATTTTTAAGAAACCCAGAGTATGGATTGTGCAATGTTATCATAATGGTATATTTATCTAAAATTTTAATTCCACTGATATCCTGTGCTTTACCATTTCTAAAGTCATCTGCACCTTCTATTGGACTAAGTAACCAATAATTAGATGAGTTAGTTTTTGAATTATATAAACGTTCTAATGAAAATTTAACATCTTCTGATGTTAAAATGTTGCCATCATGAAATTTAACATTATCTCTAAGTTTAAAAGTCCAAGTTAGGTTATCTTCATTTAAATACCATGTTTTAGCTATACCTGCGGTAATGTCACAATGTTGTCTTTGAACTAATAATTGAGAACAAATATTAAATCCAAGAGTAGCTTGATCTACACTATAAGCTTTAGCTGCATCTAAAGGTTCATCATTAAAATTAAGTATAGTTTTAATAGAGGTTTTAGGCTTATTTAATATACAAATATCTTTATTTTCTATGTTTTCACATAAGTTTATAAATCCATCTACTGAAGTTTTAGCAAATTGAGAATTTACTATGGCATTTTCCACAAGAGAAAAAGTCTTATCAGAAACTTCTCTCATATCATTTGTACAAGATGATATGTAATCTATTGATTTTAACTGTTCTTCAATAGCATTATTTATTTCTTTAATTATAGATTCAGTATTATTAGTTGCGGTAGAAATATTATTAAATGATGATGTTGTTTTTTGTGCTAATTCTATACCAATATTAATTGAATTATCGCTATTTTTTATAGTTTTCATAGTATTAGATACACTAGAATTTATATCTAATATTATATTTTCAATTATTTCAACAAAATCTTTGCTTTTATTTGCTAATTTTTTTACTTCAGTTGCAACTACACTAAAACTTCGACCATGTTCACCTGCTCTAGCAGCTTCTATTGAGGCATTTAATGAAAGTAAATTTATTTGATGAGAAATTTGTTTCATTTGAATAAGAATATCATTTATATTAGTAATTTTCACGTTTAAGTTACTTACCTCTGATTTTATTGAATCAACAGATTTTATTATTTCAAACATAGAGGTTATAGTTTTAGATATAGAAGACATGCCATTTTCTACAGTTTCAATTGTTACTTTTGATTGTTCACTTGAAGAATTTATACTAGCAGATACTTCTTCTGCCAATGATGCATAATTTTCAAATTCATCAATAACTTTAAGAATTGATGATGATTGTTTGTTAACAGCATAATTTATTTCAGAAATAGATTTAATAAGATTATCTATTGAATAATAGGTTTCATCTACTCTTTTATTTAACTTCATTAAAGAAATATTTTGATTATAGGAGGAAAAATCAAATTTTTCATTATCAATAGTAATAATATTACAGTCCTCACTATTAGATTTTTTATTTTTTTTAAATAACATAATGACCTCCATAAATTTAGTATTTATTGAATAAAATGAGATTTCTTAATAAAATATTAATGTTAAATTTATTAAAAATTTACAAATGATACTAATTAAGATTATAATAATATTTTATGAATTATTCAACTATACAAAATATTTATTTGATTTAAAAAATAAAAAATATATAAAATTTTAAATCATATATTGGTTAATATTAATATATTTTAAATTTATACTTTAAAATTTAAAATAATATAAATATAGGTTAAAATAGTAAGTATTAATTAGATTTAAGGGGTGAAAGATTTGAAGACTATATTATGCATAGGCGATAGCATAACATATGGATATGGAGTAAATTTTAAAGAAAGTTGGTTTTATTTAATAAAAAATAAATGTAAAGAATGTAAATTTATAAATTCCGGAATTAATGGAGATACAACGGTGGGAATGATGAATAGATTAACATCAGAAATAAATTTACATAATCCTAATATCATTATTATATTAGGTGGAAGCAATGATTTTTTATGTAATAGAAAAATTAGTGATACTTTAGATAATATAAAAATAATTATTAAAGAATCTTTAGAAAAAGGAATAATACCAATAGTACTTTCTCCACCTAAAATGTCAGAAAATATGGCAATTGAAAGATGGGATTGTTATTGCAATTATAAAGATATAAATTATCTTATTGATGATTATGAAAAAAAATTAAAAAGTATTTGTAAGGAAAACTCTATAGAATTTGTAAATTTGACAAAAAAATTCAATGATTGTGATGAAGAATTATATACAGATGGAGTACATCTAAGTTATAAAGGTAACTGTATTGTGTATGAAAGTTTATTAAATGGTTTAAAAAATATATTATAATAGCACAATTATTTATTAATATGTGTTTTGATTAAACTAAAAAGTATATATTAATAAAAATATAGGCTAAAATTAAGAATTTGGAATAAATTTAAAAGGGCTTATTAAGCCCTCCTAATATTTATTCATTAATTTTAAAATTTGATATTAAATCATTTAAAGTGTTAGAGATAGTATTTAAATCTTCTGCTTGTATTGTTACTTCTTTAAATTTACCCTGTTGTTCTTCACTAGATGCATTAACTTCTTCAGTTGAAGCGGCAGCTTCTTGTGAAACAGCAGATATATCTTGAAGATTTTGTATAAAAACTTCTTTAGAATCGTTAACTTTTAGTATAGCTTCTGATGTGAAATTAATTTTTTCTTTTAAAGCATCTATAGAATTTGTGATTTTTTCAAAACTCTTAACGGTATCTAAAGTTTTTCCAGAGCTAAGTTCAATTATCTTTTGAGAAGATGAAATTTCATTATTTACAGATTTTATGTTGCTTAAGTTTTCTATAATAACTTCTTCAATTTCTTTAGCAGAATTACTAGATTGTTCTGCTAAAAGTCTTACTTCATTAGCAACAACTGCAAAACCTTTTCCTGCCTCCCCAGCTCTAGCAGCTTCTATACTGGCATTTAAAGATAAAAGGTTTGTTTTATTTGTTATATCTTTTATAGTATCTAAAATTATATTGATTTTTTTAGAGTTTTCTTCAAGTAAAGATGCTTTATCAACTACAGTATTTATTGAAATAGTATTTTTACCATACATATCCTTTAATTCATTCATAATGGTTTTTCCATTTAGTATTGCATCTTCTGCTTCATTACATTTTAAAGATATATCTTTTGCATAGCTTGATATATTATCAATTTCACATCCAAAATTTTCAGAGGCATTTACGCTATTTTCTAACATAGAACTTTGACAAGTAGCACCTTCAGTTATTTGGCCAATAGCACTAGCAATATCATTATTAGAAGAATTTACTTCACTTATAATGTCTTTAAAATTTAATGATGCATTAAGAAGATAATTAGATATTTTATGAGTTTCTTTTAAAACTACAGTAATATCATCTATCATTAAATTTATAGAGTGACCAATATGAAAGAAGTCATTGATTTTAATATTGTCTGTATCAATTTTTTCAGTGAAATCTCCATCTTTACATTTTAATACAATTGATGTTAAATTAGATATAGATTTTTTAAATACTATGGAGGTTAAAATTATTATTATAATAGAGCATATCAATGTTAAACATACTGTTATAATAACATTTAATATTGATTTGAAAACTACACTATTTATCTCCTCTTTTGATATAAAACCATAAGTTGTATAACCTAAAGATTGATCTACATGTTTTTCTACTACATATCTTTTATTTTCTATAGTTAAAATTGAGCTATCTTTTATGTTAGGCAGTTTTTTACCCCAATCAGTTTCCGGCAAATTTACTTCCATTAAATTTTTATTACTACTACCAAGTACAGATGAATCTTTATATGTAACTAAAGAAAATCCATCGGTTCCTATTGGTGTTTCGGATATATTTTCACAAACTTTATCTAATAAAATATCTATACCTAAGCATCCTAAAATATCACCTTTTTTATTTTTGATTTTTTTTGAAATAGTAATGTTTTTTAATCCATTTACGCCGTCAATATATGGAGGAGATATTACCAATGTATCAGAGTCCATAGCATTTTTATACCAAGTTGTCTCTAAAGGTTTAAAATTTGAAGTATCTTCTAAAGGATAGGAGGTAAATCTACCTTCTGTGTCACTGAAATATACAAAGGATACTGTCTCATTATTATCTTTTATATTTTTGAAATATTTGAGCAATTTATCATAACTCTTACTGTTTATATTTTCTAAAACATATTCATCATTAGAAAGTGAATTTATTAAATTAATATTTATGTTTACAAGTGTAGAAATATTATTAGAAATAGAATTAATACTGTTAGAGCTTTTAGCTAAATAAACATTAGATATGTTATTATAATTATTTTTTAAATTACTAAATCCTAGTATTACTATAGGAATAATAGAAGTAAAAATCATTAATATTAATATAGCTGATATTAAACTAATTTTTTTGTTATACATTTTTTCTTTTTTGAAATTTTTCCCCATAAATAACCCCTTACTTTCAAATTATTATATTTAAAAAATCAACTATGCTCAATGAGCTAGATTTATCTTTTGTAAAGCCATAACATAATAATAAATAATGTATTAAGTAACATTAAAAATATTTATTATAAAGCTTTAATCTTCCCAAAGAGTAGGGAAGCATTTAATAAAAATAATTAAAATAAATTAACATGTGATAATGATTTCAATAAAAATAAAAGATTTTAAAATAAATCCTTCTTAGTTAATTATCAAGCAATTATTAATTTACTTTAGATATTAATTAAAATTTTATACCATATATTTATATTACCATTAATATATGTAAAAATCATTGGCTAAAAAGTTGAAAATTGTAAAAAAACACAACATTAAGAGGTATATTTTATATTAGTTTTAATGGTATAATAAGTTGAAAAATATATCTTTGTATATGAAAAAACTTTTTAGTTAATTTAAATGTAATAGTTTACCTAAAGTATTCACATAATCTTGAGTAGATTAGTAATAGGAATATTGTTATAAAAAATTATTAAAATAATTGCAATTTATTTTAAATATGATAAAATCTATTAAATACAAAAATTGAGTGGAGGAGATGATTATATGGGAAACATAGCAGCATTTTTTGATATAGATGGAACTATTTATAGAGAAGGACTAATAACAGAAGTTTTTAAAAAAATAATTAAGTATGAGCTTGTAGATGAGAAAAAATGGTATAGAGAAGTTCGTCCGGCATTTATTAAATGGGATAAAAGACAAGGCGATTATGATGAATACCTTATAAAAATGGTTGATATATATATAGAAGCAATAAAAGGTGTGGACAGGCATCATATAGAATATATAGCTAAAAAAGTTATAGAACAAAAAGGTGATAGGGTTTATACTTTTACTAGAGAGAGAATAAAGTGGCATAAGGAGCAAGGACATAAAGTAATTGCAATATCAGGTTCACCAATTGAACTTGTAAAAGAAATGTCAAATAAATATAATATGGATGATTATAAAGGGTCTATATACTTAAGGGATGATGATGACAATTATACTGGAGAAATAATACCGATGTGGGATTCGGAAAGTAAACAAAATGCTATAAAAGAACTAACAGAAAAATATAATATAGAGCTTGATAAAAGCTTTGCATATGGAGATACATCAGGGGATTTTACTATGTTTAAATCAGTAGGTATTCCTTATGCAATAAATCCAACAAAAGAACTTTTAGCAAAAGTTATGGAAAACGATGAAGTTAGAGAAAAAATAAAGGTTATAGTTGAACGTAAGGATGTAACATATAATCTGGATATTAATAATATACAATTTTTATAAAAAAATATAACAAAACTTTTATTTATGGTGTAAATCCATTGTAAAATATAAAAAATAGATGTATTGAGGAGAAACAAAATGGAAAAAAATTCGAAAGTTAATGAAAATGAAAATATTGAAATAAATCATAGTCATGATCATAGCACAAGTGGAGTTTATCAAGGGGAAAGAAAAAATGGAAGAAGACATGGGTTTGGTATTTTTACATATGCAAATGGGACAAAATATATTGGTTATTGGCATGAAAGTAAAATGCACGGAGAAGGCACTATGATTTGGAATAATGGAGAAAAATATATAGGGAGTTGGAAGGAAGATTTAAAAGATGGGTACGGTATATATTATTGGTCTGATGGTGAAAGTTATATAGGTCAATGGAACAATGATGATAAAGATGGTAGTGGAATATATTTATGGGAAAATGGAGATAAATATACAGGAGCTTGGAAAAATGATAAGCAACATGGAGAAGGAATATTAGAAACAGTAGAGGGAGAAAAATACATAGGTAAATGGTCTAATGATCAGGTTGACGGTGATTTTACTATAATAGATATAAATGGTAATGTAAAACAGTGCACTTTTAAAAATGGAATTAAAATAGATTAATAGTGAAAACACATTTAGAGTTATAAAAATATCTAAATGTGTTTTGTTTATAAAAATAGCATTAATAAATAAAAAATTTCACTTGAAAAATTTTTCACAATGATTTAAAATTAACTTGAAATATTAAAACTATATATTAAAATAAAACGATATATTTGAGAAGAGGTATGTAATAATGAAAAAAGTATTAGATTTTCATAAAGAAGGATATAACTGTTCTGAATCTATAATCAAAGCAATAAATGAAGAAAATAATTTAGATATTCCAGTATCAATAGCAACTCCTTTTGGTGGTGGTATGTCAGTTGGAACAACTTGTGGTGCAATTACTGGCGCAATGATGGTTTTAGGGGCAACTAAAGGAAGAGAAAATGCTAAGGATCCTAATGAAGCTAGAAAATACGGAAGACTTTTAATGAATAAAATAAAAGAAGAATATGGAACTTTTGATTGTGTAGAACTTAAAAGAAAAGGTGTATCATGTGATGAAATAATAGAATATGCATATGATGCATTAAAAGAAATTATGAATGAAAAAGAAAACTAATATAAAAATAGGTTGTCTTAATAAGATGACCTATTTTTAGTTGAATTTTTAAATTTTAAAATTCATATTAAATTCACATTGAATTCATTTCACTTATAGATAGACTTTCTAATATGTATTTGTAAGCAAATATGGGACAAAATAAAAAGGAGCGAAGAAATGAATTTTTTGTTTAGAGCATTTTTAAATTTAAAAGAAAAGAAAGTAAAATCTTTAATTTTATTTATTATTACATTAACAGTTTGTGTAGTTGTATTATCAGGTATAGCTATACAAAGTGCAGCAAAAGTTTCACAAAAATTAGCAAGGGAGAGTTTAGGCGCTACAGTATCATTAAAAGTTGATTCAGAAAATATGAGAAACAAAATGTCAAATGAAAGTAGTAATGAAGATAAAAAAGTAAGAATGAAAAGTACACCAATAAATATATCAGATGTAGAACAATTGGCTCAGCTTCAGCATGTTAAGTCATATAATTTAATAAGTACAACTTATGTAAATGCAAATAGTTTTGAACCGATAGTTAGTGAAGAAAGTGAAAATGAAAATACTAACAATGAAACTAATAATAATGATATTAAATTTAATGAAGGTCATAGTCAAGGAAAAGGGATGAGTTTTGGAGATATAAATTTACAAGGTGTATCTGATGCCTCACTTGTAGAAGAATATGAAAATAATGAAATTACTTTAGTTGATGGTAGAATGATTACAACTACAGATATAGATACTAAGGTTGCTATGATAGAGGAAACTTTAGCTAGTGAAAATAACCTTAAAGTTGGTGATAAAATAACGGTTTCTAAAAGTAATGATTCAACTATTACCAATGAGTTGGAGATTATTGGAGTATTTAAATCTAATGAAGAAGTCACAACAGAAGGATTTATGAGTCCATCAATGAGTCCATATAATAAAATATATGTTCCATATACATTCGTAAATATATTTAAAGGTGAAGAATATACTGGAAAAGCAGATAAAGCAGAATTTCAAATAGATGATCCATTAAATGTTGAGAGTTTTGTAAATGAAGGAAATCAATTAGATATAGACTTTGAAACATATACTTTAGATGCTAATAGTAAGACTTATGATAAAATGGTGAGTTCTATAGAATCGGTTGCATCATTTGCTAGAATAACATTATGTATTGGAGTTATTTCAGGTGCTGTGATATTAACACTTATAATAATGCTTTCTATAAAAGAAAGAATTATGGAAATTGGTATATTAATGTCTTTAGGTGAGAAAAAATTTAAAATAATAAGTCAATTTATTAGTGAAATATTAATTATACTAGTATTAGCAATAGGAATTTCAGGAATTGTAGGTAATAAAATAAGTAATGTAATGGCAAAAAACCTTTTATCTAATCAAATTGAGACAAGTAGTAGTACAAATAAGAGTATAACAGGAATGGATAGTGAGATGAGAGATAAAGCTGGTATGATGAGGGAAGAGAGTAGTGTAAAAACTATTGATAGTATGGATATTAAAATTACTATAATAGATTTTGGGAAAATGTCAGTAGTTACAATCTTAATAGCGATAGTATCTATCTTATTACCGTCTATATCTATTATGAGACTTAACCCTAAAAATATATTAAGTAAACATCAGTAGATAACTATAAACTTAGGAGGAAACTACATGGAAGCATTATTAAGACTTGAAAAGGTTAGTTATAATTATGATAAAGAAAAGGAAATTATAAAAAATTTAAATATTTCTTTTGAAAAAGGAAAATTTTATACTATAATAGGACCTTCAGGATCGGGAAAAACAACATTTTTATCCTTAGTTTCAGGATTAGATAAACAGGATGAAGGAAAAATTTTTTATAAAGAAAGTGATACAAGAAAAATAGGTTTGGATAATTTTAGAAATAAATATGTATCTATAGTTTTCCAAGGATATAATTTGCTCAATTATATGACGGCATTACAAAATGTAGAAATGGCAATGTCTATAAGAGGATTAAAGTTGAAAAATAAAAGGCAAGAATGCCTTTCAATGTTAGAAAAAGTGGGGATAAGTGAAAAAGAAGCAAATCAAAAAGTTTTAACCTTAAGTGGAGGTCAACAACAAAGAGTAGCAATAGCAAGAGCATTAGTTTCAAAAACAGATTTAATTATAGCAGATGAGCCAACAGGAAATTTAGATGAAGTTACATCTAATGAAATAGTAAATTTGTTTATAGAAATAGTTAAAAAAGAAAAGAAATGTCTTATTATGGTTACACATAATAATGAAATAGCGCGTAAATCGGATATTACTTATAAGCTTTTTAATAAAAATTTGGTGAAGGTTTAAAATGCGTTCATATAAGTTAAAAGGAAAAATAAATTTCATAATATTATTAACTTCATCGCTAATAATATTATTTAAATTTATTGTTATAAATAGTACATATTTAGCTGCAGAAAAAAAATTATCTGAAAATCCTATATTTTCAGTAGAAAATGCTTTGAACCAATATAAGGTTTCATCAAAACAAAGTGTTAAACTTGATGTGCCATTAGTGAGTCAATTACCAGAGTTGCTTTATGGTTGCGAAATAACTTCTACAACTATGATGCTTAACTATAATGGGATTAACGTAGATAAACTAACATTAGCAAATGAAATGAAAATAGACACTACAGAAATTGTTAGAGATGTTGATGGGACAATAGTAGCATGGGGAAATCCAAATGTAGGATTTGTAGGAGATGTTACAGGTGAAGAAGCAGGATTCGCCATTTATCCTACTGCAATGATAGGATCTTTAGAAAAATATATAAATCCAGTTGATTTAACTGATGAACCATATTTTAAGTTAGAAAAATATTTAAGTGATGGAAAATCAGTGGTAGTTTGGATAACATCGGATTTTGGAAATCCTACATTAGATGCTAGTTGGATTGTTGATGGAGAAGAAATAACTTGTAGTTTTAATCAACATACAGTATTG
Organism: Clostridium senegalense; assembly: GCF_018916625.1. Taxonomy (NCBI): domain Bacteria; kingdom Bacillati; phylum Bacillota; class Clostridia; order Eubacteriales; family Clostridiaceae; genus Clostridium; species Clostridium senegalense. The sequence continues at coordinate 150,037 of NZ_JAHLNC010000006.1, forward strand.
TTAACAGGATATGATAAAGATTATATATATTATAACGATCCATTAACTAATGAAAAAAATAGAGCTGTAGATAAACAAGTATTTATTAATAGTTGGCAAAGTATTGGAAGTAAAGCTTTAAGTTATGAATAATTTTTAAATTAACTAAAATTGAATTAATAAAAATTAGAATAAATAAAATGATTTAAAAATAACCTAATTATATTTAATATAAAATATAATTAGGTTTAATAAATTTAACTATGGAGGACAGTGTGGAAAAGTATATTTTAGTTGTAGAAGATGATCTGCAGATACAAGAATTAATCATAGAATTTTTAAAAAGCGAAGGCTATATAGTAGATGCTGCTAATGATGGATTAGAAGCATATAAAAAAGTGAAAAATAGCAGTTATAATCTGATTATACTGGATGTGATGATGCCTAACATGGATGGGTATACTTTGTGTAAAATGATAAGAGAGTTTTCAAACATTCCAATAATATTTCTTACTGCCCTTGAAAGTGAGTTCGATGAAATAAAAGCATTTGATTTTCAGTGTGATGATTTTATAACTAAGCCATTTTCTTTTAATATACTAATAAGAAGAGTTGAAGCTGTGTTAAAGAGATATAATAAGTTACACATAGAAAATAATATTACTTTTGAAAATTTAAAATTAGAATGTGATAGTTATAAAGGCTATTTTAAAGAAAAGGAGATAGAGTTAACACTTAAAGAATTCAATATTTTAAAAATGCTTATAGAATATTATCCTAGAGTAGTAACAAGAGAACTATTAATGGATAAAGTATGGGGATATGATTATTATGGGGATATGAGGGTAATAGACGCTCATATAAAAAATATTAGAAAAAAAATAGATGCAAAGTATATAAAAACTATAAAGGGAATTGGATATGTATTGGAAAAATAAATGGAACAATGTGAATATAAAGAAAAAGGTGTTCTTTATAACAATAGCTATAATTACAATAACATCATTATTGGCATATATATTATTATACTTTCTATTACCGCAGTTTTACAATATATATAGAACTTATAAAGTAAACAGTGAAATTTTAAATACTGTAAAAACTTTAGAAAATAATAAAGATATAGACATTGATAATTTATTGGATAATTTTACATATAAAAACAATGCTATGGTTTTACTAAAGACTATTGATGGTGAGATAATTTATTCATCTAATAAAGGTTTAAGCAAAAAGGAACCTATGCATGAAATATCAGAATTTGAAGATGAGATAAGTGAAGAAAGTGATAAACTAGATAAAAGAGAAGAGAGACCGAAAAAAAAATCACATTCTATGTTACAAGTGGAAAAAAACTTTAATTTAAAAAAGTTAAATATGGAATGTGTATTAATAATAATTTACTCGCCAATGACAAGTGTTCGAGAAATGTCTAAAATGATTCTGTTATTCTTACCATTTATGGTAATAATAACATTAATTATAGGAATTTTAGCTTCTGTAATTTATTCAAAAATAATGGCTTCTCCCCTTATACGAATAAATAATATTTCAAAAAAAATAGCTAAATTAGATTTTACTGATAAATTAGATTATAAAGGAAATGATGAAATTGCACAATTATCTACTAGCATAAATGAAATGAGCTATAATTTGCAAAAATCTATTGAAGAGTTAGCAAATACTAATATTCAATTAAAAAACGATATAGAAAAAGAAAGACAATTAGAGAAAAGAAGAAGAGAATTTTTAACTACAATATCACATGAATTAAAATCGCCTATAACTATTATAAGAGGGCAAGTTGAAGGAATGATATATAATATTGGACCGTTTAAAGATAGAGATAAATATCTAAAACAATGTTTAAGTACATTAGATCAATTAAAAGAATTAGTAGGTGAAATTTTACTTTTAAGCAAATATGAAAATTATGATTTTAAGTTAAATATTGAAAGAATAAACTTAACTTTACTTATAAAAGATATAGTTAAAAATCAAAAATTTTTTATAGATGAAAAAGATATTTCTACTATAATAAATTTAGAAAATGAAATATTTGTATATGGAGATAAAAAACTTATAGAAAAAGCCTTAACTAACATTATTAATAATGGAATTAAGTATTCTAAACCAAAAGAAAAATTAATATTAAATTTAAAAAGAAATTCAAATTGTGTAGAATTGATAATTAAGAATACAGGAGCACATATTGAAATAGAAGAAATAGAACAGGTTTTTAAAGCATTTTATAGGATAGAAAAGTCTAGAAACAGAAAAACTGGTGGAAGTGGATTAGGTTTATATATTGTAAAAACAATTTTTGATATGCATAGAAAAATACAATATTTTTTAACAAGTGAAAATAATTATGTAAAATTTAAAATTATTTTTCAAGATTAAAATAAAACTACTTTAATAATAAAAATTATTATTAAAGTAGTTTTTTATAATTAAAAGTAAAGTAATAATATAATATTAATTTAAATAATAATTTTAAAAATATATATTATTTTAAATTTAGCTTCATTAAATGATTAAAACTTGATATATTATAAATTGTAACTTATTAGTAAATAATATGAAATTTTGTTAAGATGGGAGTGAGAAATTATGGGTGTTAAGTTAGATATAATTTCAGGATTTTTAGGTGCTGGTAAGACTAACCTTATAAAAAAGATTATTAAAAATAATTTTCTAAATGAAAAAATAGTAATTATAGAAAATGAATTTGGTGAAGTAAATATAGACGGTGAATTTTTAAAAAAAGATAAAATAGATATAAAAGAAATAACTGATGGATGTATATGCTGTACTTTAACAGAAAATTTTAAAGATTGTATAGTAAATGCAGTAAAATCATTTACACCGGATAGAATAATTATTGAACCTTCAGGAGTTGCTCAGTTATCAGATATATTAAAAATATTTAATGATGAAAAAATAAAAAGCATAGTTAATGTAAATATGATTATTACTGTAATTGATGGAGAAAATTTTAATGAATATGTTGAAAATTTTGGAGCATTTTATAAAAATCAAATTATTAATTGCAAATCTATTATTATAACTAAGTGCGAAAATATATCTGAGGATAAGATAAGAAAGATTAAAGATGATTTAAAAAATATAAATTCAAATGCTAATATAATATGTAATTCAGATAGTGTAAAAGGAGAAGAAATCATATTTTGGGGAGAAGATAAAAATGATTTTTCAACTATAAAACACATAAAAAAACCTAAAAATAATACACCAATAAAAATAAAAAAACAGTATAGGGTGAATGTAGAAGAAAAATTTGAGAACATATCTTTTAAAACTAATAAATTTTTTACAGAAAAGCAATTAGAAGATATTATGAAAAAATTAAAAGAAAATGAATTTGGAAATATAATAAGAGCAAAAGGAATTGTTAAAAGTAATAATTGTAAACAATTAAAATTTGACTATGTATTAAAAAATTTTAATGTGATACCATATAAATTTAAGGAAGAGGGAGTTATTTGTATTATAGGTAAAAAGCTAAATAAAGAACTATTATATAATTTTTTTAGTTAGACTATATAAAATATGATGATAAAAGAGAAGTTGAATAAGTTATTTTCAACTTCTTTTTTACATTCAAAACAAGTATAAATATAGGATTTAATGTAAAAAAATATAAAATTAAATAAATATTTAAATATATGTAAGTTATATGGTAGAATAAAGTTGAATTTTCAATTTATTTAAGTGTTAAGTTTTTAGGTTAAAGGGGTATTTTTATATTATGGTAAATTTAATTAAAAAAAGGGGAGAAGTAATATGGGATTAAAAAACATTAAACTGAAAAACGCAAACATAAAATTTCAAATGACATTTGTTATATCTATGGCATTCTTTTTAATACTTATGTTTATTTTATTTATGGTAAATTATATGTCAAATAAAATAATATTAAAGAGCGATTTAGACAATATGAGCAATATAATAATACAGAATGCTGGACTTGTTTCTAGGGATGTTAATGAAAATTTTCAAACAGCAAAATTATTAAGTAATAATAATTTAATCAATGACATGAATATTCCTTTTGAAAAAAAACTTGAAACTTTAAATGATTTTACAGAAAAAACAAAAGCATTAACAATAGGAATTGCAGATTTAAATGGTATTTATCAATCAACAGATGGTCAACGAAATTCTGATATAAGTAATGAAGAATTTTTTAAAAATGCATTAAAGGGAGAAGAAACTTTAGTAGAACCAAGGTTTATAAAAGAAGTAAATGAATATGTGGTAATATATTCAGTTCCAATCAAATGCAAAGAAAAAATTGTTGGCTGTCTATTGTTTAATGTAAACGCCAAGGATATGTCAAATAATATTGCAAAGGTAACATTAAAGGGGGAAGGAACAGCATTTATATTGGACAAGGAAGGAAATTCAGTTGCCAGTGCCAATTTTGATGATGTAATAAATAAGCATAATGAAATAAAAAATTCAGAAAAAGATGAACTTTCAAAAAATGTAGCAGAGATACATAAAAAGATGATAAAAGGAGAAACAGGTATATCTAAATATAAATATGGCATTGATAAATATTTAGCTTATGCACCTATTGAAAATACAAATGGATGGTCAGTTGGTATTTTAGTAGAAGAATCTATAGTTTTAAAAAGTTTAAATAAATTAAAACTTGCCCTAGCAATAAGTGTATTAATAAGTTTATTATTATCTATAATATTAAGTTTGGGAATTTCAAATAAGTTTTCTAAGAAATTAGTTAAGGCAAAAAATAAATTATCACTTTTATCACAAGGAGACTTTACTTTAACTATAGATGAAAAGGATATTAATCAAGGGGATGAAATTGGAGATATATATAAAGCTATAAATAAAACTAAAGAGTCTGTAGGTGAAATTTTAATTTCTATAAAAGATAGTTCCAATATAATAACAGAACATTCAAAAGAATTATCAGCAGTATCAGAGGAGATGGTATTGTCATCAGAAAATATAGCTAGTGCGATACAAGAATCGGTAAAAGGTAATGATAATCAATGTTCAGGGTTGAACTATATAGATAATATAATGAATAATTTTAGTGATAAAATAAATATAATGATTGAAAATATAAAAAATATAAATACAGTTTCTACAGAAGTTGTAAATAAAGCTAATATTAGTAATAAAGACATGAAAAATTTATTTGACTCTATAAATGATTTTGATGATATATTTAAGAAATTTTTAGTTACTATTGAAGGTATGAATAGTAAAATAGATTCGGTAAATAAAATAACATATGTTATAAATAGTATAGCAGAACAAACTAACTTACTAGCATTAAATGCAGCTATAGAAGCAGCTAGAGCAGGAGAGGCAGGTAAAGGCTTTTCTGTAGTGGCTGATGAGATAAGAAAACTTGCAGAGCAAAGTAAAGATTCTGCAGTTGAAATAAGTAATGTTATAGATGGTGTTTTGGATGAAAGTAAAAACATTATAAGTGAAACTAATATTTTAGATAATGAAGTTCAGTTACAAAAACAAGCTATTGAGAAGGCAATTTTTTCTTTTGAGGAAATATCTAAATCTTTAGGAGAAATAAACCCTATTATAAAAGATACTTATAATAATTCTAATAATATAAAAAAGGATAAAGATGATATAATTATAAAAATAGAAAATTCAACTTCAATATCACAAGAGATATCGGCAACTACAGAGGAAATATCAGCATCAACAGAGGAGTTTAACAGTTCCAGTGAAGAAATAGCCAATTCAGCTAGTAATTTGTTTGAATTGACGGAAGATTTAAATGTTAAGTTGAAAAAATTTAAAACTGAAAACAGATAAAATAAAAATAAAGTATTAACTAAATTTAAAATTCAGTTAATACTTTATTTATTTTATAAGAAATTAAATTTATATAACAAAGTTGTCCTTTAAATCCACATATCTCCAATGGTTATCTACTTTAACAGGAACTAAATCTGCGTTAAATTTCCCTATGTCATTAAATTTAGGAGTAATTATAACATTTCCATTTATGTCAAGGATGCCCCATAGGTTATCTTCTAATACTGCTAAATAATTTTTGTTTAAATATTTAATTCTAGAATATTTAGGCTCTATTATTATTTTTCCGTCCTTATTACAGACACCAAATTTATTATCTAGTTTAATATATATATAATTATTAAGCTGTTGATTATAAAGTTCTATATAAGAAGAGTAAAATTCTTCTATAGTTGTATCATAATTTTCAGGTAATAAAAATTCAGGAGAAGAATTTAATTCATCATATTTGATTGGAAGAATTTCTTTACCATCATTTGAAATATAGCCTGTCTTACCATCTTTTTCTATAATAAAATTGTTATTAAAAAAATATACACTATTATATTCAGGTTTTAGCACTTCTAAACCATTTAAATTAACTATTGTATTTTTTTCTTTTATTTGTGCACATGTAAATTTATCTGATATAGAATGTAAACTATTATATTTAAAATCACTAAGAATAGTTCCTTTAGTATCAGCTAATGCCCACATAGAAGAATTTTCACTTATAGCAAAAGTTTCATTATTTAAGGGAGTAGCATAATTAAAAGTTGGTTCTAAAAGTTCTTTTCCATAGGAGTCTAGTAATCCCCATTTATTATTGAGCTTAATCAGAAATGTAGAAGAATTAGATTTATCTTTAAAATCATAATCAGAAGATTCATTATAAACAATTTCTTCATATTTAGGTTCTACTATAAAATCTCCACTCTTATTGATAACTCCCCATTTATTATTGAGTTTAACACTAGCTAAATTACAGGAATTAAAATAAAGAGCATTTTCAAACTTAGGTTCTATTAAAACATTGCCATCTGCATTAATATACCCATATTTACCATTAGATGAAAAAGTAGATATATTATCAATAAAAGTTAGTGGTGTGTCAGAAAGTGATTCTAGTTTTTCCTTAGTATTTAAATTTAAAATTCCATATTTATTATCAACCATAAAACATACTAAATTAGATTTGAATGAAATGTCAGAATAGATTGGATCTAATATGGTATTTCCAGCATAAGTAAACAAGCCTAATTTACTTCCATCATTAACAATTAATACATCTGGATTTATATTAGGAGTTATTTCATCAAACATGGGAAAAATTGCAATTTCACCATCATAAAATAAGCCCAACTTATTATCTTGTTTTACAATAAGTGAATTATCTTCATATGTTGGTATTACATCTTCATACTCAAAATTTAGTATAGTATTATCATTTTTATCTATGCATCCCCATAAATTATCTTTTTTAACCCAAGCAAATTTATTTGAAAAATCAAGAGCATCCTCATATTTGGGATTAATTATAAAGTTACCTTCTTTATTTATGTAACCAAACTTTTTATTTGTTTCTACACGAGCTACATCATCTTTAAAGTCAAAGGCATTTTCAAAGTTGAAATTTTTATTTTCACATCCATAAAGAAGTGTTATAGAAAAAATAAAGAAGAAAGTAATAAAAATTTTTTTAAGTTTCATTATATCACCTCTAAGTACATTCAAAATATTTACAATTAAAAGTATTATAACATAGAAGATAGAAAAAATTTCAAATGTTTTGAATTTTAGTGTGAAATATTGTATTATTACATGGATAGATTATAACAATGTGAAAACTAGGGAGGAAATAATTTATGATGTATGATATGCCATTATATAGACCGCCAAGTGAAGCATATAGCTTAATTATTCAGGTGACTTTAGGCTGTTCTCATAACAAGTGTAATTTTTGTAGTATGTATAAATCTAAAAAATTTACTATAAAATCCTTGGAGGAAATAAAAAAAGAAATAGATACATTTAGAAATATATATGGAAAGGCTGAAAAAATATTTTTAGCAGATGGAGATGCACTAATAATTCCTATAGATACTTTAAAGGAAATACTTAAATATATAAAAAAGGTTTTTCCAGAATGTAAGAGAATTACGTTATATGGTTCTCCTAAATCTATATTATATAAAACTATAGATGAACTTAAAGAATTAAAAGAATTAGGATTATCTATGATTTATATGGGAATTGAAAGTGGAGATGATTTGGTACTAAACTATATAAATAAAGGTGTTGCTTCTAGTGAGTTATTAAATGCGGGGTTAAAAGTAAAAGAAAGTGGAATACTTTTATCTGTAACTGTGATTGCAGGTATTGGAGGCAAAGGTAGAACAATAGAACATAGTATAAATACAGGAAAGCTTATTAGTGATATTAGTCCTGATTTCTTAGGTGTTCTTAGTCTTATGATAGAGGAGAACACAGAACTATATAAAGATATTAAATGTGGGAAGTTTTTAGTCTTATCTGATATAGAGGTATTAAAAGAAATCAGAAATATTCTTGAAAACATAAACTCAAAAAAGAAAATTGTATTTAGATGTAACCATGCATCAAATTACTTACTATTAAGAGGGGATTTACCAAAAGATAGGGAGCAATTAATAAGAGAAATTGATAATGCATTAGAAAATAGAGATATAAGGGATGAAGTAGAGAGAATGCTTTAAAGTTTAAAAATAAAAATGTAGAAAATTTTATGGTTGTAGAAATAAATGAATTAATAGAAGATAAGTAAATATTAGCTGTTTTAAAATAGGGTTGAAACTTATTTTAAAACAGCTTTTTATTTTAACAAATAAAAAATATTTAGCATAATATAAAAGGAAAATTCTTAATAAAGAAAAATTAAAGCTAATATTTTTATATTAGGAATCGATAGTTAAAATGATAATATAAAATCAAAATTATCGAAATTTTCAAAATGGGAGGTTAGAATTTATTTTTTAGTTTAATATGAGTTTCCATAATAATTTATTTAAATTAAACATCTTAATGGATAAATGTTAAGAAACTCTAGATAAAGATGGAGGGGCTTAAATGAAAGGAAAACATTTAAAAAGTATTTGTTTCATAGTAGTTACAGCAGTAATTACCGTAAATTCAAATTTTATAGTTTTAGCAAAAGAAAATAATGAACAAAAGTACAAAGAACCGCAAATACAAAACGAGGCTGTATCAGAAAAAAACATGGATAGTAATGAGTGTTATGGATTCGAACATTTTAAAAATACAGCGGAAGCAGAAAGTGATTATAAAGATCAAATAAAAGGAAAATTAGATTCAACTTATGATGAAAATGAAAATTTAAAAAAATATAATTTAAAAGCCAACAGCAATTATACAATGAAATATTTAAATACACTAGACTATAAAAGGCTAGTAGAAACAATATCAAATTGTAATTGGTATGAAATAGAAGGATTATTTCAATTTACTGATGATTCTTATGAGTTTTATAAAGATAAAAATCGTATGGAAGCATTAATAAATGCATTAGGCGAAAAAGGAAAGATATACACTGCAACAGATGACAAAGGTATACCTACAATAGTAGAAGTTTTAAGATCAGGGTTTTATTTAGGTTATTATAATAAGCCTTTAAATGAACTTTATGAATTAAGTTATAGACAAAAATGTATTCCTTCAATGTTAGAAATACAAAAAAATAGCAATTTTAAACTAGGAGAAAGTGGTCAAAATGAAACAATTAAATCACTTGGAATGTTAATAGGAAATACCACTTGTAATGAAGAAATTGTAAATAATTTTACTAAGATAATTAAGCAATATAATGAAAATAGAAATGTATATATAAAAGATATTTCAAAATCAAATGCAGTATTTGAAGTGGTAAAAGGAGTAGAATATGAATTATCTTCATATTTGTATAATAATAATGGGGACTTAAGTAATGCTCCTTGGAAAAATAGAATAGATAAATTCATAGATGAAGTATCAAAATTTATAAAGGATGAAAATGTAACAGAAGAAAATAGTTGGTTAATTAATTGTGGAATATATTTAACGGGAAAACTTGCTAAATTTTACAGTAATCCAATAGAAAAACAAAAGGAAGTAGAAAATGTTTTAAATGTTTATCCATATTTAGGAGAACAGTACTTTAAAGCTATAGAATCAATTCAATATGATTTTAATGGAATTTTAAGTACAGGCAAAACAATTGATTTAGAAAAAATAAAAGAAGATGGAAAGAAATATTATCTTCCTGATACCTATACATTTGAAGATGGTAAAATGATAATAAAGACAGGAGATAAAGTAACAAAAGAAAAGGTTGAAAGGCTTTATTGGGCGTCTAAAGAAGTTAGATCTCAATTTCATAGAGTAGTTGGAAATGATAAAGAACTTGAACAAGGTAATGCTGATGATATATTAACTATGGTTATTTATAATAGCCCTAAAGAGTATAAGATGAATTCATCTTTATATGGATATAGTACTGATAATGGTGGGATTTATATAGAAGGAATAGGAACATTTTTCACATATGAAAGAACTGTTGATGATAGTATATTTAGTTTAGAAGAACTTTTCCGTCATGAGTATACACATTATCTTCAAGGTAGATATTTAGTTCCTGGATTATGGGGCACAGGAGATTTTTACAAAGAAAAAGATTCAAGACTAACATGGTTTGAAGAAGGAACAGCGGAATTCTTTGCAGGTTCAACTAGAGAAAATAATATACTTGCTAGAAAATCTCAAGTTTCAGGTTTAGATAGTAATCCATCAAATAGATTCACTGCAGAAAAACTATTTAATTCTAAGTATGGGTCTTGGGAGTTCTATTATTATGGGTTTGCATTTTCAGATTATATGTATAACAATAGAATGGATGTTTTTAATAAGTTTATAAAAACTATTAAATCAAATGATGTAAAGGGTTATGATGATTATATAGCAACTTTAAGTTTAGATAATGATATAAATAATCAATATCAGTCGCATATGGAGAATTTAGTGAAAAATTATGAGAATCTTACAACACCTTTAGTTTCAGACGATTATCTAAAAAATCATAGTTCTATAAATTCAAAATTAATATATTCTAATATAGAAAAAATCTCTAATATTAAAAATACTACAGTTAATGAAGAAAAAGGACAATTTTTCAATACTTTTACTTTAAGAGGAACTTATATAGGTGAGAAATCTTATGGTGAACTTGAAGATTGGAAAAAAATGAATGAAAAGTCTAATGATTTTGTGAAAAAATTAGGTAGTTTAGAATGGTCAGGTTATAAAACTATAAATTGTTATTTTGTAAATCATAGAGTTAATAGCCAAGGTCAATATGAATATGATGTTATATTTACCGGCATATTAGGAGATGGAAACATTAGTAACAATCCACCAACAGCTAATATAGATGGTCCTAATGTTTGTAAAGTAGGGGAGACTATTACACTTTCTTCAAAAAATTCTACAGATAGTGATGGAAAAATAGTAGAATACCTTTGGGATTTTGGAGATGGAAATACATCTAATGAAGTAAATCCAACCCATGTATATAAAAAAGAAGGCACATTTAATATAGTTTTAAAAGTTAAAGATGATAAAGGTGCATTAGGAGAAAAAGTTCTAACAATAAAAGTTGAGAAAAAAAATATAGATGAAGAGGATAATATCGATTTAGAACCTAATAATAATTTTGAAGAAGCAAATTTGGTACCAAACTTAAATAAAAGTTATAAAGGGTCCTTATTAGGTGATGATAATGTTGATGTATATTGCTTTAAAGTTGAAAATCCAGATAAATTAAAAATTGAAGTTAATAATTTAGATAATATAGGTATGAATTGGACATTATTTAATGAAGAAAATCTAAATGAATTTGTAGCTTATCCAATGGATGATAAGTTAAATGGAGAATATGAAGTAACTAAGCCAGGAATGTATTATATAAATATTTATAAGTATGATTATGAAGATGGCAAGTATGAGTTTAAAATATCTAGTGAATTTAGTAAAAATATAATTATGGAAAGTGAACCTAATAATGATTTTCAAAAAGCCAATATAGTGGAATTAAATAAAATTATAAATGGAAATCTAAGTGATGATGATAATGTAGATATTTTTAAATTTCAATTAGATGAGGATAAAGATATAAATATAGTTTTAAATAATATGAACAATATAGGCTTAAATTGGTTACTTTATAAGGAAGAAGATTTAGATAACTATGTTTCATTTGCTCAAATAGACAATAATATTTATAAAAATTCATATAAAGCAACTAAGGGTAAATATTATTTATATGTATATAATTTTTCAAAGGACAACGGAAAATATACTGTGGAGATAAATTAAATTTATTAACGATAAAAGACCAAAATTAATTAATTTTGGTCTTTTATTTTAATTTTAAATAATAAAATTAAAGTTTTTGAACATTAATTGCCATAGGCCCTTTAGAACCTTCTGTTATATCAAATTCAACCTGTTCACCTTCATGTAAATCTTTATCGTTTCCTTTTTCTTTTACTTGTGAATGATGAACAAATATATCATTTCCATTATTTGCAGAAATAAATCCATATCCTTTTGAATTATCAAACCATTTAATAACACCATTATACATTGTCATTTTAACGCTCTCCTTTAAAATTAAATTCAATAACTAGTGTTTGCAAATATAAGGAAATTATACTAAAAGTATAATTTTTTTATAGAATCAATGGTTTCATCATTATTATTTGGAACTTGTTTTAATGAGTATCCTAGTAACAGAGGAGATGTAACAAAACGTGGTGTAATTTTACAAATTATTTCCTCATGCCAACAGTAAAAGAATAGATTAAAACTATCACAGTTCGATCTATAATTATTTAAAATATAGTGAACAACCTTTTGTACGTTATCTGCAAGGTAATCTATATCTTCAATATCTTTTATAATAACATTAAATTCAGTAAAGCAAGTTAATGGCTTATCTGATAAATTAATTTCACAATGTTTATCTTTATGGATTATATCTCCACGAAAATATATGTCTTTTAAAGTATCTTCATAATCTATATCATTAAGACCTATTATTTGCATATGAGGGTGTTTTAAGCTTCCACCAGATAAAGGTCCATGATTTTTATATAAAATTACAGATTTAAATTTGTTACTTTCTCTTAATTTAAACCAATGCTTAATTGCAAAATCAAACAACTTTCTTATATGTTCTTTAGAATAAAAGGACATATTTAAATCACATTTATCACTTTCAATTATTACTAATTGTAATGAGTTTTCAAGGGTAGGGTATTTATTCTTTAAAAGAATAATATCTTCATCCTCATCTAATATATTGCTTAATTTAGATTTATCACAAAAAGGGCAAGATATATTCGATTTATTTATGTTATTAGGCTTACTTGCACCTATATTGTATAGAAAATTTATATATTTATCGCCGTTCATATTGTCACCTACTTATAAAACATTAAATTAAATAAACAAAATTATATTTTGATACATGTTAGAGTTTATTCAATTAAAAATCGACTTAAAGTTTATAACATTCTAAGTACTTATTTATACATTATAACATAAAAGAATGAAAATAGTGTTAAGGTAAAAAGATTAAAAATGTAATGAAAAAAGACATGTTTTAAACTAATATTTATTAAAAATTAATGTTATTTTAAGGTTTATTAAAGATATAGTAAAGGTTTATACAATATAATGTTAATTACAATATATGTTATAGAGAATTATTAGAATAAATATATGAATTAAAATTGAATTTTAGGTATTTGTGGAGGTATAAAATATGAAACGAACTGTGATAATATCAAGTTTTATTATATTAGTTATAATTATAGGAGGGATATTTGGAATAAATAAAATTATAGAGTATGCTAATGAAAAAGTGAAAGAAGCTAAGAGTAGTGATATAGTATGTATAACACCAAAAGAATTAAGTGAAGAAATGTCAATTAAAAACAATAAAAAGTTTTATAAAAAGGTTATTGAAGTTAAATTAAAAGTTAAAAGTACAAAAAATAAGAGGATAATTATATCAAGTGAGGGAGAAGAGGATATAGCTATAGGATTTCAAAAAGGGGTAAATATTTCAAACCTCAAAATTGGAGATATAATAAAAGTAAGAGGATTTACAACACCTAAAAATAAAAAAAATGAAAAAATTGTAATTGGTGGAGCGGTGCTTTTAAGTGAATAAAAAATTTAAAATATTTTGTAATATAATAAAAAAGTATGATTGTTATTTCATTCATGCTTTTTTGTATTAAATAATTAATATTAATTTTTTTATTAAAAACATTATTATAATGACTTATTTAATGTATAATATATTAAATAATAGTTAATTTTTTGTACTATTTCATGTTAATTTTTTAAATTATAATAAAATAGGTTTACTATTTCTTAATTATAATTTAAATTAATAGTAAAAGATATATAAATTAAAAGAATTTTTTGAGGAGCTTACATGTAAATGATAAAATGCAGTATCAATATTAAAATATAAAATCGAATCAAATGTGTAAATATTTAAAAAATTAGGTCTAGGGTATATCCTCTTATAAATTTAAAAATGTGAGGTGGGGTTTATGAAATCAATAGAAGTTTTAAGTCCGGGGGAAAAAATAAAAAATATTAGAAAAAGGTTTAAAATTAAACAACAAGATATAACTGGTGGTGAAATTACACGTAATCTTATTAGCATAATAGAAAATAATAAGGCAAATTTAACAGAGAATGTGGCTAAAATATTAGCGGATAATATAAATATTTATTGTAATAGAAATTCAATAGATTTCTATATAACTGCAGATTATCTTTTAGAAAATGTTACTTCACAAGTAAATAAAATTTGTGATAATTATATTGAATTTATAGAAAAGACTGATATAAGTAAAATGGATACAATAGAATACTCTTTTGATGAGGTTGAAGTGTTTTTAAAAAAATATAATTGTAGAGAAAAGAAAATAATTATATTTTCAAAAATAGGAGATAAGTTTAAAATCATCGAAAAATACCACAAAGCGTATTATTTTTATAATAAAGCATATGAAAATTATATGTTAAATGATGATAAAGAAGAATTTTTTAATTTAATATATAAACTAGTTTCTTGTTGTATAATCACTGAAAAGTATGATCAAGCATTAAGTTTAATAAATTTTACATTGCATGAGTTTAAAGAGCTAAAAGATTCACAAAAATATAATATAATAATAAAAGAAATTATTTGTTATAGAGAAATTAAGAAGATAGATTATTCATTGGAATGCATAAAAAAATTAGAAAAAACTTTTGAAAAATATTTAAAAAATTATCCAGATGAGTATATAAACTTGTTAAAATTAAAATCATCTTGTTTAAGAGAAAAAAATTCATTTTTAGAATCATTAGATATAGAAAAAAATATATTAAAAATAATATCTATTAATGATTTACAACGACAATTTGAATGCAATACCAATATACTTGAAATATATAACTCATTAAAAGACAGAAGGAATTTACAAAAATATTCTAATAAATTAATAAAGTTAGATAGAGAATTTCAAATTCCAGAAGAATTAAAATCTAAAGTATATATCAATATAGCTATAGCAACTAAAGCCTTAAATTTGAAAGAAGAATCAGTAGTATATTTAAAAAAAGCAAAAGAAATTGCTATAGAATTAAATGAAAAAATAATTTTAGAAAAGAGTATTTTAATTTTATTAGATATGTATATTAATGAGGGAAATTATGAAGAAGTAAATAACATAAAAAATTTAATAATGGAATTGGTTTCTAAAGGAAAAATAGATAAAAATCACACAATCATTTTAAATCTAATAAAATATTATAATAAGTTAGAAGAGAGAGAAATAATAGAAGATATATTAGAATTTTTGATTTAAAATTTAAAAAATTAGGGAAGTAAACTAAAATAAAGTTAATTTAAAATAAATTTTTAAATTAACTTTATTTTATATTAGGAATTAATTAAATTTAAAGCTAATTCCTTTAAGATTTAGATACTTAAAATGTAGTAATACATTTTACTATTTTAAGTATTCAAATTTTAGAATGAGTAATTTAAAAGTTAACTTAAAGCATATATAAGAGTTCAACTAACATTTAAGTTTATGTGTAAAATAAATTGGATATTATGTATAAAATATAAGTTAATAAATAATAATAGAAATTTTGTAAAATAATTGATATAATTTAATTTGAAGAAATTTATTAAAAAATAAAGTTATATACTAATCTAAGATGAGGGGAAGTATGAGAAAAAAAAGCAGTTTATTTATATTAAGTGTTATAATATTTTCTATATTATTTATATTTAATGTAGAAGCAAAAGAAAAAAATATAAATTTTAAAAGTATAACCATAGAAAATG
Source organism: Clostridium senegalense (assembly GCF_018916625.1). Lineage (NCBI taxonomy): Bacteria > Bacillati > Bacillota > Clostridia > Eubacteriales > Clostridiaceae > Clostridium > Clostridium senegalense. Next base: position 166,292 of record NZ_JAHLNC010000006.1, read on the forward strand.
GATTATCACAAAATTCCGTTTCTGCTATATTTCAAGATAGTGAAGGATATATGTGGTTTGGTACAGCAGATGGTTTAAATAAGTATGATGGGTATAGTTTTGAAAGTTATAAATTTGATAAAAGAAGTAAAAATGGCATAGCTGGAAGTTATATTGCAGATATAGCAGAAGATTTAAAAGGAAACATATGGATAGCAACTAGTAAGGGATTAAGTAAAATAGATAAAAAAAATCAAGTAATAAAAAATTATTTTTATGATGAAAATAATTTATCAGGAATATCTCATTATAATATATGGAATTTACTTATAGATAGTAAGGGTAACCTATGGATAGGCACTGAAAACGGTTTAAACTTATATGATGAACAAAAGGATATATTTATAAAATTTTGTAACAATAAAGAAAATGAAAATAGCTTATCTGATAATTTTATCTTGTCATTAGATGAAGATGAAAATGGTTTGATTTGGATAGGGACTAAAAAAGGATTAAATAGTTTAAATGTAAGTGATAAAAAAATCACAAGGTATTCAAAAAATAGTGAAATTATGCCATTAAGTGATGATTATATATTTAACATATACTGTGATAAAAATAATATTATTTGGATTGCAACAAAATTTGGTGGTTTGAATAAATTAGACTTAAAAAAAGAACAGATAGAGTACTATGTTAATGATGGAAATGAAGATAATAAAAGGCAAATACCAAGTAATTACGTTAGATGCATAAAATCTATGAGTGATAATGAAATATTAATTGGTACGGATAAAGGTCTTTGTAGATATAATCATAAAACCAATGAATTTATAACTTTTAATCATAATATTTATGATAATCAAAGTATAATAAATAATAATATTCTAAGTATATTTAAAGATAAGTCAGGTATTATTTGGATAGGTACATATGATGGTATAAATATGTTTAATCCTAATACTTTCTTTACCAGTTACAAATTTAATCCAACTATTGAAAAAACCTTTAGCGATAAATCCATAATGGGTATATATGAAGATGATGATGGTTTAGTTTGGTTTGGAACTATAAGTGGTGGATTAAATTGTTTAAATAGAAAAACTGGAGAGGTTAAAATTTATAAACATAATCCTAATAATGAGAATAGTATAAGTAGTAATGAAATTTGGCATGTTAATGCAAATAATAATGATGAGATATGGATATCAACATCCGATGGATTAAATAAATTTGATAAAAGAACGGAAACGTTCACAAGATATTACATAGAAGATGGATTATCATCTAACGAGACCAGATATATTTATTTTGATAGTAAAGATAATATGTGGATTGGGTCAAGAAATGGACTAACTTGCAGGGATAAGAATGGAGTATTTAAAGAAGAAAAAGAAATTTTTAAAAAGGGTGGATTGACAGATGAATTCATAACATCTATATATGAAGATGATAAAGGAAATTTATGGATTGGAGCTGCCTTAAATGGTGGAATTATAAAATATAATAGAGAAAAAGGAACAGTGAAAAATTATACAAGTCATATAGTGGATGATAATTGTTTAAGTATGAATAGTGTTAAATGTATAAGGGGAGATGATGTAGGAAATTTATGGATAGCCACTAATTATGGATTAAATAAATTTAATCCTAAAACAGAGGAGTTTACAGTATATACAGAAAGTGAAGGATTATCTAATAATTTTGTTTATGGTCTTCTTATAGATGAAGAACAAAATCCATGGATGAGTACTAACAATGGTATGTCAAAGTTAGATATAAAACAAAATAAATTTTTAAAATTTAATGTAACAGATGGATTGCAAAGTAATGAATTTAATTCTTATTCTATGTTTAAAAGTAAATCAGGAGAAATGTTTTTTGGTGGAATTAATGGATTTAATACATTTTATCCTAAAAATCTGAATCAAGATAATTATATTCCAAAGGTAGTTATTAAAGAGGTTTTATTTAATGGAAATATACTAAAGTATAATAAAAACATTACACTTAAATATAATGAAAATCACTTTAATGTAGAATTTTTTCTTCCAGAATACAATAATACATCTAAAACTGAATATTGCTATAAATTAAATGGATTTGATAAAGAATGGGTATATTGTAAAAATAGAAATTACGGTAATTACACTAATATACCACCAGGAAAATATGTATTTACAGTTAAAGCAAGAAATACTGCAGGGGTTTGGAGTGAGGAAACTAAGTTATCGATAAATATAATGAATCCGCCTTGGAAAACTCCTATTGCATATTTTATTTATATTTTAATATTAACTTTACTTATATATATAATATGGAATTATGTAAATATATTAGAAAAGATGGTTCATCAAAGAACTTTGGAACTTAATACAAAATTAAAGGAAAATAAAAAATTATATGACAAATTAATAGAGACAGAGAGATATAAAAATAACTATTTTATTAATTTATCGCACGAATTAAGAACTCCATTAAATGTTGTTATGTCTACACTTCAACTTTTAAATAGGTTTACTATAGATAGAATAGCAATACAAAATGAAAAAATGATATACTATTTAGATGTCATGACAAAGAATTCTAATAGATTGCTAAGGCTTATAAATAATATAATTGATACATCTAAGATTGATTCAGGAAGCTATAAAATTCATATACAAAAGGTAGATATAGTTTATTTAGTTGAGGAATTAGCGTTATCTATGAAAGAATTTATAGAGGATAAAGGCATAGAGCTTATAATTGATCCTGAGATTGAGGAAAAGATTATAGAGTGTGATCCAAGTGATATTGAAAGATGTATTATTAATTTAATAGGAAATTCAGTTAAATTTACTAATAGAGGTGGACTTATAGAAATAAAGATATTTGATAACGGTGATACTGTTTCAATATCTGTAAGAGACACTGGTGTTGGTATAGACAAACAGAATCATGAAAGTATATTTAATAGATTTTCACAAGCTTATGATAAATCGTCAGAAGAGCATGGAGGAAGTGGGCTTGGATTAACACTTACAATGCAATTGATAAAACTTCATAAAGGAACTATTGAGTTGAAAAGTGAATTAGGTAAAGGAAGTGAGTTTATAATAACTTTGCCACTTTATCAATAATGTTTAATGAATGAAAAAAAAGAATATATATTTAATTCTGAAAAAGATAATATCTATTGACTTAAAAGTTTAAAGGATGCATAATAATACATATATTAAAAGTAAATAATTAAGATAGAGGAGCAAAATTAAAGAGTATTATTATGGAGATAAGCACGATGAAGTAATAAGAAAGGGAATTTTGCCGAAGTTAATAGTGTATGCTTTAAGGCTATTGGCTGGTTTTATATAGAATATATATAAAACTGTCACAAAATATTTTGTGGAGGGCTATTACTTTATAAACTTTGAAGATTATTTTTAAAAGGAATTCGAAGCCATAAGTATATGCTTATGGCTTTTTCTTTTTTAAAATGTGAATAATTATTCAGTTTATTCAATGTGTATGTATCTTGGTTAATTACTTATGGGAATTAATAATTGAGCAGTTATTATGGATTACCTAATAAAATGCCCATAAGGAGGAAGCGTAATGAAAAACAATGAAGAGTTACAAAGAGGTTTAAAATCACGACACCTAAACATGATTGCAATGGGAGGTGCAATAGGGACAGGCATATTTCTTGCAATGGGGGATACCATACATAAGGCAGGGCCAGGAGGCGCACTAATAGCATATGGGTTAATTGGTGTTATGGTATATTTTTTAATTACTAGTTTAGGTGAAATGGCTACATATATGCCTATATCTGGTTCTTTTAGTGCTTATGCAACAAAATTTATAGATCCATCATTGGGATTTGCACTTGGTTGGAATTACTGGTATAACTGGGCAATAACAATAGCTGCAGAGATGGTAGCTGGTGGTTTGATAATGAAATATTGGTTTCCAGATGTAAAGCCGGTTATCTGGAGTATTGTATTTTTAACTATAATAGTAGGGTTGAATTTATTATCTTCTAAAGCTTTTGGTGAATCAGAATATTGGTTTGCTAGTATAAAAATTATAACAGTAATAATATTTTTATTAATTGGAGTTTTAACTATTTTAGGAATAATAGGCGGAGAAAAAATAGGATTTAAAAACTTTACTGCAAATGGAGGACCTTTTGTTGGAGGGAAGAATTCAATATTTATGATTTTTTTATTAGCTGGATTTGCTTTTCAGGGAACAGAACTTGTTGGTGTTGCAGCAGCTGAAAGTGAAAATCCAGAGAAAACTATACCTAAAGCAGTAAGTACTATATTTTGGAGAATATTAATATTCTATTTAGGAACGATTGTTATTATTGGGGCTATAATACCTTATACAGAGTTAGGAGTAGAACAGAGTGCCTTTACGGTTGTTTTTGAAAGGGCAGGAATATCTATGGCTGCATCAATAATGAATGCTGTAATTTTAACATCTATATTATCAGCAGGAAATTCTGGAATGTATGCATCAAGTAGAATGTTACATGCTATGGCTAAAGAAGGAATGGCACCAAAAACTTTTGCAAAAACCAATTCAAAAGGAGTTCCTGTTAATGCTATAATATTAACTACTTGTATTGCATCAATATGTTTTTTAACAGGAATTTTTGCAGAAAATACAGTTTATGTGTGGTTAGTAGCGGCATCAGGATTAGCAGGATTTATAGCTTGGGTAGGTATTGCACTTTGTCACTATAGATTTAGAAGAGCTTATATAGCACAAAATAAAAAATTATCTGATTTAAAATATAAAGCTAAGTTATACCCATTAGGACCAATTATTGCATTGGTAATGTGTGTAATAATAATAATAGGACAAGGATATAGTTATTTAAGTGGGGATACAATAGATTGGCAAGGATTGATAGCATCTTATATTGGATTACCATTATTTATAATTTTATATGGTGGATATAAAATTAAAAATAAGACTAAAGTAGTAAAATTAGAAGATGTTGATTTGAAATATAATGAAAAAGATGAAAATAATAATAAAATAGCATAATTAAAAAGTAGATAGTGGAGAGGATAATAAAATTGAACAAATATTTTATTTGAAATTATATTATAACTTTATGGTTGTAACCTAAGCCTAAAAAAACTCTTCACTATCTATTAATTACATGTAATATTTAAATTTTTCTTTAATGTATATGTGAATGGAATTATGTTATTGGCAAGATATCCTTCAAAAAATATGTAGAATGATAGTGTAGCAGCTATGAAATAATGTGATTTAATGGTATTATTATACTAATAATAAATTATAAATTCTAAATATTTTGATTAAAATAATAAAAGAATTTAAATTATCTAAAAAAATTATATAGTTATACGTAAGACATATTATTAAAATACATAATATGTTTTAACAGGGCTTTAAATAGGGGGTTGTGGGAATATGCGAAGAAGTTATCCTTGTATAGAAGTAGATTTGAATAAGTTAGCACATAATTGCAAGACAATTTTGAAATTATGCAATGATCAAGGAATAGAAGTAGTTGCTATAACAAAAGGGTTTTGTGCTAAAAAGCCTATAGTTAATGCTATGGTTGAAGCTGGAATTAAAACAATAGGAGATGCAAGAATTCAGAACTTGAGGGGCGTAGCTGAACTAAATTGTGAAAAGTATTTAGTAAGAATACCCATGGAAAGTGATGCATCCAATGTTGTTAAATATTCTGATGTAAGTTTAAATTCTGAGTTAAAAGTTATAGAGAAATTATCAAAAGCAGCAAAAAGAGCAAAAAAAACACACAATATTATACTTATGATAGATTTAGGAGATTTAAGAGAAGGGGTATTAGAACTAGATTTATTAGATACAGTTAAAGAAATATTAAAGCTTCCTAATATAAAACTAATAGGTGTTGGAACTAATTTAACTTGCTATGGTGGTGTATTGCCAGATGAAAATAATCTTGGAAAGTTAGTTGAGTTAAGGGACAAGCTAGAGAAAATATTAGATATAAAACTTCCAATAATATCAGGTGGAAATTCTAGTAGCTTATATATGGTTATAAATGGACAAATACCTAAGGGAATAAATCAACTTAGAATAGGCGAAGGAATTATATTAGGGACAGAATCATCTTTTGCAAATAAGATTGATAATACTTTCCAAGATGTGTTTACATTAAAAGGAGAGATAGTAGAAATAAAAAATAAGCCTTCTGTTCCTAAGGGGACTATAGGATTAAATGCTTTTGGTGAAGAACCGCATTTTGAAGATGTAGGTATTATGAAAAGAGCAATATTAGCTATAGGAAGACAAGATATAAAGGTAGATGCTATGAGTCCTAGGGATGAAAAAATAAAGATTTTAGGAGCAAGCAGTGATCATTTGATATTAGATTTGACTGAAAATATGAAAGATTATAGGGTTGGGGACATAGTGGATTTTGATGTTAAGTATGGATGTTTACTTCAAGCTATGACATCACCATATATAAGCAAATACTATAAACACAGGTAATACGAGCCTATATCTCAAGATAGAATTTATCTTGAGATATTTTTCATATTTCAACAAAATTTATAAACAGATAAGGTGCAGATATAAAGAAAAATATAACTATAATTGAACATTTTTGAAAAAAGTATATGTGTGATATAATAAAATCAGAAAATTTAGAGAAAAGGGGGATGAGTTTATTTATAAACTCAAGTTTATATGAAATTATTAGTAAGAGATAAATTTCCTAAAATGAATGTTATTACTACAAAAGGGAAGATGAATTTGCCAGATGATTTTTATGGAAAATGGTTTGTATTTTTTAGTCATCCATCAGATTTTACTCCTGTTTGTACAACAGAATTTGTAGCATTTCAAGAAATGATAGAGAAGTTTGAAATGTTAAATACTGAACTTGTAGGACTAAGTGTTGATACCATTGAAGAACATAAAAATTGGATTTTATGGATAAAAGAAAATTTAAATGTAGAAATTAAATTCCCAATAATAGATGATAGCAATAAGGAAATATCTAGACGACTAGGAATGATAAGAGATGAACAAAAGGATACGACAACAGCGAGATCAGTAGTTATAGTAGATTTTAAGGGAACTGTAAGAACTATATTAGAATATCCTAAAGAAATTGGTAGAAACATAGATGAAATAATAAGGATAGTTAAAAGTTTACAAATAGCTAGTGAAAAGCATTTATTTACACCTGCAAATTGGCCTAATAATAAAATTATAGGAAGTAAAGTTTTAATTGGAAGTAGTGAAGAAGTTACAGAGAAGAGGATTAAAGATGAAAATATATGTAAGTTATCTTCATGGTTTATGTATAAAAGTTTAGATGATTAGAATAAATTTTAATAATCATTGAAAAAATAGAATAAAAAATATATACTAAGAAGAACTAATGTAAAATATATTCTTATGAATAAGTTATATGTTATATAAAGGTAGTTTATATATGTTTAATAAAAGAATTAATAAATCTAAGGAAAAATAGTAAATAGCATATGTATGCTTTAGGAGATGTACTTAAAATGGATAGAAAAACATTAAGATATTTTAAAATAGCATTCAATTTTGAGATACCTTTATTTATGGTATGTATGTTAATTTCTGCTTATAAGCAATCAATATTTTGGATGTTATTTTTTCTAATAGTAATTATTATAGATATATTTGCTCTTAGATTTGTAGAAAAAAAACTGAAATGAAGATAACATAAAAAGCAGTGTTTTAAAATTAATGTATACTGCTTTTTATGTTGTTAAAAATTTACAAGGCTTTACTATCTAAGGCTTCAGCTGCATTATATGAACTTCTAACTAAAGGTGCTGAGGCAATATAACGAAATCCCATATCCATACCTATGTCTTTGAATTTATTAAATTTATCTGGATGAACATATTCTACCAATTCAATATGATTTTTAGAAGGTTGAAGGTATTGACCAATTGTAACAATATCGCATTCATAAGTTCTTAAATCTTTTAATAAAGATATTACCTCATCATCATTTTCACCTAAACCTAGCATAAAACCGGATTTAGTTAAAATACTGGAATCTAATTTTTTTACCATTTTTAAAAGTTCTAAAGAACGTGAATAAATTGCTTGAGGTCTTACCTTACTATATAAACTTGGAACAGTTTCTATATTATGATTTAAAATTTCAGGTTTTGCATCTGTAATTGTTTTCAATCCGTTCCAATTTCCTTTTAAATCAGGTATAAGAACTTCAACTGTAGTAGACGGATTAAGCTTTCTAATACAGTTTATAACATTAGCAAAATGAGAAGCGCCACCATCAACTAAATCATCTCTAGTTACAGAAGTTATAACTGCATGTCTTAAATTAAGTTTTTGAATAGCTTCTGCTACATGTATAGGTTCAAGCGGATCTACATCTGTTGGAGTTCCAGATGTTACATTACAAAATCTACAATTTCTAGTGCAGGTATTACCTAAAATCATAAATGTTGCAGTTCCTTTATTATGACATTCTAATCTATTTGGGCAATTAGCTTCTGTGCATACAGTATTTAAAGATAATGAGCGAGTTAAAGCTTGTACTTTTTTAAAATTATCACTATGTTCCAATTTCACTTTTAACCAATCTGGTTTTCTTTTATACATAAAAATACCTCCACAACTTAATATAATAATTGTTATACTAAAACATAAGATTAATTAAATCTTTATTAGATATACCTTTTATATAATCTTCTATATTAAATGAGTTTAGTAGATTACTTAATATAGTTGGGTTATACGGTTTGTCAATAAATTTGCTTTCTAGATATTCAATATTTTTTGTGAAGAAAAAATCTCCGTAAAATTTAAAATCTTTAATAATTCCTTTTTCAATATTAAAATTAACTTCAATAGTTCCACCATTAAATCTTTTTTCTTTTGAGTATTTATATTTAGAATTCTTACCAAAATTCCATTCATGTGTGGCAAAACGTATATTCATAATATTATTAATTTCTTTTAAAGCTGTATCATCAAAGGAATATAGCTTTTTTTCATTGAATTCATTCATAACAAAATCTAATACATACTTTTTAAAATTAAGCACAGTCATATTTTCTTTAAGGTAATCAGAAATATTAGTAACTCTTGATTTAACTGAAGATACACTTTTATGCTTAAATTTTAGAGGATTTACCTTTAAAGCTGAAGATAAGTTTACTATAGAGCTTGAAAACAAAAGTGTACCATGATGAAGAACTTTATTTTTATAATAATATTGAGCATTACCTGAAAATTTTTTTTCATCTATAACCAAATCATTTCTTCCTGAAAATTTAGCATCTATTCCTAGACTATGAAGAGATTTAATTATAGGAAGAGTGAATTTTTTAAAGTTAGAAGTAACATCACCAGTATTTTGAGAAATAAAAGAAAAATTTATATTCCCTAAATCATTGAAAACTGCACCACCACCAGTAAGTCTTCGAACTACTTTAATGTTATTATTACTTACATAATCTTCATTTATTTCAGCAAATGCGTTTTGATTTCTACCAATAAGTATGCAAGGCTCATTTTGCCATAACATAAAACAATCATTATCTAAAGTCTTTAAAATATATTCCTCAGCAGAATGATTAAAATATGGGTTTATGTTATTGTGATTTATAAATATCATTATTTAGCAACCTTTCTTTTTAGTTATGTATAAAATAAAAAAGAAAGAGAAAATTTATACTCTTTCTTTTTTATTTAAAACTAAATAATTAAGAATAAATAATATTAGTTTTGTTTAGTTTCTTCTTTTTTATTTGTATCTTTATCTTTGTTTGCATTTGCATCCTTAGTTTCATCTTTTTTAGTGTCATCTTTTTTATTAGTGTCTTCTACCTTTGTGTTATTTCCTTCAGTTTTGTTCTCAGTAGCGTTGTTTCCACCACAAGCAACTAAAGATAATGTTAACATTACTGATAATACGATTGAAAGAACTTTTTTCATTTTAAAATCCTCCTAAGATTAAATACATATTTTTAACTTCGATTATTATTATACTCCTAAAATTTAACAAAATAAATACAAAATTCAAAAAAAACACAATATTTAATCAATAAAAAGTTGTTTTGAGAAAAAGTAAAATCTATTTCAAAAATATGCTTTAAATATAAATAAATTCAAAAATTTAGAAAGAAAAATAATACAATAAATGGTAAAACTTATTGACATATGTAATAAAAAACAAAAATATAAGTTAAAAAGTTAGAAATAAAAAACCTTTAAATAAAAAAATATTATTTAAAGGAATATTAAAACAACTATATATGAAATTTTTTTCTAAACTTTTCTTTATATTGTTCTGGTAATTTATGATGTATGTATAATAAAGCAATAGATAGAGGAAATCCTATAAAGGAAATTATTATTGACCAAGTTAATATTATAGATTCTTTATAATTTAGACATATTAGTGTGTCAATGGCTAAAGAATATAAAGTTAAAAGAAATATAACATATGCAGCTATATTAAATCCTGGATTTTTACTTATTCTAATTAATTTTACAAGAGATAGTATGAAAATTGTAGCCAAAAAAATGCAAGGTAACCCAAATGTAATAGACCAATATAATTCACCATCAACAATATCTAATAAAATAATTAAAAATAAAGTATTAGTAGCCATTGATTTTATAAATTTGTCTAAAGACAAGTTAGTTTTAAGTATTATGTATAAGTAAATTATTCCAGATAAAATACTTACAGTGCTATATCTTGACCAAGTAATAGTTTTAGAAAAATATATATTTTGTAAAGTTGCTATAAAAATACCGCATATGGAAATAGCTAATAATACTGAAAATATTACTTTTTTAAGTTGTTCATGCTTAGAAGGGTAAATATTTGTAGCATCAGGAAATTTATTTTCTTCTTTAATGAAACTATCTGGAGTTGTATTTGGTAAAGAAAATTCACAAAGAGGACACTCAGTTAAAGTATACTCTACCTCTATACCACATTTAGGACAATAAGGCATAAAAGAAAACACCTCCTTAAATTTTATTTATGTCTAGGATTGTCGTTTGTTTCAATTTTGCAAATTATACCCATTTTTCGTAATTTTCTAAAAAAAATTTTTTCTATAGTTTTGTCGTAGGTTACTTTTCCAAAAGTTATATAAAGATTATCTTTATAACTAGCCATAACGATTTTTATTTTATTACCTTCACTAGGAGGCGGATATGCTTCAAAACGCTCTATAAATGGTTCAAGTTCTTTAGGCATAGTTATCTTACCAACATTAGATATTCCACTGGTGTAACTACCTTCTCCAAGTCTGCTATAAGCAATAGGTAACACTAAATTTTTAATAAAAAGAGGCGTAGATCGATTTAAAAAACTTAGTTCGCTTTTTATATTTTTAGTTATTTGCTGATTAATAAAACGTTTGTGAGTTTTTTCTCTCATATATTGATGAACATAAGTCAATATTTCATCAAAATTATAATCTAAAAGTCTAGGATCTATCATAGGTGTTACAGAGATAAAAAAGTTTCTAAGTGTTTTTGAATCATATGATTTTCTTAAACTAACTGGTACATTTAAAATTATTGGATTCAATTTCATTTTAGGGCTTTCTTTTTTTAATTCTTTTATATAATCTAATATAGTATCAAAATAAACAGCTATGATAAATTCAGTAAGAGTTACCCCATGAACTTTAGAAATTTCCAAAATATTTTTAACAGGTAATATTCCTGTCACTACATGGTATACCCCTTTAGTATCTAAAGGCATAGGAAAATGAAATGCCTTCGGTAACTTATAAGGTGGTGGTGTAGTCTTATTAAAGTATCTCTTGAAGGAGTCTTCAAATTCTTCTTCTTTTGGAATGTCATTATAATTAAAAAAAGACGTATCTTTATCTATAAAATTTATTTTTTTAAGTTTAAAATATTCTTTTAAAAGGCTTTGTAAAAATATTATTCCACCGGTACCATCTGTTATACTGTGTGAAAATTCAACAGCAATTCTTTTTTTATAGTATATTACTCTAAAAGGAAAGGTGCCCTTTTTTTTTAGTTCTAAACGAATGCAAGGATAGTATTTTTCTTCTTCAACTGTTGGTATTTTTTCTGTATGATCAAAATAATACCAAAACAATCCTGGTCTTAAATTTACTTGAAAATAAGGAAAACGCTTAATAACTAAATTTAATGCATGTTGAAGCAAAATAGAATCTACATATTCTGTTAAGGTTGAAGAAATTCTAAAAATTGTACTTACTCTCCAGGACATTATTGAAGGATATAATTTTCCTGCATTATCTAAAGGGTACCAGTTTGATTTTGATTTTTTTTTCATAAATAAACCTCTTTCAATAAACCTAAATTTAAAACTAATCTAATTATAGCATTAATCATTTAAATAGTAGATTAATTTTTCTAAAAATTAAATGGTGAATGATTTTTTATGTTATAAACAATTAATAGTATTATTTATAGTATATCGGTTTAATTGAAATTTAATTATATATGAAGTTTTTTCTTCAATTTAATTTTATATTCAACAGGTAATTTATGATGTATATAAATAAGTACTAAACCTAAAGGCAATAAAACTATAGTTACTAATAAAGACCATCTTAACTTGAATGAGTTATATAAAGTTAAAGATATAAAACCATCAATTCCAATACAATATACGGATAAGGCAATTAAAGTGTATCCTGCTACATTAAAATATTTATGTTTAGCAATTCTAAATACTTCATAGCATATGGATAAAAGACATATAGTCATTACTATAAATGGAAGTCCTAATTTTATAGACCAAGATAAGTTGCCATCAAAAATATCTAATAATAATATTAATATAAAAGTATTCAAACCAAATCCTATTATAAAATTTTTAAACTTCCATTGTAAATCTAACATTAGATAAAAATAAAACATAGCTGCAATTATACAAACCGTAGAGTATTTTGACCAAGTAAGTTTCCCAGAAATATAAAAATTACAAAATAAGGTTATAAACATGCTACATATACAAAATGCTTTAATTATAGAAAAAAGTATTTTTTTAAATTCTTTAACTTTTTTATTATAAATATTAACTGCATTAGGAAAACTATCATAAAAACTCTCTGAAGAATTCGTATCTATGTAAGGTAAAGCAAACTTACATAGAGGACATTTTTTTACATTAGGGTTAACTTCCACACCACATTTAGGACAATAAGACAACTATTAACACCTCCAGTAAATCTTAATATAGAAAAATATATATTTATATTAATTGGTTTCTATTTTTATAGGTATGCCCATTTTCCTAAGTTTATTAAAAAATATTCTTTCAATATTTGAATCTGTGGTCACTTTGCCAAAAGTTATATAAAGATTGTTTTTGAAACTTAATAAAACAAGTTTAATTTTATTACCTTCACTGGGTGGAGGATATGCTTCAAATTTTTCTATATAAGGATATAGTTCCTGAGGAATAGTTATTTTACCTAAATTGGAAAGGCCACTGGTATAATGTCCCTCAGCAAAAGTGCTATAAGCAATAGGTAAAAATAAATTTTTAAATATAAGAGGAACTGCTCTATTTAAAAAGAAAAGTTCTGTTTTAACATTTTTGCTAATATATTGATTAATTTGCTTTTTATCAGTATTAATATACATATAATTTTTGATATAGATTAAAAGCTCATCAAAAGTATAGTCACCTAATCTTGGATCAATCATTGGTGTTATAGAAATAAAAAAGTTTCTAAGGGTTTTAGAATTGTAAATTTTTCTAAGATTTACTGGTACATTTAGTATTATAGGTGACTTTTTAAATGGTAAGTCAAATCTTTCTAACAATTTAATATAATCTAGTATTGTCTCAAAATATACTGCTAAGAAAAATTCTGTAACAGTAGCATTTTTAGATTTGCAAATATTAAGTACTTTGTCCAAAGGAAGAGAACCTGTAACTATATAATATATACCTTTAGAGTCTAGTTCCATAGGGAAATGGAAAGCAAAAGGTAGTGGCGATGGATTAGGTACATTTGGATTAAAATGTTTTTTGAAGGAATCTTCAAAAAATAAATTAGAAGAGTAATTATTAATTTCTTCTGATTCTTTTATAATATCTTTAAAAGAAAAATATTCATATAGTAAGCTTTTCATAAATATTAATGCCCCATGACCATCAGTAATACAATGAGAAATTTCTAAAGAAATTTTTTTGTTATAATATAAAATTTTAAATGGAAAGTTCCCTTTCTTTTTAAGCTCCATTCCAGTACAAGGATAATAAGTTTCTTTTTCAATTGTAGGAAAAAAGTTTACATAGTCAAAATAATACCAAAATAATCCTGGCTTTAAGTTCACTTTAAAAAAAGGAAATTTATTAATTGTTTTGTTTAAAGCTCTTTGTAATAGTTTAGGTTCTATATCAATAGTTAAAGTAGCAGAAATTCTAAAAACAGTGGTAACCCTCCAAGACATTATTGAGGGATATAATTTGCCTGCATTATCAAGAACGTACCAGTCAAATTTATTATTATTCATAATTACCTCATAAAAAAATAATTAAACATACTAAAAATAACAAGTTATATTTTGCTAATCTTTTATACTACACCAATAAAATTTATTGTCTTATAAACATATAGTGTAATAATTTTAACTTTATATTTTTATATGCCTTATATAAATATTCATATTATAAAAACAATAAAAAAGTACTATTAAATTTAAATTGTGAACTACAAAAAAGGGAGGTTCATCATTTAAAGACACTCCCTTTAAAACTTTATTTTTTATTAAAATGACCAGTTACCATTTTTAAATATATAAAATTCTTCATCCTCTTTAGTTATTCCAATTATATCAAGATCCTTTGATCCTATCATAAAATCAACATGAGTTAAGGATGTATTACCACCAGCATTTTTAAATTCTTCTTCAGACATTTCACTTCCATTTTCTAAGCATGTAGGATAACCATTTCCAAATGCTAAATGACATGAAGCATTTTCATCAAATAATGTATTATAAAATACTGTATTTGAATTAGAAATTGGAGAATCAAAAGGAACCAAGGCAACTTCACCTAAATAACTAGCACCTTCATCTGTATCTAATAATTTTTTTAATGTCTCATAACCTTCTTTTGCTGTAAAATCAACAACTTTTCCATCTTTAAAAGTTAAAGTAAAATCATTAATTAAGTTTCCACCATAATTAAGAGGTTTAGTACTAGTTACAGTTCCATTAACACCTGTTTTAAGTGGCAGCGTAAAAACTTCTTCAGTCGGCATATTAGCAACAAAAAAAGTGTTTTTACCATTGTATTCTCCACCACCAGACCAAATGTGATTTTCAGGAAGTTCTATAGTAAGGTTGGTGATGCTTGATTTATAATGTAATTTTTTGAATTTCTTTTCATTTAAAAATGCTGTACTTTTTTCAAGAGTTTTTAGGTGTTCATTCCAAGCAGCAACAGGATTATCTTTATCAACTCTTACTATTTTAAATATAGCTTCCCATAATTTTTCAACAGCTTCTTTTGGTGAAACTTCAGGAAATACTTTTTTAGCCCATGCTTCGGTAGGAACAGACACTACATTCCATGCAACAGTACTACTCATAGTATATTCTCTAAAAGCTTTAGTAGCTAGTGAACGGGCTTTGTTAGCAGATGCTATTCTAGAAGGGTCTACAGATTTTAAAATTTCAGGGTCTTGTGCGTATATGCTTAAAAATGCAGCATTATTTTTTGCCAAGTCTTCAAGTTCAGCAGCTTCAAATTTAGAAAATTCGTTAAATACTTCTTCTGGAGCATTTAAAAATTTTATTAAAGATGCTTTTTCATCATTCCATTTAATTATAACATTTCTAGCACCATGTTTATAAGCAGACTCAGATATAGCTCTTGCAAATTCAGCACATTCAATAGGGGAATTAACAACTAAAGTTTGATTTTTTTGTATGTTTATACCAACACAAACTGCAAGATCTGCATATTTCATTAATGTTTCTTGGAAATTATTCATTTTATATTCCTCCTAAATAAATTATATTTCAATTATATTTTTTATAAAATACATTAATTATAATATATTAAGAACATATTAGCAAAAAAATTTGAATAATCAATATTTTTATTTGTAAAGTATTGATAAAAAAATAGGAATGGACATATACCCATTCCTACTTTAAATAAAACTCTATAATTTATTCATATATTTTAAAACAGCCTTAATAGTTTCATATCTATCGCTGCCTTCTAATCTAATATCGCCTTTAATTTTTACACCACCACCAACTACAAAAATTTTTTCAGCAGGCATTGTAGCGGCGTTATAATTACTTTCTCTTACTACAGGAGAAAGTAGAAAATCAGCTAAATATTCTGCAGCTCTTTTATCTATATCATTGTTATATATAATTAAATTTTTCACTTTATTCACCTCAGGGGTTGGTGGAGAGTTTTGTATTGTAGGATCAATTCCATTTGCTATAGCAAAACCTAATTTATCTTCACCAAATTTTTTATATAATTCAACATCTTTTACTGCTTCACAGAAAAAACATTCTACTATCATAGCTTCCATAGAAGTAGAGTTGAGTTCTGCAAGTTCAGTTGAAAATTTAATGCCTCTATTGATAAAGCCAAGTTTTTGAAAATTACTCAATATTCTATTAGCTTTATCTTTAGTAGCTTGGCTACAATTTGGATGAACCCAAATTTCTGAACCAATAGCCCCGTTGTATGAATCATACGCTTTATTTAAATGAATAGAATAGAAAAAATCTACATTTGATGAATTAGCTTTATTTATACCCCACATTAATTCTATATTAGCGTCATTCATATTCCCAGGGTAACAATCTATAAATTGATGATATTTTTCTAAATATTTTTTAGAATATAAGAATATTTTTCTAGCCTCAGTAGTTTCATCAATTATACCACTAGCACCTGGAGCTAATGGATTATGGCCAGATCTTCCCCCAATTTTCATAATTTGCACCTCTTTTATATCAGTACATTTTGTATATAAGATACTTTACATAATATAATATGATAATACATTTATGTTAGTGTATAATTTATGATTTAAAATAATAAATTAAATTTTATATTATATAAATAAAAAATGTACTATCTTAAAATAATAAAATTTATTCTAAGATAGTACATTAAAAATTATCCTATAACTACTAATTCTTTATTAAATTCATTTAAAATTTCACAACCATCTTCTGTAACTAGAACTAAATCTTCTATTCTCACTCCAACTTCACCTGGAATATATATTCCAGGTTCAATTGAAAATATCATTCCTGGTTGAACAGCATCAGTATTAACAGAAGATACATCACCAAGATCATGAACTTCAAGTCCAATTGAATGACCAGTTCTATGAGTGAAGTATTTGCCATATCCTTTAGAATCAATATAATCTCTAGCAGCTTTATCTATATCACAAAATCTTACGCCAGGTTTAATTATTGATATAGCTTTTTTATTAGCTTCAAGTACTGTCTCAAAGACTTCTTTAGATTTTGCTGATACATTCTTATAAAATACAGTTCTTGTCATATCAGAACAATAGGAATCTTTTACACATCCCATATCTATAATTATAGAATCTCCCTCTTTAACCATAGAATTATCATTACCATGATGTGGATCTGCACCATTTGCTCCATAAGCTATTATAGGGTCAAAGGAAAATCCTTCAGCTCCAAGATTTTCATATATTTCCAAAAGTTTTGAAGCCATTTGTTTTTCACTAAGTCCATCTTTTATATAAGTTTGTATTTTTTCCATAGCCATATCGTTAATTTTAGAAGATGCTCTCATTAAGTCTCTTTCTTCTTCATCTTTAAACATTCTACAAGTATCAATTATTATAGAACCATTTACTATGTTAGAATCACCTTTAAGCTCCATAAGTCTTAAAAGGAAACGAGCAGGCCAATTTTTGTCAACACCTAAAGTTTTGTCTTTATCTATGTAGTTATTTATTATTTCTACAGCATCACTATTATCGTCAAACCAAACTTTTTCAACACCTAAGTCTTCCTGTACAGGGAATAATTTGTTTATAAATAATCTATGATCCCCATTAATATTTAAATATAATGCTAACAATCTTTCACCAGGATGAATCCACTTTCCAGTTAAGTAAAAAATGGCTGCTGGATCAGATATTAGCAGTTGAGTTATTTTTCTATCATTCATTCCCTCTATAACTTTGTTAAGTCTATTTTGTTTCAAAATAATCTCCTCCAATACATTTATATTAATTTAAAATTTAATTAAACTTACATAATTATATGGTTTTTTAAGTTTTAAAAAATAATTTAACAAATAAACTAATAACCATATATATAATAATTGTAATATATATTTAATTAAAAATATACAAATAAATTAAAGATTTATTAACCTTATTAATAAATCTTTAATTTATTTATGTGTTTTATGTATAAAAATTATAAGATAAATATATGAGTTGAAATAATTTACATAATTTACATATTGTTTATGTTATATTAATAAGTATGTAGTATAATAATGTAAATGATTACAAAATATTTACATTGGTTTGTAAAATAACTAAATTTCTTTAATATTAGAAGGGAGTGCATTTTAATGGTAAATGAGAATTATATGAAAGGTTTAATTAACTCTAATGATTTTATTGTTAGATGTGCAGCATTAAGTTATTTTAATGAGAGTTACTCTAGGGATAGTGAGGTTATTGATAGGGTTATTGACGCCATAAGAAAGTATGACGATTCTTTTGAAAGAAATTATTTAATGGCTAATTGTGAAAATTTAAATATTAACGAAACTCAAATTAATGAACTAATGAGTTTAGATTATGGTGAAGATATATATTTTAAAAATAACATAGTGACATTAGCAATTAAACAAGGAATTGATATTATAGAAAGTTTTTATGATAGAATACAAGAAAAAAAATTCTTTATTAATAAAGATAGTAGTTTGGAATTATTTGAGCATTATAATAAATTAAAAACTTTAGATGAATGTTCAACTGAAAACTTATTAAAACAATTAAAAGATTTGGCAAAAAACAATGAAGAAAGAAAAGAAAATGACTTTGATTATAATAAAGGAATAAATATAGGTAAAATCTTAAGTGATAGGGAAGATTTGAATTTGGATTATATTGTCAAAGAATTAAAAAATGAAAATAGCAAGTATTATATAATTTATTTAGTTTATATATTAGGTGAATTAAGGAATAAAAGTTGTATAGATATTTTAATTTCAAAATTAAAAGAAAATGATGATTTAACTAATGAAGTTATAGGAGAAGCTTTAAGTAAAATTGGTGGAGATACAGTTATACAAGCTGTTTATAAAAAAATGTTAGAATGTAATAATACGTCAATTAAATTATATATATCAATGGTATTTGAGAGTGTTAAAACAGATTTTTCAGCAGAAACATGTTTTAAATTGCTTGAAAAAGAAAATACAAAAACAATGAGAGGAGTATTAGCCTCAGCATTATGTAAAAGTTATGAAGTTAAATATATTGATTATATAGCTGATATTGTTAAAAATGAAAACTATAATAAAAGTATATTAAATTTAAAAAGAGAGTTATTAGCTACTGCAAAAATAAATAATGTTAAACTTAAAAATATAGATTGTTTACAGCGTCGAGTGGAATATAAATTAGATGATTTAAAAGATGTTAATTTAAGTTTATAATTAAATTTATTATAATTTGGATGTTTCAAAATAAAATTGAATTTTGTTTTGAAACATCCTTTTTTATTTTAATTTAGATTAAGACTGTGGAATCACATAACATATATAAATAAAAAATATAGGTATAATTTCTATATTTATAATATATATAAATATAGGGAAACGAGCTCTAATTTAAATTTATTTAATAATTTTATACAAAATGTAATATTGAATTTGGGTGATTCAGAGCATGTCTCACTATTTTGGGTATCCAAGTTTTGAAAATGATATAAGTAAATAAAACTTTCTAAAAGAACTAGGTAGATATTTTAAGTGAATTTTGAAAGGAAAGTATAGATTGAAAATCTATTTTTTAGGAGATGAGATTTTGTATTTTTTAGGAATAGATGGAGGGGGAAGTAAAACAAAAGCAGTATTATGTGATGAATATGGAAAAATTAAATATACAATGTATAAAGGAAGTTTAAATTATTATCAAATAGGAAAAGATGGTATAAAAACAGTACTACATCAGTTGGTGGAAGAAATTTTATGCAATATAAATGATATAAAAAAAGATGATATTGTTGTAGGTTTAGGAATGCCAAGTTATAAAGAAGTAGTAAATGTAACGAAAATTATAGATCAAATAGTTAAAGAAGAGTTTCATTTTGTTAAAAAGTTTATAGTTGAAAATGATGGAATAATAAGTATTAATGGATCTCTTATTGGAAAAAAAGGAATTCATATTGTAAGTGGAACTGGTTCAATTGGTATTTCTTTAAATGAGGAGGGTGTAATAACTCGAGTTGGTGGTTGGGGTCCAGAATTTGGAGATGAAGGGTCAGCCTATTGGATAGGAAAGAAAACTTTAGAGATTTTTTCAAAACAGTGTGATGGAAGATATGAAAAGACATTATTATATTACTTGATTAAAAAATACTTTAATTTAAATAACAACTTTGATATTATAAAATATTTTTCTAATGACTTAATAGATAAAAGAAAAGAAATAGCAAAAATATCAAAATTATGTTTTGAAGCAGCAACTAGAGGCGATGTATTATGTAAAAATGTATTTACCAAAGCTTCCTTGGAGTTAAGTAATATTGTAAAGGCGCTTATTAAAAATTTCAAAGGAGATGAAGAAATATTTTTGTCTTATTCAGGAGGAGTATTTAAATCGAAAAACTTAATACTTACACCACTAATGAATAGTTTATGTTATGAGAATATTACTTTAGTAAAACCAATACTTCCTCCAGAGCTAGGTGCTTGCTTAATGGCGTTTAAGAGTATTAATAATGATATAAATAAGGTTAATAACTTTATTGATAATTTAATCCTATGTAAGCAAAATGAACATATTATATAACAGGAGGTATATTGTGGAAAAAGTGGGAATTCCATTAGAAAAATTAAAAGAAAGAAATTCATATTATACACTAAAAGAAATATTTCAACAAAATGAAGTTTGGATGCAAAGTTTAGATAATATAAAAAATCAAGCTTATAAAATACAAAATTTTTTGAAAAAATTTAGTAAAAAAGAAACTAGAATAATTTTAACTGGTGCTGGTAGTTCAGCTTTTGTCGGACAAGTTATTGGACCATATTTAAGTAAAAAGTTTAAAAAGTCTGTAGAATGTATAGCTACAACAGACATAGTATTAAATCCATTAGAATATTTATATGAGGATACAGAAACTATAATGGTATCTTTTGCAAGATCAGGAAATAGTCCTGAAAGTGTTGCAGCTGTGAGTATTGCTGAAAAAATGGTGGAAAAATTAAATCAAATAATTATAACTTGTAATAAAAGTGGAAATTTGTATGAAAAATTTAGAAATAGTGATGAAGATTTGACTGTATTAATGCCTAAACAATGTAATGATATAGGCTTTGCAATGACTAGTAGTTTTACTACAATGCTTTTAACTGCAATTGGAATATTTGACATTAATAATATAGATAATCTTATATCTAGTATTAAATACTGTATAAATTTAAATGAAAAATTTATAACAAATAATATAAATAATATAAAAAACATAGCAATGAAAGGATTTGAAAGGATAGTTTATATAGGAACAGGGGTTTTAAAAGGAATAGCTAGAGAGTCTGCACTTAAAATGCTAGAGCTTACTAATGGAAAGGTAAATTCTAGTTATGATACTGCATTAGGATTTAGACATGGTCCAAAGTCAGTTATAAATGATAAAACAGTAACCGTTTTTTATATTTCAAAAGATAAGCATAAAAGAAAATATGAAATTGATTTATTAAAAGAAATGCATAGTGAAAAGAAAGAAAATATTATAATTGCAGTTGGAGAAGAGTTAAATGAAATAGAAGGATTTTGTGACTATTTATTAAATTTTAATACCCTTATAGAAGATAATTATACTGATATTATACAATCACTACAATATATAATAGTTGGACAACTTTTAGCATTTTATAAAGGATGGAGTTTGGGGATAAATATTGATAATCCCTGTCCAAGTGGGGTTGTTAATAGAGTTGTAAAAGGAGTTAATATATATGAATTTGACTTTGAAAAATGATGATATATATAGGGGAATAAGCTCAGATTTAAATTTATTCATCAAATTTTTTTTATCAGTTGAGAAAAATAACTACAACTTTTCACTATTCACTCTTAACTTTTTTAACTAAAATAATCTGTTAGTTATTTATAAAATATTAATTTGAGTTTTCTCATTTGATAAATGAATAATTTTAAAACTTAACTTGGAACCCCATATTTTGAAAAATAAAAAATTAAGTTGAAGGTTTATGAGGTGTTATATGGAATTTATTAATAGTAAGAAGTTGCTTTTAGATGCAAAAAAAAATGGATATGCTATTCCAGCTTTTAATTTTTATAATATGGAAACACTGCAAAGTATAATAAGAGGGTGTGAATTTTTAAAGTCACCAGTAATTTTAGCTATAAGCCCCTCGACTATAGAGTATTGTGGAAAAGATTATATATTGGGATTAGCAAATAGTGCTATGAAAAAAAGTACTATACCAATGGTATTTCATTTGGATCATCATGAAAATATAGATGACTTAAAAGAAAGTATAGATTTAGGATTTAAATCTATTATGATAGATGGTTCTAAATTAAACCTAGAAAAAAATATAGCTTTGGTTAAGGAGATAACAGATTATGCACACTTAAAAGGTGTAACTGTTGAAGCAGAACTTGGAAGGGTAGTTATGACTAATGATTTAGAAAAGTTAGAAGGAGAGGAGTTTTTTACCAATGTAAAAGAATCTATAAAATTTGTTAATGAAACCAATATAGATTCTTTAGCTATTTCTATTGGAACTGCTCATGGATTATATATAAAAGAGCCTAAATTGAATTTTCAACGATTAAAAGAAATAAAAAGCAGTGTAGATTTACCACTGGTACTTCATGGTGCATCAGGGATAAAAGAAAAAGATATAAGAAAGTCTATAGCTTTAGGAATAAATAAAATAAATATAGCAACTGAATTAAAAGTCCCTTTTACAAATGCTATAAAAAATTATTTATTTAAAAATCCTAATTGTATAGATTTAAGAAAATATGTTCCTTATGGAAAAGAAGCAATTTGTAATGTTGTAAAAGAAAAAATAATTCTTTGCAATAGTTATAATAGGATATAGAAGTTATGATAACTATTATAACAATGAATCCTTCAATTGATATTTCTTATTTTATTGAAGATTTGGAAATTGGACAAGTTCATAGATGTTTAAAATATTACAAAACACCAGGGGGTAAAGGAATAAATGTTGCAAAGGTTTGTAATGAAATAGGTGAGAGGGTTAACTGTATAGGGTTTTTAGGTGGAGTAAATGGTAATATAATAAATGATCAATTAAAACATAAGAAAATAAATACAAATTTTATAAAAATCAATGATAATACAAGGCAATGCATTAACATTATTAACGCTAAAGGAATATCTACAGAAATATTAGAAAGTGGTCCAACGATAACAGTAAGTGATAGAGAAAAGTTTGAAAATTTATTAGAAACTGAACTGATTAAAAGTGATATATTAGTAGCATCAGGCAGTTTACCTAAAGGACTGCCTGAAAATTATTATAGAAATATAGGAGAAAAGTGTAAAGAATATAATGTGAAATTTATTTTAGACACAAGTGGAAAATTTCTTGAATATGGATTGAATAGCAAACCATTTCTCATAAAACCTAATAAGAAAGAATTAGAGCAATTACTTAAAATAAAAATAAATTCAATTGAAGAAGTAGTTAATGGTGCTAATATTGTGAAAAATATGGGAGCAAAAAATGTAGCCGTATCATTAGGAGGAGATGGAATGATTTTCGTAGGTGATTTAGGAAATTATTTAGTAAAAATACCTAAGATAAACATAACAAGTACTGTTGGTTGTGGTGATGCTGTTGTTGCTGGATTAGCTGCAGGAATTGAAAGTAAATATCATATTGAAGATATCTTAAGATTAGCTAATAGTTGTGGAATAAGCAATGCTATGTATTTAGAAACAGGAAAGGTAGATTACAATATGGTAAATAAAATAAAAAAAGAAATAGATATAATAAGACTTTAGTTTTTCGCTTATATAAATTGCTGTAGCTTTAAATTGAAGATTCTCTAACTATATATACAATCACAGGAGTGAAGATAAGTCTGAAAATTCCAAAATTATGCTATTAAGAAGTAATAATAAATAAATTTAAATGTGAGCTTGTTTCCCTATAATACATGGAGGTGTGTTATGAGTAAAGTCATAAAAAAAGGTTATATATACACAATGTATGGATGTATAAGTAAATATGGTGAAAAAATCGAAATACCTAAAAATTGTATAGCTGTGCCAGGATTCATTGATATTCATACTCATGGTGGATTTAATAAAGATGCTATGGATGGTGATGTTGATGGGTTAAAGTGTATTACTAAAGAAAGTTTGAAAAGTGGCACTACATCTTTTTATCCTACAACATTAACAGAAAGTAAAGAAAACATAGAAAAATCCTTAAAGACAATAGATTATTATATGAAAAATTTTAATGATTATGGAGCTGAAGTATTAGGAGTTCATTTAGAAGGACCATTTTTAAATAAAAGTTTTAAAGGAGCTCATGATGAACACTTAATAGTTAATCCTAATATAGAGGATTTTAAAAAGTTTGAAGAGGTATGCAAAAATATAAAAATAGTAACTTATGCTATAGAAAATGATATTGATTTTCTATTTACTAAATATCTTAAAAGTAAAAACATAGTTTCTTCAATAGGTCATAGTGATTCTAATTTTGAAAAAATTAGTGAAGCATTAAAAATAAGGGATTTTAATATAACTCACTTTTATAATGGATGTAGTAGCCATAGTCATAGAAATCCAGGGGTAGTTACAGCAGGTTTATATTTTGATAACATCATGATAGAGATGATATGTGATGGGATACATGTAAATAAAGATGTAGTAAAAACAACATTAAAATTAAAAGGTAGTGATAAAATTATATTGATAACAGATTCTATGAGAGCTAGAGGGCTTAAAGATGGAATATATAAATTAGGTGGATTAGATGTTATAAAAAAAGGTAATGAAGCAAGATTAAAATCAGGCAATTTAGCAGGAAGTACAATTTCAATGAATGATGCTTTTAAGAATATAATTAATTACACAAATTGCTCTTTAGAAGATGCTGTGGCGATGACAAGTACTAATGCATCAATAAGATTAGGTATAAATAATAGGAAGGGAACTTTAGATTTAGGAAAAGAAGCTGATATTTGTATATTAGATGAAAATTTAGATGTGATTAGAACATATAAAAAAGGAAAGATTGTATTTTATAAATAAAGAAATATTATTTATGACATAATTTTGTTTTAACATTGGGGGAATTATAATGAAAAAGGTCAAAGTGGCATTGGTAGGTGCCGGCGCAAGAGGTATGTATGCATATGCACCATATGCAAAAGAAAATAAAGAACTTTTAGAATTCGTAGCAGTAGCTGAGCCAAATCATATTAGAAGAAATCAATTTAAAGAAGAATATAACATAAATGATGAAAATACTTTTTCACATTGGGAAGAATTATTAAAAAAAGAAAGGCTGGCAGATGCAATAATAATAGCAAATAATGATGAATCACATTATGAGCCAACTAAAATAGCTTTAGAAAAGGGTTATAATGTATTACTAGAAAAGCCTATGAGCAATAAATTAAAGGATATTATAAAACTTGGAGAACTTGCAAAAAAATATGAAAATCAAATATTTATGATATGTCATGTATTAAGATATACGCCATTTTTCAGCAAGCTAAAGGCAATTATAGATTCAAAGGAATTAGGTGATTTAGTAAATATACAACATAATGAAAATATAGGTTACTGGCATTTTGCACATAGTTTTACAAGAGGAAATTGGAGGAACAGTAATGAAACTAGTCCATTAATACTTGCAAAAAGTTGCCATGATATGGATATACTTTTATGGTTTTCTAATTCGAACTGTAGAAAAATAGCATCATTCGGTGAGTTATCTCACATGAATAATTCAAATTTTAAAGAAGGAATGACTGACAAATGTATAGAGTGTAAATATAAGGAAGAATGTCCATATTCAGCAGTGAAATTATATTTAGGCGAAAAACCTATATTTAAAACTGTAGTACATCCGGTACCAACAAAAGAAAATTTAAAAGAAGCTTTAAAAAGTGGGCCTTATGGAAGATGTGTCTA
The DNA here is from genome assembly GCF_018916625.1 of Clostridium senegalense. Taxonomy (NCBI): domain Bacteria; kingdom Bacillati; phylum Bacillota; class Clostridia; order Eubacteriales; family Clostridiaceae; genus Clostridium; species Clostridium senegalense. The sequence continues at coordinate 192,725 of NZ_JAHLNC010000006.1, forward strand.
TAAGTGTGATAATAATGTTGTTGACCATATGGTAACTATATTAGAGTTTGAGAATAATATAACAGCAACTTTTAATCTAAGTGCATTTACACAGGATTGTAATAGAACTTTAAAGCTTATGTTTACTAATGGTGAAGTAAGAGCTCATGATGGTAAAAATGTAATAGAAGTTAAGAAATTTACAGAAAATGATTGGAAGATTATAATTCCTGAGGTTGTTGAAAGTGGTCATTTAGGTGGCGATACAAAAATAATGGAGGATTTTATAGCATTAGTAGGAGGTAAAGATGGTCAAGCAAAAACCCCTGCTATAAAATCTGTAGAGAGCCATGTCATGGCCTTTGCAGCAGAAGAATCTAGGGTAACTGGGAAAGTTGTTAATATGAATGAATTTTGGAATAATAAAATAGAAGGTATATAATTAATATTTAATGTATGATTTATTTTAATAACTTAAATATAAAAGTGGAGCTGTTGTAAATTTAACTGATATAGGTTAAAAAGGAATAGCTCCATTTTTGTGTGAAAGCGAAGCGTATAATATGAAGCTATTTATTTTAAAATGCACAAAAATAATACTTATTTAAAGATTATATTTTTTATATTTGGTAAGAATTAATATGAATAGACTTAATTTATAAGAGGTGAATTTTATGAGATTACCAAAACATATAGGTATAATCCCAGATGGAAACAGGAGATGGGCAGTATCAAATGGTCTTAACAAAGAGGATGGATATGAATCTGGTATAAACCCAGGATTAGCGCTTTTTAAGACTTGCGAGGAATTAGGAATAGAAGAAATTACTTATTATGGATTTACAACAGACAATACTAAAAGACCTGCAAATCAAAAGAAAGCTTTTATAGATGCATGTATAAGTGCTGTAAACATATTGTCAAAAGAAAATGCAGAACTTTTGGTAGTTGGTAATACTGAATCACCTGTATTTCCAAAAGAATTGGTACCCTTTACTAAAAGAAAAGTTTTTGGAAAAGGTGGAATAAAAGTAAATTTTTTAGTAAATTATGGATGGGAATGGGATTTAAATGAATTAAAAATAGCAGATATAAATAGAAAAAATATTAATAATAATATTAAATCAAAAGAAGTTTCAAGAATTGATCTTATAATACGTTGGGGTGGAAGACGAAGGCTTAGTGGTTTTTTACCAGTTCAATCTGTATATGCTGATTTTTATGTTATAGATAAATTTTGGCCAGAATTTGAAAAACAACATTTTTTAGATGCATTAAATTGGTATGATACACAAGATGTGACTTTAGGTGGTTAATTTATAAATAAATTCTATTAGTAAGAAGGTTTTTTTATGGGTGAAAAAGTAATAGTTATAGGTGGCGGAATTGGAGGATTAGCAACTGGTTTAAGGCTATTGAAAAATGGTTATGATGTCAAAATTATAGAAAAAGAATGCAGGGTTGGAGGAAAAGTTAATTTATTAAAAGAAAAGAATTTTAAATTTGACTTAACAGCTTCTATATTAATGATTATAGAACCGTATAAGGAGCTAATAGAATATATTGACAAGGATTTTAGTATGTTTTTTAATGTGAAAAGTATAAATCCTATATATAGGGTATTTTCATATGAAAATAAATATTATGATTTTAATAATGAGTTGTATAAACTTATGAATACATTAGAAGATTTTTCACAAAAGGATTCTTATGGATATATTAAATTTTTAGGGGATACATATAAACATTATATAGCTGCAAATAACTATTTTTTATGTAAAAGCCAAATAAATAAATTTAAAATTTTAAAACCTAAAAATATTAAAGTGATAGAAAGTTTAAAAACTAGTAATTGCTCATATCATTATATCAAGAAGTTTATAGATAACAATATACTTACAGAATTTTTAGCTTTTCAAAGTATGTATGTTGGAATATCTCCTTTTGATGGACCTAGTATTTATACATTAATTCCTATGATATCTCAGCTTCATGGATTATGGCATATTGAAGGGGGAATGTATAGGTACGTAGAAGTATTAGAAAAATTTATATTAGAGTTAGGTGGAGAAATAGAGTGCGGAAAAAATGTAGAAAAAATACATATAGAGGATAATAAAGTTGTTGGTGTAATAACAAACAAAGGGTTAGAAAAGTGCGATTTAGTAGTTTGTAATAGTGATTTTTCATATACAATAGAAAAACTTTTAAGCGAGAACAACTCACAATTAAAAATTGGAAAATATACTATGAAAAAAATACAGTATACTTGTTCTACTTTTATAATGTATTTAGCATTAAATAAGAAATATGATATTTTAAAAGTTCATAACATATATTTAAATAAAAATTTTAAAGATAATACGCAAAAGATATTTATAGGTGAATTACCTATAGATCCATCAATTTACATTTATTGTCCTAGTAAAATAGATAATACAATAAATAAAAATGGAGAAGAAATATTAAATATTATAGTTAGAGTTCCAAATTTATGCAAAAATTCTGTAGAATGGAATGAAAACACTATAATACTTTTGAAAGAAAAAATATTATCTATTTTATTATCTATAGATGGTTTACAAGATTTGAAGGAACATATAATATATGAAAACTATTTAACACCAAAAGATTTAGAAAGTAAATTTAATTGTTTTAATGGCTGTGCTTTTGGGATTAGTCCTACATTAAGTCAGACAAATTGGTTTAGGCCACAGTGTAAAATAGAAAAATTAAAAAATTTATATTTTGTCGGTGATTCAATACACCCTGGAGCAGGGGTAGCAATGGTTTTAAAATCAAGCAAAATAGTTACTGATGAAATTTTAAAAGATTTCAAAAATATTAATTAAACAACAAAAAAGCTGCCTTTTTAGACAGCTTTTTTTGTTATGCAATAACTTTTTGTTTTATTAATATAGAATTAGCTAATTCTACAGCTTCATTTAAGGATACTGTAATATTATTTTTATCAATTCTTTTTAATAAGCCCATATTAGTAATAACCTTCATAGGTTGTTGATGAACTTGAGATAAAATAAGTCTAATCTTATTCTCAGTACAAAACTCTTCTATAGATTCTAAAGCAGTATATGCTGTAATATCCATAAGTTTAGATTTATCCATGTTAAGTATTAATATTTTTTTAGAGCGATGTTTTCCTATTATATTGTTTATACTATCATGAAAAGTATCAGTAGCACCAAAAAATAATGGTCCATCTATATCATAAATCATTATGTGATCTTTTAAAGAATCATGTACACTTTCTTCTATTGGTAAATGATTTACTTTGGTATGTAGCGACATTTTTCTTATAAATAAACACATAGTTATAACCATTCCTACTTCTATAGCTATAACTAAATCAAAAACAACAGTTAAGATAAATGTGGTAAATAATATTAAAATATCACTTTTAGGTGCTTTCAGCATTGATTTAAAGCAGCTCCAATCACCCATATTATAGGAAACAATCATAAGAATAGCAGCAAGAGTTGTTAATGGTATAAATTTAGCATAAGGCATAAATATTTTCATTATTAAAAATAAAGTAATTGCATGTATTATTCCAGAAATTGGAGTTCTTCCGCCGTTTTTAACATTTGCAGCAGTTCTTGCTATAGCTCCAGTAGCTGGAATTCCACCAAATAAACCTGAAAAAATATTTGCAACACCTTGTCCTATAAGTTCCATGTTTGAATCATGTTTATCATTAATCATTTTATCTGAAACAACAGCAGATAAAAGAGATTCTATTCCAGCAAGTATAGCAATTGTAAATGCTGGTTTTATAAGACTTAAAATTGTGTTTAAGTTAACATTTGGTATTGATGGACTTGGAAATTTAGAACTTATTTGACCAAATTGACTACCTATTGTTGCTACAGGCAAATCAAATATACATACTACTAATGTTGTAATAATAAGCGCGATTAATGAACCAGGAATGGTCTTATTTATTTTGGGCCATAAAAGTATTATAGCAATAGAAGCAATTCCTAGTAATAATGCTGTAAAATTTATAGTATTTATATTTGATATAAAGGAAATTACCTTAGGTATAAACTCAGAAGGTACTTTATCAATAGAAAGTCCTAGAAAATCTTTGATTTGAGTAGTAAACAAAGTTACTGCAATACCAGCTGTAAACCCTACTGTTATAGGATATGGTATGAATTTAATAAGAGAACCTAACCTTAAAAGGCCTAATATTACAAGAATTATACCAGACATTAGTGTAGCAATTATTAGTCCTTCAATGCCATATTGTTCAATAATTCCATAAACAATTACAACAAATGCTCCTGTAGGTCCACCAATTTGGACACTGCTACCCCCTAAGAAAGAAATAAAAAAACCTGCTATTATTGCGGTTATGAGACCCTTTTCAGGACTTACACCTGATGATATACCAAGGGCTATAGAAAGTGGTAATGCTATAATAGCTACTATTATTCCAGCTATCATATCTTTGAAAAATTGCTCTTTAGAAAAACTTTTTTTTCTAAAAAGATGTAAAAGTTTAGGTTGTGTCATTTAACTGCCTCCTTGTGGTTATTTAAATAAAAGGAATTAAATCCAATTAATTCAAAATATAATGCAAAAAATATATGATTTTAACAAACCATATATTATTATAGTCCTTTCAAAAAAATCTTCAAGAGAAAATTAATAAAATATTTAATTTAAAGCAAAAATTTAAGCTATTAACTTTAAAAATAAGCAATTAATATGAAAATAACTTAAATTTTTATAAGAATAAACTAAAATTTTAGTTTAAATCAATAATAATAATATGTCATTACACCACACAATATTAAATAAAGATAATATATTGGTAATAAGAGGTAATAAATTGTAATATCAATTTAATTTTATAGTATAAATTTATATATAGGAGGTTATATTTTTTTATGAAAATAGGTATGGTTCTAGCTGGTGGTGGTGCTAAAGGAGCTTATCAAATAGGAGTTTGGAAAGCTTTGAAGGAACTGGAAATAGATAAATATATCAATATAATTTCAGGAACATCAATCGGAGCTTTAAACGCAATTTTATTTATGCAAAATGATTTAGAATTAGCAGAAAATATGTGGAGAAATATAACCAAGGAAAAAATATTACCAGTAAATGAAAAAGATTTAACTAAAAAAGGTATGTTATTAGCTTTAGGGTTAAAGAATATAGCATTTATAAAAAAACATATGCCTAAAGTTATAGTAGGTGGAAACATATCTAAAGATGGACTTATAGAAATTATGGAAAAAATAGATTTTGATATAATAAAAAATAGTAACAAAAGCTGTTATGTTGCATGTACAGAAGTTTCTACATTAATGCCTAAATATTTTTATATAAATAATAAAGAAAAGGAAGATATAAAAAAAATATTATTAGCAACATCTGCGTTGCCTATGATATATGAATGTGAAGAAATAGAATACACCCAATATTTAGATGGAGGAATAGTTGATAATTTACCTATTCAACCTGTATATGGTGAAGGATGTGATTTGATAATTTTAGTACATTTATCCAAAGGAAACATGATCAATAAGAGTGCATTTCCTAATACTTCAATAATAGATATAGTTCCATCCATTATTGAAGAAGGTGTTTTAGGTGGAACTTTAGATTTTACTATAGAAGGAGCACAAAAACGTATCAAACTTGGATATGAAGATACTATAAATGTATTTAGTCCAATAATGAATCTAACTAGATTTATAGAAGATAGTAATATATCAGCAAAAACAAATGCAAATATTAATGTATTAGAGAAAAATAATAATTCTAATAAAATTAATAAAATCATTGGAAATATGAAAAATGTTTTAGGAATGTGTGAAAAAAATAATGACTTAGATAATAATTCAGATATATAAAAATATTATAAAACACATATTAAAATAAAAAAATAAAATTAAAGGTGAAAAATTTCACCTTTAATTTTGGTTTTACAAATTATTATATCTAATAATACCATCTATCATAGTTAATAAAACTGAAGTATCTTTAATGCACTCAGTATGGATTTCAAATATATTTTTACTTAATACAACCAAATCTGCTAATTTTCCTTTTTCTAAGGAACCTTTAATTTTATCATCAAAAGAAGCATAAGATCCATTTATAGTAAAAGATTTTACAGAGTCTAAAACAGATAAGCATTCATTATTAAACCAACCATTTTTAGGATATTTGCATAAGTCTTTTCGATTTACAGCACAGTAAATACCGTTTAAAACATTGAAATGTTCTACAGGAGCGTCAGAACCACTTGAAATATTTATACCAATGTTGTTCATAGTGTTAAAAGCATAGGTGAATTTAGCATTATCATAGCCTATGCGATTTTCTACGATATGAATATCATAATTAAGAAAAATTGGTTGAATATATGCTAAAGTATTTAAATCAGCCATTTTTTTTAGTGACTTTTCGGTAGTCAATTGGCAATGAATAATTCCATGTCTAAGAGGATTATGTTTTTCTGTAAACTTATCGTAGGAATCTAAAACCCAATCTATTGCTTTATCACCTATTGCATGTACTGCTATTTGAATTTTATTTTTATTAGCAAAGTTAACAAATTCATCTAATTCTTCTTTTGATAAATTTGATATACCATAGTTATTTAAATCATCTTTGTAAGGATTATTTAAATAAGCAGTTCTTCCACCAAGAGCACCATCTAAAAGTAATTTTAATGGTCCTAGTTTAAAAAAATTATTTCCACTATGAAATTGTAAATCTTTATTATTAACTAGAATTTTAAATTCATTTATATTAGAGAATAGACATTGCTCATAAACTCTTACAGGGAGTTTATTTTCTGATGCTAAGTCTTGAAAAGCTTGTAAAACTAATTTACAATCGCGCTTTGGAAGTGCACAAAAATCATCACTTTGAACAGAAGTTATACCGTTGATTATAAGTTCATCACAAGTAGATAAAATCATTTCTTTTAATTCATTTAATGTAGGATTTTCAACAAGTGTATTTAATAGAGTTAAGCCATCTTCTTTAACAATGCCATTTTTAAAATCTAAATTATTTTGTAAAATATTTTCATTGAAATTGTTACATAATAAATTTAATGCTTTAGAGTTACAAACTGCTATATGTCCACAGGCTCTTGTAAAAATTATAGGAATGTTTGTGGAAATTTTATCTAAAATCTCTTTAGTTGGTATTAGTTTTTCAACTAAATTGTCTTGATTCCATCCTCGACCTAAAATTACTTTAGGCAAATTATATTTATGTTTAGATATATAATCTTTGGAAGTTTTAATAATTTCATAAAAGGATTTGCAGTTATTTAAATTAATTATATGCTTAGCATAACCATAACCTAATAGATGTATATGACTATCATTAAAACCAGGAACAACTAGTTTTCCGTTAAGATCTATTATAGAGTCATAATTAGAGTTAATATTTTTAATATCTTTGTTATATCCTAAAAAATCAATAATATTTTCTCTTATGCCTATAACTTGAAAAAAATCATTATTTTTATTAGCAGAAAAAATTTTCCCATTAATAAATAAAGTTTTCATAAACTCGTCCCCCTAAAAATCTTGAATTTATTAAATAAATTGGAGCTTTTTTTCATATATAATTAAAGTGTATTGCCCAAAGTTGTATATATGTATATTATAATTGTTTTTTATATAAAGTAAATTTCAATTGTGATATAATTTATAATACAATAATCAAAGTTAAAATGGAGGAATACATTATGGAAGTTATTATAAAATTAAAAGATAAAAAGGAGCCTGTAACATATACAGGTGACAGAATAGATGTACTAGATTTTAATATGAATGGAACAAAATATAAACAAATAAGATATTTTAAAAAGGGATTTAGTAAAAGTGAGTTAATAGATGAAAATTTAATAATCAAAATTACAAAAAAAGAAGAAAATTAGAGTTCAAATTATAGGACTCTTTTTTATTATAAAAATTTATAAAAAGGTAACATATGATACCGAAAATTATCTTTGTAGACTCTATAATAAAGCCATAAAGTAATTGCAAATTAAATAAAAATTGAAGATAAATTTATAAAATATTTAGATGAATTAAAAAATTAGGAGGCTAAAAGATATGGGTATGTTTTGTTATCAATGTCAAGAAACAGCAGGATGTAAAGGCTGTACAATAAAGGGAGTATGCGGTAAAAGTGAAAAACTTGCTAATATTCAAGATTTATTAGTTTATGTTGTAAAAGGCATTTCTGCAGTAAGTGAGATTGGAAGAAAAATAAATGTTGAAGATGAACTTGTAGATGAATTTATAATAGAATCATTATTTGCAACTATAACGAATGCAAATTGGGATGAAAGTATTTTTATAGAAAGAATAAAATATGGAATAGAATTAAGAGAAAATTTAAAGAAAGAAATAGAAAAAAATGGTGGAAGGCTAGAAAAATTACCACAAGCCGCTTGTTGGAGTTATGCATCAGAATATGAAATGTTAGCTAAATCTAAAACTGTTGGCGTATTATCTACAGAAAATGAAGATATAAGATCTTTAAGGGAGATGATAACATATGGTATTAAAGGATTATGTGCTTATGTAAAGCATGCTAGGCAATTAAAATATTACAATAAAGATATAGATGCATTTATTAGTAAGGCATTAGCTTCAACATTAAATGATAAGTTAACTATAGATGAATTAATAGAATTAACTTTAGAAACTGGTAGATTTGGTGTAGAAGGAATGGCTTTATTAGATAAGGCCAATACTGAAAGTTATGGTAATCCTACAATTACAAAAGTAAATATAGGTGTTAGAAATAATCCTGGAATACTAATAAGTGGTCATGATTTAAAAGATATTGAAGAATTGTTAAAGCAAACTGATGGTACAGGAGTAGATGTGTATACTCATAGTGAAATGTTACCAGCACATTATTATCCACAACTTAAAAAATATTCTCATTTAGTGGGTAATTATGGAAACGCATGGTGGAAACAGACGGAAGAATTTGAAAAGTTTAACGGGCCAATATTAATGACAACAAATTGTTTAGTACCACCAAAAGAATCCTATAAAGATAGAGTATATACTACTGGTATAGTAGGGCATAAAGATTTGAAACATATAAATGAAAATAATAATGGGGTTAAGGATTTCTCACAAATTATAGAGCATGCTAAAAATTGCAATAGTCCAACAGAAATTGAAACAGGAGAAATCACTGGTGGATTTGCACACAACCAAGTTTTTCAACTTTCAGATAAAATTGTTGAAGCTGTTAAAAGTGGAGCAATTAAAAAATTCTTTGTAATGGCAGGATGTGATGGTAGAGCAAAATCAAGAAATTATTATACTGAATTTGCAGAAAGGCTGCCAAAGGATACTGTTATATTAACAGCAGGATGTGCAAAATATAAATATAATAAACTTAATCTTGGCGATATAAATGGAATTCCAAGAGTGCTAGATGCAGGCCAATGCAATGATTCATATTCACTTGCATTAATAGCTTTAAAATTAAAAGAAGTATTTGAATTAAATGATATAAACGATTTGCCTATATGCTATAACATAGCATGGTATGAACAAAAGGCAGTAATAGTATTACTTGCATTATTACATTTAGGTGTAAAAAATATACACTTAGGACCAACATTACCAGCATTTTTATCACAAAATGTAGCTAATATTTTAATAGAAACATTTAATATTGGTGCAATAACAACTGTGGAAGATGATTTAAGTATGTTTTTAAAATAAGTGTTTATATAGGGACAAATTGATATTGTAACCACAGATACTTTCTCTATATAATTAGGAATTGGAAATCTTATAAAACAAAGAACATTGAAAGATAAGAAATCTTTCAGTGTTCTTTATTTTATTTAAAAGTTAATTATTATATTAAAGTTACTCCGTAATAGAAAAACTGTAAAATAAGTACCTTAAACAATGTTGCATCATAATATGAATTATAAAATTAAAAATAATATAGTTGAAACTTTATACAACAGTTTGTGTTCATGATGCAAATTGGCGCTTAGGAGGGATAATATGACTGCAGAGATAGCTATTATGAATAAAAAGGCAATAGCATTAGCAGCAGATAGTGCAGTAACTATTGGGGATAGAAATAAATTCTATAATACTGCAAAAAAGCTTTTTAGGTTATCCAAATACGAGCCATTAGGTATAATGATTTATAATAATGCAGAATTTATGGGAATACCTTGGGAAATTATAATAAAGGATTATAAAATAAAATTAGGAGAGATAAAAAAAGATTATCTTATAGAATATGGTGAGGATTTTATAAGAAGGTTAAAAGATAATATATATAAATTTGAAAAGTATGAGAAAAAATATTATTTACAAATGATAATACCACTTATAAAAGAAATAAGTTCGAAAATAGAAAAAGATTATTTTGAAAAGGTTGAGGGGTTAGAAAGGCCGTTAGAAGAAAGTGAATTGAAAAGTATTTCTAATAAGGTTATAGATCTTTATTATGAAAAAATAGATAAGGCAAAAACATTGGAGGAGGCACCAAAAGATTTATCTGTTTTAATAGGAAATTCATATAATGATTTGTGTGAAAAATATATAGATGAATACTTAGGAAAAGATTGTATGGATGAAATTCATTTAAAAAAAGTAATAGATATGTGTAATATGATATTTGAAAAAGATATATTTTTAAATAATTATACAGGAGTAGTTATATCAGGGTTTGGAGACAAAGATATTTTTCCAGTATTAGTATGTTATAAAATTTCAGGTTATATAAAGGGTTTTTTAAAATATAAAATAGATATGTATGAAAAGGTTGATTTAGAAATGGATCAATGCATAATTCCTTTTGCGCAAGTAGATATAGTAAATACTTTTTTAAGAGGAATAAGTTTAGATTATATAAATATAATTGAAAAATCATTTAATTATAATATTTTAAATTTAATAGATAAAATAGATGAAAATAAAATCTCTAAAACAGAAAAAGAGGAACTAAAAAAAGAAATGAATTGTAGATTTGAAAAAGTTATTAAAAATATATTAGAGTATTCTCAACAAGAATATTTAGTACCTGTACTAAGAGCTATAAGATATTTACCAATTGAAGAATTATCATCTATGGCAGAGTCTTTAGTAAATTTAACATCATTTAAGCGTCAAGTAGCATTAGATGAAAAAGCATTAACAGTTGGTGGACCAGTAGACGTAGCGGTAATATCAAAGGCAGATGGATTCATTTGGATTAAGAAAAAACAATATTTTAAGCCAGAATATAATCATCATTTTTTTGAAAATTATTATAGAGAAATAACTAAATGCTGTAAGGAGGAATAATGTAATGCATAGTAAAAACAATAAAGAGTATTTTGTGAATTATTTAAAATTTAAATATAAAAAATGCTACAAACAAAATAGGGGGGGAAGTGATAAGATTATAAAAACTATAGAAAAAGAAATAACAGAGAATAAACAATTCTAATTTATATAGTAAAAAGCAATTGAAATAATGAAAAAGTTAACTATTCATTATTTCAATTATTTTTTTGAAAATAAACAATAATTATTTGTATTTAGAAAAGTAAAAATATAATTACAAATAAATATATTCATTTAAAGAACATACCGTTGTTTTTATGAATAAAAGTAATTTTAGTTATACACAATGAATTAGATATAAAATTTTTAGTTATACTATATATAAAAATTAAAAGTCGAAAAAACTACAAAAAAATAAAAAAATAAAAAATATTACCAATAATTATCATAACAATTTAATTAAATAAAATATAATAATATAAAATGTTTTGATTAATTTTAAATATGTGTTAAAATTTTTTTAAGAAATTTTTAAATTTTAATACCAAAAAAAGGAGTTGGAAAAAATGAGTGATAATGAAGGAGAAAAGTTAAGGTGGTATAACCTTGGTTTAATGGGGTTTGTTTCAGTTTGGGGCTTCGGTAATGTAGTTAATAACTATGCAAATCAAGGATTAAAAGTTATAGTGTCATGGGTCCTTATTATAGCTTTATACTTTATACCATATGTTTTAATGGTTGGTGAATTAGGTTCTGCTTTTAAAGATGGTAAAGCAGGAGTTAGTACTTGGATAAGAGAAACTACAGGAGCTAGTGGAAGAAAATTAGCATATTTTGCAGGATTTACTTATTGGGTAGTTCATATACCGTATTTAGCTCAGAAACCTCAGTCAGTTTTGATAGCATTGGATTGGGCTATACTTCCAGATAGTAAATTTATGGATTCGTTTAGTACGTTAGTTGCTCAATTTTTAATTTTGGGAATATTTATATTTTTCATGTGGGTTGCAGCTAAAGGTATAAATTCAATAAAAAAAATTGGAACAATAGCAGGAACAGCTGTGTTTGTTATGTCTTTGTTGTACATATTGTTAGTTGTTACAGCACCTATGTTAAGAGGTGTTGAACCAGCGACTACAAATATAACATTTAAATCTATAATGCCTGAATTTAATTTTGCTTATTTTACTACATTATCAATGTTAGTATTTGCGGTAGGTGGAGCAGAAAAATTATCTCCATATGTTAATAATACTAAAGATTCATCAAGAGAATTCCCAAGAGGAATGATGATTTTAGCAGGCATGGTTGCAATATGTGCTATACTTGGTTCAATAGCAATGTCCATGATGTTTGATGCAAATAACATACCAACAGATCTGAAGATGAATGGTCAGTACTATGCTTTTGCTATACTTGGAGATTATTATGGATTAGGAAATACATTTGTTGTATTATATGCTATAGCCAATTTGCTAGCTCAAATATCTGCATTAGTATTTTCAATAGATGCACCATTAAAAGTATTCTTAGCAGAAGCAGATGAAGAGTATGTGCCAAAAGGTTTATTAAAAACAAATGAAAATGGAACGCCTATAACAGGATATAAAATAACTTTGATATTAGTAGGGATATTAATTATAGTCCCAGCATTAGGAATAGGCGATATGAATTCATTATTTAACTGGTTATTGGATCTTAACTCAATTGTAATGCCAATGAGATATTTATGGGTATTCTTAGCATATGTAGCACTTAGAAAAGCAAAAGAAGGTACATTCAATTTAGAATATAAGTTTGTTAAAAATTCTAAGTTAGCAATGGTGATAGGTTCATGGTGTTTTCTATTTACTGCATTTGCATGTATAATGGGAATGTTTCCTAAGGGTGTAGAAGTATTCTCATCACAATGGATATTTCAAATAACTTTAAATGTATTAACTCCATTTATTCTTATTGCATTAGGATTTATATTCCCTACATTAGCTAAAAAAAATAAATTAAAATAGATTTTAAATTACCTTATAATATAAAATATGTTATAAGGTAATTTTTATTTTACAAGAATATATAGTTAACAATCTGTAAACAATTTCAAAATTATAGAATAATATTACAATATATAATAATATAAAAATAAGGAGAGTATTTACAGTTAGGAGGTAAAATATGGATTTAACGGTGAGACAGCTTAATAAGTTAAATAAAAAAGATCTGAGTATTTTTTGTAGTAATGCAAAAAAAGAAAGAAAAAAAATATTTTTATTTTATATACTATGGGCAATAGGAAAAAAATTTGGAATTCATAACTTTTATTTAAATCGACCTAAAGTAGCTATAGCACAGTTAAGTATAACTATTGTAAATTTAATATTAGAAAATATATTAAATCATAATAATATGGCTGTGGAAAGAATAGTAGATATGATTACGAACAATCAAATAACTATTGAAAATTTTAAAAATTGTTTTTGGGGGTTCTTTAATTTAAACTCAATACTAGGTTTAATAGTATTAGTGTGGGTTATTGTAGACTTATTTTTGGCTAAAAATATTATAGATAACATAAATGAAAATTCTGAAAAAAGCATATACAATAGTTTAAATAAGGAGTGATATATTTTGATTACAGCTCAAGAATTGAAAGTGTTAGATGATAAACAGTTAAAAATTTATGAATATCTAGTAGAAAAGGAAAGAGTTAAACTTCCGTTAGTTTATATATTATGGGTATTAGGAGGAATGTTAGGGTTCCATAATGTATATTTGGGAAGAAAAGATGTTGCAAAATCACAATTAATAACAACTATCGTAAGTGCAGTAGCTTGTTTAATAATCATTGGTTTAATAGGATTACTTGTGGTTTTAATATGGATAATAGTTGACTTGTTTTCTATAAGTAAATATGTAGAAGAGGCTAATAACGAAATAGAGAAAAGAATATATAATGAAATAATTAACAATTAATAATTTGAAAAAGTAAAAGGGCATTCTCAAAGTTAGTCTTAAGGAGTATGCCCTTTTGATTATAGTAAAATTTACTTAAGCTTATAATAAATAATACAGAAGTTTAAGTGAATGATTTTAAAATAAACTTTTAAACCTAGATGAATTTGTAACAAAGGAATACTATATACATATATAGAAATAAGTAAAGGATTTAACTATATTTGTAGGGGGGCAAATTAAATGAAAAAAGGAAGATTAGATAAAGAAAAAATAAAAAAAGTTATTAAAGGTTGTGTTATGTTTCATAATATAATAAATATGAAAGAGTTTTTTTGGAAAAATGAAAAATATGTTCCAAATGGAAAAATAGAAGAAATTAATTTTCAAGAATTGATTGAGGCAGAAGCAAGGCTAGAAAGATTTGCACCATACATTAATAAAGTTTTTTGTGAAACTAATGAATTTAATGGAATTATAGAGTCAAGATTGGTAAATATAAATAAAATGAAAGTTTTTATGGAAAGTTATTATAAACAAATCATAATTGGAGATATATACTGCAAGTGTGATAATGAATTACCTATATCTGGATCTGTTAAAGCCAGAGGTGGAATATATGAAGTTTTAAAATATGCAGAAGATTTAGCTACTAAACATAATCTTATAAGTTCTCAAGAGGATTATTCTAAAATAGATAGTGAAGAATTTAAAAAATTTTATTCAGAATATAATATAATAGTTGCATCAACAGGTAATTTAGGACTAAGCATAGGTATAATATCTTCTAAATTAGGATTTAAAGTTGATGTTCATATGTCACATGATGCTAAAGCATGGAAAAAAGAGCTTTTGAAAGACTTGGGAGTAAATGTAATTGAACATGAAGGTGATTATAGTAAAGCTGTAGAACTTGCAAGAAAACAAGCTGATTTAAGCAAAAACGCACATTTTATTGATGATGAGAATTCTAAAGATTTATTTTTAGGATATGGTGTTGCAGCATTAAGGTTAGAAAAACAATTAAAACATAATAATATAATAATAGATGAAAAACACCTTTTAATAGTTTATTTGCCCTGTGGTGTAGGCGGAGCGCCAGGTGGTATAACATTTGGTCTTAAAAGTATTTTTGGTGAGAATGTTCATTGTTTTTGGGTAGAACCTACTCATGCACCTGCTATGATTTTGGGACTTATGACTGGGCAACATGAAAATATATCTGTAAAAAAATATGGGATAGATGGTAAAACTGATGCTGATGGATTAGCTGTAGGTAAGCCATCAGGGTTTGTTGGGAAATTACTTGAAAAATCAATAGCAGGAGGATACACATTAGAAGATAAGGAATTATATAGGCTGTTAGCTATAGCTTATAATGAGGAACATTTGAAGTTAGAGCCTTCAGCTACAGCATCTTTTATTGGTCCATTAAAATTAAGTAAAGAAAATTATATAAAAAAAGATGTTATTCCAACTCATATAGTATGGGCAACAGGTGGATCAATGGTTCCAAAGGATATATGGGAAGAATATTATGGAAAAGGATTAGACCTAGTAAAAAAGGATGAAATTATTTAAAATAAAATATAATTTTAATAGGCATATTTTTATAAAAATATGCCTATTAAAGTTATAGCAGATACTATTTGTATTATTCCTATGGATAGTCCGTATAATGAGACAGATTTTCCATGTTTTATAAGTTCTTTAAAATTAACTCTAAGTCCAATAGCTGCAAGTGCTATTATTTCAAGGTTATTACTTAAAATTTTAAAGGATTTTGAAAGAGAATTTGGTATAATGTTAAAACTAAATAGGGCGCAGGTAATAAAGAAGCCTATAACATACCACGGAATATTAAATTTTTTCTTTTTATGATTTATGTTGTTATTTGTAATAGTTTTTTTATTTTTAAGAGTTTCAAGGAATAATACAACTACAACTAGTAATATTATACGTACGATTTTAAATATAGAAGATAAATCTTTTACAGAGTCATTAACCATAGCACCACTGGCAACAACTTGTCCTACTGATTGAAGAATACCACCTATCATAGCAGAAGTTTTAAAAGTTTCATGATTGTATAAAAATCCTGATATTAAAGGTAAAGAAATCATTAAAATTACACCAGTTACATTTACTATAGCTATAGAAATTCCTTTTTCATCATCAGTTGCATTTATAGCAGGGGCTGTAGCTCCAATTGCAGAAGAACCGCAGACAGCATTTCCACTAGCCATTAAAAATCTGAAATTGTCGCTAAAACCTAATTTTTTACCAATTATAAGAGCTGCAAAAATAGTTACAGACATTTGGCATACTATAAATGCTATGCCGGAGAGTCCTAAATTTAGTATTGTAGAGACACTTAATGTACCACCTAAAAGCACTATTGAATAAGCTAATAAATCTGTTTCTGCAAATTTATATCCTTTTTGCAAACTTTTCTTATGTAAACAAGTGTTTCCTAAAGCCATGCCTAGAAAAATAGATATTGAAGATGCTCCAAGTTTAGGTAAAAATTTTGATAAAGATATACTTATATAAGCCACTATTATAGAAATAAAAAGTCCAGGAAAAATTTCAAAACTTTTGCTTATAAAATTATTAAGTTTTTTATTCATTATAACAATCCTTTCTATGTAAAAAGTATTTTATTTAACTTGTTTATTAGTGATTTGAAACTATAAAAAAAGTATAATACTGAAAAAACCATAAGTAAAATAAATATATATCATGATAATCATTAAAAAAAATAATGATTATATATTCAAATTTTTATCCAATACTATATAATAATGTATAGGAAGCATTTTTTAGTGATAAAAAAATATTATTGTTAGGATGTAGATAAATTATGTTAGAAGAATTAAAAACATTTATAGCAGTTGTTGAATATGAAAATTTTACAAAGGCAGGGGAAAGTATAAATCTATCACAGCCAAGTGTTAGTGTACATATTAAAAATTTAGAAGCTTATTTTAATACAGAACTTATTACTAGATCGGTAAAGAAAAAAACTATAGCAATTACTGAAAGTGGAGTTTTGCTTTATAAAAGAGCAAAAGAAATTTTAAAACTTTTAGAAAATACTAAGGATGAATTAAAAAATGTATCTAACACAATAAAAGGACATTTAAAAATAGGCGCAAGTCTTACTATAGGAGAATATTTTTTACCAGGTTTTCTAAGTGAATTTTCTAAAGAATATCCGGATGTTGAGATAGAGTTGCTTATTGAAAATACCACTAACATATGTGATAAGATAAAGAATTTAAAAATAGATATTGGACTTATAGAAGGGGTTGCGCCGTCCTTTGATTTTAATCAAAATTATTTTTTAGAAGATAGAATGGTACTTATGCTGCCTTATAATGATCCAATGGTTTCAAAAGAGTTTTCTTACACTTTACTTAAAAATAGAAGATGGATTGCTAGAGAAAATGGATCTGGAACTAGGGAATATTTGAATATGTTTTTAACAACTAAGGAAATTGTACCCAAATCAATGATGGTACTTGGGAGTAATTATTCAGTTAAAGAAGCTGTTAAAAACAATTTAGGAATAACTCTTATATCAAATTATGTAGCTGAAGAAGGAGTGAAAAATAAAGAATTGTCTGTAATAGAATTAAAGGAAAATTATAAAAGACATTTTTCTTATATAACACCAAAAGATATAATGAGTTCTAAGGCTACTGATGTTTTTATAAAAAAACTTGTAGATTATTCATCTACTATAAATTGTTTTAAATAAATAGTAAGAAAAACATATTAGTGGATTTATCCACTAATATGTTAAAAAATAAATTTTAAGTGTTTTGCAACTTTGATTGTTAAAAAAAATTCAAACTACATTGAAGTTATAATTAAAAACTTTAATCTAAAAGCTTTAATGTTGCAAAAATTGCGAAAAAATGTTAAAGTATTCACATTTTATTATAAAAGTTGTACAATATGTTTAATGAATTTAATGTTAAAATATTAACGATTTTATAAATGAAACTTGATATAAAATTAATATATTTAGGTTTTAGGTTTAAGGAGAGATTAAAATGTCAATCAAATCAAGAAAAGTTGCAATTGTTGGGACTGGATTAGTAGGTTCTAGTTGTGCTTATGCATTAGTTAATCAAGGTGTATGTGAAGAAATAATAATGATAGATATTAATAAGGATAGAGCTAAAAGTGAGGCATTAGATTTAATGCATTCTGTAGAATACATGTCTTTAAGAACTAAAGTTAGAGTTGGTAGTTATGAAGATTGTAATGATGTAGATGCAGTTGTAATAACTGCAGGACCACCTCCACAACCAGGGCAAACAAGATTAGACACTTTAGAAGTCAGTGCTAAAATATGTAATTCAATAGTAAAGCCGATTATGAAATCAGGATTCAATGGATTCTTTATATTAGCGTCAAATCCAGTTGATGTAATATCATATCACGTATTGAAATTATCAGGACTTCCTAAAAATAAAGTAATAGGAACAGGAACGGCGCTAGATACAGCTAGATTAAAATCAATAATATCAGAAAAACTAGGTGGTATAGATACAAGGTCAATACAAGCATTTGCTATGGGAGAACATGGAGATTCTCAAATGGTTCCATGGTCTTGTGTAACTGTAGCAGGAGAATCCTTTTTAAAATTAATTAGTAATTACGATAAGTTTCAAGAGGATGATCTAGATAATATGGTAGAAGAAACTGCTAAAGCTGGTTGGGAAATAATAAATGGTAAGGGAAGTACTTATTACGGCATAGGAGCTACTGTTGTTGGAGTTCTTAAAGCTATATTTCATGATGAGAAAAAAGTGATTCCAGTTTCTGCTTTATTAGAAGGAGAATATGAACAAAACAATGTATATATGGGGGTTCCTAGTATATTAGGTAAGAATGGAATAGAAAAAATAATTGAATTAGATCTAAAAGAAAATGAAAAATATAAATTTAATAATTCAGCCACTATTTTAAAAGAATACATATCTAAATTAGGTTATTAAAAAAAGACTATATGAAAAATTTATATAAATTTTTCATATAGTCTTTTTCATTAATCAAAAATTTGGATAATGTTTACTAAAAGATAGTCAATATTAAACAATATAGTGTATAATGTATTTAAGGGGTGAGTTAAATGAATAAAATAAAAGATGTTTATGGAAAACAGTCGGAATATTCTATACAAGAAATTATGAGTAAGTATAGCAATTCTAATGTTAATTCTGAAAAGCCTATGGCATGGAATGGGTTTAAGGAATTTATAGTAATTAAAAAGATTAGAGAAAATAATGATGTGATTTCATTTTATTTTAAACCAAAAGATAAAAGTAAGCTTTTGAAACATAAGCCAGGGCAATTTTTTACTATAAAATTGAATAGTGAAGATGAAAAGTATAAAGATGAGATAAGAACTTATAGTTTATCAATGATGCCAAATGAAGAGTTTTATAGAATAAGCGTAAAGAAAGTGCCTAGTGGACTTATAAGTAATTATTTGCATGACAAAGTGGAAGTAGGTGATATTATTTATGGGATGGTTCCTATGGGATTGTTTACAATAAATGAAAATAATAAAGAAAAACCACTTATATTAATATCAGGAGGAATAGGAATAACTCCACTTATATCTATGCTTTATGAAGAGGTAAAAATAAGAAAACAAATATTCTTTGTTCAGGCTATACAAAATTCTGATGTTGAAACCTTTAAAGATGAAATGAAAGAAATTATGAAAAGTAGAGATAATGTAAGGAATATAGTTTTTTATAGCAATCCTAAGGATGATGATAGTTTAGGCAAAGATTATGACTTTAAAGGGAGAGTAGATTACAATTGGATTAAAAACAATCTACCGTTAAATGGTGATTTTTATTTTTGTGGACCACCTCCATTTATGAAAGGAATTTATAGAGCATTAAAAGAATTAGGTGTTAAAGAAGAATATATTAATTTTGAATTTTTTGGACCTAAACAAGATATGCTTGACTAAAGGAAAAAATATTCTTATAACAAAAAGTCTACTTAATAGTAGACTTTTTGTTATAAGAATATTTAAGGACATTTTAATTTTAAAAATTCAAATTTATAATAAATAACTAGTAACTATTTGAAAATATTATAACAATAGAAAAAAATGGTTAAGTATAATAATATGATACATAGAAGTAGAAAAATAAAAATATGAAAAATTTTATTTATTATATATAAAATATGGGGGAAAAAGGATGAATAATTTACCAAGTATTTTTGAAGAATTTAGTGAAGCAAGAAAAAATGGATTTATAAAGGTTAAGAATTTTAAAGAAAGTGGAAAAAATGTAGTAGGTGTATTTTGTACATATACTCCATACGAGGTTATATATGCATCAGGGGCTATTCCAGTAGGACTTTGTGGTATGAGTGATGAACCAATACCAGATGCAGAAAAACATCTTCCTAAAAATTTATGTCCACTTATAAAATCAAGCTATGGATTTGCCTTAACAGAAAAATGTCCATATACATATTTTTCAGATTTATTAGTTGGAGAAACTACTTGTGATGGAAAAAAGAAAATGTATGAATATTTAGGTAAAATAAAACCTATGCATGTAATGCATTTGCCACAAGCTCAGGACAGAGAACATGCACTTAAGGTGTGGAAAAATGAAATAGAATACTTAAAAGAGTGCTTAGAAAAACAGTTTAATGTAAAAATTACAGATGAAAAATTAAGAGAAGCTATAAAAATAAAAAATGAAGAGAGAAAATTACTTCAAGAATTTTATTCATTATCAAAGTTAACTCCACCACCAATAGGAGGACTTCAAATGTATAAGGTTCTAGAAGGAACTGGATTTAGTTTTGATAAAATAGAACAAAATAATAATATGAGAAAAATGATTGATGATATAAAAGAAGAATATAATAAAAATGGAAGTAAAATATCAAAAAATGCAAAAAGAATCTTAATTACAGGATGCCCTATTGGAGGAGCTATAGAAAAAGTTGTAGGAACTGTGGAAGAAAATGGTGGGGTAGTTGTATGTTTTGAAAATTGTGGTGGAGTAAAAGAAAAAGCTCAGCTTGTAGATGAAAATAAAGAGCCAATTGAAGCTATTGCAGAAAAATATTTAAAAATACCATGCTCTGTAATGTCAAATAATGATGGTAGATTAGAACTTTTAGATGAGCTTATAGATGAGTATAAAGTAGATGGTGTTATAGACGTTACACTGCAAGCTTGTCATACTTATAATGTAGAATCAATGAAAGTAAAGAACTTTGTCAAAAATGAAAAAAATGTACAATATATGAGCTTAGAAACTGATTACTCTAAAACAGATTTAGGTCAAATAAAAACAAGAATAGCAGCATTTATTGAAATGCTTTAGTAAATTTATAGATTGATAATAACTAAAGTGAAAGTTTTGAAAAGGAGTAAAAGATGTATTATATAGGAATAGATATAGGATCAACAGCAGCTAAAGTTGCAGTTTTTGAGGAAGACAAGCTTATAGATACATTGTTAATGAAAACTGGATGGAATAGTAAAGAAACTGCAAGAGAAATAGAGGAAATACTAAATTCAAAAGGTATAACAAAAGAAAAAAGAAAAGTTGTAGCAACTGGATATGGTAGAGTTTCTGTACCATATTCAAATAAAGAGATTACTGAAATTACATGTCATGGAAAAGGTGCTGCATACTTAATGGGTGATAAAGCAATAGTTATAGATATAGGTGGACAAGATACCAAAGTTATATCAATAGAAGAAGGTATGATTACTAATTTCCTTATGAATGATAAGTGTTCAGCAGGTACAGGAAGATTTATAGAAATAATGGCAAATATTTTAGGTTTAGGTATAAAGGAATTATGTAATTTTGCTGAAAATGGTAGTGGTGTAACTATAAGTTCTATGTGTACAGTGTTTGCTGAATCAGAAGTTATAAGTTTAATTGGCAGTGGTGAAAAAAAAGAAAATATAGCGTTTGCAGTTATAGACTCTGTAGTTAACAAAGTCTCATCACTTTGTAATAAATTTGGAGATGGGGAACAATATTATTTAACAGGTGGTCTTAGTAATTGTCCTTATGTAGTTAAAAGCTTAGGTGAAAAGCTTGGGAAAGATTTAAAAACTCATACTCTTGCACATCATGCAGGAGCAATCGGGGCGGCACTTTTGGCCAAAAATATTAAATAGTTATAATGAATTATTATATTTAGGTTGTTAGTAAAAAAAACTTTCAACTGAAGTTCTAGGAAATTAATTTTCTATAGGACTAAAATTTCTATTTCTTATTATATAAATTGAAAGAAATGCTTTAAAGTGATTTACTCGTCATTTTAAGGCATTTCTTTTGCTATTATTAAATATTATATTTGTATTGAAAAATTTCTAATTGAAAAATAACTAGAAAATTTGTATGATATATAAGACTTATCGTTTACAAATGTTTTGCATACTAATATATGTGCAGCATAAAAAATATATTAGAAATACTATTTTACATTAAAATTAGATAACATAGGAGGAAGTTATGAAAAAGAAAGTTATAATTGATTGTGATCCAGGAATAGATGATTTTTTAGCATTATTGTTAGCTTTAAATTCAGAAGAATTAGAAGTCTTAGGTATAACTATAGTAGGTGGAAATGTAGATTTGAATACTTGTGGAGAAAATGCATTAAAGGCACTAGAACTTACTAATTCTCTTCATATACCTGTTTACTTAGGGAATGACAAGCCACTTTGTAAAAAGTTAGAAAAAGCAGAAAATGTACATGGAGCTGATGGGTTAGGCAATACTAATCTACCAAAAGTTAAAAATGGAGTGTTAAATTATGGTGCAGAAGATTTTATAATAGAAACTTTACATAATAATGAAGAAGTATCTATTATAGCATTAGCACCACTTACTAATATAGCTAAAGCTATAATGAAAGATAAGAGTGCATTTGAAAATTTAAATGAATTTGTTTCTATGGGTGGAACTTTTAAAGAATGTGGAAATTGTACTCCAGTTTCTGAATTTAATTATTATGTTGATCCCCATGCTGCCGATTATGTGTTAAAAAACATAGGTAAAAAAGTACATATTATTGGATTAGATGTTACTAACAAAACAGTTTTGACTCCAAACATGGTTGAATTTATCAGAATGATTGATGGAAAGTTATCAAAAGTAGTTTCTGAAATAACAAAATTTTATGGAGAATTTTATTGGAAGTTTGATAAGATACTAGGTTCAGTTATAAATGATCCATTAGCGGTAGGATATTTTATAGATAAAAATATATGTAAGGGCTTTTCTTCTTACACAGAAATTTGCAAAGATGGTATTGCAGAGGGTATGTGTATAGTAGATAAAAATAATTTATGGCAAAAGGAACACAATTCTATAATACTTACAGAGGTAGATGCACAGAAATTTTTGAAAAAATTTATAAGATTATTATTAAAAGATAAAAAAGAAGAAGTGGAAAAATATATAGAGTTATTGTTTTAGAAACTTTGAAGTTAACTAATAAATAGGAAAATTTAGAAAATTTAATCTATTCTCAAAAATTCAAAATTTATAGAAATGCATTATCTTATAATATAAAATAATAATTAGGAACTATTAATAAAATTAAAGGTATGGTGATAAATTATGTGTTTAGGGTGTAGATTGGCTAATAATGAATTAGGAGTTTACAAAGTTTATGAAAACAACTTTTTTTCTGTAATTCTTGATAAAGCTCCATTTAATGAAGGACATTTATTAATTTTACCTAAAAGGCATGTTAAGGAAATTTATGATTTAACTTTAGAAGAATTAAACAACCTTTCTGATGTTTTAAGAAGTATGAGTAAACTATTACAAGAAACTTTTAATCCAGATGGTATAACTATAATTCAAAATGGTGGAATTTTTAATGATTTATACCACTTACATGTAAATGTAATTCCTAGATACGAAAATGATGGATTCAATTATGGAGATCCAGAAAATAAGTATTGTGCAAATTTAATTTTAAATAAGACTCAAAATAAATTGATAGAAAAAATTAAAAAATTAAAAATATAAACATTTATTATAAAAAGCAAGTCTAAAATATTAGACTTGCTTTTTTTGTGAAGTTGAAATAAATATATATAATAAATGTTAAAATTATGATAATTTATGAAAACATGTAAAATAACTAATTATAAGGCGGTAGAATATATACCAATATAAAATGATTAATAAATTACTAAAATACAATTATTCATAAAAGTAAATAATGACTCAAAATTGAATAAAAAAATAAAAAAAAATTCATTTTATACACAATAAATCTGTCAAAAAAATATAAAGTGTAACATTTTACGAAGAAAAATGAAAAATATACTGTACTTTTTACGAAAAAGTGTTATACTAATAACTGTCAGAAGAAAATATAAAAAATTACAAATAAAAAAACAAATATATTAAAAATTAATAAAGTTAGTGTTAATAAATAAAAAGAGTACATATAATTTACGAGGTGTAAATTAATTAAATATAAAATTATTTGGGGGAATATTAATGAGTATTAACTTAGAAAATTTAAAAATTAAAACATCAGAGAATATATATAGAAATTTAGCAGTATCACAGTTAGTTGAGTTTGCACTTGAAAATGGAGAAGGTAAACTTTCACAAAGTGGAGCTATTGTTGTTGAAACAGGAAAATATACAGGAAGATCGCCTAAAGACAGATTTATAGTTTGTCAAGAAAGTATAAAATCATTAGTTAACTGGAATGATACTAATCTTTCAATAGATGAAGAAACTTTCAATAAACTTTACAATAAAGTTATTAATTATTTAGAAGATAAAAATCTGTATGTATTTGATGGATATGTAGGAGCAGATGAAAAATATAAAATGGATATAACAGTTGTAGCTGAATATGCATCTCAAGCTCTTTTTGCAACTCAGTTATTTAGAAGACCTACAAAAGAACAATTAGATAAGCATAATACAGAATTTACAGTAATAGCAGCACCAGGATTTAAAGCTAGTGGTAAAGAAGATGGTATAAATTCAGAAGCTTTTGTTTTAGTAAATTTTGAAAAGAAAATTATATTAATAGGGGGAACTCAATACTCAGGAGAAATTAAAAAATCAATATTCTCAGTAATGAATTTCTTATTACCTCAAAAAGGTGTATTTCCAATGCATTGCTCTGCTAATATAGGAGAAGATGGAGACACAGCAGTGTTCTTTGGTCTTTCAGGTACAGGAAAAACAACATTGTCAGCAGTTCCAGATAGAAAGTTAATTGGTGATGACGAACATGGTTGGTCTGATGATGGTGTATTCAATTTTGAAGGTGGATGCTATGCAAAAACTATAAGATTAGATGCGGAAAAAGAAGCTCAAATATATAATGCTTTAAAATTTGGAGCAGTTTTAGAAAATGTAATTTTAGATGAAAAAAGGAATCCTGATTTTGATGATGAAAAGTTAACAGAGAATACTAGAGGAGCATATCCAGTAGAGTATATAGATAATGCTGAATTAAGTGGAAAAGGTCAAAACCCAAGTACTGTAATATTCTTAACTGCAGATGCATTTGGTGTTATACCACCAATATCAAAACTAACAAAAGAAGCTGCAATGTATCACTTTATGTCAGGATATACTAGTAAACTAGCAGGGACAGAAAGAGGAATAACAAGTCCAAAAGCAACTTTTTCAGCATGCTTTGGGGAGCCATTTATGTTAATGAATCCTGAAGTATATGCTAAACTATTAGGCGAAAAAATAATTAAGCATAATACAGAAGTTTACTTAGTTAACACTGGATGGTCTGGTGGACAATACGGTGTTGGAAAAAGAATGAACTTAAAATATACAAGAGCAATGGTAAGGGCTGCTTTAAATGGAGAGCTTAGAAATGCTGAATTTGAAGAACACGAGACATTTAAAGTTTTAGTTCCAAAAGATATAAAAAATGTGCCAAGTGAAATTTTAAATCCTAAAAATACTTGGGAAGATAAAAATAATTATGATATAAAGGCAAAAGAGTTAGCTGGAAAATTCCATGATAATTTTAAAAAATTTGAAAATGTGAGTAAGGACATATTAAATGCCGGTCCTGAATATAAATAAATTCATATACAATTGTTACCAAACAAAAGGATTATTTTAACTTTCAAAAAGGTTGTACAAAACTTAATTTTTGTACAACCTTTTTTCTTTTAATATTTTTAAAATATAAAAAAAAATTATAATAACTATTAATAAATTAAAATTAAAGGCGATAAAAATACTAAGAAATATTTTAGGAGGACTTAAAATGAGTAAGGGCCCAAAAAAAAGTAAAATAATAGGTTTGTTAATGATAGTTATATGTGTTGGAATATTTATTATATTTAATAAAAATAAACTATCCTATTATGATTATAAATACAATGTTAAAATAACAAATTATAATAATATATATGAAGGCAATAATATAAAATTTTACTATATGGATGGAGAAAATGATTATCAAAAAAATATGAAAAAAGAATATAAATTTGATGATATAGTAAAAAAATCAGGAAATGATATAGAAAAAGCTTTCGCTATAATAAATTGGATCAAAGAAAAAGCTGAATTTAATATTAGTGCTATGAAGAATGGAGATACAACAAAAGAAATATTAGAAAAATTGACAACTACTAAATCACTGTCTGATGACGGATATTCTATAATTTTAGAGGAGTCCTTATCTTCTTTAGGAACATATGTAAGAAAAGGTTCATTAGCTACTAAAAATCATATAAAACCTAAGCCTAAGCAAGGGTTTAAAGTAATTGAAGTATGGAGTAATGTACATGGAAAATGGGTAATGATAGATGGTGGTAACGGTTGTTATATGACACTAAACGATATTCCATTAAGTGCTGTTGAAATTATAGAAAATGGGTTAGAAAATGTAAACATTGTTGGCTTAAATTCAGAAAAAGAAGTAAGACAATATAAAAAGGATATGGCAAAATATTTTAATACTTATACCATTGCCATAGATAATAATAAGTTTACATCACCTAAAAGTAACTCTTTTGTAACATTTGTTAAAAATGGTGAGGATATTCAAATTGAAAATCAAAGTGGATATATAAGTCCAACTTTATTTGTAACTAAACCAGATTTGTTTAATTTAAATCCACAAATAATTAATGGCGATAAAAATCAAGATGAGATTCCTACACTAATAATATCTAAGAAGGATAAAAAAGAGGATACGGATGGATCAATTAAGTTTACGGTTGGAGTATTTAATGATAGCGTCATGATGAAAAAATACTATATAAGTTTAAATGATGGAACTTATTCAGAGGTAAATGATTATTATGATTTATCAATTTTAGATGGAAAAACTAAAATATCTCTTTCAATAGATGGAAAAAAACCTATAAGGGAAATATATTTTGAGAGGAAATAAAAATAGGAAGCAATTAAATGCTTCCTATTTTGTCTTAAAATATTTCTTTGCACAAATAGTAATAGGTTTGAAATTTTGATATAATATTAATTATGGTGTTAATTATAAAATGATTTTTATAAAACACTAATTGGGGAAATTTTATATTTATCAAGGAGGAAAAAGATTTGGAATTAAATTTGATATTAATACTTAAGGCAGTAATTATTGCCATAGTAGAAGGAATTACTGAATTTATACCAGTTTCATCTACAGGTCATATGATTATTGTTGGAGATTTAATAAATTTTAAAGGAAATTTTGCTAACATATTTTCTATAGTAATACAACTTGGTGCTATACTTGCAATAGTTGTATTATATTGGGATAAATTATTTGGTTCAGTTAAAGAATTATTTAGTGCTATGGGAACTATATTTGGTAATATTAGCAGAAAAGGAAAAGTAAAAAATTTAAATTATAAACAAAGAAATAGTATAAAGTTTTGGAAGAATATTATTATAGCAACTATACCTGCAATGATATTAGGTTTATTATTTGATGATTTAATAGATAAATATTTATTTAATTCGCTTACAGTGGCTATAGGATTATTTGTTGGAGGGTTTTTACTATTATTAACAGAAAAACCATTAAAAAAGAAACAAAAGACTATGGATATAGATGGGATAAATTCGGCACAAGCATTAAAAGTAGGTGTATTTCAATGTTTAGCAATGTGGCCAGGCATGTCTAGATCTTCATCCACTATAATTGGAGGATGGTTTGGGGGAATTTCTACTGTAGCAGCAACGGAGTTTTCTTTTTTCTTAGCTATACCAGTTATGATTGGTGCTTCAGGGTTAAAGATATTTAAAAACTTAAATGGAATAACTAGTGGAGAGTGGCTAGTATTAGCTATTGGGTTTATAGTAGCATTTATAGTAGCACTAATAGTAGTAGATAAATTTGTTAATTACTTAAAAAAGAAACCAATGAAAACTTTCGCTATATATAGAATATTTGTTTCTATAATATTATTTGTATTAATTTTTGCAAATGTAATAAGTTTATAATATTGATTAAAAGAGCATCTTTTTTATATTTATTTCAAAGATGCTCTTTTAATATTTGGTTTTAAAATACATAACTTTAGATTACTTTAAAAATATATTTATTTTTATATGGATTTAAATGCATATTAAACTTTATTTACTAAAATTTTATTACGAGATTATAAAAGTAAGTACAACAGAACCCTATATATTATAAATATATTATAAAATTATCTTATTAAGATTTTTCTTTTTTTATTTTTATAGAGTTTTTATCACAAATTAAGGTTATAGAACCGTTTAAATCTGTTCGATAAACCTTAATATTTTTATCTAATAAATTGTTTAAAAGTTTTTTATTAGGGTGACCATAATCATTTCCTAAGCCACAGGAAATGATAGCAATATCAGGATCAACTTTATCTAAAAAAGGTTCAATAGAAGAGGTTTTACTTCCGTGATGTCCAATTTTTAAAATGTTGGATTGTATATCTAAATTTAAAAGTTGATTTTCAATTTCTTTTTCAGCATCTCCAGTAAATAAAAAATTATAATTTTTAAAATTTAATTTAAAAACTAAAGAATAATTATTTAAATTATCGTAACAATCTTTTGTAGGAGAAAGTAATTCTAGTTTAATGTTTTCATTTAATTTCATTGTTTTTGGAGCAACAAGAGGAGTGATTTTAATGTTCTTTGTATTTAATTCTTTTATTAGATTTTTAAAAACAGGGGTATTAGCTGTAATCTTAGGAGAAAATATTTTATCTGTTTTCATATTTTTTAATATATAAGTAATACCACCTATGTGGTCATCATGAGGATGAGTTAGAAAAACATAGTTTAAAGTATGTACATTTTGTTTTTTTAAATAATTTAATAATTTAGGAGAAGTATCCTCAGTGCCACTATCTATTAAAATGTTTAAATTTTCATTTTGTATTAATATACTTTCACCTTGTCCAACATCAATATAATGCACAATCAATTCCTTATCATATCTATTTTTAGGTATAAATAAAAACAAAAAAGATACAATACAGATAAAAATAATAACATGATTTCTAGAAATATATTTTTTCAAATAACATCACCTCTATTATATAGTGATATTAAAAAGTTTATCCAAAAGATAATAAATTAAACAAAAGCAATAAAAACATGTTTATATATAGACTTTTTTTTTATAATATTGGTATAATAAAAAATAGGGCTTAGTTAGAAAAGGTATAATTTATGTAAATTTTAAAGAGTAGGTGATATAAATGAGAAAGTTTTGGTTTTTGTTACAAACTGTAATATATACAGCATTTTCAGCTATTTTTATTCCTAAAGCTGAAAAATTAAAGAAAAAATCAAAAAAGGAATATAAAGACTATACAAATATTAAAGGAAAGGAATGGTCTAAATTCCTTTTAAAAGCAACTGGGCTTAATATAATAGTAAAAGGTAAAGAAAATGATATAGAAGGTCCGTGTTTATATGTATCTAATCACCAAAGTATAGTGGATATACCATTAATATTTTCAGTGATAGAAAAACCATTAGGAGCTGTTGCTAAAAAAGAATTGGAAAAAATACCGGTATTATCATATTGGTGTAAAGCAATAGGATGTGTATTTTTAGATAGAGAAAATCCTAGAGAAGGTATAAAAGCTATACAAAAGGGAACTGAAAATTTAAAGAATGGGCAGTCTATGCTTATATTTCCAGAAGGAACAAGAAGTAAAAATGGACAAATAGGTGAATTTAAAAAAGGCAGTCTTAGAATGGCAATAAAGTCAGGTATGCCAATTGTACCAGTTACAGTAAAGGGTACTTATAAGATTTATGAAGGATACAAAGATGCTAAAAAAGAAGATAAGGATTGTATTTGTGTAATCCATGAACCTATATATACAAAAGGTTTATCGAAAGATGAGTTAAATGATTTAGTAGAAAAATGTCAGGATATTATAGATAATACTTTAAAAAAACTATAAAAAACTATAAAAAAAGCAACTTTAAAGTTAATTTTATTTTAAAGTTGCTTTTTAGTTTAAATATTAATAATTATAGATTTTAATCTACTCATAGATTCTATGCTATACTTTATTCCTTGTGTTCCCATACCAGAGGATTTTACACCAGAGAAAGGAAAGTGGTCTGGTCCCCTTTCTGTTTTACTATTAATTTGAACTGTACCAACATCCAATTTATTTGCAATGTCAAAAGCATCATTTATATTCTTGGTAAATATAGAAGATTGAAGTCCATATTGTGATTTATTTGCTATAGATATAGCTTCTTCTTTAGAAGCTACTCTTATTATAGGAAGAACAGGACCAAAAGGTTCTTCCCAAGCTATATCCATATCTAATGATATGTTATCTAATAATGTAGGATGCACTATATTACCAGATCTTTTATATCCAGTAATTAAATTAGCACCTTTATCTAAAGCATCTTTTATTAAATTCATAACAAAGTCACAGGAACTACTATCAATTAATGGAGTTATATCACAACTATCTTCAGGTAATCCGACTTTAAGTTGTTTTAATTCATTTAACAGAGCATTAACTAAATTATCAGCTATATCTTCAATTACTAACACTCTTTTTATAGCAGTACACCTTTGGCCAGAATAACTGAATGCTCCGCTAATGATTTCTTTAGCTGTTTTTTCAATATCTGCATCTTTTAAAACTATTGCAGCATCTTTGCCACCTAATTCCATCATAAGTGGAACCATATTAGAGATACTTGCTATATGAGTGCCTACTTTTGTTGAACCAGTGAAATTTATAAAATTTACATTTTTATGAGATACGAGATAATCACCAATTGATGATGATTTTCCAGTAATAGTATTCAGAACACCATGTGGAAGGCCAGCCATCATAAAAGCCTTTGATAAATATAATGCACTTATAGAACCTTGGGTGGGTGGTTTTAATAAAACACTATTACCTGCCATTAAT
The DNA here is from genome assembly GCF_018916625.1 of Clostridium senegalense. Classification (NCBI taxonomy): domain Bacteria; kingdom Bacillati; phylum Bacillota; class Clostridia; order Eubacteriales; family Clostridiaceae; genus Clostridium; species Clostridium senegalense. The sequence continues at coordinate 224,411 of NZ_JAHLNC010000006.1, forward strand.
GCAGGAGCTATTTTAGACGCTGATAAATTTATAGGATAATTAAAAGGAGATATGGCTAAAACTACACCTAATGGAACACGAGTTGTAAGACATAATTTATTTCTTGAAAAGCCTGGAAAACTATCTGATTGAATAAATTCTCCATACAAATTTCTTCCAGTATCAGCTGTATATCTAATAAAATCAGCAGTACGTTTTACTTCAGAAATAGATGATTTTTTATCCTTTGCAATTTCTAACATTAAAATTTCAGAAATTTCATCTATATTATCTTCAAGAATTTTAGCAGTTTTATATAATATATCAGCTCGAGAGTCTATAGAAGTTAATTCCCAATGTTTTTGACTAAATTTTGAGTTTTCTAAAAAATTATCAACATCATGATTTGACATTGCGGGAACCTTTCCTATTAATTCTCCATTTGTTGGAGAAAATATGTCTATAGTATTGTCACATATAATCCATTTACCATCATATAAGTTATGATAAATATTATCTTTTTTTATAGAGTTAATCAAAATTTATCACCTCTTTATAAATTACTTTTATTTAATGCCTATAATCAAGTCTTAGTATTAGCATTTATTAAAAAATTTATAAAGAGAAATTTAAAAAAATTAGTTGATAGTGTTACAGTAAATTATTATTGATATAATCTTCAATAATATTCATTTTTTTTTCTAGGTTAAAGAGTTTATCCTTATTATTTTTGATAGAATCATTTAATTTATACTCTTCTAACTTTACTTCTTTTAAAGTAATATTCAATTTATTATTTTTTTCTATTCTTTTTTTTATAGATGGTTCATACATTTTTTTAATAGTATTTTGTTTATTAAAATAAAATAATAGTTTATCATAATAAGTAACTAAAAAAATATTTATTTTTTTAAATGTAACTATAAAAAAATCTACTAATATATTTAACAATTTTTCTAATTCTTCCATTTAAAAATCACCTCAAGAATATTGTATATATGTTAGTAGAAGAAAGGCAAGATAAAAATATGTTTAATAGTAAAAAATACATAAAAAAAGTAAATAAATATATGAATAAGTTAGATGATGAAAATTTGAATGTGAAAGAAAATATAGAGATTGTTAAAAAAAATATAGATTTAAAAAAACAATATTTAAAAAAAATAGAAAAAGAAGTAGCAGATACAGAACTTAAGTATAAGAAAATAAAAAAAATGTTGACTGAAAAAGGAATTACATTTTTTTTAGAAGGCTATTTAAATTTAGAACAATGGGATAATTTATTTTTTGAAAAAAGCGGAGAAGCATATAATATTATAGATAAAAATAAAAACACTATAAAAAGTCTAGATATAGAAATAAGCAAAATAATTGAGGAATTATTAAATGAAAATGTTACTTATAGCATATTGGTTATAAGAAGAAGTGGCAATACTTTAGTGGCACAAATTAGATTTACTCGATAATTTTAGAAATAGATTTGTTTAATTCTGAAATATTAATTTCTTCTTTTGAAAAAAGTGCAGATACACAAGTAACATATTGAGAAGAGGACTCCTTACTCCATTGAATTTCAATATTAAGTAATGATTTTAATATATCTGAAACATCAAACCCTAGTGCTTCTAAAGAGTATTTTAGGTTATTTTCATTTAAACATTTTAATCCATATTCCTTTTGACATACTTTGCAAAATAAGCATCTTCCTGAGAAAATAGCTAAAGATGATTTAAAATCTTTTTCTAAGTTAAGGAGAAGCTTGTCTAAATGTAAACGTGCACTATAATATAGTGTTTTAAAAATTTTATCAAAGTCATCTTTATATTCAGTTACTTCTGGTATAAATTCTTTTATAAAATTAAAATCATCTTCTATATTGTTTTGTGCAGTTATATTAATTCTATATGCGATTATATAGGCAAATTTGTATTTATTTATGTAATCAATAGTGTTAAAGTTGAAAGTTGGACAAGACCAAACTTTATTAAATTTTTCGCATTTTTTACAATAATTATTAATTGTTTCAGGTTTATAATAATTTAAAAGTTCCGTAATAGTTACTTTTTTAATATTAAAGTTTTCTTTTAACATATTCATATAAATTTTAATAGGAAAGTATTTTTAAAAAATAACATTCCTTAACCCCCTTATTTTTAAGATTTAATAAAAATAAAAGTGAATATGATATATTAAAGTTTAATATTGTATCATATTCACTAACATAGAGATATTAAATATCTCTATGTGAATCGTTTGTTTTAGCAAAGAATGAAATCGCATATAAACCGCATAATCCAACTAAACCATAAATTATTCTGCTAAAACCACTTATTGATCCAAAGGCACTGGAGCCAGCAAATAATGCAGCTACTAAATCAAAACGAAATAATCCTACTAGTCCCCAGTTTACGGCACCAATTATAACTAATATAAGAGCTATTGTGTCTAATACTTTCATTAATAGTCACTCCTTTTATTTATTATTTAAATCTTATTATTTCCTGAAAATATTAATTTATTCAGAAAAATGTATATAATAATAAAATAAAAAGGAATGTAAAAATATCTATATTAAATTTTTATAGTGTTATAGGAAGACAAGATTTAATTTATTCAATAGTTTTAAAAATTAACTTGGAATCCTATAGATAAATTTTAACATAAATTATAAAGATTAAAAATAAAAATATGTTATAAAACTTGTTACTTTCTTAATAAGACTATATAATTGTAGTATTGAAATCATTATAGATATTGAAAGAGGGAGAATGAAATGGCAATAGTAACTATGATATTAGAAATAATACTTTTTTCAATTATTTCTTTAATTGCATACAGTGCTTTAAGAGTATATGTATTTTCAAAAATTAAAATTAATAAGTGGGTAGTTTTAATTATAGCACTAGCTGTATTTTTAATTCCTAATTTTTTATGGCCAACAATGCCTGTTATTGTTAACAAATATATAATACCAACAATATTTGTAATATTATTTTTATGGTTTATGGATCTTTGTGGATTTTTAAAAGGATTTGATAATGTAAAAACAGATAATAATAGTAACTATAAAAAATACAATAAAAGCAATAATAGTGTTATAAAACCAAAAGCAAAGCCGAATAGAGTAAAAAATAAGAAATAGCAAAAACAAGACCTTTTGATTTTAAAATCAAAAGGTTTTATTTTTTTATAGTTTAGATATAAAAGTAATTTTATTACATATACTTGTATAAAATGTTAATTTAAATATATAATAATTATCAATAAAATAAGGAGTGATAATTTGAAAACTCTTTTAGTATTTCATTCATGTAACGGTTTATTAAAAGAAGTTTCACATAGGATAAAGGATGAGTTGAATTGTGAGGTTATAGAATTACAAAATATAGAGCCTGATTTGAAAAACAATAATAAGTATATTAAATTTTTTCAGGATGTATTATTAGTTAAAAAGTTAAATGGAGAATTTAAGGAATATGAGTGTTTAATATTGCTTCTTCCTAGTTGGTTTTATAAATCTTACTTTGGTATAAAAAGAAGTAGCTTTGGCAATATTTTAAATGGAAAAAAAGTTATTTTAATTACATTAGGTGCTAATGAAAATTTGTGTTTTGATAAAGAAAGTGTATTTTTAGGATGCAATATAATAGGAGAAAAGTATATAAATACAAAGGACATAAAAACAGAAAATTTTTATATTAGTTTAGTAAATTGGATAAAAAGTATATGTAAATAGTATAATGTGAAAATACAGAGATTTAATATACTCTGTATTTTTATATTTTAGTATACTAAACTAATTTATTAATTATTATTGTAAATTTATCTCAATGTGATACAATTTAAATAAGTTTAATATTGAGAGTTAATGTAAAATAATATAAAAACATTAAGATTAAATAATAGAATTAAAATGATTATTATTGATTAAAAATCTACAAAAAGGAGAGTTAAAAATGAGCTTTTATGTATACAATACAATGACAAGAAAAAAAGACGAATTTATTCCTGTAGTTCCAGGAAAAGTTGGTATGTATACTTGTGGACCAACAGTTTATAATTATGCCCATATAGGAAATTTAAGAACATATATATTTGAAGATGTACTTAAAAAATCTTTAGAATATGCTGGTTATAAAGTTAAACATGTAATGAATGTAACAGATGTAGGGCATCTTCAGTCAGATGGTGATGAAGGCGAAGATAAAATGGCCCTTGGTGCTTCAAGAGAAAAGAAAACAGTTTGGGAAATAGCAAAATTCTATGAAGAAGCATTTTTAGATGATTGTAAAAAATTAAATGTTAAGAGACCTAATGTGGTTTGTAGAGCAACTGAACATATAAAAGAGATGATAAATTTTATTGAAGTTTTGGAAGAAAAAGGGTATACATATCAATCTAATGGGAATGTATATTTTGAAATAGATAAATTTAAGGACTATACAAAACTTGCAAATTTAAGCATTGAAGAATTAGAAGCAGGAAGTAGAATAGAAGTAGATCCTAATAAGAAGAATCCTCTTGATTTTGTGCTTTGGTTTACGAATTCTAAGTTTAAAAATCAAATAATGCAATGGGAATCTCCATGGGGTAGAGGATTTCCAGGTTGGCACTTAGAATGCTCAACAATGTCAATGAAATATTTAGGAGATAGTATAGATATACATTGTGGAGGTATTGATCATATACCAGTACATCATACTAATGAAATTGCTCAATCAGAAGCTTATAGTGGAAAAAAATGGGTCAACTATTGGATGCACGGTGAATTTTTAGTATTAGATGGTGGTAAAATGTCTAAATCAACTGGAGACTTTTTAACGGTAAAAAGATTAGAAGAAGAAGGGTTTTCACCATTAGATTATAGATATTTTTGTTTACAATCAAGATATAGAAAACAATTAATATTTAGTTTTGAAAATTTAGATGCAGCTAGAAAGTCTTTTAAAGCACTTAAAAAGAGAATTGCTACAATATTAGAAAATGTTTGTGAAAATGATAATTTTAATAATGAAAATATAAATAATTATAATGAAAAGTTTAAAAAACAAATAAGTGATGATTTAAATATTCCAAATGCATTTACTGTGCTTTTAGATGTTTTAAAAGATGAAAATTTAACAAATTTAGAAAAGAAATTTTTAATAGAAGATTTTGATAAAGTATTATCTTTAGAATTAACATCTGTAGAAAAAGATTTATCAAATATAGATGTTGAATCTATAGAAAATCTTATAAAAGAAAGAAATGAAGCTAGAAGTTCTAAAAATTATGCTAGAGCAGATGAAATAAGAGATCAATTGCTTAAAATGAATATAGAAATATTAGACAGTAAAGAAGGAACAACTTGGAGATTAAAATAAAAAAGATACCTTAAAATGATAAATCATTTTAAGGTGTTTTTTTTATGACAAAAATTTAAAAGTCTTATAAAAATAAGGTATTAAAAGAAATATAAAAACCATAAAGTGTCAATAATTATGATGTATTGTAATAAAAAAATATAGATAGGTTACAGAATAATTGAGATTTTACTGGAATAAAATGGTAAGATGTACTTAAGTTGATGTGCAAATAAAAATAATCTATATAAATTTCTAATATATGATTATTGTGTATGGAGGTAAGAGTATGTTTAAAAAGTATTTTAAAAATTACAAAGTTGTATTGTTAATATGTATTTTGTTTACTTTTATTGTTTGTATGAAATTGAATTTAAATGTTGAAGCTATAGAAGCGTCTAATATTGTAATAATAGAAGATAACGAAATTTTTACTACAGGAAAAGTAGATTACAATATAAGAATTCCTAAAATTTCAGGACTGCAAGATAAAAATTTAGAATACAATATAAATGAAATGATAAAAAATGACATAACTTCTATAAAAAAAGATATAGAGGACTTAAGCGTTAATGATCACGAATATGCTAATTTAAATAATTATGACTTGAAAAATTATAGATGTAAAGTAGATTATGACATAAAAACAGGAAAAGAAATAATTAGCATAGTACTTAATATATATAAGTTTACTGGTGGTGATTATGAAATAAAAGAAAAAAAATCATATAATATTGATTTAAAAAAAGATAAGTTATTATCTTTAAAAGATTTAGTAAGAGATGAGGAATGTAGAAGATTAAAAACACAATTAAGAAAAGAAATTCGTAAAAGTAAAGATAAGTATTATATAGAAAAAATTAATTCAAATGAAAATTTTAATTTTTATTGTGAGGGAAAAAATGTGGTTATATATTTTAATATGAATGATATAGGTCCATACACTTTAGGTATACCACAATTTAAAATACCTTTAAAAAATATATAATAATATATGTGTGACAATAAACAAATGAAGTAATTAGTAAACAATTAACTAAAATCAAGTAATACTTGGTTATGGGTTATTATAATATATTAGATTTTATTATAAAGTTTAATAGTATAAAGAGTAAAAAAATCATAATTAGTTTATATTTAAGTAGTATTCAAAATATTATCTCAAAAAATAACAAAAAATAAGGAGTAAACATCTTATTATAGTATAAGATGTTTACTCCTTATTTTGAATTTAAAATAAAAAATCCTTTATGGGGTTATACTAATGTAAGTGTAATTTCAATATAATTTTAAAACAGTTAAAAATATATTGAAAAAATATACCAAATAAAATTAAAAAACTATTGACATATAAAAAACAAAATGATACCATAAAAAAGCAGTCTAGAAATGACATAAAAAAACATATTTTGTTCTTTGAAAATTGCACAGTGATAAAAGACATTGTTAGACCTTTAAATAAAGATATAACAATTTCGTCAAGACAATAAAAACCTTAAAATAGAAACTATTTTATGCGAATTTTTGTATAAATGACAATGAAAAAGTTGGCAAAAACGAACAATGCTAGGAACCAACCGAATGAGAAACGGAGCTTACTAAGGTAAGTGAGTATCGGAATGAGGAAAGTTGACGAAGTAGTGTGAAGTTTATGACAAGCTTTAGAAAAGTTTTTAGAAACAAGTAATGTTAGAAAACGACTGAGTGAGAAGCGGAGTTTACTTATGTAAATGAGCATCGGAACGAAGAAAGTTGACAACGCAGTACAAAGTTTATAAGAATGTTTGAAAAGTTGGCAGAAACAAGTAGTACTAGGAAACAAAGGAACGAGGAACGGAGCTTACTTATGTAAGTGAGTACCACAGTAACTGAAGTTGACGACGTAATACGAAGTTTATGACAATCTTTTAGGTCAAGCTACAAAGGGCGCAGGGTGAATGCCTTGGCACTAGGAGCCGAAGAAGGACGTGATAAGCTGCGATAAGCTTTGGGTAGGCGCAAATAGCCTGTGATCCAGAGATTTCCGAATGGGGAAACCTACTTAATTATATTAAGTACCATATGCTGAATACATAGGTATATGGGGGTAAACCCGGGGAACTGAAACATCTAAGTACCCGGAGGAAGAG